>JARSSH010000001.1 GCA_029624815.1 Candidatus Competibacter sp.
GGCGGGAGAGGGGTCGGGGGTGAGGGCGTCCGTTATCACCGATCAATCCACAACTTACAGAGGATTGCTATAGTGATCCCCAAGTTTTGGGCAGTTAAAGTGGTTTCCAAGGGTTGACCATCCCGTGCGTCGTCGGAGATTCCAGCAAAGATCCACTGTTGCTCGGAAAGCCTATATTGCTAAGCAAGGCTATTGCGCCCACCCTCCGGAATTGGTGACCCCGCCAATTCGAGTAGCCAGATCCGGGTGTTCCTGAAACAGACGATAAAACAGGCTATAGGCTTCCATTTCGATCTTATCTCAAACCTCCAACATCGTCCCATATGCATACAGTAGCATCACCCCCACCCCCAGACACCTGAGCACGTAGTCGGCGTTCCAGCGCAGGAAGGCGTAGCCGTCGATCCCATAGCGGCCTTGCATCATCAGGTGCAGGCCGGACAGCGGGTTGGCCGGCACGCCGATAGCCCAGCTCATCAATAGGGTGATCGCCAGCAGATTGGGTTCGGGGTGCAGCGGCGCCAGCCAGACCCCGAAGCTGGCGATGGTGATGACCGGATGCACGCCCAAGGCGGCGGCGCCGACCATGACCAGCAACAGCAGGCTGGCCTGCGGCGCTCCGAATCGCTCGAACGGCAGCCAATCCCCCAGCGTTCCAGCCAAGCCAATCAGACCCGCCGCCAGCACGCCCGCCGCCAAAAACAACGCCAATTCGTTGACCGTGCTGGCCAAGCCTTGCGTCACATGATCCTTGAGCGGGAGCCGCGCCGCGAATCCATGCCGCGCGACCAGAATCAGAACCGTCAGCAACGGCGCGCTGAGGGCGACGATGGCCAGGATCGACCAATCCGGCGTCCAGGCGTGGACGGTCAGCACGATAAGCACCAGCAGGCCGGGAATCCACAATGCGCTGAAACGCATGGGGTAACCGATGAACGGCGCCCCCAACTTGGGATTCTCGGGATCGATTTCGCGGGCGGTCAGCCAGAGGGCGAACGCGGCCATCGGCAGGCCCGCCAACACGACGACGCCCAGCCGCGCGCCCGGCGCGTAGGTCAGCGCGGCGGCCATGGCCGAAAAGAACGGCGACCAGAACGCCGCCGCCGCGAAACCCCGGGTCAGCGCCAGCGCCCGGCGCTTGCCCAGACGCCCGCGGGTGGCCATGCGGTCACCCAGGATCACCACGGTGGACAGGTTGATCACCGCGCCGAACAGATGCACCCCAAGCAGGGTCCGCCATAAGGCTTTTCGACCGCGTGGCGCGGGTAGGCCGGGATCTGCTTCGCCCGGCCGGGTCACCAGCCGTAGAAAGGACACGGCCGCCAGCAGGCTGACCAGTCCCTGATTACCGGCAAGAATCCGGGTCGGATCGAGCGCTGCGCCATGCAGGGTTCCCCAGGCAATGCCGGCGACTCCGAGCCCGATCAACCAGGCGCTTTGAATGCGCTGCCGCCAGCTCAATCGATAACTTAGCAGCAGGGCGGCGGTCCAACCCAATAGTCCGGCGGGCAGCAGCGATACGCCTGGAGCGACCGAGGCGGCGATCATCAGCGCCAACAGAACGCCGGCCAGAGCGTCGCGACGAACAGGCGACAGCATGGAAGGAAGGGTGCGGTGTTGCACGGCGAGAGATGGGAATCCATTGGCGGCGGGCAGTTCAGTCGCGATTCAGTGTCGCCGACTATGTTGACGGGTGAGTTTGGCTATAATGCCCGACCGATTTCAATTCGAACAATGCCGATGCGCGACGAGGTGGACGATGCGATCGATGAAAACGACGGCGACGGTGGCGGTGGTGCTGGCGGCGGGCTTGGTGTTGAGCGGCTGTCCGGCCAGCATGTCCGGCGGTGCTTATAGCCGTAGTCAGGCCCGTGAAGCTCAGGATGTGCGCTTGGGCTATGTGGAGAGCGTCCGTCAGGTACTGATCGAGGGAACCAAGAGCGGTGTGGGCGCGGTGGGCGGCGCGGCCTTGGGTGGCCTGGCCGGTAGCACCATCGGCAAGGGCCGGGGTCAGGTGGCCGGCGCCATCGGCGGGGCCGTGCTGGGTGGTTTGGCCGGCTCGGCGATCGAGGAGAACGCGACCCGGCAGCCGGGCCTGGAAATCACCGTCCAGTTGGACAACGGTCGGATGCTGGCCGTCACTCAGGCCGCCGACGAGCCGTTTTATCCCGGCGACCGGGTGCGAGTGTTGACCGGTTACGACGGCACGACCCGGGTGGCGCATTATTGAAATTGAAATGAACTGAAATTGAAATGGCTTGCCCGCATTCGGCCCTTTTCCCGTCACGGGACAGAGTCGATGACGTGACGGGTTGTCGGGCGTGCCCACCCTGTTAATGCAGCCGCTCCGTTGACGCCGGCAAGTCGGCGACGGTCGCGGCCCGCAAGTTTCGCCCGCTCTCCGAGTACAGCAGCCGGCCTGGATGCAGGACTTGCCGTTCGGTGCCCTGTTCGTCGCAGCGCTGGATCAGCCGGTCGACGATCGTATTTAAGCCCCGCGGTCGCAACGGGTAGTGATGTTCCAGTCGCAGCAATTGTCCGTTGTCGTCCAGGGTGGTGACCGTATAGGCCAGGGTGCCCAGTTCCGGGTCGGCCTGGTTGGTGATCGACATCCGCCGTTCCGGGTGCGCGCTGTCGTTCTGGAAAATCGCTTCGACCAGATAATCCCCCGACAGGCAGGGAATTTCCCGCAACGCCGCCTTCGCCGCCTCGCCGTCCGCGACGGCCAGCGTTGCTTCGAGTTGCGGGTTGGCCAGCACCCAGCGCACATGCAGTCCATAAGCCTCCAAAGCCAGGGCATATTGCCGCTGCGAGCGCGCCCAGCGCCGGTAACCTTCCCCCAGTTCGGCCGCCGGTAGGGAGCGGCCCGGCCCAAACTGCGCCCAGTCGTCGAAGGTATAAAACGGGGTATGGGCGTGATCGCCGGCCACCAGGAAGCGGTTGCCGCCGTCCAGAGTCACGGAGCGGACGCCGGGCCGTTCGAACCAGGACTGCTCCAGCAATTCCCACAGCGGCAGCAGACCGTTGCCATCCAGTTGTACCCGCAGCAGCGCGCACAGATCGCCGATGGTGGCGTAGGACAGATTCGTCGCGGTCAGTCCGAACGCCCGCTGGACCGCCTCGCGCGTAGCCTGCGAGGTTTCGCCATCTTGCAGCAGGGTGTTTTCCATGACGCGCGCCAACCGGGCGATGTCGTCGCGGGGGCCGACGAAACAGAACGGCAGCAACAGCAGGGGACCGGAACCGGGCCGGCGCTGTGGGTCGATGCCGGCGACGGGGAAATAGCCGCGGTCGCTGCCCAGGGCGATCAGGCGGGGTTTGAATATCCGGTCGCGGTCGCTGCCGCTGTACAATTCGCTTAGGGCGCCAATCAGGGGAAAGCCGGGGCGGAGAATCTCGGTCTGATCGTACAGCGCCCCCGGCAGGATCAATCCCAGATGGTGGATGCCGTCGAGAATACGGTCCAAATCCTTGGCAAGATGGCTGGCCAGGGCGGTGGCGGCCGTCACGCTCAGCGGTTCGGGCGGCACGCCGGTGAAATCGGCCCGTTGCGGGTCCAGTTCGAGCGCCAGCAAGCCGGCGTAGTGACTGATTTCGTTCGATGCGGTAGGGGTTATGGCCACGATGGATCTCTTGCGTTACGGCGTCGCGCCCGAATTGCGGAGGCGCCCGCCATGACGATTGGAGGGGTGATTGGGGGAATCAGGGTCACGCCCCGGTTCTGGCAATCCCCGATTATAAGGGATAATCCCAGGCGGACCGACCCGCTCGCGCCAGGATCGGCAATACGGCTTACAGCGACCGCATTGCGAAATGCAAGCGGCCGATTTCCACCGGAGTTTTTTGCCGCCGCGCCGCTTCAAACCGTGTGCTCCAAGCGATTTTCCCTTACACTTCGCCGTTAGAACTTACTAAATTTATGGTTTTCGCGAATAACCGTCACCAGATGAGGTAAACCCATGTCCGCACCGATCCAGAATCCGGCAGAGCAGTTGCAGCAGGCCGCCCTGGCGCTAAACGCCGTCCAGAAAGCGCTCGACTTTGCGTTGGCGGATCTCAAGGAACGGACCCAGAAAGCCGATGGCAAGGTATCCGCCGCGCTGCTCGACCAACACCAACTGGTGAGCTACGACCTGGCGCTGTCCTGCGCGGAAGTCACCGGCGCCCGCTTCATGCTCGATTACGCCCAGCGCGCGCGCGCGGCCGGCGGCGGCCCGACCGGCGAGGCGATCCTGGAAGAGCGGTTTGCGCTACTGTTCGCCGCCGAGGCCATTCAGGGCGTCCGCAACCGTCTGAGCGCCCGCCCGGCCGATTTCGGCCTGAACGACAACTGGCTGAACGCCACCGTGGATCATCCGGCGGTGCGTGGGTTCTGCCTGGCGCAATTGCCGGCGGCCACGCTCGCCGACCTGGGTCAGCGGGTGCGCAGTCAGGATGGCGTGACCGGCGCCTATCTGCTGGACGACCATCACGAGATGATGCGCGACACCTTCCGCCGGGTGGCCGAGGAAGTGGTGATGCCGCTGGCCGAGGAAATCCACCGCCACGATCTCGACATTCCCGACACCATCCTCGATCAGGTCCGGGAAATGGGCTGCTTCGGCATTTCCATTCCGGAACGCTTCGGCGGCATCCAGAGCGACGAGCACGAAGACAATCTGGGCATGATCGTGGTCACCGAGGAACTGACTCGCGGTTCGCTGGGCGCCGCCGGCAGCCTGATCACCCGGCCCGAGATCCTGTCCAAGGCGCTGCTCAAGGGCGGCACCGAGGAGCAGAAAGAGCAGTGGCTGCCGCAACTGGCGTCCGGCGAACTGCTGTGCGCGGTGGCGGTGACCGAACCCAACTACGGCTCCGACGTGGCCAACATGCGGCTGAAAGCCACCCGAACCGAGGGCGGCTGGCTGCTGAACGGCGCCAAAACCTGGTGTACCTTCGGCGGTAAGGCCGGGGTGCTGCTGATTTTGGCCCGCACCAACCCCGACATTTCCATCGGCCATCGCGGCCTGTCGATGTTCCTGCTGGAGAAGCCGACGTATCCCGGCCATGCCTTCGAGTTTACTCAGGAAAGCGGCGGCAAGCTGACCGGTAAGGCCATTTCCACCATCGGCTATCGCGGGATGCACTCCTTCGACCTGTTCTTCGACAACGTTTTTGTCCCGGAAGAAAACATGCTGGGCGGGCCGAAAGGCGAGGGCAAGGGCTTCTATTTCACCATGGCCGGTTTTGCCGGCGGTCGCATTCAAACCGCTGCTCGGGCGGTGGGCGTCATGCAGGCGGCTTACGAACGGGCGCTGAGCTACGCCCAGGAACGGGTGGTCTTCGGCTATCCCATCGGCGACTACCCGCTGACTCAGACGAAACTGGCGCGGATGGCGACCTATCTGGCGGTGAGCCGGCAGTTCACCTATTCGGTGGGTCGGCTGATGGATCAGGGCGAGGGCGACATGGAAGCCAGCCTGGTCAAGTTTTTCACCTGCAAGACCGCCGAGTGGGTGACCCGCGAGGCCTTGCAGATTCACGGCGGCATGGGTTACGCCGAGGAAATGCCGGTCAGCCGCTATTTTATCGATGCGCGGGTGCTGTCGATCTTCGAAGGCGCCGAGGAAACCCTGGCCTTGAAGGTGATCGCCCGTTCGCTGGTGGACAACGCCAAGGCCAAGGCGGAAGTGGAGGTTTGAGCCATGAGTTTCTCGATGCGACTGAGCGAACAAGCGGAAGTGGCGGGGTCGGTGGCGGTCAACCTGGAATGGGTGCGGCGACCGCAGTACGGGCGCTATCTGGATGAGTTCGTACCGGGGCAGGTGTTCGTCCATCCGCGCGGCTACACCTTCGAGCGGGGTCCGATGCTGGATTTCGCCCGGGTGTTCATGCAGTGCAACCCGCTGTATCTGAATCTGGAATACGCCAGGGCGCACGGCTTCCCGGATTTGCCGGCCAGCCCGCAGATGGTGTTCAACGTGGTGCTGTCGCTGGGGGTGCACAACGATTCCGAAAAAGCCATCGCCAATCTCGGTTATTACAACGTGCAATTCCTCCGTCCGGTCTATCCGGGCGACACTCTGCGCGGCTACACCAAGGTGATGGATCGCAAGGCGCGCGGCGAAGACAAACCGGGTATCGTGTTGATTCGCACCTTGGGCGTGAACCAGCATAACCAGGTGGTGTTGCAGTACGAACGCAAGATCATGGTCGGCTATCGCGGCGACCGCCTGCCGACCACCCCCGCGCCGACCACGCCGGTCGAATTTCCGTGGGTGGAGCATCCGGTGATGGATCTGCCGATCAACGCGGGTGGCTATCCCAGCCAGTTGACCGGCCCCAACACCTATTTCGAGGACTTTTCCCTCGGCGACCTGATTGTCCACGCCAACGGCCGCACCATCACCGACGAGCACATGGCCTGGACCTACTTGGTCGGTAATACCCATCCGCTGCATTTCGACCGGGTGTACAGCACCGGTCTATCGGGCAAGATGAGCGGCGAGCCGATTGTGTACGGCGGCTTGGTGTTCGCCTGGCTGGAGGGCCTGGCCAGCCGCGATGTCAGTGAGAACGCGCTGTGGGAATTGGGTTTCACCGAGGGTTATCACACCCAGCCGGCGGTGTCCGGCGATACGGTGGCGGCGCTCTCCAGAGTAGTGGCGACCGAGACCCTGCTCAATAGCGACGCCGCTGGCATCGTGACCTTCCAGTTCATTGGTGTGAAGAACATCAGCGCCGCCGCCGCGCTGGAAACCCATGGCGCGGATTTGTTTATCAAGGAGAACGATAAGCAGAAGCTGAGCAAGGAGAAGCTCAGCAGCAAGATCTTCGAGATCGAACGGCGGTTGTTGATCAAGCGGCGACCAGTGTGAGGTGAGGATAAGGCTCTCCTCCGCAAGGGGGAGGGCTATAAGTGCGGATAAGTTTTTCGCCTACTTTATCGGTTATTGACAACATACAAAGACAAGATTATGCAAAGACTAAAAATTATTGAATTAAAAGATGGCGGTCAAGCTAAACATATTGGCTTACAAATTGGTGATTTTCTCAATACCTATAACAATATTCCACTAAAAACATCCGAATCTCTTTCGGAGGTAATGCGCAAGCATGAAGGTGAAGTACATAAGCTGCATATAATACGAGATTTTCAGGGATTTGAGATTAATGTAACTGCAGGTTCGCTTGGTATTGATGTTATACCTAATTATGTTGCCGATATTTCCGATCCAGAAGAGGTTAGGCAAGCACAGATAAGACGACTAGCAGAGAATATGCCAATAAGCACGACTCCATTTATGCCAGGGTTCCGAACAGTTAAAGTGGTGAATATTGTTACATCAGAGTGTGTGCTGGGTATTAATATGTTAATGGATCTTTTTGCTTCAGTTTCTGATATTGTTGGAGGGCGTAGTAAGACTACTCAATCGGCACTCCGAGATGCTCGGTATACTTGTTTACGAGAACTCAAGTCTGAAGCTGCACAAATTGGCGCAAACGCAATTATCGGTGTTAGCTTTCATTACAGTGAGCTCTCAGGTGGTGGAAAATCAATGTTATTTCTTGTTGCATCTGGAACCGCTGTCTGCATTGAACCTTGAATTGATACCAAGAACCTTTATCTGGCTCCCACGCTGGAGCATGGGGAGCCACGTTCTAGGCGACGCTCCGGCGTCGCGGGTCGCTGGAGCAGTCCAAGCGGCGTTCCCACGCTGGAGCGTGGGAACGAGAATAAAAAGAATTGGAACTTGCCATTTCCAAACTATCTTCCGATGAACTGACGAGCTTTGCTGAATGGGGCTGATCAATGGGATCGTCAAATCGAAGCTAACCAATCTTTGTCATATTAAATTAATAACTTATTGAATCATAAAATAAATTTAAATTTATGGCACTACACTAAAATAAGTTGGCATGATTTTAATCTATTTAAATCAATAAAATAAATCGTATGGCACTACAATTGATAAAGATGGGTTAACATCTTTAGCGGGCCGATTAGATTCTGCCGGAAAACGCACCGAATGAGATTTTTGAAGATGATTTAGCGTTATCTCCTTGAATTATCTTACCATCCCGATAGTTAAGGTTATTTTATATGGAAAAAACCCTCAGAATAGTATCGTTGCGCGAGCAGCCAAATGATTACGCATACTGGATTTCAAAGCCAGTTAGTGATCGCATTGATGCTGTAGAGATTCTCCGTAACCAATATATAAATTTCAGAAAAGATGTTGAGCCAAGACTTCAAAGAGTTTGTCGAATTATTAAACAAGCATAAGGTTGAATATCTTATTGTCGGTGGCTATGCCGTGGGGATACATGGTTACCCAAGATACACGGGAGATTTGGATGTCTGGATAAATGCAACTATGGAAAATGCTCAAAAAATGGTAAGAGTGTTTGATGATTTTGGGTTTTCTTCTTTCGGGTTAAGAGAAGAGGATTTTATAAAGTCAGGCAATGTGATACAGATGGGCTATCCACCATTTCGTATAGATATTCTCACGACAATTGATGGGGTCGGGTTTAAGGATTGTTATAAAAATAAAATGGTGGTTTTGCACGATGAGATGATTTTATATGTGATAGGCATTGAGGATTTAAAAAAGAACAAAAAGGTGAGTGGAAGATTAAAAGATATCGATGATTTGGAAAATTTAAAAGATCCGAGTTAATAGATCGGTAATAAAATCGGCTCTCAAAGAATAACAGGGAAGTTAAGAACATTTACCCCTACAACAACTCCCAAGAGAGGTGCCTGATGTCTACCCCCAAACGCGACAAACCCTGGCTGATGCGGACCTATTCCGGCCATTCCTCCGCCAAGGCATCCAACGAGTTGTACCGCACCAACCTCAGCAAAGGACAGACTGGTCTATCGGTTGCCTTCGATCTGCCGACCCAGACCGGCTACGATGCCGATCATCCGCTGGCGCGCGGCGAGGTCGGCAAGGTCGGTGTGCCGATCTGCAACATCGGCGACATGGAGGCGCTGTTCGATCAAATACCGCTGGGACAGATGAACACCTCGATGACCATCAACGCCACCGCCGCCTGGCTGCTGTCGTTGTACGTCGCGGTGGCCGAACGGCAGGGCGCGGCGCCCGCGCAATTACAGGGCACCACCCAGAACGACATCCTCAAGGAGTACCTGTCGCGCGGCACCTACATCTTCCCGCCCCAACCTTCGGTGCGCCTGATCACCGACATCATCGCCTACACGGTCAAGAACATCCCCAAGTGGAACCCGACCAACATCTGTAGCTACCACTTGCAGGAAGCTGGCGCCACGCCGACCCAGGAACTGGCCTACGCCCTGTCCACGTCCATCGCTATCCTGGATGCGGTTCGCGATTCCGGCCAGATTGGCGCGGAAGGCTTCGAGCAGGTCGTCGGGCGCATTTCCTTCTTCGTCAACGCCGGGATTCGCTTCATCGAGGAAACCTGCAAGATGCGGGCGTTCGGCGAAATGTGGGACAAGCTCACCCAGGAACGCTATGGCGTGCAGAGCGAGGACATGCGCCGCTTCCGCTACGGCGTACAGGTCAATTCGCTCGGCCTGACCGAAGCGCAGCCGGAAAACAACGTCCAGCGCATCGTGCTGGAAATGCTCGGCATCACCCTGTCCAAGAAAGCCCGCGCCCGCGCCCTGCAACTCCCGGCCTGGAACGAGGCGCTCGGGTTGCCGCGTCCTTGGGATCAGCAATGGGCGCTGCGGATGCAGCAGGTGCTGGCGTTCGAGACCGATCTGCTCGAATACGGCGACATTTTCGACGGCTCGCCGGTGATCGCCGCCAAGGTCAAGGCCCTGGTGGACGGCGCAACCGAGGAAATGGCCCGGGTGCAGGAACAGGGCGGGATGGTGCAGGCCATCGAATCCGGTTACGTCAAGCGGCAACTGGTCACCAGCCATACCGAGCGGATGCGCGCCATCGAGCACGGCAATCTCAAAATCGTCGGCCTGAATTGCTACAAGGAAACCGAGGAATCGCCGCTGACCGGCGGCGTTGACAGTGGCATCATGAAGGTCGATCCGCGCGCCGAACGCGAGCAGATCGAACGACTCAACGCCTTCCGCGCCCAGCGCAACAGCACCGAAGTCAAGGCGGCCCTGGCCAATCTGGCCGAAACCGCGCGCGGCGGGGCCAATATCATGCCCGCCTCGATCCTGTGCGCCCATGCTGGCGTCACCACCGGCGAGTGGTCGCAGACCCTGCGCGACATCTTCGGCGAATACCGCGCTCCCACCGGCATCGACATTCCGGCCAACGACGACAGTCGCGGTGCTCAGGCGACGGCTATCCGTGCCCAGGTGGCCAAGACCGGCGAGGAACTGGGCCGGCCGCTGCGCCTGCTGATCGGCAAGCCGGGTCTGGACGGTCACAGCAACGGCGCGGAACAGATTGCCGTCAAGGGCCGCGATGTCGGTTTTGAGATCGTCTACGAAGGCATCCGCCTGACCCCCGAGCAAATCGCCAAGGCGGCGCTGGAGGAGGGCGTTCACCTGATCGGCCTGTCGGTGCTGTCCGGCAGCCATGTGGAAATGGTCGAGGATGTGTTCGGGCGGCTGGATCAGGCCGGTTTGAAAGGGCTACCGGTGGTGATCGGCGGCATTATCCCGGAAAGCGATGCCAAGCTACTGAAAGAGCGCGGTATCTCGGCGGTCTATACGCCCAAGGATATCGACATGAACGGCATCATGGTCGATATCCTTAACCTGATTCGTAAAGCCCACGACCTGCAACCGGTCACGGTGGCATGATCCCGGCGCTTCCCGACCCAACGGCGCTGGCCGCCGCGGTCGGCGCCCGAGACCGGTTGGCGCTGGCCCAGGCATTGAATCTGCTGGACGACCGCCGGCCGGCGGCCCGCCAGTGCGCGGCGGCCTTTCTGGACGCGTTGCCCGCGGAGAAGCTGGATACCGGCGGACATTTGATCGGTATCACTGGTCCGCCCGGCGCGGGGAAATCCTCGTTGACCGCCGCCCTGATCCAGGTCTGGCGACGACGGAAACTGAAGGTCGCCATCCTGGCGGTGGATCCGTCCAGCCCGATCAGCGGCGGCGCATTGCTGGGCGACCGGCTGCGGATGCATGCCAGCGGCGCCGACCGCGAGGTGTTTATTCGCTCGCTGGCCTGTCGCGGCGAGTTCGGTGGCCTGAGCGCCGAAGTCTGGCCGATGAGCCTGGCGATGCTGGCGGCCTTCGACATCGTGTTGGTGGAGACGGTGGGGGTCGGGCAGAAAGAGATCGACGTGTCCAAGATGACCGACACCACCTGCTTCGTCGCTCAACCGGCTTCCGGGGACAGCATTCAGTTTCTCAAAGCCGGCATCATGGAAGTGCCGCATGTGATCGTGGTCAACAAGGAAGACATTGGCATGGCCGCGCGCAAGACTCTATCCGAGCTGAAAACCACGCTGGGACGACGAACGGATGCCGAAGGTTGGCAGGCGCCGGCGTTGTCGGCTAGCGCCGCGCTGGGTAGTGGCATCGAGTCGTTGGCCGATGCCCTGGACGGACATCGGCGCTGGCTGCTGGAGCGGGGCCAGTTCACCGCCCGCCGCCAGCGTTGCCAGGCGGAATGGCTGGTCAAACACTTGCGCGAGGAATTCGGCCGTTACGGTATCGGCCTGCTGGGTGGTGAAAACGCCTTATTCGCGGAACTGATCCGCGCACCGCGCCGATCGCCGATCGCCGCCTACGAAGACTTGCGAACCCGAGTGGTTCCTTGTTTTTAACTGCTTGAGCTATAAACAAACAACCCCAACAGAGAGGAATATAGCAACCATGGTCAAAGAACTTTACGCTTTAGGCGACCAACCGCCGCTGGGCGCGGTGCCCGCCAAGATGCACGCCTGGCTGATTCGCCCGGAACGTTTCGGGACGCCGATGGAAGCGTTTCAACAGGAAGTGGTGGACATCCCCCCGATTGCCGCCGACGAAGTGCTGGTCTACGTCATGGCGGCCGGGATCAACTACAACAACGTCTGGGCCGGGCTGGGTATCCCGGTCAACGTCATCGGCGCGCGCAACAAGGCCGGCGAAAAGGAAGACTTTCACATTGGCGGCAGCGACGCCTCGGGCATCGTCTACCAGGTCGGCAAGGACGTCACCAACGTCCAGGTGGGCGACGAAGTGGTGATGCACTGCGGTCAATACAGCCGGAACTGCGACTGGGTCAAAAGCGGCGGCGACCCCATGTACTCGCCCACCTTCCGCATCTGGGGCTACGAAACCAACTGGGGCAGCTTCGCCCAATTCACCAAGGTGCAGGCCCAGCAATGCATGCCCAAACCCAAGCACATGACCTGGGAAGAAGCGGCCGCCTACACCCTGGTCGCGGCCACCGCCTGGCGGATGCTGCACGGCTGGGGCGCCAACGCCATCAAGAAAGGCGACGTCGCCCTGATCTGGGGCGGGGCGGGCGGCTTGGGCTCCATGGCTATTCAGATCGCCAAGGCGGCCGGCGCCACGTCGATCGCCATGGTCTCCGGCGAGGACAAATTCGACTACTGCATGAAGCTCGGCGCCAAGGGCTGCATCAACCGCAACGACTTCGACCACTGGGGCATGTTGCCGCACTGGAAGGACAACGTCGGCTACGCCAAATGGATGAAGGGCGTGCGCGCCTTCGGGGCCAGGATCTGGGAGGTGCTGGGCGAAAAGCGCGCCCCCAACCTCGTGTTTGAGCACCCCGGCGAAACCACCATCCCCACCTCCATCTTCGTCTGCGACACCGGCGGCATGGTGGTGGTCTGCGCCGGCACCACCGGCTACAACGCCACCGTCGATCTGCGCTACCTGTGGATGCGGCAAAAACGCCTGCAAGGCTCGCACTTCGCCAACACCGAGCAATCCAACCAAATGAACGCACTGGCCCTGCGCGGCCTGCTCGATCCCTGCCTGTCGCGGGCCTTCACCTACCAGGAAATCCCGGTCGCCCATCAACTGATGTACGAAAACAAGCACCCGCACGGCAACATGGCGGTGCTGGTCGGCGCGACCGCGTTCGGTCAGGGCGCCAGCGGCCCGCCGCCGGTGGCGATCCCGCATCCGACCCTGCCCCAGGGCGATATCCACACCACCCCGCACCCCTACCCGATGTCCGAACCGCTGCCCAGCGTGGCCCAGGCCGAGGCCATCGCCATCAGCGACGACGGCGCCCGGGTCAAGGATCTGATGCATCGCGGCATCATCGCCTGCGGACCGGACGACAGCGTCGCCCAGGTGGCGAAACTGATGATCGACCAGGAAATCCACGCGGTGGTGGTGATGGACGGCGGCCAGGCCACCGGCGTGGTGTCGCAGACCGATCTGGTGCTGGCCCGCCAGGGTCGGACACCAGAGGAAGCGCGCGCGCTGCTGGCCAAGAACGTCATGACCCCCGGTTGCGCCACCTGCGACGCCGACATGCTGCTCAGCGAGGCGGTCAGCCTGATGACCGGTCGGCGCATGCACCGCCTGGTGGTCACCGAGAACCACCAGCCCACCGGCGTCATTTCCATGACCGACGTGGTCCGGAAATTGATCGGGGCGTGAACCGGTGAAAAGCAAGGGCGCGCTGGCGCGTCCCTGCTTTTTTCGTCCAATCTGGGTTGAGAGGAGCGCGCGCCATGAAAGCCGTCGTCTGTCGTGAATTGACCGGACCCGCCGCGCTGCGGCTGGAAAACGTGCCAGAGCCGCGTCCCGAATCCGGTCAGGTGCGATTGCGGGTGCGGGCCTGTGGGGTCAATTTCGCCGACAGTCTGATCACGCGTGGCCAGTATCAGGCCCAGCCAAAACCACCGTTTAGCCCCGGTTTCGAGGTGGCCGGCGAAGTACTGGAGTTGGGCGCTGGAGTCGAAGGGCTGGCGGTCGGCGATCGGGTGATCGCCATGCTTCCGCACGGTGGTTACGCCGAGCAAGTCGTGGTCGGCGCTCATCGCTGCGTGGCCATGCCGGCGGCAATGCCAGACGCGCACGGCGCGGCGTTTCCGGTGGTGTTCGGCACTTCGCATGTGGCGTTGTGGCATCGGGCGCGGCTGCGAGCGGGCGAGACCCTGGTCGTGCATGGCGCCGCCGGTGGGGTCGGTTTGACGGCGGTGGCCATCGGCAAACGGTTGGGCGCGACGGTGGTCGCCACCGCCAGCGGTCCCGAAAAACTGGCGATCGCCCGCCAGCATGGCGCCGATCATCTGATCGATGTCGGCCGCGAGGACGTGCGGGCGCGGATCAAGGATCTGACTGATGGGCGCGGCGCGGATGTGGTGTACGATCCGGTCGGCGGCGAGCTGTTCACCGCTTCGTTGCGCGCCATCGCCTTCGAAGGGCGGATTTTGGTCATCGGTTTCGCCGGTGGCACCGTGCCGCAAATCCCCGCCAATCATCTACTGGTTAAGAACGTGGATGTCATCGGCTTGAACTGGCCGGTCTACGCGGAACGCCATCCAGGGATCATGACGGAAAGTTTTCGGGTGCTCATCCAGTGGTATCTGGAGGGAGCGATTCAGCCTTATGTGTCGGCGATTTATTCCTTGGAACAAGCGATTGATGCTTTGGATCAGGTGGTTGCGCGCAAATCCACCGGCAAGGTGGTCATCGGTGTGGATTGAAGGCGCGTGAAGGCTGAACTTACCATTTGTCACCTGGGTCGGGTGACGCAAGCGACGGCGCGAGGCGGCGACGCCCAGTTCAAGCGATTCCGCGCCGCCTTGTTGCTGAAGGATTTCAAGATAACCGGCGAACGCGAAGACCGGCTGGAGTTGCGGCGGCGGGCTTATCTACTCCAGGACGACTGGCCGATGCGGGTATTCGTCCGCCGCGACGGCAACCGTGTTGAAGTCGATTACTGGCTGTTCATTCCCTGGGGCTGGATCGTCGGTTTCGTGTTCTTGATGCTGGTGGTGTTGCCCTTCGCCGGTATTCCCAACGAGATCCTGATGTTCGGACTGGCGGCGCTGGTCGCGGCGCTGGCCGTCCACAAGCAAAAATTCGATTGCCGGCCCGATGCCCGGTTTTGGCAACAGCGACCGCGTCAGCGTTGGGGCGAAACCATGGAGCGGCTGCTGCGGGAAGCGTTTGGGTAAAGCCTCGATCGAGCAGCGGAGGGAAGCCACGGGGCGGAAACCGGCGGGCCGCGTCCAGGCCGCCCGCCGGGTTGGGTCTCAGCCTTTCTGCACCAGAGGCAATAGGAAGGCGATAAACACCGCCGCGAAGATGGCGCTGGTGATGACGCCGCTGATGCTCGCGCCGAGCGCGTGTGGCAAGACGATAATACCGGGGCCAACCGATTTCTGCGCCACCTTGGCACAGGTGGGCACGCAGCTCACCCCGGCGATGCCGGTCACCGGGTTGTACTTCTTGCCTGACCAGTAGTACATCACATAACCGCCCAGAATGCCGCCGATGCCGGAAATCAATAGCGCCAGAATGCCCAGTATCAGCAGTTTTAGCACCACCGGATTCAGGATGGTGCCGGCTTCGCACAGCACCCCCAACAGCAGCCCCAGAAAGAACGTCGCGCTGTACAGCATCGTGTTCGAGAACAGTTCAAAGAAATAGGTCAGTTCGCTTTCACGAACGACCACTCCGATAAACAGCGATAGAAATAGCGGGGACGCGACCGGGAACAGCAGGCTGAGCAGCACGCAGGCGATCACGGCGAACACCAGCTTTTGGTTGGAGGTGATCGGCTGGGTTTTCTCCATCGGCATGGGCAGGTTGCGCAGCCGTTCGGGGATCAGCAGCTTGATCAGGTACGGATAGCCGCCGTAGGTCAGCCCCAGGTACAGGTAGGCCACCACCGTGATCGGCACGAACAGTTTCGGCGCCAGTTGCAGGGAGGTGAAGAGCACCATCGGCCCGTCGGCGCCGCCGATGGTCGCCACCGATGCCGCTTGTCCGGGTGTCAGTCCCAGCGCCACGGCGATCGGAAATACGAAGACCGTACCCAACTCCGCGAACAGGGCGACGAACATGCTCTGAAACGGGCGGGCCATCACAAACCCCACGTCCAACAGGGATCCGATGCCCATGAACACCAGACAGGCGATCAGACCGTTGCTGAACATGAAGGTGTAGATCGGTTGCAGCCAGTTGATCTGGAGGATGTTCACCAGCGCGGTGGTGTCCGAGGCCAACGGTGCGACGAACAGGGTGCCGGGCAACTGCTGCGCTGCTTGGCCGGCGACGATGTTCATGCCGGTTGCCGGGTCGTAGGCGGAGAAGAACATCACCCCGGCATTGATAGTGGCCATGCCCAAGCCCATCGGGATCATCAGCAGGGCTTCCAGCACCCCCTTGCGTCCCAGATAGAGCAACACAACCCCCAACGCCATCAGAAAGATACGGCCGAAGGCGATCTTGGGGTCGGTGGCAAAGCCTTGAACCAGGGTGCTAATGCCCTGGAAGATATCAAGTACATTGAGGGATTCCATAACGGAACGCTCCCGGCCTTAGCCAATGCTCAGCAATACCTGCCCCGCATCCACCGGATCTCCCGGTTTAACCGCGATGCTGGTCACTTTGCCGCCGCGCCGGGCGACCACATGGGTAACCATTTTCATGGCTTCCAGCGATACCAGTTTATCGCCCTCGTTGACCGCTTGGCCGACGTTGACATGGACCGTTTGCACCACACCGCCCAACGGCGCGACCTCGTCGCCCGGACCCGCCGCGGTCGCTGCCGCTGGCGCGGAGGCCGCCGGCGCTGCGGGGGCGGTGGGGACCGGGGCCGCCGGCTGCGGCGCAACGCTCATGCTGCCCGGTTCCGGATAGATGCCCTGGGTGCCGCCGGTGCTGATGTCCTCGACCGCGACGATGTACTGTTTGCCTTCGACGGTGATGCGAAATTTCTTTTCCATTTTGGGTACTCTCGCAAGGGAAGAAAAAAACGATGAATTCAGGATTTGTGCGGGGTGTGGGACGTGTGATGGACCGTGCGCGCCTCGGCGGTCCAACTGTAGCTGCGTCCCGGTGCTTCGATACGCACGATGCGATGGGCGCCGAGCATGGCGGCGATCGTCGCGGTAATTACGGCCAAGTGTTCCTGCGGCACGCCCGCAACCACCGGTTGCAAGGCTGGCACGGGTTTGGCCGGCGCTTTCGCCGTCTCGGTCGGGCCGCGCGACAGTGCCCAGACGATGCCGCGGATGACCACGGCCACCAGCATCGAGACGACGATCACGATGCCGTAGATCACGAAGATGTCGCCGATGGCGTCCATCGTGGTGTAGGTCTTCATCGGTGGATTCCCGTTAAGTGGGGTGGTGGCGGTCCGGACCGGCGCTGGCCGGTACCGGGGGCCTGAAGGTTAGAGCGGAATATCGCCGTGCTTCTTGGCCGGGCGCAACTCGCGTTTGGTCAGCAGTTTGCGCATCGCCAGAGCGATGGTGGCGCGGGTGTCGGCCGGTTCGATCACATCGGTGATGTAGCCGCGCGAGGCCGACATGTACGGTGAGGCGAACTTGGCGCGATACTCGTCGGCCAGCTCCTTGGATTTGGCCTTGCGGTCCTCGGCGCTCTTGAGCTCGCCGCGGTAGAGGATATTGACCGCGCCTTCGGCGCCCATCACCGCGATTTCGGCGGTCGGCCAGGCGAAGACCATGTCAGCGCCCATTTCCTGGGCGCACATCGCTAGATAGGAGCCACCGTAGGCTTTGCGCAGGATGATGGTGATCTTGGGGACGGTCGCCGATGCATAGGTGTAGAGCATCTTGGCGCCGTGGCGAATGATGCCGCCGCGTTCCTGCTCGATGCCGGGCAGAAAGCCGGGTACGTCCACCAGCGTCACCAACGGGATATTGAAGGCGTTGCAGAAGCGGATGAAGCGCGCGCCCTTGTCGGAGGCGTCGATGTCCATCGCGCCGGCCTTGACCAGCGACTGGTTGGCCAGAATGCCGACCACGATGCCCTGGATGCGGGCGAAACCGATGACCAGATTGCCGGCCCAGCCGGCGTGCACTTCCAGGAACCGGCCGTTGTCCACCAGGCGCTTGATGATCGGTTGCACGTCCATCGGTTCCGAAGACGTTTCCGGAATCAAGGCATTAATCCCTTCGTCCGCCGACAGGTCGAGGTCGGGGTAGGGCTGGTGCGGCGGATCCTCGGTATTGTTGGACGGCAGATAGCTGAGCAATTCCTTGGCGATCTGGATGGCGTGGCGGTCGTCATCGGCGACGAAATGAACGTTGCCGCTGACCGTGGCGTGCATCAGGGCGCTGCCGACTTCGTCCAGGCTGGTGGTGCGGCCGGTGACCGCCTTGATCACCTCCGGGCCGGTGATGAACATGTAGGCGTTCTGCTTGGTCATGATGATGTAATCCATCAGCGCCGGCGAATAGGACGCGCCGCCGGCGCAGGGACCAGCGATGATGGCGATTTGCGGCACCACGCCCGATAGCAGGACGTTATTGTAGAACACCTCGCCGTAGCCGGAGAGCGCGTCCACCGCTTCTTGAATGCGGGCGCCGGCGGAGTCCTTGAACGCCACCACCGGCATGCCGGTCTTCAGGGCCAACTGCATGGACTGCACGATTTTCTTGGCGTGCATCTTGCCTAGGGTGCCGCCCATGACGGTGAAATCCTGGCTGAACGACGCCACCGGACGGCCATCCACGAAACCGGTGCCGACGATCACTCCGTCCGATGGCAGCTCCTTGTCCGCGAGGCCGAAATGCTTGGCGGCATGCTTGGCGTGCGTGCCTATTTCCTGAAAGGTATCGGGCTGGAATAGGGCCAGCAATCGCTCCCGGGCGCCCATCAGTCCCTTGGTATGCCGTTCCTGGAGTTTATCCTCGCCGCCGCCCGCTAGAACCTTGGCGCGGCGTTCCCGCAAAATATCGAGCTGTTTCTCGGAAAGCATGATCCTCACCTCACTTGGTGTTCGAGTTGGTCGGCAAACGGACAATCAATAAACCTTCCCCCACTGAGCCGCGTCACGGGAAGCGGGCTAGTTATTTAAGGCTTATGTGCGGGGGAAATCGCGATTTCAGCGAAACGGTAAGCGGCCGGCGGATTAAGGATAGCGCCCGCCCATCCCAAGACCACCGCTTTCAACTTCTGCCTAAGGGTAGTCGAAATCCAAATAAACGCGATAGCCGTCCATGGCTTTTGCGATGGGTCATTGACGTCGGTGTGTTCCCTCCCCGGAGAGTGAGGACGGAGCACACCGAGGCGAAAGTCAGACCAGGGGCTTGACGGCTTGGCGGTCACCGGCATGCGCCTTGGGGTCCGATTGAACGGAGGTCGCGATTTCCTCCGAAATATACCGAATCAATTCGCCGCGGCGGTGGGAGCGTTTCATCGCCTCCTGGCTGAGCAGGCGGCGAGCGCGTTGGGCGTGCGCGACGGCGCGGCGCGTCATGATTTCAGGGTCGTCGCGGTTTCCCGCAGGGTCTGGCTGTTGATAGCGGCATGGTAGTGGGCGCTGAAGTCGGAGCCGCGCAGCGCTTTCTTGATCATGCTTTCCAAATTGGGGCGTTTATCCTCCGGCGTGGCGCCGGTGCCCAGGCCGCCTCCGAATTCGACGATGGTGGTGATGCCGTCGTGGAAGGCGGTTTCCAGGTTGTCGATCCAGTGGACCGGATGAAACAGTTGAAAGAACAGCCGGGTCTTGATGGCGGCGGGGTCGGGATCGTGATAGGCGCCGGTATAGTTGGACAGCACGCGGACGGTGGGCGCGCTCATTTCGGCGGCGTCCAGCACCGGGCGGAAGTGCCGGGCCGCGGTGATCATGTAAAAGGTGTGGAAAGCGCCCTCGGTCTTCAGACGGGTCGGTCGCTTGCGCGGGAATTGGGCGTGGGCGTCGATGGTCAGCCGGTCCAGGTCGTCGGGGAGACCGCCAACCACGGTTTGGTCGAGCAGGTTGCGGGCCGAGATGACGCAGTAATGTTTTTCCGCCATCGGGTGGATATTGTCGAGATGCAACGGGAAGGCCAGCATTTCCCCGGCGCCATGATCTCCCATGAACTCGCCCCGTTTCTGCACCAATCGCAGGGCGGTTTCGAAGTTCAGAGTGCCGGCGGCGACCAGGGCGCAGTATTCGCCAAGGCTGTGGCCGGCGGTCAGGACCGGCTGTACCTGGTTGTCGGTCAGTTCGCGGAAAATTTCCAGGCAGGCCAGCGAGTGGACCAGCAGCGCGGGCTGAGTGTGGCGGGTCAGTCGCAGATCGTCCTCCGGTCCCTCCAGACAGAGCTTGAGGAGGTTGTAACCCACGATGTCGTTGGCGTGCTGGTAAAGCCGCTGGGCCACCGGAAAATCGCGGATCAGGTCGCTGCCCATTCCGACATACTGGGAGCCCTGTCCCGGAAACACGAACATGATCTGCTGGTCATGACTCGACACGATTGCTGCGCTCCTGTGGGGAGGTGTTTAAACAAGCGCGCAAAGATACGGCCAAGTGTCGGGCAAGGCAAGGTGTTTTCAATCGGGATGGACGCATGGGAAGCGCGATGTCGCCAGTTCGAAATCCGCTGCCCAGGGCGATGTGGGCCCAGCATCGACAGGCGTTCCATGTCGTGCCGGTGTCGGTTACGTTTGTAGTAACATGACAATAAGTCTAGATAATCGCGAGGAACTCATGGCCAAAGCCACCATCATCGACGGCAAGCGTTTCGCCGCCCGCTTGCGTGCCAGTATCGCCACGCATAGCGCTCGACTCAAGGCAGATCACGATCTCGTTCCCGGTTTGGCGGTGGTGTTGGTCGGCGAGGATCCCGCCAGCCAGATTTATGTTCGCAACAAGGGTTTGCAGGCGCGGGAAGCGGGCATGAATTCCTTCGAACACCGTTTGCCGGTCGATACGAGTCAGACCGAACTGTTGGCGCGCATCGCCGAATTGAACCGGGATCCGGCGGTCAGCGGGATTTTGGTGCAACTGCCGCTGCCTAAACAAATCGACCCGGAGGCGGTGATCGAGGCGATCGCCGTCGAAAAGGATGTGGATGGCTTTCACCCGTTCAACGCCGGCTTGCTGGCGGTCGGCGGAGCCGGGATGGCGCCCTGCACGCCGCTGGGATGCCTGATGCTGCTCAAACGTCATGCCGGCGATCTGGCTGGCCAGCGGGCGCTGGTGTTGGGGCGCTCCAATATCGTCGGCAAGCCGATGGCGGCCCTGCTGCTGCGGGAACATTGCACGGTGACCATCGCTCATTCCCGCACCCACGATCTGGCGGACGAATGCCGGCGTGCCGATATTCTGGTGGCGGCGACCGGCCGGGCGCACATGGTTAAGGGCGATTGGTTGAAGCCGGGCGCGACCGTGATCGATGTCGGTATCAATCGTATCCCGACCCCGGACGGCAAGGGTCGACTGGTGGGGGATGTGGACTTCGAGTCGGCGGTTGCGATAGCCGGTGCCATCACCCCGGTACCGGGTGGGGTCGGCCCGATGACCATTGCCTGCTTGCTGCTGAATACCCTGATCGCCACTTGCCGGCAGCATGGCCTGTCGGCGCCCGAGGTCGAGCCGGTGGCGGAGTGATCTCCGCGCCTCTAGCATGATCGTGTTGCGATGTTATCGGTCGAGTTGCAATTGTTGCTGCTGATTTTGATCGCGAACGGCGCGCCGATTATGGCGACCGCGCTCTGCGGTGCTTGGGGAAGCCGGCCGATGGATGGCGGGCGGGTGCTGGCGGACGGCCATCGCTTGCTGGGCGATTCAAAGACCTGGCGGGGGCTGCTGCTGGCGCCGCTGGCCTCGGGCGTGGCGGCCGTATTGCTGGGGTTGCCGACGATGGTCGGCGCGGTGATCGGTCTGGCCGCCATGCTGGGCGATTTGCTGTCGAGCTTCAGCAAGCGGCGGCTGGGCATGGCGGCCAGCAGCATGGCCTTCGGGCTGGATCAGATTCCGGAGGTGCTGCTGCCGCTGCTGGCGGTGTCAGTGCGGTTCGACCTCGCCTGGTCGGCAATGGTCTGGATGGTGGCTGGTTTCATTATGCTGGAGCTGGCATTGTCGCGACTGCTGTACTGGCTTGGTATCCGTAAGCAGCCCTACTGAGCTGCTTGTGCCCGCAGGTGGTGCAGGGTGATTTCCGGCGGGCAGTTGAAGCGAACCCCTACCACCGATGAACCCGATCCCACCGAGGTATAGCCTTGCATGTGATGGTAGCGCCAAGCGCCGCGACAGAACCGGCGTGGGCAGTCGGCGTTGGTCATCAGCGCGACGCCGCCCGGCAGGCAGATCTGACCGCCATGGGTGTGCCCGCTCAGCATCAGATCGAAACCGGCGTGGGTGGCCAGCCGGTAGGGTTCCGGCGAATGCGACAGCAGGATGGCGATGGCATCCGCAGGGATGTGTTGGGTGGCTTTGTCGAAATTGTCCACCTGGAAGAAGTGTGGATCGTCGATACCGGCCAAGTGGACGAAGGCGCCGCCGCGCTCCAGAATCACCGACTCGTTGAGTAGCACGCCGATGCCTAGCGCCTCGATGCCGGGCACCATGCGGATGGAATCGTGGTTGCCCAGAATGGCGTAGACCGGATCGCTCAGATGCGGTCGCACCTGTGCCAGCGCCTCGATGGCGGCGTCATGGGGACCATGGGTTTTGGCCCGGAAGTCGCCAGTCATGACGCAGACATCGTAGCGCACCTGCCGCAGGCGTTCGATCAACGCGGTGGGGTAGCCGCTGTCCATGTCCAGGTGCAGATCGCTAAGGTGGAGCAGGGTGAAATCGTGCAGGGCTTCCGGCAGTTCGGGAATAACAACTTCATTGTGATTGATCTGGATGGCGGTGGCGTTGCGCACCCCCCGGCGGTACAGTCCCAGGCAATGCAGGCTCAGGCGGATGAGGCTATGAATCGAGCGCCAATTCTCGATGTGGAAAAAAGTCCGGCCGCGCCCGAAAATTTGGGGGGCGTGATCGGCCTCGATGCCGAGGCGTTGCCGCAAATGAACCCGTCCGATCCTTTTTTCCAGTCGCTTCAGTTCGACCGTTTCCCGGTCGACGATCACGCTGCTTGCGGCGCGCGCGCCAAACGGTTTGGATAAAAGAGGATCGTCGTGAGCGGAAGGTTTTTTCATGATGGGCTCTCTGGGGCATCCGCGCCTCATGCCATGTTAGCACCATGGGAGCGACGGGGCGAAAGCGGGTCCGGCGGCTGGAGGCATGGCGCGGCCATGGCCGGAAAGCCGGCGATCCCGCTTGCCGAATCATAGCCGTTGCGCGAGCACCTCGGCGATTTCGGCATCGCTCAGTACCAGTGGATTGGTCTTCATGCTGCCGCCGCGCGAATGGGCGACGACCCGCGCGAAATCGTTCTCCCGAATCCCGTAGGCGTTTAACCGGGGCAGCGCCAAGCGTTCGGTCCATTCGTCCAACAACGCCAGCAGCGCGGCATGGCCTTCATCGGGGCTGGGGAAATGCCGCCCATGCAGCAGGTCGCCGGCCCGGGCGTACTTGCACCAGGCGGGATTGTCGGGGTCACGTTCCCGTAGCGCGGCCAGATTGACGCGGGTGGCGGCGCCGACCAGAGTACCGCAGACCACGCCGTGGGGGATCGGAAAGAAGGCGCCCAGTGGCGAGGCCAGGCCGTGGACCGAACCCAAGCCGGTTTGCGCCAGGCAAACGCCCGACAGCAGCGCCGCGTAGGCCATGCGCTCCCGGCCGGCGGCGGCGTCCACCCCGCCTTCGTACCAGGCGAACAAACCCTCGCGCACCGCTTTTAAGCCGCTTTCCGCCAGTGTATCGGTGAAGGGATTGGCTTTGACGGAGACATAGGATTCCAGCAGTTGCGTCAGCGCGTCCATGGCGTTGGCGGCGATCCGCGGCGGGGGGCAGCTCGCCAGCAGGTCCGGATCGAGCAGGGCGTATTCCGGCACCAACAATTCGTGGCGGAAGGATTTTTTGAATCCGTTCGGGCCGCGCACGCTCAGCACGGCGTTCTTGGTGGCTTCGCTGCCGGTGCCGGCGGTGGTAGGCACGGCGATGAATGGCGTGGCCGGACCCTGATAGGGTTTTTCCGGTCCGATCCCCTCCAGATAGTCCATGACGGAATCGCCGTCCGGCAGCAGGCCGGCGATGGCCTTGGCGGCGTCCAGCACGCTGCCTCCGCCGATACCGGCCACTGCGGCGATGCCCGCGCCGTGGAATTGCCGGACCGCTTCGTCCACGAGTTGCGGCGAGGGTTCGTCCTCGACCCGTACCTGTTCCCAGCCGATGCCGGCTTTGTCCAGTGCCGCCCGCAACGCCGACCAGTGCGGCGAGTCCACAAACGAACGTTGGCCGGTCACCAGCAGTACGCGGTTTCCGTATTGGGTGAGCAGGGCGGGCAGTTTGCCGATGAAACCGGCGCCGAATTCGATGCGGGGCAGACGGGCGATGGAGAACGGCTGGATCATGGACGGCTGTTCCAAGAAGCGGCGCGGCGGGAAGCGCGGCGGTGAGGGGGTTGACCCTCCCGTTCCGTGGTGGAGCGGGAGGCTTGGCAGGAGCTAGAACCCGTACAGCGCCTTATATTCGGCGTCGCGGCCGGCGATCAGTTGGGCAAGATTCAGCACCACCTTGCACTGTTTCCATGTGGCGTCGTCCTGCATCTTGCCGTCGATCATCACCGCGCCGCTGCCGTCGGGCATGGCTTCGACCACGCGCTTCGCCCAGGCGACTTCATCCGCCTTCGGGCTGAATACCCGCTTGGCGATGGCGATTTGGTTGGGATGCAGGCTCCAGGCGCCCACGCAACCCATCAGATAGGCATTGCGGAACTGGTCTTCGCAGGCGGTCAGGTCGGCGATGTCGCCGAACGGACCGTAGAAGGGCAGGGCGCCGACGCTGGCGCAGGCGTCCACCATCTTGGCCATGGTGTAATGCCACAAATCCTGCTGGGCGGTGGGGCGCGGGGCATCGGGATTCTTCGGATCGGGGTCGGTGCGCACCACATAATCGGGATGGCCGCCGCCGACCCGGGTAGTTTTCATCCGCCGCGACGCCGCCAGATCGGCGGGACCTAGGCTCATGCCCTGCATCCGGGAACTGGCGTTGGCGATCTCGTCGACATTCGCCACGCCCAGCGCGGTTTCCAAAATGGCATGAATCATCAACGGCTTCTTCACATTGTACTTGGCTTCGAGTTGCGCCAGCAGTTGATCGGCGAAATGGATATCCCAAGCCCCTTGAATCTTGGGCAGCATGATCACGTCCAGTTTGTCGCCGATCTCGCCGACCAGTCGGATCAGATCATCCAGAAACCACGGGCTGTCGAGGCTGTTAACGCGGGTCCAGAACTGCGTATTGCCGAAATCCACGGCCTTGCCGATCTGCACCAGCCCTTCGCGGGCGGCTTCCTTGCGGTCGATCGGCACGGCGTCTTCCAGATTGCCGAGCATGATATCCACGGTCTTGGCGATGTCCGGCACCTTGACCGCCATCTTGAGGTTGCTGGGATCGAAGAAGTGGATCATCCGCGAAGGTAATACCGGAATCTCGCGGAGTGGTTCGGGGGCGCCGACGACTTTGGGTTTAAAGAAATCGCGGGGACTGCGTAACATTGGTTTTTCTCCCAGGGTTTTAACGGCCTTCGTATTTATGAATGAGTTGTTGGGCGGCCACGGTCGGCGGTATATGTCCGTTGAGCACGGCCTCCTCGATCTGCTTGCGAATGCCACCCACGCCGGCGTGATTGAAAAAGCTGGCGCGCAAATGCTCCTCGACCATCGAGTACACCCAATCCAGGGTTTGTCGTTGCCGGCGTCTCTCGAACGCGCCGTTCTTGGCGACGTGTTGGCGGAAATCGCCGATCACCTTCCAGATGGCGTCGATGCCCTCGCCGTTGAGGGAAGAGCAGGTGTAGGCCTTGGTGTACCAGCCCTCGGTGGCCGGGGCGAGGTAGTGCAGCGCCCGGTTGTAGTCGGCGCGGGCGGCGTTGGCGCGGATCTTGTTGTCGCCGTCGGCCTTGTTGACCAGTAGGGCGTCGGCCAACTCCATGATGCCTTTCTTGATGCCCTGCAACTCGTCGCCGGCTCCGGCGATCATCAGCAGCAAGAAGAAATCGACCATCGAGCGCACCGTGGTTTCGCTCTGGCCGACGCCGACGGTTTCCACCAGGATTACGTCGAAGCCGGCGGCCTCACAGACCAGGATGGTTTCGCGGCTCTTGCGAGTCACGCCGCCCAGCGTGCCGCTGGATGGGGAGGGACGGATGAAAGCGCGCAGGTCGCGCGAGAGCAGCTCCATGCGGGTCTTGTCGCCGAGGATGCTGCCGCGCGTCACCGTACTGCTGGGGTCCACCGCCAGCACCGCGACTTTGTGGCCCTGTTCGCACAGGTGCAGGCCGAGCGCTTCGATGAAGGTGCTCTTGCCGGCGCCGGGGACGCCGGTGATGCCAATCCGAATCGAATTGCCAGTGTGGGGGATGAGTTGCCGCAACACTTCCTGGCCCATGTTGAAATGAGCCTGGGAATTGCTTTCCACCAGGGTGATGGTTTGTCCGAGGACGTTGCGGTTGCCGGCCAGCACGCCGGTTACGTATTCGTCCACCGTCAACCGGCGGCGGCGCGGGGTGTGCTTACGCGGCACCGCCACGCTGGCTTGGCCCGGAATGCCATCGTGGCCGCCATCGACGCCGGACATGACCGAAGTGGTGAACTCCGCACCGGCATTTTCGGGAACCCAGTCGGGTTTATGGTGTTTTTTGGTCATGGGAAGTGTTTTAGGATATTGATTGAGTGAGGTTAGGCAAGAGATTCAGACCAGTGATAAATTAGTTTTTCTAATGGCAACTGAAGGCAATTCCGTAACCTGTCGATTGGAAATTATTCAATGTTGGTTGGTTATAGTGCATTTCGAGTTATGAACTGATTTACGTTTGGTTTCTTTGTTGGTTGCGTTTTCTGATTTTTGCTCCTACGTTTGAATTGGCGAGAGAAAGACAAACTCTCCTTAACTGATTAACTATTTTTAAGCGACCAGTAATCGCCTTCTTACTCATGTCAATCTTCATCGAGTAGACCTGATAAATACTTAATGTCGTCTCTGTCCTGACCACTATTTCTCAGTGATTTCAGTTGAATTAAGCCTCTTGGGGATATAACTTTTAGCGTTCCTCCTTCCCATTCAACTGTAATTCGACTATCCCAAGATAATTTGGTTTCAGGAGTTACAATCAACAAATCGAGCGATAGGTGCTCTCCGAGTTCATCATCAAATTTTGTCATTCGATGAATTTGAACAGCGCCTCCTTTGAATTTCATCGGTGCGGCATGGACAGTAAATCCAAGTTTTTCTGCTTTTTTTTTGATCTTGTCAAGAAAATCAGACTGTACCATGATGTCAATATCAAGCGTGGCCCTTGGTTTCGCGTATACGGCGAGCGCCAAACCACCGCATAGCGCATAATCCATTTTATCTTCTTCAAAAGCTTTGATTATTCTAGCTAGTTCAACTAGCAAGTCCATATGTTATCAACCGTATATTGTTGCATTTTGAGTCAAAATAAACGTATCTGGTTAACGAGTATAATCTTAAATACATGGGTAGCATTACCCTACGGAAGAAAAAGGTTAGAGCAGGTTAGGACGCAAGTCCGTAACCCGGCAGTTTTGGCTTTCATTCAATTCCAGCGGGTTACGCTGCGCTAACCTGCCCTACGTGCTATCAGACAAATTTCAAGAAAAGAATCGCTCATAATCGTCATGGTCGCCGATCCAAAACCATGTAACGGTGTCGCCCTCGAATATGCCAAGAGCGCGATAAGCCGATGTGATTCTTACTGACCAGATATTTTCTTCCCGATTGATACATTTGAAGTGTAAAGAAGGATGGAAAGGATTTTCTGACCATAGGCGGTAAGCTTTGCGTGCGCTGCTTTTGAGGTCTGTTTCCAAATTTTTGTATGCGTCCCAAAAGGATGGAAGGCTCTGGGATTTCATAGCTCGCTGCAATCCATAGGGCGAGCTTTACCTTCAGCAACTTGCTTTTTTGCCAGCCGAGCCATTGCAATAAGCTTGGATTGAGTTTTATTAAACAGATCATCCCAGCGGAGTTCATCTTGTACTTCCATGAGATGTGCCCGAAGATGTTCCACTATTTGATTTTGCGTTGGTTCAGGGAGCGATTCCATCATTTTTACGACTGTTTCGATAGCTTCGGATGACATTTTAACCACCCTGTATTTCTGTATTTCAAAATTAATCTGCTTATTAATAGTAGACAGATTATGATGTAAGTCCGTAACCCGCAGAGTGTGGAGTCGTTCAATTCCGGCGGGTTACGCTGCGCTAACCCGCCCTACGTGCTACGTGCCGTAGTGGTGAATAGTTCTTAACTGCACTTGACATATGACAGGGGCAATCCCTACAAATTGGTTTCTCATAAGAGCCGGCAAATGTTTTCCTTCAGAGTGTACGAAATTACCATCAATCATAATTAGTTGATTATTTAACATACGGATTTCCTCATAACTATCGCAAATAAATCTTACAGTATCAGTCATAGGATGAAGAGTTTCAAATTTCGTATTTAGTAAATTGAATCTACCTTGATTAGCTGGAAGTTGATAGTTATTAGGACGCCAACCAATAACATGAGTCCTATATCTTATTTGTCCGCCCATCACATAAGACTTTCCAAAACCAGGCTTTCTATAATACATAAAAAGCCAAAATTGATCGTTTCGGGGAGTGTTTTCTATAAAATATTTAGGATAAATGTCAGCGAAAGGAAAACACAAATATGGTAATCTAGATGCTTCCCATTCTCGAAGCATATCTCTTAGCCATTCATTATCATAAGCGTCTGCTTGGGTAGGGTATATAAAATCAACCACTTATTTATCCTCATTCTAATTAGTCAAGCAGGGTGGACAAAGCCCACCCTGCCATCCCTTACCTCACCCTCACGCCGCCAAGCGTTCGTTTAACTCCACCAGCACCTTTTGCGCGGCGATGGGAACCACCGTGCCGGGGCCGAAGATGGCCGCAGCGCCATTCGCCCGGAGGTACTCGTAGTCCTGGGCGGGAATCACGCCGCCGATGACGACCATGATGTCTTCGCGGCCCAGCTTCTTCAGTTCCGCGATCAGTTGCGGTAGCAGAGTCTTGTGGCCAGCAGCCAGTGAACTCATGCCGACCACATGCACATCGTTCTCCACCGCCTGCCGGGCGACTTCTTCCGGGGTCTGGAACAGCGCGCCGATGTCCACGTCGAAGCCGAGGTCGGCGAACGCGGTCGCGATCACCTTGGCGCCGCGGTCGTGCCCATCCTGGCCAATCTTGGCGACCAGAATGCGCGGCCGGCGGCCTTCGTTCTGCTCGAACTCGTCGGCCATCTGGCGGACCTTGGCGATCTCCTCAGCCTCGCCGAACTCGCTGCCATACACGCCGGAAATAGCGCGGATAATCGCCTTATGCCGGCCAAACACCTTCTCCATTGCATCGGAGATTTCGCCCAGACTGGCGCGAGCGCGGGCCGCTTCCACCGCTTTCTCCAGCAAGTTGCCGGAGCCAGCACTGGCGGCTTCGGTAATCGCGTTCAGGCAGGCTTTCACCTTGGACTCATCGCGATTGGCGCGTAGTTTCTGCAAGCGTTGCACCTGTGATTCACGCACCGCCGTGTTGTCGATGCTGAGAATCTCCAACGGGTCTTCCTTGGGCAGCCGGTACTTATTGACACCGACGATGGTCTCCTTGCCCGAGTCGATATGCGCCTGCCGTCGCGCCGCCGCTTCCTCAATGCGCATCTTGGGCAGCCCGGTCTCGATCGCCTTGGTCATGCCGCCCAGGCTTTCCACTTCCTGGATATGACCCCAGGCTCGCTTGACCAACTCGTTGGTCAGCGCCTCGACATAATAGGAGCCGCCCCATGGGTCCAGCACCTTGCAGATCGCGGTCTCGTCCTGAAGATAAAGCTGGGTGTTGCGGGCGATGCGCGCCGAGAAATCGGTCGGCAACGCAATGGCTTCGTCCAGGGCGTTGGTATGCAGCGACTGGGTATGACCCAGCGCCGCCGCCAGCGCTTCGACACAGGTGCGCGCCACGTTGTTGAACGGATCCTGCTCGGTCAGGCTCCAACCCGAGGTCTGGCTATGGGTGCGCAAGGCCATCGACTTGTCGTTCTTGGGATTGAACTGCTTGATGATCTTGGCCCACAGCAGCCGTCCGGCGCGCATCTTGGCCACTTCCATGAAGTAGTTCATGCCGATGGCCCAGAAGAACGACAGCCGCGGCGCGAAGGTGTCGATATCCATGCCGGCCTTGACGCCAGTGCGCACGTATTCCAACCCATCCGCCAAGGTGTAGCCCAACTCCAGATCCGCCGTCGCGCCGGCTTCCTGCATGTGATAGCCGGAGATCGAGATGCTATTGAACTTGGGCATCTCCTTGGAGGTGTAGGCGAAGATGTCGCCGATGATGCGAATCGACGGATCGGGCGGATAAATATAGGTGTTGCGCACCATGTACTCTTTCAGAATGTCGTTCTGAATGGTGCCGGTGAGCTTGTCGTGCGGAACGCCCTGTTCTTCAGCAGCAACGATGTAGAAGGACAGCACCGGCAGCACCGCGCCGTTCATGGTCATCGATACCGACATCTGATCCAGCGGGATGCCGCCAAACAGCACTTCCATATCCAAAATCGAGTCAATCGCCACGCCGGCCTTGCCCACATCGCCGACCACGCGCGGATGGTCGGAGTCATAGCCGCGATGGGTCGCCAGATCGAACGCAATCGACAGACCCTTTTGCCCGGCGGCCAGATTGCGCCGATAGAAGGCGTTGGACTCCTCGGCCGTGGAGAAGCCGGCGTACTGGCGCACCGTCCACGGCTGGGTGACGTACATGGCCGGGTAGGGACCGCGCAGGAACGGCGGCACCCCGGCGGCATAGCCCAAGTGCTTCAGATCCTTAATATCATCCCGCGTATAAAGCGGATTGACGTCGATTTGCTCCATGGTCGCCGAGACCCACTGCTCCAGGGTCTTGCCGGTGGTCTTCTCCACCATCGCCTTCCACTCGGCGAAACTGGGCTTGGGGAAGTCCAGGCCATAGGCCATGGTGGTGAAATCAGGTGATTGGCTCATTGGGCGACCCCCATTTTCTTTTGCAACGTGCTCAACAGCGCCAGGCAGTTGGCGTTCAGGTGAATGAAATCATCGATACCGGCAGCCTTGAAGGCTTCGATCTGATCGGCCGGGTAGCCAGCGAGCATGACGGTCAGACTGGCATTGGCCTGCTTGAGTTTCTGGACCAGCGGCGGGACGATTTCGGGATAGGTCGGGTCGGTGGAGCAGATCACCACGGCCTTGGCGCCCGAAGCCAACGCCGCCTCCGCTGCTTCATCAGGGGTGCTGAATCCGGATGGGTAAATCGTTTCAAAGCCGCCCACGCCCAGGAACGCGGTCGAGAAATCGGCGCGGCCCTTGTGCTGGGTCAGCGGCCCCATGGTGGCGAGAAAGACCAGCGGTCGCTGGCCGATACGGGCCACATAGGTTTCCGCCGCCTGTCGCAGCGCCTCGAAGGCTTGCGCGCCGCGATGGGCGTGGACGGGGTTGGTGGTGGGGCCGGCTTTGGCGCCGGTGCGTGCGGCTTGGGCGATTTCACCCAAGCTCGCCCCAGTCAGCGCGGCCTGAATCGCGGCATCGACGCTGTTCGTTCCCGCCTTGGCGAGCGCGTCCAGGGCCGCTTGCTTCCGGTCCGCGCTGGCCGTCGCCCGAAACTGGTTGATCGCCGCGGTTCGTTCCGTCTGAACCGCCCACGCATCCACCGACGCCGGTTCGATCCGAGTTTCCTTCATGTTCGGATACATGTTGGTGCCGACGAAAATGTCCTTGCGCTTGGCGATGTTGGCGGCGCGCTTGGCGGCGGTGTCGGCAATTTGGGATTGCGGCCAGCCGGCCAGCAGCGTTTTCGTCATGCCACCCTGTTTCTCGACCTCCTGGAAGATCGTCCAGGTCTGCTTGGCCACCGCATCGGTCAGGGTTTCCACATACCAGGAGCCGCCCGCCGGATCGACGGTGTGCGTGATATGGGTTTCCTCGCGCAGCACGGTATGAGCGTTGCGGGCGACGCGCCGGGAGAAGTCGTCCGGGACACGCACCAATTCGTCGAAAGGCGAGATGTGCAGGCTGTCGCAGCCGCCGACCACCGCCGAGAACGCTTCGGTGGTGCCGCGCAACAGATTGACGTGCGGGTCGTAAACGGTCTGGTTCCAGGCCGAGGTGCGGGCGTGGATGCGCATCTTCTGCGACTCGACGTTGCCGCCGAACGCCTGGACGATCTTGGCCCACAGCAGCCGCGCGGCCCGCAGTCGGGCGATTTCCATGAAAAAGTTGGAACCGATCGACAGGGCGAAGCGGAAACGCGGCGCGGCATCGTCCACGCTCAGTCCGCGCGCTTGCAGGGTGCGGAGGTATTCGACGGCGGTGGCCAGTACGAAGGCCAGTTCCTGAGTGGTGCTGGCGCCACCGTTATGGTAGGGATGACCCTGCACGGTAATGGTTTGCAACCGCGGGGCGTTGGTTTTGGCCCAGACGACGAGTTGCGCCATCACATCGTAGATACCGTCCAAATCGCGAGGTAGCCGACCATCGCGGGCCAACTGACCCAAGGGATCCATGCCGATGGCGCCGCGTGCTTTAGCGAGCGACTTGCCCTGTTTTTTCACCAATGCCGCCAGCAGCGCGGTGAAGGTCAGGGCGCTGGTGCTGGCCTGAATGAAAAGGGGCGTGTTTTCCAGATCGACACCGTCCAGTGCCTGCGCGAGATCGTCGACACTGGAAATGGACAAACCGCCTTTTCCCACATCGTCGGCTTCGGCTTGGTCGGCGTCGATGCCCGCCAGCGTCGGACGGTCAAGCACCAGGTTGACGGCATTCTGGCCGCGCGCCAAGTCGGCACGCAAGGCGGCATTGAAAGCCGTGGGCGTTCCGCAGGAAATTTCCTGAGCGACGTCCCAACCGCTGGCGACATAGCCCAGTGGGGCCGCGCCGCGCACGTAAGGGGCAAAACCAGGCAGACTGTCGAGTTGCGGCAGGCCGGCAATATCTTCCTGCCGGTACATGGGTTGCAGGTCGATGTTTTCGTAGGTTTTGGTGACCAGCCGCTTTTCGAACGGCGCGCCCTTGAGGAATTTATCGACGACCTTTCGCCATTCCTCGTAAGAAGTAGGGGAAAACTCGTCGAAGGCGGGAGCGGGCAGATCCGCGGTTTGTGGGTTTGACATGCACATCCTCCAGTGGGACGGGAACGCGATAAGTTTGAGGGTATCTTCGAAAGTATAACTGAAGATTCGAACGATTCCCGGCGTGGAGCCGGCCGGAAAATCGAGATCCCGGTTGCAATAATAGTGTGGAATGACATACTGAAAAGGTCTGTTATCTTATCCTATCTCTTCCCAACCCGAACCCTAATCAACCAGGAGATCCTTGTGTCCGATAGACCGTTTAAAGTTCTGGGTATCCAGCAGATCGCCATCGGTGGGCTGGATAAGAGCAAGTTGAGCCGGCTGTGGGTGGATACCCTGGGCCTGACTCTGACCGGCAACTTCCGCAGCGAGCGGGAGAACGTGGACGAGGATATTGCCGCTATCGGTTCCGGTCCGTTCAAGGTGGAAGTGGACCTGATGCAGCCGATCGACCCCGGCAAGGCGCCCAAGGTTCACGAGCCGCAGCTCAACCACATTGGGTTGTGGATCGATAATCTGGCCTCGGCGGTGGAATGGCTGACCAGTAAGGGAATGCGCTTCACGCCCGGCGGTATTCGCAAGGGCGCGGCCGGTTACGATGTCTGCTTCCTGCATCCCAAGGGCAACGACGCCACGCCGCTGAGCGGCGAGGGTGTGCTGATCGAGCTGATTCAGGCGCCGCCGGAGGTGATCGAGGCGTTCGCCAAGGTTCAGGCTTAAGCGGCGGTCCGGGCAGCTTCCGACAAAGCCCGGCGGCAGCGCTGGGCTTTTTGATTGCCGAGGACGGAGGGATGAGTCCGAGCGGCGGCTATTCCAGTCCCAGTTTCTTCAGCCGGTAGCGCAGCGCCCGGAAACTGATGCCCAGCTTTTCGGCGGCGGCGGTTTTGTTGTAGCGAGTCGATTCCAGCGCCCGCATGATGGCCGTTCGCTCGATTTCCTCCAGGTAACCTTCCAGGTTGCCCGGCGGCGGTTGCAGGATCGGGACGGTTCTGGGCTCGAATTCGCCGCTTGGGGGTTGGGGTCGCTCGGGAGCAGGCTCCGGCGTCCGGGGCGGCGGCGGGCTTGGTCGGACCGCGGTCGACTCCGCCGGCAGCAACAGATCCCCGGCCTGGATCACCCCGCCCTCGCAAAGTGTGAAGGCCCGCTCCAGGATGTTTTCCAACTCGCGGATGTTGCCTGGAAACGCATAAGTGGCCAAAGTCGCCGAGGCGGTCGGCGCCAGATCCGGCGGCGGCAAGCCGGACTGTCGGCTCAGCCGTTCGAGAATCGCCTCGACCAGCTCTGGAATATCCCGCGGGTGCTCGCGCAGGCTCGGCATTCGCAGATCGATGACGTTCAGTCGGTAGAATAGATCCTGGCGGAAGGCGCCTTGCTTGACCAGCGTGGCCAGATGCTTGTGAGTGGCGCTGAGTATGCGCACGTCGGTGGCCACCTCGGTCTGGGCGCCCACTGCCCGCACCGCCCGTTCCTGAATCGCCCGAAGCAGTTTGACCTGCATCGAGATCGGTAAATCGGCCACTTCGTCCAGAAATAAGGTGCCACCCTGCGCGGCCTGGAACAGGCCACTCTTATCCTGAGTGGCGCCGGTGAAGCTGCCTTTCTTGTAGCCGAAGAATTCACTCTCCATCAGGTGTTCGGGGATCGCCCCGCAGTTGACCGGCACGAACGGCTTGTCGGCTCGCGGCCCGGACAAGTGGATCAACCGCGCCGCCATTTCCTTGCCGGTGCCCGATTCGCCGCTGATCAAAATGGGCGCTTGGCTGCGCGCCAGTTTGGCAATCATCTGCCGCACGTTCTCCATCTCCGCCGAATGGCCGAGCAGAACAGGGCGGTTGGCGTCGGAGTGGCTTTCGCCGCGGCTCAACCGCAGCGCGGTCGCCACCATGTTGCGCAGTACCGCCAACTCGAATGGTTTGGAGACGAAATCAAAGGCTCCCAGCTTGAGCGCTTCCACCGCGCTTTCCACGTTGCCATGCGCGGTGATCACTGCCACTGGCAGGTTGGGATGGTGCTTTTGAATATGCGCCACCAGATCCAGCCCACTGCCGTCCGGCAGTCGCAAGTCGGTGATGCAAAAGCCGAAAGGGTGGTGCTTGAGCAAGGCATGGGCCTCACCGAGATTTTCCGCTGGATGGCACGTTACGCCCAGCGGCAGCAAGGTCATCTCGATCAACTCGCGGATATCGGCTTCATCGTCCACGATCAAGGCGTTGCAGGCGTCCATCAATTCGTCTCCGATACGAAGTTCGCGGCGGTAAAGGTGATGCGGAAGCAGCTGCCACCCTCGGGCAGAGGGCGGTATTGCAGTTGGGCCCGGTTAGCCTCGCACAACTCCCGAGCCAGATACAGGCCCAGACCGGTGCCTTTGGCCCGAGTGGTAAAGAACGGTTCGAACAGTTTGGCGACATTGTCGGCGGCGATGCCGGGGCCCGTGTCGCGCACATCCAGAAACGGTCGCGCACGGCCATCGTCCAGGCCGGCATGCAGCTCGATTCGCGGCGTTTCGCCAGCCCGGCTACCGTGTTGGCAGGCGTTGGCGCAGAGGTTCCACAGTACCTGCCACAATTGATGCGGGTCGAACGTCACGGCCATTTCGGCGGGCTCCACGCTCTGGCGCCACTCGATGGTTGGCTGGTCCAGCCCGCGCGGGAACTCCTGCCTGAAATCCTCCAGCCATGTTTTCAGCGCCAGTCGCTCCGGTTTGAGCTGGTCGCGCCGGGCCAGGTCGAGCACGTCGCTGATGATGCGGTTGGCCCGCTTGACATTGTTGTGAACAATTTGCGCAAGCCGCTGATCGCTAGCGCCGGCGCTGGCCGATTCCTGCAAGAGTTGGGCGGCGTGGCCGATCGCCGCCAGCGGATTGCGGATCTCGTGAGCGATGCCGGCGGTCAGCCGCCCCAGCGCCGCCAGCTTGATCTGTTGCAGCCGTTCGGCGGCTTGCTGGGAATCTTCCAGCAGCACCAATACGTTCGCCGCCTGGCGACCGCTGAGTCGAGTGAAGCGCGGAATCAGTTCCGGGCGGTGCTCGGCCGGTCGGAAGGCCGGGTGTTCCATACCGCCGTCCAGCCAGTTTCGCAGTCGTCCCGCCAGTGGCGGGGACAGCGCCTCCAGCGGTAGATCGGGCACGGCCCGCGGGCAGTCCAGCCACTCCTGGGCGGTTTCATTGAGCAATTGCACTTGACCGGTCGGGTCGACCACCACCACGCCGTTTTGCAGGTGGCGGATGATGCCCTGGCTCAGTTCGGCCGCTTCGAAAAGCTCCAGGGTGCGCCGGCGCGCCAAGGCCTCGCCGCGCCGGGCGCGCTCGGCCAACGCATAAGTGAGTCCAGCGGCGATGAACAGCACGGCGCCCAGTACGCCCAGTCGCACCAAATCGTCGTTGACGTCGCCCAGTCGGCCCCACAAATGGGGAGGCCAGCCCATCGCGCCGTGCTCCGCCCGCGCCAGCGCCTGGGCGGCGTGCCATTGATTCAGCAGCCAGGATGCCGCCAGCAGTATGAAGCCCATGGCGGCCGCCAGCAGCGCCGAACTGAGTGGAAGCAGGATACTGTTGGCGGCGACGGCGGTGATTAACAGACTGTTCAGGCTGCTGGTGATGCCGCCTGAAGCACTGATCATGACGGTCAGCACCACCAGGTCGGCAACCATCTGCAGGTGAGCTTGCACCACCATCCGCGGTCGTCGCCAGTAGGCGTTGGCGCTGGCGAGCAGCGCCAATGCCAGATAGCCCAGCGCCGCCCACAGAAACAGTTGCGGGTTCTGCTTACCGAACAAGCGGTTCTGTTCATCCAGCGCCGCCGCTGCCAGCAGCAGCGCCGCCAGGATTACCCGGAAAATACTGGAGGCTCGGAATACTCGCCATAGATGGCGGCGGTCCATGAAACGGTCGGGCAGCGACAGGGCGGCGGTCGGTTGGGCAACGATCATGATGGCGCGGCGCGGGGTGACAATTCCTCTGGGATGAGCGATTCCAAGTATAATTTAATCGCACCGGCGCCGTGATGGACCGGTCATCGCCAATCTTGCGGTGAATGCGTGAAGATTGGGGTATTTCGGGATACAATGGCGATCTCACTGTAAAAGGGGGATGTAATCCGCATGAACCTGCACGAGTACCAAGCAAAAGAACTACTCCAGCAATTCGGCGTGGCGATCCCACGTGGCACCAAGGTCACCTCCCAGCAGGAAGCGGTGGAGGCGGCCAAGGCTCTGGGCGGTCCGCTCTGGGTGGTCAAGGCCCAGGTCCACGCCGGCGGTCGCGGCAAGGCCGGCGGTGTCAAGCTGGCGCGCAGCCTCCAGGATGTCGAGGAAATCTCCGGTCGTCTGCTGGGCTCGACCCTGGTCACCAAACAGACCGGCGCCGAGGGCGTTCCGGTTCGCGCCCTGCTGATTCAGGATGGAGTGGATATCACCAACGAGCTGTACCTGAGCTGCCTGGTGGACCGCAGCAAGAAACGCGTCGTTTTCATCGGTTCGTCCGAGGGCGGCATGGACATCGAGGAAGTCGCCGCCAAGAACCCGGAGAAAATCCTGACCGTCGCCATTGATCCGATCGCCGGCATCCAGCCCTATCAGTGTCGTAATCTGGGCTTCCAGATGGGTTTGGGCAAGGACGAAGTCAACCAGTTGGTCAAGATCATGACCGGCGTTTACAACGCCTTCGTGCAAAAGGATTGCAGTCTGGTCGAGATCAACCCGCTGATCATCACCGACAACGGCCAGATGATGGCTCTGGACGCTAAGATCACCCTGGACGACAACGCCCTGTATCGGCACAAGGATCTCGCCGAGTTACGCGATCCCACCCAGGAAGACGAGCGTGAGCACATCGCCCATGAGATCGGCCTGAACTACGTGGCGCTGGACGGCAACATCGGCTGCATGGTCAACGGCGCCGGCCTGGCGATGGCGACCATGGACGTCTGCAAGCTGCACGGCGGCGAGCCGGCCAACTTCCTCGACGTGGGCGGCGGCGCGACCGCCGACCGGGTGGCTCGCGCCTTCAAGCTGATCCTGTCCTCCGACAAGGTCAAGGCGATCCTGGTCAATATCTTCGGCGGCATCGTCCGTTGCGATTTGATCGCCGAGGGCATCATCCAGGCGGTCAAGGAAGTGGGCCTGACCCTGCCGGTGGTGGTGCGGTTGCAAGGCACCAACGTCGAGGCCGGGCGTGAGATGCTGGCCAAGTCCGGCATGAATATCATCGCCGCCGACGATCTGACCGACGCCGCCAAGATGGCGGTGGCCGCGGCCGCCAAGTAAGCACCGGCCGACCTTGGGCCTCTCACCTCATCAGGGGAACTAGCGCACCATGAGTATTTTGATCGACAAAAACACCAAGGTGATCTGCCAGGGGTTCACTGGCTCGCAGGGCACCTTCCACGCCGAACAGGCCATCGCCTACGGTACTCATCTGGTTGGCGGCATCAGCCCCGGCAAGGGCGGTAGCACCCATCTGGGCAAGCCGGTGTTCAACACCATGTACGAAGCGGTTTCCGCCACCGGCGCCGACGCCAGCATGATTTACGTGCCGGCCCCGTTCGCCGGCGACGCCATCCTGGAAGCGGCCGACGCCGGCGTCAAGGTCATCGCCTGCATCACCGAGGGCATTCCGGTGACGGACATGCTGAAGGTCAAGGCCACCTTGCAGATCAGCTATCCGGATGTCTATTTGATCGGCCCCAACTGTCCGGGCGTGATCACCCCGGGCGGCTGCAAGATGGGCATCATGCCCGGCCATATCCACCTGCCCGGCAAGATCGGCATTGTGTCCCGCTCCGGCACGCTGACCTACGAGGCGGTCTGGCAGACCACTCAAACCGGTCTCGGTCAGTCCACCTGCATCGGCATCGGCGGCGACCCGATCCACGGCATGAGCTTCGTTGACGTGCTGAAGCTGTTCAAGGACGATCCGCAAACCGAAGGCATCGTCATGGTTGGCGAGATCGGCGGCAGCGCCGAGGAAGAGGGCGCCGAGTACATTAAGGCCAACATCAAGAAGCCGGTGGTCGCCTACATCGCCGGCGTCACCGCGCCCCCCGGCAAGCGCATGGGTCACGCCGGCGCCATCATCATGGGCGGCAAGGGCACGGCGGCCGACAAGTTCGCGGCGCTGGAAGCCGCCGGCGCCAAGATCGTCCGCTCGCCGGCCGACATCGGCGCGGCGATGAAGGCGTATTTCCCCGGCTGACCGAATCGAGTTTGCAGTCCGGTGGAATTGAAAGGGGCGCTTCGGCGCCCCTGTTCGTTTTTATGCTGTTCGGCTGGCAGGGTGGCCATGGGCGGCAAGTGGATGGACAGACGCGATGAGTGATTCCGTTCCCGTTCTCCGGGTCGTCATGGCCCAACTTAACCTCTTGGTCGGCGATATTCCCGGCAACACCGAAAAGATCGTCGCTGCCGCCCGGGAAGCCCGCGACCGCTTGCGGGCCGATGCGATCGTGTTTCCGGAGCTGACCGTCACCGGCTATCCCCCGGAAGATTTGCTGTTGCGTCCCGGTTTCGTGGGCCAGGTGGAACCGGCCATGCGGCGGCTTTGCGCCGAAATCCAGGGGATAACCGCCGTCGTCGGCTATCCCGCCGCGACCCCGGAAGGATTGCGCAATTCGGCCGCCGTCATCGCCGACGGTGGGATTCGGGCGGTTTATCACAAACACCTGTTGCCCAATTACAGCGTGTTCGACGAGAAACGCTATTTCGTGGCGGGCACCGAACCGCTGGTGTTCGAACTCAAGGGCGCGCGGGTCGGCGTCACCATCTGCGAGGACATATGGCGGGCGGAGCCAGCACGCCAGGCCGCCGGGGCCGGCGCGCAACTGCTGCTCAATCTCAACGCCTCGCCCTTTCACGCCGGCAAGAGTCGATTGCGGTTGGAGATCCTGCGACAGCGGGCGACCGAAACCGGCTTGCCCATCCTCTACGTCAATTTGGTCGGCGGTCAGGACGAACTGGTATTCGACGGCGACTCGCAAGTGGTCAACGGACGCGGGGAATTGACCCAGCGGGCTCCGCTTTGCGCCGAGGGTCTGTACCCGGTGGATTTCAGCGTCGGCGCGACGGTGGAACCTTATCCCGGCGAAATTGCCTCGGAACTGACCGAGGAAGCCGCGATTTATCAGACCATCGTGCTGGGCGTGCGCGATTATGTGAACAAGAACGGGTTCCCCGGCGCGGTGCTGGGGCTGTCCGGCGGCATCGACTCGGCGCTGACCCTGGCCATCGCCGCCGACGCGTTGGGACCGGAGCGGGTGGAAGGCGTGTTGATGCCGTCTCGCTACACCGCCGAAATGAGCAATTCCGACGCCGAGCGGGAGGCCCGGACTCTCGGGGTAAAATACCATCTCATGCCGATCGAACCGGCGTTCGAGGCTTTTCTCGGCATCTTGCAACCGGTATTGGCGGGACTGCCGCCGGACAGTACCGAGGAGAACATCCAGGCCCGTTGTCGAGGGGTGATCCTGATGGCGATCTCCAACAAGACCGGCAAGCTGGTGCTGACCACCGGCAACAAGAGCGAGACCGCCGTGGGTTATTCCACCCTGTACGGCGACATGGCCGGGGGATTCGCTCCGATCAAGGACGTGCTGAAGACCATGGTGTACCGGTTGGCGGCGTATCGCAACAGCCGGTCGCCGACGATCCCGCAACGGGTGCTGGATCGGCCGCCGTCGGCCGAACTGCGCCCGGATCAGACCGATCAGGACAGCCTGCCGCCCTATGACCTGCTGGATGCGATTCTGCAAGGGTACGTCGAGGAAGACCGTTCGGTGGAAGAGTTGGTCGCGGCCGGCTTCGACCGGGCGACGGTGGAGCGGGTGGCGCGGTTGGTGATCGTCAACGAATACAAGCGCCGTCAGGCCGCGCCCGGCGTGCGGATCACCCCGCGCGCCTTCGGGCGGGACCGGCGCTATCCGATCACCTCGGGATTTCGACGGTAGGCCGGCTGTCCCGCGCCCCTCAGTCGTGCAGATACGGCCGCATCTCTTGCAACAATGCTTTGAAGATCTTTGGGTTGCCGGCGACGATGTTGCCCGACTTCATGAAATCGTTGCCGCCGCCGAAGTCGCTGACCAGTCCCCCGGCTTCCTGCACCAGCAGTGTGCCGGCGGCGATGTCCCATTCTTTCAGTCCGAACTCCCAATAACCGTCCAGCCGGCCAGAGGCCACATAAGCCAGATCCAGCGAGGCCGCGCCAGCCCGGCGCACTTCCACGCACTTGCCGAACAGGCCGCCAAAGAAATTGAGGTAGGCGGGCTGGTGTTGGGGATGGCGAAATGGAAAACCCGTGCCGAGCAGGGCGTTTTCCATTTGCGAGATGCCGCTGACGCGCATGCGCCGGTCGTTGATCTGTGCCCCGGCGCCGCGCGAGGCGGTGAACATCTCCTGCCGGATCGGATCGTAGATCAGTCCTGCTTCCAGCCGGGTCTTGTGGCGGAAGCCGATGGAGATGGCGAAATGCGGGATGCCGTGCAAGAAGTTGGTGGTGCCGTCCAGGGGGTCGATCACCCATTGATAGTCATCCTGGCCGTGCTGTTCGCCGCTTTCCTCGGCCACGATGCCGTGGTTGGGATAGGTCTTGCGCAGAACCTGAATGATCTCTTGTTCGGCTTGGATGTCCGCTTCGCTAACGAAGTCGTTGCGCTGTTTGGCGGTGACGCTCAGCCGTTCGAGGCGATCGAAATGGTGGAGTAGGATGCGGCTGGCGCTCAAGGCGGCGCGCTTGGCGATGGTCAGAACTGGATGCATGGCGGATCGTATCGGTATTAGAGAACACGGGCGGCCGGAGTCTCCGGCGCGGGTCCGCCATGATAGCAGACTGGAGCCCGTGTCCGCGCTCGTCAGGCGTCTTGCAGCTCCACCTTATCGTAGACTTCCGCCAGTATCAGATCGCAGTCGATGGACGGTAGCCGCAGCGCGCCGTCAAGTTCGCTGCATTCCGTCAATAGCCATTGCTGGTCGGCTTGCCGCCGATACGATTCGATGTGTGGGCGGTTTTGAGCGATCAGTACGTATTCGGCCAGCGAGTCCAGCTTGCGGTAGTGCTCGAATTTGCGTCCCCGGTCATACGCTTCGGTGGATTCGGACAGGATCTCAACGATCAGGGTGGGATTCAGCAGGGTGTCGAGGTGCGTATCGTCGAATTGCTCCTTACCGCAAACCACCACTACGTCAGGGTAGGTGTACAGTCCGGTGGGATCGACCTTGACGCGCATGTCGTTGACGTAGGCCTTGCAGGGGCGCTGTTTAAGTTGTTGCCGAATTTCGGAGCCGATGTTCAGGACGATAGTGCAGCCCTGTAAAGGTGTGGTATTTTCATTAAGAAAGAAGCCTTGCTGTTGAAACA
>JARSSH010000002.1 GCA_029624815.1 Candidatus Competibacter sp.
ACCCTTCGCCCGCAAGCCACCCCTCCAACCTACCTTCCAGTTTGATAAAGAACAACTAAACTCTCTTGCTCAAAAAGAGCGGGAAGAGGATTATAGGCTCGTTTAAGTCGTTACCACAAGCTTTTTCTCGGAACCTTCCCTCTACCCCTCCTACAACCTACCGTAGGGGAGCGCGGATTATAGGGAAGATAGATTGAACGTCAAGCCCGTACCGCAACATCAACCATGATTTAGCACCAGTTCGCGCAAACCCCGCGCGAACGAAGTTTGTGCGTTATATCGCAGCATTCCTTGCAGCAGGGCCGGATCGCCCAACGAGTGCCGGATATCGCCGATCCGGCTGGAGGCAAACTGGGCGGGAGGCGCGTTCGGAAACAGGTCGCGATAAACCACCAATACCTGCTTCAGGGAAACCGCTTGGCCAGTGCAGACATTATAGCGTCCACTCTGGACACTTTGGCGGGTTAGAGCCCGTCCATTGCATTCCGCGACATCCCGAACCGAGATGAAATCCCGAGTCTGCTCGCCATCGCCATATACCGTCACCGGCAAACCGCGTTGGAATCGATTGGTGAAGATCGACAGCACCCCGGAGTACGGTGAGCCGGGATCCTGGCGTGGCCCATAAACGTTGAAATAGCGCAGGCAGACCGCTTCCAGCCCGTAGCTGGCCGCATAGCCCAACAGCATGATCTCGGCAGCCAGCTTGGCGGCGGCATAGGGAGATTGAGGTTGCGGTAAGGTTGACTCTCGATTGGGCAGCGGCGCGCTCGTCCCGTACACCGCCGCCGAGGACGCGAACACCAGACGCTTGCAGTCATGATCAAGACACCATCGAGCAAGCGAATCGGCGGTGGCCAGATTGAGGCGGTAGTTGAGTCCCGGCTCGCGAAAACTTTCCGGAACACTAACCAGCGCCGCAAGATGCAGAGCGCCAGCAAACCGATGCTGCTGGAACAAAGGACGCATGACCGCTTCATCGCCAGCATCGGCGATCACCAGAGTAAAGTTGGGAGACGAACGCGCGTCGGCCAGGTTGTCCAGACGCCCCGTGCGCAAATTGTCGACCCCCACCACTCGCCACCCGTGCCGCAGCAGCCAGTCCACCGAGTGACTGCCGATGAAACCGGCCGCGCCGGTTACCAAAAAAACAGGAGTCATAGCGCCCTCCACCCGATGGCCGGGTTTCGTGATAGTCTTTTTAATCGGTCGATGCCGCTTATATAGTAGATTCAATGGAAGGTTCTTATCCCGTATCCCCATCCATTCGGTTGTTCTCCTGGCATTTCCTGACGCCGCGTTATTGGCCGATCTGGCTGGGGCTGGGCGTGATGAAGGGGATGGCCGCGCTACCATTTCGCTGGCAACTGTTCGCGGGCCGGCAGGCCGGCTACTGGGCCAGTAAAATCATGCGCCGCCGCCGTCGCATCGCCGCGATCAACTTGGCCTTATGTTTCCCGGAACTGTCGCCAAAGCAAAGGGCCGACCTGCTGGAGGAACACTTCGCCGCGCTGGGTATTGGCTTATTCGAAACCGCCATGGCGTGGTGGGCGCCAGACGAAAAATTACGCGGATTGGCACGGGTCGAGGGCACGGAGCACCTGGAGCACGCCCTGGCCCGCGGCAGGGGTGTCATCCTGCTCACTGGACATTTCACCACCTTGGAGCTAGGCGCCCGGTTCATCACTTGGCGCCACTCGTTCCATGCCATGTACCGGGCGCATAAAAATGCGTTGTATGAAGCCGTCATGCGCCGCGAGCGCGAGCGCCGATCCCGATTGCCACCGCTGCCGCACGAGGATCTGCGCGGCCTGTTGCGCGCCTTCAAACGAGGAAAGGCAGTGTGGTATGCGCCCGATCAGAACCACGGTTTGCGCAACAGCGTCTTTGTGCCTTTCTTTGGAGTACCGGCGTGCACCGTGGCCGCCACCAGCCGGTTGGCGGCGCTGAGCGGCGCGGCGGTGGTGCCCTACTTTCCGCGCCGACTGGCGGGAACAGCCGGTTACGAGGTCACCATCTTGCCGGCGCTGGAAAATTTTCCGAGTGGAGATGTCGCGTCGGACACCCAGCGCATCAACGAATTGCTGGAGCAGCACATCCGTCAGGCGCCGGCGCAGTATCTCTGGGTTCATCGCCGCTTCAAGACCCGACCGCCGGGCAGTCCACGCATTTATCCACCCTGAGTCCGGATACCGCCGATGTCCTATTGCGCCAACCTGCCGGCCAACCCCGCCATACGCCGCATCCTGGTGCTGAAATGGAGCGCCATGGGCGATGTGATTATTGCCACTGCGTTGTTCGAGGACATCGCCCGGGCGTTTCCAGATCGGGAAATCCACCTCAACACCTTGCCGGTCTGGCGGGATCTGTTCGCCGAGGATCCGCGCTTTCGCCAAGTCTTCGCCGTCGATCTGCGTGCCCGCCGACGCCCTGTTTCCCATGCGATCGAATGGTTGCGCCGGGTACGGGCCGGGCGCTATGACCTGGTGATCGACTTGCAGTGCAACGACCGTTCCCGCCTGTTGCTGGGTCTGCTGGGACTTAGTGGGTGTCGGATACCGTTTCGCGTGGGCAATCGCCGCCAATGGCCTTACAACATCGCCCCGGACGCGCAGCCCGGACCGGCGCACAGCATCACCAAGGGCCGGGCCGCGCTGCGGGCCGGCGGCATTCCGGCGACGACGCCGCGACCGGTGTTGCACGTTTCCGATTACCACCGCGACCGCGCCCGGAATCTCTTGGCGCGCCACAATCTAGAAGCAGGACGGTACGCAATCCTATTGCCGGGCTGCAATGCCAGCGGCCACCTCAAGCGCTGGGGCGCCGACCGCTACAGCGCGCTGGCGCATCAACTGCACCGCCAGGGGCTGGATCGCGTCGTGCTCGTCGGCGGTCCGGATGAAATCGAAGAGTGTCGGCGCATCGCCCAGGCCTGCGGTCCCTGGCTGGTCAACCTATGCGGGCAGACCGCGATCCTGGACATTCCACCGCTGTGCGAGCCGGCGCGGTTCATCGTCGCCAACGACACCGGCACGGCGCATCTGGCCGCGGCCACGACCGTGCCCATGCTGGTACTGTGCGGTCCGACCGACCCGCGCCGGGTCAAGCCGCTGGGCGATAATGTCACGACACTGCAAGCCGATCTGCCTTGCATCAACTGCTATCGCAAGGATTGTTCCCACCATAGCTGCATGGCGATGTTGACGCCGTCGCGGGTCTGGCGGCAATTGCGCGAGATCGACGCGGGATTGGGGTGACCGGCCAAACCGCTCGGCGTTCTCAGGGCGCGCGGCCGACATCCTGGGATCGGTGTCGGATCGGCGGCGGAGCGTCTTCCGGCAAAAGCCGGGTTCCATATTGGGCTACTTGATAGTGCTCGTATAGCTTGGCGTATTTGAGGAAAACGTAGAACGCCGCCACCGACGAATTGATCACGCCCGCCCAGCCGTTCAAAAAATTGCGCTTGAATACATAGCTGCGAATGAAAAACAGCGGTGGGTAAAACAGCATGACGAGCGGTATGCCCCAGCGTTTTTTCTTGATCTTGTCCGCCACCAGACCGGTCGAGTAGGCGTTGATTTTCTCAACCTTGGTGTGGATATCGGTTTCGCCGTAATGATACAGCGGCGCTTCGAGCCGGCCGATCCGCCCCCTGACCTTGGGCGCGGCGTGGACCGGCATGTCGTCGATGTCGCCCTTGCGCTTGTCGAACAGACGCAGGTAGTAATTCATCCGGGTCGCCGGGTGATACATCCGCCAAAACAGTTGTTCCTGCCGGGGCATTTCGTAGCCGTCCGCGACGGGTTCCGCCTCCAGCAACTGGTCGATTTCAATTTGCAGAACCGGCGACAGCGCTTCGTCAGCATCCAGCAGCAACACCCAATCATGGGTAGTCGCCGCCAGCGCCATCTGCTTTTGTGGGCCGTATCCCAGAAACTCGTGCTGGCTGATCCGCGCCCCGTAGCGTCGGGCGATATCGAGTGTGTCATCGGTGCTGAAAGAATCCAGCAGGACGATCTCATCGGCCCATTTGACGCTCTCCAGACAGGCCGTCAGGGTGCGGTCGTTGTTGTAGGTGGTGACGAATACCGAAAGTGGGGTGCGGTCTGTCATGAATCGTCTGTCCTGAACGAAGTTTTCATTTTGGAGCACGCGCCATATCATGCATGACTTTCTCGTTCCCGGGTATTCATGATCACATCGGCCCATATCATCGGTGGGGAAGCGGTGGGCGGCGCCGAACTCTTTTATGTCCGTCTCGTCAACGCCTTGCAGGCGCGCCAACAGCCCGTGTTGGCCATCAATGTGGCCGGTGGCCAGGTTTCGGCTCGACTGCGGCCGGAAACCGAGCAAATCCATGTGCCCATGCGGGCGATCTGGGATGTCTGGTCCCGTTGGCGGATCGCGCAAATCATGCGCGAGCGCCGGCCGGACATCGTGCAAACCTACATGGGCCGGGCCACCCGGCTGATCGGGGTCGCCGCCGACCGCCGGCCGGTCCACATCGCCCGGTTGGGCGGCTATTACAATCCGCGTGGCTACCGGCACGCACACGCCTGGGTGGCGGTCAGTCCAGGCATCCGCGATCACCTGATCCGACACGGTTTTCCCGCAAACCGGGTGTTTCACATCAGCAATTTCGTCGCGCCCCGTCACCCCAGTTCCGCCGCCGCCCTGCGGCGACTGCGTCAGGAACAGGGGATACCCGAAGAGGCCTTGATCGTGACCGCGGTGGGTCGTTTGCATCCGGTCAAGGGCTTCGACGATCTGCTGGCGGCGTTCGCGGCCGTTCCGACAACTATCCGTAACCGACCGATCTATCTGATCATCGTGGGCGACGGGCCGCTGGCAACCGAGCTTGAGCAGCGCGCCGTACAACTGGGTGTCGCCAACCGGGTGCGCTGGCCGGGCTGGCGCGACGACGCCGGACCTTTTCAAGAACTGGCCGATCTGTGCGTCTGCTCTTCGCGGCAGGAAGGGGTGGGCAACGTCGTGCTGGAAGCCTGGGCCTATCGCCGCCCGGTGCTTTCGACTCGCGCCCGGGGCTTGCAGGATCTCATCACCGACCGCCAAGATGGTTGGTTGACGCCTTCGGCCGATCCCGTCGCGCTGGCGGAGGCAATGGAGTTGTTGTTGCGCGACGAATCGTTGCGCCACGAGATCGCCAGCAGCGGTCACCAGACGCTCATCGCCCGGCACGGCGAAGAAGCGGTCGTTAACGCTTATTTGGATCTGTATCGGCACTTACTGGGCTAGCCGCGCCGGCGCGCGCCCGACCGAAGTGGATCAATCCACCCAGGCAGGCGAAGAGATAGCAGGCAAACTGCCGGGAGGTATAGGAAAAGCTCAGCAGAGCGGCGGCGATGATCGACAAGGCCGCCGCCAGCAACACGCCGGCGCGCTGGCGATCGTCGACCGACAGCCGCCGCCAGATCCGCGCCAGCCGGACGAACACGGCGCCCATCAACGCCAGCAACAGGCCTACCCCCAAGATCCCGGTTTCGTACCAGGCATCGATCAAAAAATTGTGGAAGTGCTTGATTTGTAATTGCGCGCCGCCTATTTCAAAGCGCAGCAGCTCCTGACTGTGCGACGCGTTGGCGATGCCCACACCCAGCCAAGGGCGTGCCGGAGGATGTTCCAACGCCTGCCGCCATACAATGGTGCGCCCGGCGGTAAAGGCATCCAGGGGATGTTTGGGGTCCAGTTCCGTTTTAAGAAACGGCCCGGTATTGGCGATGATGCCCACCGCCAGCACCCCTACCGCCAGCGCCGCGATCCAGCGCGGTCGCCATCCCAGCACCGCCCAGCAGAACACCACTAATCCGACGATCAAGCCGACCAGTGCCGCTCGCCCTTCGGAGATGGCCACATAAGCCAGCGCAGCCACCACCACGCCCAGCATTGCGCCGTATCGCCAACGGCGGTCGCCGTATCGCCAAATCCAACCCAACAGAAACGGCAGCAAAAACGGTAGATTGTCTTCCTGCAACTGCGTGAGCGGATTGAAGGGTTGACCGGACCATTCGAACCGATGATAGGGCAACAGGAGGTACAAGCCGACCAAGGCGATGCCGCCGAACAGCGCCATGGCGGCCAATAGACGATCGATGTTCTCTGGGGATTCCCGCAGGGCGGCCTGCACCAGCAGTACAGTCGAGGTCTGCGCGGCGAATTGTATCCAGACGCGGAGGCCGCCCACCGGATCGACCGACCCCGGCACGCCGGCCAGCGCCACACCCAACAAGGCTAGGTAAAGCAGGGTCGTCGAACGATCCAACCGGTCCCGTCGACTCCACAGGCTTAGCAAACCCCACACCGCGTAGAGCCCGGCGACGACGTTGAACAGCGCGCGACCGCCGATCTGAGTCAGCGGCAACACCGCCAGCAACAACCAACCTTGACGGAAGAAAACCTCCCGCAGGGCGTCATGCACGCGTGTGATCGACATCCGAACCACTCCAGCGCGCGAGCGCTTCCAGAACTTGGGAAACCGTAATGGCGGCCATGCCGCGTTCGCCGTCGGGCGGCAGGAGCGGATGGATGAAGCGGGAATGCCAGAGCGGCGCCGAGCCGCCGAACAGCCCGATAGCCGGTACCCGCAGAGCGGCGGCCATGTTCAGCACGCCGGTGTCGTTGCCGATATAGCAGTGGCAACGGGCCAGCAAAGCCGCGACTTGTTCCAGCGGCAGCGCCACCGCATCCGCCGCCGCGCCGCCACCATCACGCACCCGCGCTAAAATCTCTTCCGTCAGCGGCCGTTCCGCCGGTCCACCGACGATAAGAACCGAACCGGCCCGCCACTGGCTCAGCGCCAGAGTCAACTCCGCGAAGCGGGCCGCGCCCCATTGCTTCCAGGGTTCGCTGCTGCCGACGCCCAGCGCGATCCATGGCGTCGGCCACGCCGCAAACCGCGCCGCCACCGCCTGTCCGGCCTCGGCGGCGAGCGTGAGCCGGGGTTCCGGTTCGGAGCGCACGATTTCCAGTGCATCCAGCAGGGCGTCCGCCCGTAGGATCGGGTGGGCGTGGCGCCGCTCGGGCGGCAAGCGCACCGGCACGGTCAACAGCAGCGACTGCAAACCGACCCCGTACCCCAGCCGCTCGGAGATGCCGGCCAAGCGCGCCGCCAGCGCGTAGCGGGCGCTGCCGTGCAGGATCCATACGCGCTGGTAGCCGCCCTGCCGCAACGCCGTCGCCAGTCGCAACACGCCACCTAAGCCGGCATGGCGACCGGATTCACGCTCCAGCCACAGCACTTGGCCGACGCAGGGATCGGCGCATAGCAAGCGGTCGGCCTGGGAACGCGGCTTGGTCAGAATATCGACTTTGCCGGCGATCGTGGTCGCGGCGATGGCATGGATATGCGGCAGGTGCCAAACCATGTCGCCGATGCCGGGCAGCGGCTGCACGATCAGGGTCGATCCAGACGGCCCGAGTTTCACGTCGAGGGTCTCGGCGCACGCTGTAGCGCCACATAAAGCGCCAGGGTTTCATCCAGCATCCGCCGCAAGGGGAACGCCGGTTCCGCCGGCACCGGCGGCGGAGCGTCCAGCAGGTCGCTAACCCGCGCGGCCAGCATTTCCGCATCGCCCGGCGGAACCCGGCCGGCGGGATACAGTCGGTCCAGAATCTCGCCGACACCGCCGTGCGCGTAACCGACCACTGGCCGGCCCAGGCTCAAAGCTTCCAGCACTGCGCGGCCGAAGGATTCCGGTTTGGCCGACAGCGATAGCACCAGTGTCGATACCGCATAAATTTCGCGCATGTCGGCGCGATGGCCGGTAAACAGCACAATGTCGGCCAAGCCCCGCGATCGGACGCTTTCCCGCAAGGCATCGGCGTATGCTTGGCGGCGCGGCTCCGGGCCGCCGACGATCAGCCCACGAACCGGCCGACCGGCCGCCTGCAATCGGGCGATCAGCTCGACGAATTCCCGATGACCCTTGAGCCGGCTCAGCCGTCCCGGCAGCGTCAAGACCGGCGCATCGCGCAATTGCGGATAGTGCCGATACCAGTCGGCCAGCCAGTCGGGCGTGGGTCGGTAACCGTAGGGAAAATCCGCCGGGTTCACTCCACGCTGGATCACCTGGATTCGATCCACCGGCAATTCGGGATAATGGCGTCGCAGATAGGCCCGCACGGTGTCGGATACGGCAATTACCCGCTCGCCTCGGGTCATGATGGCGCTATAACGGGAAACCGAATACAGCCCATGCACGGTGGTGACGAAGCGCGGCCGGGTCGCCGGGTCCATCCGCCGCCAGGCCAGCCAAGCGATCCAGGCCGGCAGGCGCGAGCGGGCGTGCAGAATATCGATCCGCTGTTCGGCCAGCCAGCGCCGCAACGGCCGGACCCAGCGCAGCGTCAGCGGCGATTTGACGCCGAGCGGCCAGGCCAGATGCTCGCTGCCCTCTCGCAGCAATTCTGGCACCAGTCGCCCACCAGCGGAAATCACCACCGAGCGATGGCCGCGCCGGACCAATTCCTCCGCGATCTCCAGCGTGCCGCGCTCCACGCCGCCGCCGTTCAGTGCCGGCAACAACTGCGCCACGCTCAGGCGAACCATCGCGCGGCGATCCAGCGGGCGCAGCGCTCCGCTTCATTGAAGGTCTGGGTCGGCCGCTTGAGGCACGGGTGGCGTTGCCAGTCGGCGAAGGGCGTAATCCAGCCTTCGCCGGCCAGTTTATCCAGCCCGCGGCTAATGCGGCTAGATCGTTTACGCGGCACTTCCAGCACGCCCACCGCCGCGCCGGCGGTCAAGGCCTCGTAAACCATGGAGACGCTGTCGGCGCTGACCCAGACCTGCCCGGCTCGCGCCAGTTGCGCCGGCAGCCAATCCGGACCGGTCGCCGCGACCGGAACCACCGTCAGCCGGGCATCCGCCGGATCGTGACCGGCAGCTAAAAAAGAGGCCGGCGTGCGGCGCGAGGTGGTCAGCGTCCAGTGCACCGCTGGATCGACGGCCAGCACGGCGGCGATCTGGGCGCGCAATCCGGCATCGTCCCAACCGAAATGCGCGGATGGCCCGCCGATGAGCAGCAGGCCCTGCCGGGGATCCAGGTGGGAGGAGGGTTGGATACGGTTCAGTGCCCCGCGCGTGACGAACACGTTCGCGCGAAGCGGCGGCGTGTCGTGCTCGGGGATCAGGCACAGATCGAACAGAGCCAACGGCAAACTGGGCCGCATCAGCACCACCGCGCGCGCGCGCCGACGCCGACCGGCGGCCAACAACGAGAGATGGGTACCGTGACCAGCGCCTACCACTAGGTCCGGCGCCGGCAAGGTCCGCCACGCGGTTAGGCGACCGCCTGCCAAGGCGAGTAGCGCCGCGATAGAGGATAGGCATTGCGGCGTGACGATTTCGACCGGCCGCAACCGGGCCAGAGCTTCCGTCAATCCCTGGCTCTGATTATCGTGCCCGGCCTTGCCGTCGCTGAACCGCCAGACGACCAGCGGGCGCACCGGCGATTCCACCCGCCGCCGGACAGCGGCTCAGTCCACCAGCACGAAGTCCGCGCCGCAGTACGGGCATTTGGCCTTGCCGGTGGCTTCGAGCGGCAGATAGACCTTCGGGTGGGAATTCCACAGCGTCATTTCCGGCAGCGGGCAAGACACCGGTAAATCGGCCCGGCTGACCTCGTAGGTCTTCTGGGCATTGGGCATTGCCTTCGCAAGAGCGGCGGGAGCGGCGGCCATGGATGGTTCTCCTAAAATTTTTATCGATCGATGAAGGCGCGGGTCGGAACCCGGATTTCGGCCAAGGCAATGAAGCGCTCAAACCAACGTCAGCCAGTCGGGATATTCATCGCGACGGCCTTGTACCTGATCGAAGTACATTTCCTGCAGGCGCTGGGTGATCGGACCGCGGCGGCCGTTACCGACAACGCGGCCGTCCACTTCGCGGATCGGCGTCACCTCGGCGGCGGTGCCGGTGAAGAAGGCTTCGTCGGCGATATACACCTCGTCGCGGGTGATGCGCTTTTCCCGAACCGAAATCCCGAGGTCGGCGGCGAAACGGATGATGGTGTCGCGGGTGATGCCTTCCAGCGCCGAAGTCAGGTCCGGGGTATAGATCAAGCCGTCGCGGATGATAAAGACGTTCTCGCCGCTGCCCTCCGCCACGTAGCCCTCGGTATCCAGCAGCAGCGCTTCGTCGTAACCGTCGCGCAGGGCTTCGGACAGCGCCAGCATCGAATTCATGTAATTGCCATTCGCCTTGGCCTTGCACATGGCGATGTTGACATGGTGCCGGCTGAACGATGAGGTGCGGATGCGGATGCCGCGCTCCAGATTTTCCGCGCCCAGGTAGGCGCCCCATTCCCAGGCGGCGACGATGGCGTGGACCTTGAGATTGTCGGCGCGCAGCCCCATGCCTTCGGCGCCAAAAAAGCACATCGGCCGGATGTAGGCGCTGGCCAAATTATTGGCGCGCACCGCCTGCCGGCAGGCGTCGTTGATTTCGGCCTTGCTGTACGGCAGCGGCATGCCGAGGATGTGGGCGGAACGAAACAATCGGTCGGTATGGGCCTGCAAGCGGAAAATCGCGGCGCCCCGGTGGGTGGCATAGGCCCGAACCCCTTCGAATACACCCATGCCGTAGTGCAGGGTATGGGTCAATACATGGGTATTGGCTTCGCGCCAGGGCACCAGTTCGCCGTCGTACCAGATCAGACCATCACGGTCGGCCATCGTCATCGTTCGATTCTCCAAGACAAGGCTGCTTGCGCGCGCGTCGGCGCCCGTTTTGCTCGAATGCATCGCCCCATGCCCGGCGCTTCAATCGCTTTCCATCAGCCGCCGCCAGATGCGGCTCACGCCTTCGCGCACCTCCCGCGCCTCGTCGGCCGGGATGCGGGCGGGCTGTTCTTGCAGCTTGAGTAAGTGAATGCGTCGGCGCAGGCTTCGATAGGCGTTGCGCAACCGGGCGGCGTCGGCGACGGACAGGATGCCGAATCGCTCCAGCCCGTCGGTCTGCCGGATGTTGTCGGTGTAGGTCAGCAGATCCGAATAACGGTGGGCGTTCGCCAAGATTTTATATTGCACCATAAATTCAATGTCGGCGATACCACCCCGACCCTGCTTGAGGTCGAAGGTCTCGGCGGTGCTGGTGTCCAGTTCGGCGCGCATTCGCTCGCGCATGTCGCGGACCTCCCGACGCAGCACCGCCGGATCGCGCTCGCGCCCCAAAACCTCCCGACGGATGGCCTCAAACCGCTCGGTCAGCGCCGCCGGCCCCGCCACCACTCGTGTCCGCGCCAGCGCCTGATGTTCCCAGGTCCAGGCCTGGTGTTGCTGGTATTCGGCGAAAGCCTCGAAGGCGCTGACCAGCAGACCGGCGCGACCGCTGGGCCGCAGCCGGGTATCCACCTCGTACAGATCGCCGGCGCCGGTACGGGTGGTCAGCAGATGGATGATCCGCTGCACCAGTTTGGCGAAAAAAGCGGTGTTGTCGATCTGGCGCGGACCGGCGGTCGCTTGTTGGCCACCGACGCTGTCGTGCAGGAATACCAGATCCAGGTCGGAACCGTAGTTCAATTCGATGCCGCCCAACTTACCGTAGGCGAGGATGGCGAAGCGCGCCTCCCGCCGTACCCCATCCACCACGCACTCGGGCCGACCGAAGCGGGGCAACAGATCGGCCCAAGCCAGTTCCAGCACCTTGCGTAGCAGGACTTCGGCGATTTCGGTCAGATGGTCGCTGACGATCATCAAGGGCATCGCGCCGCTGACGTCGGCGGCGGCGACTCGTAACACGTTGCCCTGCTTGAAATAGCGCAAGGCGTTCAGCCGCTCTTCGGCATCGCCCGCCGGTGTGCGCGCCAGTTGCTGATCCAGTTCCGACACCAACTGCCGGCGATCCAGCGGCGCGTAGAGCGTGGCGGGGTTGAGCAGGTCGTCGAGCAGCAGCGGATAGCGGGTCAGATGGGTGGCGATCCAACTGCTGGCGGCGCACAGCTTGACCAGTTGCGCCAGCGCCTGCGGATGCTCGGCCAGCAGCGCCAGGTACACCGAGCGGCGGGCCACCGCTTCCAGCAGATTGAAAACGCGCTCCAGCGTCACCGCTGGCCGCGGCCCGGCGGCGGTGGCTTCCAGAACCCGAGGCGCCAGCACGTCCAGGCGTTCGCGCCCACGCGGGCTCATCGCCCGGTAACTGAACCCGGTTTTCAGCGCCCGCAGCCGATTCCAGGCCAGCATCGGGTCTTCGAAACCGTGCTCGGCCAATACCTGGAGTGCGCCTTCCTCGCTGGGCTCGTTCCTCCACAGGATCGCCAACCCTGCCTGGCGAGTCCCGGCATCCACCGTCGCGTCGCCGAAGATCTGGGCGAACTGGTGGCTCACCGCGTCAACATGCCGCGCCAGTTCGTCGGTGAACGCGCTCCAGTCGGCTTGACCCATGGCGTGGGCCAGTCGCAGTTGGGCCAGTTCCTGGTCCGGCAGATCGTGGGTTTGCTGATCGGCCCAGGCTTGCAGCCGGTTTTCGACCCGACGCAGAAAATCGTAGGCTTGTTTGAGGTCGACCACCGCCACCGCCGGCAATCGGCCACTGGCGGCCAGACGATCCAATATCGTCAGGATGCCGCGTTCCCGCAGCGCCGGGTCGCGGCCACCATAGATCAGTTGAAAAGCCTGGCCGATGAACTCGATCTCGCGGATGCCGCCCGGCCCCAGCTTGATGTTGCGTTGCATGCCCTTGCGTTCGACTTCCTGGGCGATCAGCGCCTTCATGCCGCGCAGCGCCGCGAACGCGCCATAATCGAGGTAGCGGCGGTAGACGAACGGCCGCAGCCCGACCAGCAAACGCTCGCCGGCTTCCCGGTCGCCGGCGATCACCCGGGCCTTAATCATGGCGTAACGTTCCCAGTCGCGGCCGTGATTCTGGTAATAGTCCTCAAAAGCGGCGAAGGAAATCGCCAGCGGTCCCGAATCGCCGAACGGCCGCAGGCGCATGTCGACCCGGAACACGAAGCCGTCGGCGGTCGGCTCGGCCAGCACTTTGATCAACCGCTGCCCGAGCCGGCGGAAAAACTCTTCGTTGGCGACGGCCCGCGCCCCGTCGGTCCGACCCTGCCGTGGAAATGTGAAGATCAGGTCGATGTCCGAAGAGAAGTTGAGCTCGCGCCCGCCGAGCTTGCCCATGCCTAGCACTACCAGGCGCTGCGCTTGGCCGTCGGCATCGCGCGGCATGCCGAAACGCTGGCCCTGCCAGGCGTGCAAGCGCTCCAGCGCGGCATCGACCGCCGCCTCCGCCAGATCGGAGAGATCGCCCAGCGTTTCCGTCAAGTCCGCCAGCCCGGCCAGATCGCGCCAGGCGATGCGAACCATTTCCCAGCGACGGAACCGGCGCAACAGCGCGCCGAGCCGGGCCTCGTCGGTCGCGTCCGCCAACGCTTGCTCCAACCGCGCCCGGCACTCGCCCGTCGTCCGGGTCCGTTCCAGATCGCCGCTGGCCAGTAGTGCCGCCAGCAGCGCCGGCTCGCGGATGCAGGCGCGGGCGACAAACTCGCTGCTGGCCCAGACCGGAACCAGTTGCCGCAACACCGCGTCGGCGGGCGGCTCCAGATCCGTCGCGCGGGCGGCGGCGAAGGCCTCCCAGTATTGGGCGACTTCGGGCCGCAACTCCGGCGGCAAGCGCCGCAACTCCGCCTCAATGCCGGTCATCTCTCGAAATTCATTGCTGGGTTGGTTTTTCCTGGGCCGGTTCTCCGGGGCCACTGTCCGGCTCCAGCGGCGGTTCTTCTTCTTGAACGCCATCATCCGGTTCCAGCGGCATCGCTTCCAAGCCGCTTGCATCGTCCTCGGCAACCGCCGACGCCAACGGAATTTCCTGATCGTTCACGAACAGCTTGCCACCCTCGAACCGCGCCGTGCTCCGGTATTGATCGCCCGAAAGCCGGATAAAACCGGCGGCCGTCAGTCCCTGAAGCTGCTGCGCGACCTGCTGTTCCGCCATCGCTTGCACGGCCTGTTCGCCGGCCTCCTGACCCTGCTCCTCGACTTGCGCCTGCAAATCCGCTTTCGCCAAGTCTTTCAGCACGGTTTCCACCAAGAGTTTGGAGGCCGTGATGTCGGCCAAGCCTTTTTCCAGCGACCCCAGCAAGCTCATCGGATCTTGCGCTGGATTGATCGCGCCGGGATCCTGGAAATTCAGCGTCAACTTGCTCCGCCATTCGCCCTGGGTCAGAGTGGCCTGGGTATCGAGCACGAATTCCGGCTTGCCGCGCAGCAAAGCCTTCACCAGATCCAGCAAGTCGTCGAGCGCTTGCGGATCGTCGAGTTTGCCGGCGGTTTTTTGCTGCCACTGTTCGAACCGGGCAACGGTGGAACCATCCAGGTTGCCCAGCGCCAGTCGCACGCTGCCGGCGCCGCTTTGCTGGTCCACGGTCACCTTGTCAGCCTTGAACACCGCCTCGGCGGCCACTTGCCGCGGAGTCGGTTGGCTCAGTTTGCCGATCACGCTCAGATTGTCGATCGCAAACGGACCTCCCGCTTGTCGATTCTCGCCCCGTAGTTCGCCGATATTGAAACGGGATTCGCCGAACATCAGATCGAAAGCTCCCTTACGCTGGTTCACCGTCACGGTGAGATCGCGCAGGCTGAGCTGATCGGCGTCGGCGGGTCGATCGGCGCCGGCTTCGGTCGGCTGGCCGGTTACTTCCAGGCTGGCGGCGCTCATGCCGCCCTCGATCGCGGCGCTATGGGGCGCAATCCGAAACTGGCCTTGCAACCCGGAAAACTTGAGGCTTTGCAGATCGCCCACTTGAGCGAGGTTCAACGGGGGCATGGCGATGGAGGTATCGCTGGCGCCGTCGAAACCGACCCGCGAAATAGCCACCACCGGCTCTTGGTTCCCATACCATTGGGCCAGTTCGCGAGTCCAAGCGCTGCTGTTCGGGTCCAGCGTGGCGCGCACCACCGCGCCGGTCCATTGCATCGGCACGCCCGGCGCACCCCGACCCGCCAGCGGTACTGGGCCGTGATAGACCTCCTGCCGGATCGTGAACGAGGGATCCGGCTGGTCCGGATCGTGGTTTTCCGGCAACACGAACTGGACACGGGTTTCGATTTGCGACGAGAACAGTCCACGCTGATAGCGGGCCGTGCTGAGTTTGACGTTGGGATTGTTTGAGCCTTGCGCCAAGGCATCCTGGTACCAGCGTTCCGCCTGCTGGCCCGACCAGTAGGCGGCGCCGGCGAAACCCGCCACCGCCAGCACCAGAACGACCACGATTATGCCGAGCGATTTTTTCATGCCTGTTGTCCTCCGGGATTTCAATAGAAACATTATTTCACAAACCGTCCATAAAGAAGCTCCGCCGAAGCAGGGCTGTTCGGAAGATTGGGGGGGAGGTGGCGGGAAAGGGGGCGGAAGCGAGGGCGTCTATCATCACCCATCAATCCACAAATCAAAGAGGATCGCCATGGCTCCACCAGAGCAGCCACTCGAAAAAGTAGTTGGGGTGACGGACCGCCCAGGCCAGCAGCATCCGCAGCGTCGCCAACGCCCAGCCGGCCAGGAAAAGGACGAGATCACTCATCATATAGCTCTCATCAATGAGTTGTGGTCGACTCAGGCGCGGAAATCCCCCCAACTCCCCTTTTCAAAGAGGGGCGCCGCGTCAACGGCAGGGGGATTTAGCTCGACCGTTCACGTTTTCACAATTCAAAGAAGGCTGCCATAGCGTGCGGCTCCCCTCGACTGGCGGACAAACGCACTTCCCGCCGCCGGCGTGGTCTTGTTGAACAATCGCCCGCCGCAATGTCTCTGGAGCCGTCATGCTGCGTACCACCGTCATCGTCTGCGGAATTCTGCTCGGCCTGTTGGTGGCCGCCATTCTGATCGCCAGTGGCCACGGTAGCGTGCTGGCGGGCTTGCGCCACGTCATCGCTGATCCATGGGGGGTGGTAACGCTGCTGGATCTGGGCGTCGGACTGCTGTTCGTCGCGGTCTGGCTGGTGCTGGTGGAACCCAGCCCGTGGCGGGCGGCGGCATGGATCGTCGCGCTGCTGCTGCTCGGCAACGTGGTCACGCTGATTTATCTGCTCTCGCGGACCTGCCGGGCGCGGCAGGTCCGCGACTTGTTTCTGCCATCCCGTTCCAGCGATTGGCGATGACCGGCAGCAGCGGCATGGTCAGGGTCCAGACGCCGGCCACCCGCGTCCCGCATCCGTTCGCGGCTCGGTCGATGCTGCTCCCGGGAAATGGGCTGGTGACCCGGCAAATCCGCGCCAGCGCCGACAAGTCGTCGCCGGCGCCACCGCCAAGGCGGGGGACTGGCGCGTTCGGCATCGGCGACCCGGCCGGCCGACCTGGCGCGGCTGATGGCCTGACCGCTGCCCAACCGGACCGGCTGGGATCGCCGGTCGGGCGTGGGCGATGGATGGGGGATTTTCCAGTATCCGGCCGCTGGTGAAATACGCGTCACAGGTTGCTGTTGATCGCCAGCGTCGCGCCGGTCATGCAGCCGGATTCGCTCGGATCGCACAGGAAGGCGATCACTTTGGCCACGTCGGCGGGACCGGTGCGGGTGCGCAGGTGCGGCGCGGCCTGACGCAGCATGGCGGTATCCACCGCGCCCGGCGCCACGCCGTTGACCCGGATATTGCGCTCCCTGCCCTCCGCCGCCAGCGCTTCGGTCAGGCCGGTCAGGGCGAACTTGCTGACGGTGTAGGCGGCGTAACCGGGAAACTTCTCGGTGCCCGGCACCCCGCCCAGCGAAGATACGTTGACGATGGCGCCGCCGCGTCCCTCCATCAATCGGAACGCCCATCGCGCGCACAGCGCCGCGCCGCGCAGGTTAACCGCCATCACCCGATCCCAGTCCACCATGGCCGTCTCGGCGAAGGGACCACTCAGCAGCATGGCGGCGTTGTTGACCAGGATATCCAACCGGCCAAACGCGGCGGCGATGCCGGCGAACGCGGCATCCACCTCAGCCTCGTCGGCGACATCCAGCTTGATGGCGGAGGCGCTCAGCCCGGTGGTCTGGATCTCGGCCACCGTGGCGCTCAGTTCCGGCTCGGTGCGGCTGGCGACGATGACGTGGGCGCCCCGCCGCGCCAGCGCTTGCGCCGTCGCCGCGCCGATCCCGCGACCGCCGCCGGTGATGAAGGCTACCTGGTTGCGCAGGGACGGCGAGACGAGGGCGATGCCCATGGCAGCCTCCGGTTTCAGTGGCCAAAACGGATCGCGTAAGTCGCCCCCTGGCCGCGCGATTCGTCGATCCGCAGACTGCCGGCGGCAACTCGTTCCCGCCAGGGCACCGAGCGATCGCGGGTCAGCTCGGCCCAGAAGCGCTCGAACAGCGTCCGGGCCAGATTCTCGACGGTCACGTTGTCCATGTCCAGCACCGCCACTTCGTCGGCGGGCAGCACGTAGCGCTTGCCGCACAGTCGGCAGGCATACTCGCCCTCGGCGGCGGGCAAGGGCTCCAACCACGGATTGCCGCCAGCGATCAGTACTTTTTCGTCCCACTGGTCGCAAACGGTTCGCAGCGCCTTTTTGAAGACTTCATAGCTGAGCATCCGCGCCAGCGCCGGGGGATCTGTCAGCTCCACCGTCAGCTCCACCTGATAATTGTGGCCGTGCAGACCTTCCTTGCGACCGTCCGGGAACACGGTCATGTGCGCCGCGGAAAATTTGAGGTTGTCCTTGCGGATATGGATCGTCCAGCTCCGCTGTCCATCCTGTCCGATCATGCTGTTGCTCCGGTTGGGTCGATCGCCGCCGCCGCCAGGGCGCGCAACCAGTTCGCCAAGGCCGCGCCGTCGCGAGAAGCGTGATATCCGCACCGATTTCAAGCAACTATTCGGCGAGAACATCGACGCCATCGATGCCGTCGCACTGATGACCGACACCGACAACAGCGGTCAAAGCGCCACAGCCTGGTACGGGGATATTGTCTTCACGGCGCGGTAGTTCACGGCGCGGTGGCGTTTGATCGACAAGCCGTATCGTTACGGGGGCCGAACCGAGACTGTTGGGCGTTTGGTTTGAACTCCCCGTTCTTACCGACACTCGCCCACCGAGCCCGGCCGACAACGCCGCCGATCCACCCAGATCGTGCTATCCAGCTTGGCGTCGGCGAAGCGGGCGCCATCGATGCGGGCATCGGCCAGCGTTGCCGTCCCCAGGTCGGCCCCGGTGAAGTCGACGCCCAGCAGGTTCGCCCCATCCAGCCGGGCGCCGCGCAGATTGGCGCCGGTCAGCACCGCATCCTCCAGCACTGCCCGGCTCAGCACCGCATCCCCCAGCATTGCGTTCGCCAGCTTGGCGTCGGTCAAATCCGCCTGCGTCAGCGTGGCCTTGCTCAAGTTCGTTCCGGTCAAATCGGCCCCGCCCAGATCGGCCTGATACAGTTGAGCATCGCTCAAATCAGCCTGACCGAGATTGGCTCCTGTCAGCACCGCCCGCTCCAACCGCGCGCCGGTCATGCTGGCGTCGACGAACACGGCGCGCTCCAGTTGCGCCGACACCAGCCGCGCGCCGCGCAGCGCCGCCCCGGTAAAATCCGCGTTGTTGAGCATCGCCCGGCCTAGATCCGCCCCGCTGAGCCGCGCGCCGGCCAGCTTGGCGTTGGCCAGATTGGTCCGGGTCAGCACCGCTTCGCGCAGGTCCGCGCCGGTCAAATCCGCGCCCTGTTTGTCGCAATACAGCCAGTTGACCCGCCGGGCGGGCGGGTCGTCGCAGGCGGCCCAGGCGGGCGCGTGCAACAGCGCCAGCAGACACAGCGGCGGCGGCAGCAGCAGGGCACAAGAACGGGCGCGAATCGTCACGATAGACCTCTCAGCTTGCAGGTTGCGGCGCGAACACCAAATTCACCACCTGCCGCAGGCGCTCCACGAAGTGCAGGGTCAGCCCTTCCCTGATGTGGTCCGGCAATTCCTCGGCGTCGCCGCGGTTGCCTTCCGGCAGGATGATCTCGAACAGGCCCGCCCGGCGGGCGGCGATGATCTTCTCGCGGATGCCGCCCACCGGCAGCACCAGACCGGTCAGGGTCAGTTCGCCGGTCATCGCCAGCGACCGGTTGGGCTGCTGGCCGCGCGCCAGCGACAGCAAAGCGGTGGCCATGGTGATGCCGGCGCTGGGTCCATCCTTGGGCGTGGCGCCTTCCGGTACGTGCAGATGCACGAACGCCTCGTCGAAAAACCTGGGATCGGCCTGATAGTCTTCCAGATGGGCGCTGACGTAACTGTAGGCGATATTGGCCGATTCCTGCATTACTTCGCCCAGCCGGCCGGTCAGCTTGAAGCCGCGGTTCTTGGTATGGACCAGGCTGGCCTCGACGTTGAGGGTCGCGCCGCCCAGCGCGGTCCAGGCCAGTCCGGTGATCACGCCGACGCCGGTCATCCGCGTTTCCCGCTTGAACGGCGGCTTGCCCAGATAGCGCTCCAGATCGGGTTCGTCCACCGCGATCGGCCCTTCGGCCTCCCCCTCGACGATCTTCACCGCGCTCTTGCGCACGATCCGCCCGAGCTGCTTTTCCAGATTGCGCACCCCGGCCTCGCGGGCATAACCCTCGATGATCTGAGTCAGCGCACCGTCCTCGACCCGGATGCGATCCCGCTCCAGGCCGCTGCGCTCCAGCAGCTTCGGCCACAGGTGATTGCGGGCGATTTGCAGCTTCTCGGCGGTGATGTAGCCGGACAGGCGGATGTTCTCCATGCGATCGAGCAGCGGCGCCGGAATGGTGTCGAGCTGGTTGGCCGTGCAGATGAACAACACCTTGGAAAGATCGAAACGCACGTCCAGATAATGATCCAGGAACTCGGTGTTCTGCTCGGGATCGAGCACCTCCAGCAGCGCCGAGGCCGGGTCGCCATGGAACGAGGCGCCGATCTTGTCGATCTCGTCCAGCATGATCACCGGGTTGGCGGTCTTGGCGTCGCGGATGGCCTGGATGAACTTGCCCGGCAGCGCGCCGATATAGGTGCGGCGGTGGCCCTTGATTTCGGCTTCGTCGCGCATCCCGCCTAAGCTCAGGCGGTAGAATTTGCGATCCAGCGCGGCGGCCACCGAACGGCCGATCGAGGTCTTGCCGACTCCCGGCGGGCCGACCAGCAGGATGATCGAGCCGCCGACTTGACCCTTCAGCGCGCCCACCGCCAGGAACTCGATGATGCGGTCCTTGACGTCGGCCAGCCCGTCGTGGTCGCGGTCCAGCACTTCGCGGGCGTGCTTGAGATCGAGATTGTCGGTCGAGTAAACGCCCCACGGCAGATCGGTGATGACATCCAGATAATTGCGGGTGACGGCATACTCGGGCGAGCCGGTTTCCAGAATCGACAGCTTATCCAGCTCCTCCTCGATCCGCTTCAGGGCGGCCTCCGGCACCTGCCGGCTTTCCAGCCGCTCGCGGAAGCGGTCCACGTCGGCGGTGCGGTCGTCCTTGGCGATGCCGAGTTCCTGCTGGATGGCCTTGAGCTGCTCGCGCAGGAAAAACTTGCGCTGATGGTCGCTCATCTTGTCCTCGACCTGCTTGCGGATGTGGGTCTGAAGCTTGGCGACTTCCAGTTCCTTCTTGATCAGCACGATGACTTTCTTCAGTCGTTCCAGCACCGGCGCGGTGGCCAGAATGTCCTGCAACTCGTCCTTGCTGGCCGTGGTCAGGCTGGCGGCGAAATCGGCCAACGGCGACGGATCGTGGGTGTTGAAACGGTTGAGGAAAAATTTCAATTCCTCGGAATACAGCGGGTTGAGCGGGATCAATTCCTTGAGGGTGTTGATCACCGCCAGCGAATAGGCGCGCAGTTCCTCGACCCCGGCCTCGTCGTCCTCGCTCAGATACTCGACCTGAACGTGATAGGGCGGTTCGCTGGACAACCAGTTGTGGATGCGAAACCGCTTCAGGCCCTGGGCGATGAACTGCAAGCGGCCGTCGCCGCGGGCCAATTGGTGCATGCGGGCAACCGTGCCGACCGGGTGAAAATCCTTCGGATCGTGGGCTTTTTCCGCGCTGTCGGGCTTGACCAGGATCAGACCGATGACCCGCTGCTCGCGGTTGGCGGCCGCCTCGACGGTGGGCAACCAGGGATCCTCGTTGAGCAGCAACGGCAGGGCCTGGGCCGGGAAAAACGGCCGTTCCGACAGCGGCAGCAGGTACAGGGTGGACGGAAGAATGTCGGCGGCGGCGACGATGGTGTTGTTGGCCTTGTTCTCGCCCGAGTCATCATTCTCGCGCACGACTTCGGCTTCGATGGTTTCGTGATCGGTCATGATCTTTTTACACGCGGCTAAAGGGGATTGAACCTTTAGATGCGGGCGAGCCGGGGGATTATCAAGGCTGGCGCCGATATTGGGTTTGGCTCTGGCCTTAGAATCCGGTCTTGCGCAGCACGATCCGCCGGAACCAACCGCCGGCCAGCGCCGGCTGATCGGACAGCACGTCCAGATCCGGCGCCCGCGCCAGCACCGTCTCGAACACCACGTCGGTGCGGGTGGCCAGCAGGCCCAGCAGCGGGCTAACCAACCGGCGCAGCGGCGCTTTCTGTCCCCGCCGCAGGAACTTGTCGAGGATCAGCACCCGGCCGCCGCACCGCAACACCCGCGCTGCTTCGGCCAAAACCCGCTCCGGATGCGGCGTCACCGCCAGAATCAGATGCAGCACCACCACGTCAAACGTGGCGTCGCCATACGGCAGGCGGCGGGCATCGCCCACATCGAGTTGGATGTCCAGCTTCAGGGCGACGGCCTTGCGCCGGGCGCGCGTCAGCATCGCCGGGGTCAGATCCAGACCGGTGTAGCGCGGCCCGCGCGGCAGCAGCGGCAGATCCAGCCCGCTACCGACGCCGACCAGCAGCACCTCGGCATGGGGTCCATCGGGCAACAGCGCCAGCCCCTGTCGCCGCGCCGCCGCGGTGAACGGCGCCACGAAGGCGTCGTAGATCGGGGCGATCAGAGTATAGCTGTAGCGCAACGCCACCGGTCGGGACTCAGTGCAAGGTGCGCGGGATAGACAGCACGAAGGCCGGGATGCCGGCGTCGAAGGTCATGCCGTCGTCGGCCAGCATCCGATAGCTGCCGTGCATACTGCCGACCGAGGTTTCCAGGATGGCGCCGCTGGTGTATTGAAAACCCTCGCCGGGACGCAGGTAGGGCTGCTCGCCGACCACGCCCTCGCCGCGCACCTCCTCGATCTTGCCGTTGGCGTCGGTGATGATCCAGTGCCGGCTGAGCAGCTTGGCGGCGATGTTGCCCTGATTTTGGATCACGATGGTGTAGGCGAAAACGTAGCGATCCTGTTCAGGGTTGGACTGCTCTTCCAGATAAAACGCCTGAGCGGCCACCTGAATGGCGTAATCGGATTTTTTCTCCATGGCGGGCGGTTGCTCCAAGGGTGGGAAAGAAAGGTTCAGGCCAGCAGCGGGCTGGTCTTGACCGTGATGGCCGCCAGCAGCGTCTCGAAGGAGCGGACGAAGGCATTGACTCCCTCGATTTCCAACTGCTCGGTGACGGCGCTCAAATCGATCCCCAGTTCCGGCAACCGCGCCAGTTGCGCCAGCGCGGTTTCCACGTCCCGGTCCAGGGTTCGGGCGACGGCGCCGTGGTCGCGAAAGGCGTCGTAGGTCGCCGGGGGCAGGGTGTTAACGGTGTCTGGACCGATGAGGTTATCCACGTACAGCAGATCGGGATAGGCCGGATTCTTGGTGCTGGTGCTGGCCCACAGCAGGCGCTGGGACCGCGCGCCGGCCGCGCGCAGGGCGGCGAAGCGCGGGCCATCGAAAATCTCCAGGTATTCCTGATAGGCCAGTTTGGCGTTGGCGTTGGCGATCCGACCCTGCAATTCCGGCCGTCGTTGCGCCAATATCGGGTCGAGCGCGGTGTCGAGCCGGCTGACGAAAAAGCTGGCCACCGAGGCGATGCGGTCCAGCGGTAAATCTCGGGCGCGGCGACGCTCCAGGCCGCGCAGGTAGGCCTCGGCCACCGAGACGTAGCGCTCCACCGAAAACAGCAGGGTGACGTTGACGTTGATCCCTTCGGCGATCAGCCGTTCGATGGCGTGCAGGCCGGGCACCGTGCCCGGCACCTTGATCATGACGTTGGGCAGGCCCAGCCGGGCGAACAGTTCGCGCGCTTCCCGCACCGTGCCGCCCGCGTCGTGGGCCAGATCCGGCGACACTTCCAGACTGACCATGCCGTCCACGCCGTCGGTCGCGTCGTAGGTCGGGCGCAGCGCGGCGGCGGCGGCGCGGATGTCGTCGATGGCCAGGGTATAGAACAGCTCGCGGCTGGATTGCTCCGGGTGGCGTTGCAGTTCCCGGCGCAGCGCGCCGTCGTAGTCATTGCCGCCGGCGATGGCCTTCTCGAAAATGGTCGGATTGGAGGTCAGGCCGCGCAGGCCGTCTTCGGCGATCAGCCGCGCCAGCGTGCCGGAGGTCAGCATGGAGCGCTGAATGTGGTCGTACCACACGCTCTGACCGGCGGCGCTGAGCCGGCGCAGGGGGTTGGCATCGGTCATGGCGGCTGTCCTCGGGCGTTGGGAAGGGCTATTTGGGAGAGCGGGCTATTAATCCGGAAAGGCGGCTTACCGCGGTTCGAGCCCAGTTCCCGACCCGGCACCGCGCTTTTTCGCTGGATGCCCGGTGGTGGGCTGGCTTGAGCGGGCATCGCGGCTTTTCGTTCCCAAGCCACCTGACCATAAAGATAGTCCAGGACACCTTGCGCACCCACAGCCGGATGCTGTCGAAAAGAAGAGCTTGTGGATCGAGGCGGCGCTCAAGCACCGATTTCGATGGTGCCAAAGCACGCCCAAAAGGAAGGATGGCGCCGGAAAATAAAAAAGGGCTAGCAGCGAATCGCTTATAACCCTTTGATATCTGGCGCGCCCGGAGAGATTCGAACTCCCGACCACCTGGTTCGTAGCCAGGTACTCTATCCAACTGAGCTACGGGCGCGTAAGCAGGGACGCGGATTATGCGGACTGAGCCAAACCTTGTCAATTTCCGCACAACTCGCAAGATGCTGGCGGAGAGAGAGGGATTCGAACCCTCGATGGAGCTTTTAACCCCATACTCCCTTAGCAGGGGAGCGCCTTCAGCCGCTCGGCCATCTCTCCGAAAATGCCCGCTTGCGGGCATTGTGAATGGTCAAGAATACCGGTTGAAACCGCTGGCGTAAACCCCCAGCTTCAAGCTTCCTGGCCTGGTTGTGGCTGGCTGGCCCCATGGGCGGAGTCGTCCTGCTCGCGTTTGATCCGCTCGTAAATCTCCTCGCGATGCACCGCAATGTCCTTGGGGGCGTTGACCCCAATGCGAACCTGATTACCTTTCACGCCCAGCACGGTCACGGTTACTTCGTCACCGATCATCAGCGTTTCTCCAACTCTACGTGTCAGAATCAACATATCAAGCTACTCCTTGTTTTCCATCAACAGCCCCAGGGCATCTTGCGGCTTTGGACAGTCCGCGTCTGCAATCGCTCCACTTGTCCGGCGGATTCCAATCCCGCGAGCCCGCGGGCTCGCGAGCGCGAGGCCATTTCAGACCGCTTTTTCCAGTTCGAACGCCTCGTGCAGGGCGCGCACGCCCAGTTCCAGGTATTTTTCGTCGATCACCACCGAGATTTTGATCTCGGACGTCGAAATCATGCGGATGTTGATGCCTTCCTTCGCCAGCGCTTCGAACATCTTGCTGGCCACACCGGCGTGGGAACGCATCCCGATGCCCACCAGGGAAAGCTTGGCGATCTTGCTGTCGCCGGAAACCTCGCGAGCGCCGAGTCGGGCGGCCTGTTCGTTCAAGATTTCCAGGGTGCGCTCGTAATCGTTGCGATGCACCGTGAACGTGAAATCGGTGGTGCCGTCGCGGCCGATATTCTGGATGATCATATCCACTTCGATATTGGCGGCGGATACCGACCCCAGAATGCTAAAGGCGATGCCCGGCCGGTCGGGAACACCCTGCACGGTGAGCTTGGCTTCATCGCGGTTGAAGGCAATACCGGAAATCAGCACGTTCTCCATTCGTTCCGCCTCGTTGGCTTCCTCAAAAGTGATCAAAGTGCCCGAACCTTCCTGAAAGGAGGAGAGCACTCGTAATGGGACATTGTGTTTGCCGGCGAATTCCACCGAGCGGATTTGCAGCACCTTGGAGCCCAGGCTGGCCATCTCCAGCATTTCTTCGAAGGTGATGCGATCCAGCCGGCGCGCCTCGGGAACCACCCGGGGATCGGTGGTGTAAACGCCGTCCACGTCGGTGTAAATCTGACACTCGTCGGCCTTCAGCGCGGCGGCCAGCGCGACACCGGTGGTATCGGAACCGCCCCGACCCAGGGTCGTGATGTTGCCGTCCTCGTCAACGCCCTGAAAGCCCGCCACCACCACCACCCGGCCGGCGTCGAGATCGGCGCGGATGGAGTCGGCCTCGATGTCCTGAATGCGCGCCTTGTTGTGGGCGTTGTCGGTGCGGATGCGAACCTGGCCGCCGGTGTACGAGCGGGCCGGACAGCCGCGTTTTTCCAGGGCGATGCAGAGCAGGGCAATCGTGACCTGCTCGCCGGTGGCCAGCAGCACGTCCAGCTCGCGCGGGGAAGGGCGGGAGGTGATACTCTTGGCCAAACCGATCAAGCGGTCCGTTTCGCCGCTCATGGCGGATACGACGACCACGACTCGATGGCCACGCCCATGCCAGTCGACGACCTTGTCCGCGACGTTTTCGATCCGCTCGGTGTTGCCCACCGAAGTGCCGCCGTATTTCTGTACGATAAGCCCCATGTGTCCTCAGTCCTTTCAGAAGCGAATCCGGCCCACGGCGGTAGCGGCTGCCGGGGCGTCGTAAGGCCGCCGATTATAACGAAAGGCTGGCCATCTCCAAACAATTCTCGTGTCGCAATGCGTCAACAGCGCATCGTGCGCAAAGGCAAGAATTGAAACTTTAATGAGGCAATAAAGAGAAGATAGGGGGCTGGTTCTGGTTGCCAGCCCCGAACGACGGATATCAGGCGAGTTGGCCGCGAACCCAGTCGGGCACGGATTGCAGGGCGGCGTCCAGCTTCGAGGGGTCGGTGCCGCCCGCTTGGGCCAGGTCGGGACGGCCGCCGCCCTTGCCGCCCACTTGCCGGGCGACCATGTTGACCAGATCGCCGGCCTTGAGCCGGTGGGTTTCCGCCGAAGTCACCCCGGCCACCAGCCGCACCTTGCCCTCCTCGACCGTGGCCAGCACCACCGCCGCCGCCTTGAGCTGGTCCTTGCAGCGGTCCACCGCCTCGCGCAGGGTCTTGGCGTCCACGCCATCCAGCCGGGCGGCCAATACCTTGACGCTGTCCACCTGCACCGTCTGGCCGAGCAAATCGGCGCCCTGCCCGCTGGCCAACCGGGCCTTGGTCTGCTCGATCTCCTTTTCCAGTTGCCGGGTGCGCTCGAGCAGTTGCCGGACCTTGTCGGGAAAGTTGTCGCGGTCGCCCTTGACCAGTTGCGCCACTTGCCGGGCGCGATCCTGAAGCGCGGAGACGAGATCCAGCGCCCGTTCGCCGGTCACCGCCTCGATGCGCCGCACTCCGGCGGCCACGCCGCTTTCGGCGGTGATTTTGAACAGGCCGATGTCGCCGACCCGGCGGACATGGGTGCCGCCGCACAGTTCGGTGGAAAAATCGCCCATCCGCAGCACCCGCACCCGGTCGCCGTATTTTTCGCCGAACAGCGCCATCGCACCGGCGGCGATCGCCTCTTCCGGCGCCATGATGGTGGTGTCCACCGCCACGTTGCCGCGAATTTGGGCGTTGACCAGCCGCTCGATGGTTTCCAACTGTTCCGGGGTCACCGGCTCGAAATGGGAGAAATCGAAGCGCAACCGCTGCGGGTCCACCAGCGAGCCTTTCTGGGTCACATGCGGACCCAGTACCCGGCGCAGCGCCGCGTGCAGCAGGTGAGTGGCGGAGTGGTGCAAGGCGGTTGCCTGACGCTGGCCGGCGTCCACTTGCGCCAGCACCGTGGCGCCGGTTCGCAATTGCCCCTGTCGCAGCGTGCCGATGTGGACGAAAGCCCCTTCGCCCTGCTTCCGCGTATCGTGGACCGCGAACTCCAAGCCGTCGGCGCGCAACCAGCCGCTGTCACCGGCCTGGCCGCCGGATTCGGCGTAGAACGGGGTGTGGTCCAGCACCACCACGCCCTCGTCGCCGGCGTTCAACTGCTCGGCCGCCCGGCCGTCGCGGAACAGCGCCAGCACGGTCGCCGTTTCCTCCAGGCGGTCGTAACCGTGAAACTCGGTTCGGCCGGCGATGCCGAGATCGGCGGTCTGGCGCTGGCCGAACTGACTGTGGGCGCGGGCGCGTTCCCGCTGCGCCGCCATTTCCCGCTCGAAGCCGGCATGATCCACCTGTAAACCGCGCTCGCGGGCGATGTCAGCGGTCAAATCCACTGGGAAGCCGTAGGTGTCGTACAGCCGGAACACGGTCTCGCCGGGAAGGGTCGCGCCCGCCAGTTGGGCGATGTCTTCCTCCAGAAGCTTCATGCCGTGCGACAGGGTTTCGGCGAAGCGTTCTTCCTCCTGTTGGATGACCCGCGCGACCTGCGCCTCGGTTTGGACCAATTCCGGGTAGGCCGCGCCCATCTCCGCCACCAAGGGCGCAACCAGCGTGTGGAAAAAGCTGCCTTCTGCCCCCAGCTTGTAGCCGTGGCGGATGGCGCGGCGCATGATTCGCCGCAGCACGTACCCGCGTCCCTCGTTGGAAGGCAGCACGCCGTCGGCGATCAGGAAGGCGGTGGCGCGGATGTGATCGGCGATCACTCGCAGCGAGCTGGACTGTAAATCCGTCGCGCCGGTCGCGGCGGCGGCGGCCTGGATCAGGTGTTGAAAAAGGTCGATTTCGTAGTTGCTATGCACGCCCTGCATCACCGCCGCCAACCGTTCCAACCCCATGCCGGTATCGACCGACGGTTTCGGCAGCGGCGTCAGCACGCCGCCGGCGTCGCGATCGTACTGCATGAACACCAGGTTCCAGATTTCGATGTAGCGGTCGCCGTCTTCGTCGGGCGAGCCGGGCGGGCCGCCGGCGATGCCGGGACCGTGGTCGTAGAAAATTTCCGAGCACGGACCGCAGGGTCCGGTATCGCCCATGGCCCAGAAGTTGTCGCTCTCATGGCGCTTGCCGCCGGGCTTGTCGCCGATGCGGGCGATACGGTCCTCGGGCACCTGAATCTCGTCGGCCCAGACCCGATACGCCTCGTCGTCGGTTTGGTAGACCGTCACCCACAGCTTGTCCGGCGGCAGCTTCAGCACATCGACCAGAAATTCCCAAGCGAAATGAATCGCCTCTTTCTTGAAATAGTCGCCGAAGCTGAAATTGCCCAGCATCTCGAAAAATGTATGGTGGCGGGCGGTGTAGCCGACATTCTCCAGATCGTTGTGCTTGCCGCCGGCCCGCACGCAACGCTGGGCGGTGACCGCCCGGTGGTAGGGGCGGTGGTCGCGGCCGGTAAACACGTCCTTGAACTGCACCATGCCGGCGTTGGTGAACAGCAGCGTGGTGTCGTTGAGCGGAACCAGCGGGCTGCTGGCGACCACTTCGTGGCCGCGATCACGGAAATAATCGAGGAAGAGAGTGCGAAGTTCGGCGCTGCTGGTCATGGTTGGGCTTCGGAAATCCAGGGTTCAGGGATCGAGGTTCAGGGTTTGAAGATGAGATGCTTGATCTGCTCCAGGGTAAAACCGTGCTGGCGAAGCACCCGCGTTTGCCGCATCCGTTCAGCGGCATTGGCGGGCGCCAGGGACTTGAAACGCTTGCGGTGCAGTTCCCGCAGTTTGGGCAACCAGTCGTCCTCCAGCCTCGCCAGCACCGTATCGACCAGCTCTTGCGGTACGCCACGCTCGCGCAGTTCGCGGCCGATCCGCAACGGCCCGTAGCCTTTGTCGGCTCGGCCGCAGGCGTAGAGTTCGGCGAAACGCGCCTCGTCGAGCAAGCGCTCTTCCGTCAACTGGTCCAGCGCCGATTCGATGCGCTCGGCCGGAAAGCCGCGCTGGATCAGCTTTTGGCGCAGTTCCAGCCGGGAATGCTCGCGCCGGGCCAGCAGATCCAGCGCCTTGGCGCGAATCGCCGCCGGGTCGGCGGTATCGGCCCGCTCAGAGATCCGCGTCCAACTCATCGGTCGCGGCGCCGTGGGTCTCGTCATCCTCGACGTGTTCGGCCGTATCCGGCACCGCATCGGGACGGGCCAGGAAATGCGCGCGAATCTTGTCCTCCAATTCGCGGGCCAGTTCGGGATTTTCCTTGAGATAGGTTCGGGCATTGTCCTTGCCCTGGCCGATGCGGGTGCCACCGCGACTGTACCAGGCGCCGGATTTTTCGATCAGCGCCGCCTTGACGCCCAAATCGATAATTTCGCCCAATCGGGAAGCGCCCTCGCCGTACAGAATCTCGAACTCGGCCTGTTTGAAGGGCGGCGCCAGTTTATTTTTGACCACCTTGACCCGGGTTTCGTTGCCGATGACCTCGTCGCCTTTCTTGATCGCGCCGGTGCGGCGAATGTCCAGCCGCACCGAGGCGTAGAACTTGAGGGCATTGCCACCGGTCGTCGTTTCCGGCGAGCCAAAAAGTACTCCTATCTTCATCCTGATTTGATTGATGAAAATCACTAGGGTGTTGGAGCGCTTGATGTTGGCGGTGAGCTTGCGCAGCGCCTGGCTCATCAAGCGGGCGTGCAAGCCGACGTGCGAATCGCCCATGTCGCCTTCGATCTCGGCCTTGGGGGTCAGCGCCGCCACCGAATCGACCACCACGGTATCCACCGCGCCGGAGCGCACCAGCATGTCGGCGATTTCCAGCGCCTGTTCGCCGGTGTCGGGCTGGGAGACCAGCAGATCGTCCACGTTGACACCCAATTTAGCGGCGTAGATGGGGTCCAGGGCGTGTTCGGCATCGATGAAGGCGGCGCAGCCGCCCAGCTTTTGGGTTTCGGCGATGACCTGAAGCGCCAGGGTGGTTTTGCCGGAAGATTCGGGTCCATAGATTTCGGTCACCCGCCCACGCGGCAGGCCACCGATGCCCAGGGCGATATCCAAACCGAGCGAGCCGGTGGAGACGGTCATCACATCGCGGGCGGCGCTGGTGGCGTCACCCATCCGCATGACCGCGCCCTTGCCGAACTGGCGCTCGATCTGGGTCAACGCGCCCGCGAGCGCCTTTTTCTTGTTGTCGTCCATTCCGTGCATCCCCTTGGCAAAGGTGAGTAACCGGCTTGGAAAAGTGGAACCGGTTGTTTTCAGCGATTATTCCACAGACCACCGGCCGAACCTAGCCCCCCGGCCAGCGGCGCAGCACGCGATAGCGCGAGCCTTCCGGCGACTCTTGCGATTCGACCAGCGCCACGTCCTCGACCCGCCAGCGGATCGGCATGATGAGGGGATGGATCGGGGCCGGACCGGGAAACTTGCGCGCCAGCGTAATGTGGGCCTGAAACGCCCGCCGCTCGGGCGCGAAGCCGCTGCCGCGCAGCCGGCGGTGCAGCTCGGCCACCAGCTCGTACAGTTCCGGCGGGGTGTGGCTGGACCCCAACCACAGGATGCGGGGTCGCGGCCAGTAGCCATAGCGGTCCAGGCTCAACTCCAGGCTTGGAACCGCCAGATCGGTCAAGGCCGCTTCGTAAGCCGCCAGGCGGGCGGCGTCGGTGGCGCCCAGAAACACCAGGGTCAGATGCAGATTGGCGTCGCGCACCCGTCGCCGTCCGGCGACGGCCGCCGCCCGCTCCGCCAGTTGCCGGCGCTCGGCGTCGCCCGGCCAGAGCGCCAGAAACAGCCGGCGTTCATCCCCGGTGGGCACACGCATCCAACAACCCTTGCAGAGCGGCGGCCACGGTGGCCCGGCGCACGGCGTCGCGGTCGCCGTCGAAGTGCCGGCGCACGGTGTGCGTCGGGTCGCCTCGCAGCGCCCAAGCCAGGTAGACCGTGCCGACCGGCTTGTCGGCGGCGCCGCCGTCGGGACCGGCGACGCCGCTGACGGCGAGGGCGATGTCGGCGCGGCTGCGTTCCAGCGCGCCGACCACCATCTCGGCCACCACTTCGGGGCTGACCGCGCCGTGGCGGGCGAGGGTCGCTTCCCGCACGCCGAGCAGGTCGGTCTTGGCCACGTTGCTGTAGGTGACGAAACCCCGGTCGAACCAGCCGGAGCTGCCGGGGATATCGGTGACGGCCTTGCCGATCCAGCCGCCGGTACAGGATTCGGCGACAGCCAAGATGTGCTGGCGGGCACGCAAGGCGCTGCCCACCTGGGCGGCGAGTTCGTACAGATTCGGCCGGGTAGGATTCGGTGACGACACAAGGGTTCTCCCTGGGTTTGGAAGCGGCGGCGCATGGCACTCAGGTACTATAACGGGAATAGGCGGCGTTTCCAGCGCGAACGGGCTGGCTTGCTGACTCCAGCCGCTACTTCGAAACGCCCCGCGGACAATCGCGATGAACGACGACAACCAGGATTTATCCCAGCACACGCCGATGATGCAGCAGTATTTGCGCATCAAGGCCGAGCATCCCGATATTCTGGTGTTTTACCGGATGGGGGATTTCTACGAACTGTTCCACGACGACGCCCGCCACGCCGCCGAACTGCTCAACATCACCCTGACCAGCCGGGGGCAATCCGCCGGTCAACCCATCCCGATGGCCGGCGTGCCGTTTCACGCGGTCGAAAGCTATCTGGCCAAACTGATCAAACTGGGACTGTCGGTGGCAATCTGCGAGCAACTGGGCGACCCCGCCGCCAGCAAGGGGCCGATGGAGCGGCGGGTGGTGCGCATCGTCACCCCCGGCACGCTGACCGACGAAGCGCTGCTGGACGAACGCCGCGACAATTTGCTGGTCGCTCTGCACCAAGTCAGACAGACTTATGGATTGGCCAGCCTCGATCTGAGCGGCGGCCGTTTCACCATCGCCCAAATGCATGGCGAGGCGGCGCTATGCAACGAACTGGAACGGCTGAAACCGGCCGAACTGCTGATCGGCGAGGATTTCGACCCGCCCGATGGCTGGCGCGACCATCCCGGCCTGCGCCGGCAGGCACCCTGGCATTTCGACCGGGACAGCGCCGGACGGGCGCTGTGCGCCCAATTCGGCGTGCGCGATCTGGACGGCTTCGGCTGCGCCGACCAGCCGGTCGCGGTGGCCGCCGCCGGCTGCTTGCTGCAATACGTCAAGGACACCCAGCGCGGCGCATTGCCGCACTTGACCGGACTGCGAGTCGAACGGCACGAGGACAGCGTGACCCTGGACGCCGCCAGCCGCCGCAATCTGGAACTGGAGCACAGCCTGAGCGGTCGCCACGAACACACCCTGATCGGCTTGCTGGACCGTTGCGTGACGCCGATGGGCGGACGACTGCTGCGGCGCTGGACCCATCGTCCGCTACGTGACCGGAACACGCTTGGCCAGCGGCAGGACAGTCTGCGGCAACTGCTGGACAATGGCGGCTACGAGTACCTGCGCGGCCTGCTGCGCGGGGTTGGCGACGTGGAGCGGATTCTGGCGCGGGTGGCGCTGAAATCGGCCCGCCCGCGCGACCTGATCGCCTTGGGCGACGCCCTGGCCCGCTTGCCCGATATGCAACGCTTTCTCGGTCTGCTGGACGCCGCGCTGCTGCGCGACCTGGCCGGCCGCGCCGGAGCCCATCCCGATGTGTGCGATCTGCTGCGGCGGGCGATCGTCGCTAACCCGCCGCAGGTGCTGCGCGACGGCGGCGTCATCGCCCCCGGCTACGATCCCGAACTCGACGAGTTGCGCGAATTGAGCGAACACGCCGACCGGTTTTTGGTGGAGCTGGAAGCGCGGGAACGGCAACGCACCGGCATCCAGACTCTCAAGGTCGGGTTCAACCGGGTGCATGGCTACTACATCGAAATCAGCCGCGCCCAGTCGCCAGCGGCGCCGGCCGACTATCTGCGCCGCCAGACCCTCAAGGGCGCCGAACGCTACATCATCCCGGAATTGCAGGAATTCGAGCATAAGGTGCTGCGCGCCCAGGAACGGGCATTGGCGCGGGAAAAGGCGCTCTACGATGCCCTGCTGGATCAATTGATCGTCCGCTTGTCCGTCTTGCAAGCCAGCGCCGCGGTTCTGGCGGAACTGGACGTGCTGGCCAATCTGGCCGAACGCGCCGCCGCGTTGGGCTGGAACCGGCCGGAACTGGTGGAGCGGCCGGGGATCGAGATCGTGGCCGGCCGCCATCCGGTGGTTGAGCAGGTGCTGGACGAACCGTTCGTGCCCAACGATCTGACACTCGAACCCGACCGGCGGCGGATGCTGATCGTGACCGGCCCTAATCTCGGCGGCAAGTCCACCTACATGCGCCAGACCGCGCTGATCGTGCTACTGGCGCATCTGGGCAGCTTCGTACCGGCCGAGCGGGCGTCGATCGGTCCCATCGACCGCATTTTTACCCGCATCGGCGCGTCCGACGATCTGGCCAGCGGCCGTTCGACCTTCATGGTGGAAATGAGCGAGGCCGCCAATATCCTGCACAACGCGACGCCCCGCAGTCTGGTGTTGATCGACGAGATCGGCCGCGGCACCAGCACCTTCGATGGCTTGGCGCTGGCCTGGGCCTGCGCGGCGCATCTGGCGGGCGCGGTGCGGGCCTTCACCCTATTCGCCACCCATTATTTCGAGCTGACCCGGCTGCCGGAGGAGCAGCCCGGCATCGTCAACGTTCACCTCGACGCAGTGGAGCACGGCGAGTCCATCGTGTTCATGCACCGGGTGCAGGAAGGGCCGGCCAGCCGCAGTTATGGCCTGCAAGTGGCGGCGTTGGCGGGTGTGCCGCCGGCGGTGATCCAGCAGGCCCGCCAACGGCTGCGGTTGCTGGAGCGGCAAATGCTGCGGCGGGAACAACCGACGGGCCGGTCGGCGGCGACCCCGCAATTGTCGTTGTTCGGCGAGACCGCGCATCCGGCGGTGGCCGCGCTGATGGAACTCGATCCCGGCCTGCTTGCGCCCGAACAAGCGCTGGCGGAATTGCGGCGGCTGAAAACGTTGCTCGGTTCATGATGCCCCATGGCCCGCCGAAAACGCTCCGCGCGCCCGCGCCATTGCCTTCAAGGCAAACTCGTTGCCCTTCAATCGTCGAAGGCGGACAGATCGCCGCGGGCCTGCCGCTCACGGAAGTAAGCCTCGGTCTTCAGGACCGACACCTTTATCGGCAATCGCGGTGACGAAAAACCGGTTCATCGACACATGCTCTTCCTCGGCGACCTGACGAGCGTAGGCGAACAAGGTCTCGGGAACACGCAATGCATGGAATGGAGAACAACGCTTTAATCAGATTGTTTTCCAATCAATTCATTAGGTAATCTGACTGTCCAATCCTGCGTCAAAACCAGGTCGCATTGCACGGTGGTTCCATCGGGAACCACCAGTTCCAAGCCGCCGACAGGCGGCGCGTGTTCGATGGCGTAATGGTCGGACAGAAGGTGCAACACGGCTTGCTTGTATTCGGTGTCCAGGTTGCCGGCCAACTGCGGGCCTTTCATTTCCAGCACCACCAGCCGCTTCGCATCCGCGTTGCGTCGCAGGGCAAAGACGAAATCGGGATAAATCCGGCTCCGCCGCCACCCCTGAATGGCGTACTGTCGGCGGGCGACGTTGCGATGCCACCAGGTCAACGCGGCTTCGCCGTCCAAATAGACCGCGATGTTGCGCTCGTCTTGGCTGGAAAAATCGCCTTTGTAGATCGGGGCAAACAGGCTTTTATCCAGCGGCCCGCCGGTTTTGCCGATCAGTTGTTCGGCGCCCTCCGGCTCGTGGGTCTCGGCCTCGAACGGCATCCGCCAGTTTTGCCCGTCGGTTCGGAGCCGGAATTGAATGCGGCCGGCGGTCACCGCCGCCCGGAACACCGCTTCGGCCATGCGGTCACGTTCGCCGTCCAGCCGGTGGCGGAGTTGTTCGACGATCAACCCGGCCAAGGCGCCCAGCCTGTCGGCATCGAAGCCGCGCGCTGTCAGACCCGCCAGCACGCGGCCGACGATTGCGCGGGCGATCCAGGGATTCGGCACGATGTCGGACACCATCCGCACCGCGTAGGCGGGATCGAATCGCAGCGTTTCCCCGCTTTGCCCGGCGACTTCGGTCACGATGCGTTCCTGACCCGAATCGGCCAGCCGGATGCGGCGCAGTTGCCGTTCGGCGCTCTGGGCATTGTCGGGAATCATCGCCACCAGCGGCGCGGGATCGACCGCCGACCAGTCCAACTCGAACAGGATGTCTTGCTCGTAATCGAGGGACCGGACCGCGCTACCTTCCACGCGGAGCACTTGCGGCAGATAGATCTCCGTCCTGGCGAAGCGGTCGCGCCGGGGAATTTCGCGGATGCCGGGCAAGCGGTTATTGCTATCGTCGCCGATCCGGATGTCCTTAACCAAGTCGCCCAGCCCGTCTTCTTCCAGCCCGGTTTTGATCGCGTCCACCACCCGCGCCGTATCGGCATGGTGGGTGATGACGTAGCACTCGTCGAGCAGGGGAAGGCCGGTTTTCTCGGCGTGCGGCTGGCGCAGGATGCGGCCGACCAGTTGGGTCATGGCCGATAGATTGGCGCTGGCGGCCAGGGCGCACAGCACGTAGGCGAACGGGCAATCCCAACCCTCTTGCAGCGCTTGCTTGGTGATGATGACCCGTACCCGGTTGGTCGGAGACAGCAAGTCCTGATTTTCGGGGTTGGCCAGTTCGTTGGTGTCGGCGGTCTTGATGGCGATTTCGGCCTCGTCCAGCCCGGCGGTCAGCAGCCAGTCCTTGGCGTCGAGGGCGTGAATGTGGCCGCTGTCGCGCTGTTCCTTGCCGGTGCGTTCCACCTGCACCAGCAGAATCGGGCGGATATAGCGGCCCCGTTCGCCGTGCAGGCGGCGCGCTTCGACATCCAGCCCGTTCAAACGGTCGAGCGCGGCGCGCAGGGTGTTGCGCCAGTCGGTGCCTTGGCGGGGGTCGAGGTTCAGGGGCATCTTGATCATGCCCTCGCGATCCAGTTCGCTCCCCAGCACTTCGACCAGAATGTTGGCGTGGCGGGCCGGCTTCGGATTCGCTCCGCCCTTGGCCGCCACGTCCTTCGGCGTGGCGGTGAGTTCCAGCACGAAACAGGGATTGAAACCGTAAAGGGTGGCGAAGGCCAGTTCCGAAATCGCCTTGTGGCCTTCGTCCATGACCACCACGGGTCGGATCAGGCGCAGGGCGTTGCCCAACGAATCCTTGACCAACGGCCAGAATGCCCCGGCTTCGGCTGATTGGCTGTAGGCGTCGAGATTGGGCGTCTGCTCAAGCGTCCGCTGGTGCGCTTCCAGTTCGCCTTCAGGTGGAAAAAAACCGTGGACGTCGCCGCGATCTCGGAACATACGCAGCGATTCGCGGGTTTGCCGGTTGGCCGACGGCAACATCAGCAGCATGACGCAGAGGTGGAATTCAACATCGCGGGCATCCAGCCGGTCGTTCTTTTCCAGCAGCCGAACCCGGCCGGCGGCGGCGCGGTCAAGCATTTGCCGGTAGGGATGCTGGCGGTCGGTCAGTTGCCGTTTGGTTTGGCTGTAAATGGCTTCGTTGGGCACGATCCACAGCACGAAGCCGGTGTTCTTGCCCAGATAGCGCCCGAAAAGACGGGACAGCGCGGAAACCGCCAGATAAGTCTTCCCGCCGCCGGTGGGAACTTTGAAAACGGCATTGGGCACGGGCCGACCGATGCCATCCCGGCGCGGCGAATGGGGAATGTTGAAGCGTGAGGGCGGGAGCTGGCCGGCTTTGTGGAGCGTTTCCCAGGTTTTGGCGGGAAAATCGGGAATTTCGAGTCCGAGATCCGGCTGTTGCCGCGCCAGTTCCGCGATGCCGTCCGCCCGTTTCTTCTGGGCGGACAGTTCGGTCAGATAGCGGTCGAACGCGGTCAGCACCCGCGCCTGATAATCCAGATCGCGCAGAGGCATCAGCGCAATACCCATTCACCTCGTTCCCGGATAGCCGCATGCATTGCGTCTGGAGCCAGATCGATTTCTCCCGGCCACGAGACAAACCCGTCTGTAACACAGAGTTGCGCGAATACAGCAGGATCGACAAGGGTTGAGAACACCCCATGCAGATGACTGGGGGCTAGGCGTACCGAGCCGCTGAGACCGTCGGCAAAGCGCACCCGAAAGGTCAGGTGTCCGGTGACTTGGGCTTCAATCACGTCGTAATCCATAAAAATACCTTACTGCAAAGGTTCGATTTTCCGTGGCGGTTGTTGCTGCTGACAAAGTCGCCAATCTTCCAGCAACTCTGCTTGACGCAACTCCGCCCAATCCAGCACCAGATCAAGGGCGCGACGGGGCAACTTGCCATCCAGAACGTCGAGCGTCCGAATGTTAATGGTGGCCTTGAATTCACCGTATTGCGCGTGAAAATGAGGTGGCGCGTGATCGTCAAAAAACATGCGAATGATGATGCCGTAAAAGACGCTGATCGTCGGCATGGGCTTTTCCTATGATCGTTCGATGCGGTACAGGGCGAACGGCAGGGGCGCGAATTCGACCGACAAGCCGGCAGCATTCAGCAGTTTTTGCGAGACAAACTTGGCCGGCGCAAAGACCAGATGGCGCTTGCCGGGTTTCGCCTTTACGATCGCTTCGGCGCGGGGCAGGGTCAGCGCCGCCTCGCGGGATTTGAGGAATTCCAGGTTGGGTCGGTAGATCAGCCAGACGTGATAGTGGGTTGATTCGCCGAGATAGCCGCAGCCCGCGACTTCTTCCACCATCCTGCTCCCCTCGCCCTCTGGGAGAGGGGTCGGGGGTGAGGGCAAAACCTCGCTGGTGGCCGTGTGGAACAGCAGCGCGCCCAACTGCTCGAAGGCCGGCAACGCTTCGCCGGTCAGCAGCTTGTCCATTTCGATGGCGTCGCCCAGGATGCAGAAGGTGAAGCCGCCGCCCAATCCCGCGACGCGCTCGGTGATGGCTTTTTCGCCAGTGACGATCAATTCGCCGTCCTTGACTTCGGATTTGATGTTGTCGAAGCGATGACCGTCCAGATGCTTGATGGATTCGATGTGATCCAGCAGCTTGTCGGCTTTTTTCAGGCTGGTGAAAGTGAGCTTTTCGCGGTGCAGTTCTTCCCGCTGGGTGCCGGAAAAAGCGTAGCCGTTGATGACGCGGCGCACGCGCTCGGCGGTCAGGCTGTCGGCGTAATCTTCGCATTCAACGAGAATGAATTTCCGGTCGCCGCCGTCTTTGGCATTAGCGGCCAAAACGGCGTGGGCGGTGGTGCCGGAGCCAGCGAAAGAGTCGAAAACGATAGAATGCTCGGTAGTTGCCAACTCCAGTATACGGGAAATTAGGGCCACGGGTTTTGGAGTCACAAATACATCATCGGAACTGGAAAAATCCAGAATTGAAATCAGATCTTTTTTGGCATCCTGCGTGTGACCAACTTCCGTCCAGTCCCAAAATGTTTGCGGAACACGCCCTTCTTTGACTTCTGAAAGGAAAATCTTAGGCGCGGGGACGTTGTTACCATCTTCACCCCACCAGATTCGGCCATCGCGATCCATTTCCCAAAACTTTTCTTCTGATATATACCAGTAACGCCCTTGTGGTGGTCCTTCAATATATCTCCCACCGGGACAACGAATTGGATAAGTTCCTTTGCTGTAATAGTTTCGCGCAGAGAGATTATTCGGCCTCCAAGATCCCCTTGGATCACCTGTGTTCCGGTAAGCGGCATTCTGTTCATCGGTTCGTTCAAGAAGGTTTGGTACCCAATTGGCGCTATCCTTCGCGTAAACAAGGACGTAGTCGTGATCCTCTGAGAAATGACGTGCGCTGCTTTTTGGCGCATAGTTCTTACGCCAAATGCAGGTCGCAACAAAATTCTGCTCCCCAAAAATCTCATCCAGCATCATCCGCGCCCGATGGATTTCGTTATCGTCGAGCGTCATCCACAAACTACCCGTTTCCGACAGCAATTCATGCAGCAGCCGCAAACGCGGCCACATCATGCACAGCCATTTATCGTGACGCAGCCCGTCCTCGATACCGACCGGATTGCTGTTCAGCCACTCCCGCAGCATCGGGCTGTTTACGTTGTCGTTGTAGCACCAGCCTTCGTTGCCGGTGTTGTACGGCGGATCGATGAAAATGCAATCCACCTTGCCGGCGTACATCGGCAACAGCGACTTCAAGGCGTGCAGGTTGTCGCCGTGGATGATCAGGTTGCCGTCGAGTCTCGCGCCCTCACCCCCAGCCCCTCTCCCAGAGGGCGAGGAGAGAACGGATTTGTCCGGGTGCGGCATCAACGGGCGGTGCGGAACGGCAAGATGATGGTTGTAAACGAATTCCTTACCCTTGAAATCAAGTTCTGGCATGAGGGAATCCTGGCTGTATATCTTCTTCTATGGAATTTCGAGAGATCGCGGTATTCCTGCTTAAAGTTTCCCTGTTTGTTTCAAGACGACCTCATATTCCTTGCAACCCAATGGGCATTCAATCAGCTTGAGAAATTGCGCGCGAGTGAGAGCACATTGCCGGACCATCATTCCCAATCCGTTCCTTCAATCTGGCAAACAATTCGGCGCGGGTCGTGGCAAACACATCGAGGCTCCACAGCGCATGTTCCAAGCAAAGGAATTGCTCGTCATCCGTCAAAGTTAGCGGGAGAGGGATCGGGGGTGAGGGAATTTGAATCATCCGGGTGTCCACAATCCGAATAGGATGGCTATATCCATCAGCACCCAGCCGGTGATTAAGTCGGGTGCATTTGGCATGGGAAGTCCATTTTTACCCACTTGATAAGTGACTTATGGATGGTTTGGCATTCCCTTTGACCACATCCAGAGCTTGTTATCGGCGGGAATCATCATCCGTAACAGTCAAATGATAGCTTTTTTGCCCCCTTGGGTTATCGAATTTTACAGGAGCGACCCTTTTGGAAGTCTCGCTATCAATGCAGAAGCTAGCGAACAGGCGCAAAGCCGCGCGTCAACCAGCAGCAGCAAACCCCCGGACTTCCGGGGAATTCAATCCGGCCAGTAATCGCCGGTGATTTGTTCGGCCGTGAACGGGCATTGTTCGGGAAACGTGGTGAGCGGCAGGCCGGTTTCTTTTGCGGCTTTGCGGCGGGCGCGGGAATATTCAGCGGTAGTCAGCGCGTCCACTTGCGGAACCAGACTTGGACTATCGGCCAATATATCTTCCACTTCGTCTCTGGCAGTGCCGATACTCTCGATCCAACTGGTTCCGCGTCGTTCGGGTTGATAGCGCCATTTCAACAGGTGCAAAAGGATATTGCGTAAATGGCTTCCTATGGAGCGCCGGTCGCTCTTGCCCATGCTCTCGATTTCCTCGGCCAGGTTTTCCGCGTCCACGGCCTGCAATCGCCCTTGGCGCAAGAGCGCGGCCTGTTGCTGGGTCCACAGATAGAAATCGGTGTCGTAGGCGATCGAGGTCGGCATGGCGGCTCCTCAGTGTGGCGGGTCGTTCAACTCCAATCGGCGCTCGATGCGTTCCACGCGGGCGATCAACTGATCCATGCGGGTCAAGTCTTATTGTTGCTGGAAAAAAGGAGACGGGATGCGGTGGGTGAT
>JARSSH010000003.1 GCA_029624815.1 Candidatus Competibacter sp.
CGCCAAACAGGCGTTCATTGCGTCAGGCTGACTTTGTGGGTAATCGGGTGGTTTTCAAACACCACGCATTGATAAAGGCTTGCGCCAGTTCCTTGGCGGCGGGAGCCGCATCCTCTGGAATCGGGTCGCCACGCCGCAGGGCCATCGGGGACAGCCCGCGCCCGGCGAGTATCTTGCGATCGTCCCGCCATGATCGGGCTTCGGCCAGTGAATAGGTCGGGTAGTCGCCTAGCGTGATTTTCTCTTGCTTGGCTCCGCGCCCGCCCAGCCGACAGCGGAACAAAAAGCCCGCAGTTACGCGGGCTGGCGGGGTGTTTTGCGGAACGCTTCGGACCATGCCGGAAGTCTCGCTATTTTCCAATGCAGAAACTGCTGAATATCCGCGACAGCAAATCCTCGGAGGTAAACGCGCCGCCAATCTCCGAAAGCGCGTTCTGCGCCTCGCGCAATTCCTCGGCAACCAGTTCGCCGGCGCGATAAAGCTCCAACTGCTCCGCCGCCCGCGCCAAGGCCGCCGTCGCCCGCTCCAGCGCGTCCAAATGACGGCGACGGGCCATGAACGTCCCCTCCCCGCCGCCGTGATAGCCCATGCAAGTCTTCAGATGCTCGCGCAGTAAATCCAGACCGGCCTCGGTCCTGGCCGATAGCAAAATCTCGCTGCCCCACTCGCCGTTTCGCACCACCGGCGTCCGGTCGGTCAGATCGATCTTGTTATAAAGCACCGTCACCGGCGTGTCCGCCGGCAACCGCTCCCGCAACGCGCGTTCCTCGGCCGCCAGGCCCAGGCGATCGTCCACCACCATCAGAATCCGGTCGGCGGCGGCGATCTCGTTCCAGGCGCGGCGGATGCCTTCCCGTTCGACCGGATCGTCGCTGTCGCGCAAACCGGCGGTGTCGATCACATGCAGCGGCATACCGTCGATGCTGACCTGCTCGCGCAGCACGTCGCGGGTGGTGCCGGGAATCGCGGTGACGATAGCGGCCTCGCGCCCAGCCAGATGGTTGAGCAGGCTGGATTTACCGGCGTTCGGCCGACCGGCGATCACCACGGTCATGCCGTCGCGCAGCAAACGGCCTTGCCCGGCGGTGGCGTGCAATTCTCCCAAGCGTTCCCGCAAATCCCGCAAGCGTTCAGCGATCACGCCATCGGCGAGGAAATCGACCTCCTCCTCGGGAAAGTCAATCGCCGCCTCGACATAGATCCTCAACTCGATCAAAGCCTCGACCAGGCTTTGCACCCGCCGGGAAAACTCGCCTTGCAGCGAACGCAGGGCGGCGCGGGCGGCGGCGGCGGTGTCGCTGGCAATCAGGTCGGCGATCGCCTCGGCCTGGGCCAGATCGAGTTTGTCGTTGAGAAAGGCGCGTTCGGAAAACTCGCCAGGTCGGGCCAGGCGGGCGCCCAGCTCCACCACCCGCGCCAGCAGCAAATCCAGAACCACCGGCCCGCCGTGCCCCTGAAGCTCCAGCACGTCCTCGCCGGTGAAGGAATGGGGCGCGGGGAAATAAAGGGCGATGCCTTCGTCGAGCACCGCGCCGTCACCCGCGCGGAACCGGCGGAACGTGGCTTGCCGCGGCGCGGGCAAGGCACCGCATACCGCCGCGGCGATGGCGGGAACCGCCGGACCGGACACGCGAACCACGCCGATACCGCCCCGACCGGGCGGGGTGGCGATGGCGGCGATGGTGGCGGTCATGTCCCTCATCTCCTCGAAGGACTGGATAAAAAACCCCTCGCCCGCCTGCGGGAGAGGGGTAGGGGTGAGGGTCTTGCGCGCCGAGGCAGGAACGAAAAGAACAGCGACGACGTCACTTTTTGCGCTTACCGGGATTCTTCGGCTCGGGCAAGGTCTTCTTGGCGAGCGTCAGCAGTTTCTTGGCCTGCTCGCCGAATCCCGCCCCATTCTTAGCCTTGAGCGCCGCCGCGTCGGCGCCCGACTCCACCCGCTTGGTAATGACCCACTGCTGGGCAATGGACAGGACGTTGTTCACCACCCAGTACAACACCAAACCGGACGGGAACCACAGGAACATGAAGGTGAACACGATCGGCAGCGCCATCATCACCTTGGCCTGGATCGGATCGGGCGGCGCCGGACTCAGTTTTTGCTGGACGAACATGGTGACGCCCATGATCAGCGGCAGCACGTAGTACGGGTCCGGGATCGACATGTCCTTGATCCAGAACATGAACGGCGCCTGGCGCAACTGCACGCTTTCCACCAGCACCCAGTACAACGCGATGAACACCGGAATCTGCACTAGAATCGGCAGGCAGCCACCCAGCGGATTGACCTTTTCCTTTTTGTACAGATCCATCATCGCCTGATTCATTTTCTGCTTGTCGTCGCCGTACAAGTCCTTCATCCGGGTCAGTTCCGGTGCTAGGCGGCGCATGTTGGCCATCGAACGATAACTGGTCTCCGACAACTTGTAGAACGCCAGCTTGATCAACAGGGTGAGGAAGATGATCGCCCAGCCCCAGTTGCCAATGATGGCGTGAATCGATTTCAGCAGCCAGAACAACGGCTCGGCGATAATGGTCAACATGCCGTAGTCCACGGTCAGTTGCAGGTTGGGGGCGATGTCCGCCAGCACGCCCTGCAGCTTGGGGCCTACATACAGGCGGGTGCGGAAATCGCCGGTCGCGCCGGCCGGCACGGCCTGCGCCGCGCCGCGCATCCCCACCACATAACGGTTGCCGCCGACCACCCGGGTGTAGAAGTCGTCGGTCTCGCCTGGGTTCGGCACCCACGCGCCGAGGAAATAATGCTGGATCATGGCGACCCAGCCATCCTTGACCGATTGATTCAGCTCCTTTTTGGCGATGTCATCGAAGGATATCTTTTCGTAGCGCTGTTCGGGCGTGGAAATCACCGCGCCGGTATAAGTGATGACGCCACTGCCGAAAAAGCTGTGGCTGACATGCGGCGGGGTGCGCTGAAACTGGCGATATTGACTACCCTGCCAGTCGTCGGCGCCGCCGTTTTCCACGCGCTGGTTCAGATCCACCAGGAAGCTGCCGCGACGGAACGTGTAGGTCTTGACCACCTTCAGGCCGGACGGATCCGACCAGTTCAGCCGCACGTCCAGCGTGTCTCGACCGTCCGCCAGCCGGTATTCGTCCTGCTCGGCGCTAAACTGAGCGTAATGATTGGGAGCGGGCGCGTCGTTTAGCGCCAGCAGACCGGACTGGGCGATGAAAATGTCCGCTCCACTGTCCTTAAGCAACTGAAAGGGCTGGTTCGGCTGCTGTACCGATTCCGGGTAGGTGCGCAACCCGACCCGGCGCAGGTCGCCGCCCTGGGTATCGATCTCGGCCTCGAACACGTCGGTGACGACCCGCACGCGCTGGCCGCCGCCGAGGGCTTGAGGCCCCGCGCTCACCGCCGGCGCGGCGGTCGGCACATCCTCGCCGGGCTTTGGCGCCGGCACGGTCGATCCGGCGGGACCGGCCGGCGCGGTCGAACCGGCCGGCGCGGTGGCGACCGGCGGAGCCGGCGGCGGATGTTTCTTGGCCTGAAATTCCAGCCAATTCTGCCACAGCAGAAACAGTACGAACGCCATGGCGGCGCCCAGGAACACACGTTGGTTTTCCATCATCGGTCCTTCGGGACAGGTTCGGGAACGGGATCGATGCCACCCGGATGCCAGGGATGACAGCGCAGCACGCGCCGGATCGCCAGCCAACCGCCGCGCAGGGCGCCATGGCGCTCGATGGCCTCGCGGGCATAGTGGGAACAGCTCGGATAAAAACGGCAGTGGTTGCCCACCAAGGGGCTGAGCAGGAGCTGGTAGCCTCGGATCAGGACGATCAGGATGGCGCGCATGGCCGCGCGAGCCTCCGCCAGTGCCGTTGCAGCGAGGCAAACAGAATCGCGTTACCCTGCTCCACCGCACCGGTGCGGCCCATCACCACGCAGTCCAGCCCGCCGAGTCGTTGCTGGTGATGCCGGAAGCTTTCGCGCACCACCCGCTTAAGCCGGTTGCGCGCCACGGCGGATTTCGCGGCCTTGCGGGAAATGGCCAGACCCAGGCGGGAATAAGGCAAATCGTTGGGGCGGGCAAGCACGGTAAAATAGCGGTCGCCGGATTTGACCGGCCGGGCGAACACGCCGGTAAAGGCTTGCCGGCCGGTCAACCGGGCGCGGCGCGAAAAGCGCGCGCCACCGGCCATGGAGTCAGGGCGCCAGCCGGGCGCGGCCCTTGGCGCGGCGCGCCTTGATGACCAGACGACCACCTCGGGTGGCCATGCGGGCGCGAAATCCGTGGGTGCGCTTGCGGTGGAGATTGCTGGGCTGGAAAGTCCGCTTCATAGTGCAGTTCCTTAAAGACGCTTGCGAGGCAAACAGGTTTGCGGTTTTTACCGGAAACGCCAAACTTACTGATCAAGAGATAATTTTGTCAAGTACCATGCGGACCGCAACCAGCGCCGCGCCTGTGGATAAGCGATGGATAAGCCATCGGCGAGACACTAAACTGAAGCATTCCGCCAAGGTGCCGCCGGGAGGATCGCCTGTGGACCGTGAGTTGTGGAAAGCGTGCCTGAAATGCCTGGAACGCGAATTATCGGAACCCCAGTTGAATACCTGGATTCGACCGCTGCACGCCCGAGAGGACAATGGCGGCTTGCGCCTGCTTGCGCCCAACCGTTTTGTGCTCGACTGGGTCAAGAAACACCATCTGACACAGATCAAAACCGTGCTGGAACACCTGCGACCCGAACAACCGCCGGACGTGCTGCTGGAAATCGGCAGCGGCGCCGCCCAGGATGAGCCGGTGGCTCAAGGCGAGGAAGCGCCCCCAGTCGCGCCGCCGACCGCCGGATCGGCGGTCGATGCCAGCGAATTGCTCAAGAGCGGCGCGCTTAATCCAGATTTCACCTTCACCACCTTCGTCGAAGGCAATTCCAACCAGATCGCTCGGGCCGCCTGCCTGCAAGTCACTCAAAACCCTGGAAAGGCCTATAATCCGTTATTCATCTACGGTGGCACCGGCTTGGGCAAGACCCATCTCATCCACGCCGTCGGCAACATGCTGCGCGCACGCAACCCCAGCGCCCAGGTGGTCTACCAGAACTGCGAGTATTTCGTGGCCGATATGGTGCGCGCCCTGCAGCACAACGCCATCAATGAGTTCAAGCGCCGCTATCGGGTATTGGATGCCCTGCTGATCGATGACGTACAGTTTCTCGCTGGCAAGGAGCGTTCCCAGGAAGAGTTTTTCTACACCTTCAACAGCCTGCTGGAAAGCCGCCAGCAAGTGATCCTGACCTGCGACCGCTACCCCAAGGAAGTCGCCGGCCTGGAAGACCGACTCAAGTCGCGCTTTGGTTCGGGCCTGACCGTGGCGGTCGAACCACCGGAACTGGAAACCCGGGTGGCGATTCTCAAGAGCAAGGCCGAACAGATCCAACTCGGCCTGCCCGACGAAGTCGCCTTTTTCATCGCCCAGCGCATCCGCTCCAATGTCCGCGAGCTGGAAGGCGCGCTGCGACGGGTCTACGCCAATGCCCAGTTCACCGGCAAACCCATTAGCCTGGCCTTCGCCAAGGAAGTCCTGAGCGACTTGCTGACGCTGCAAGACAAGCTGGTCACCATCGAAAACATCCAGCGCATCGTGGCGGATTACTACAAGATCACTATCGGCGACCTGTTGTCCAACAGCCGGATGCGTGTCCTGTCCCGTCCCCGGCAGATCGCGATGGCGCTGACCAAGGAGCTGACCGTGCTTAGCCTACCGGAGATCGGCGAAGCGTTCGGCGGGCGGGATCACACCACCGTCCTACACGCATGTCGAAGGGTGCGAGAACTCCAGCACAGCGACTCGGAAATCCGTGACGATTACACTAATTTGCTGTCAACACTAACTAACTAGAAAACCCCTGTGGATAACCTTTGTGGATAAGTTGAATAACTTTGAAATACCTGGTTATTCGCTGGATAACTTAAATTTTTTATATTTTTATTTTCGTAAAATCAATATGTTGTAATAAGTAATATTGGTAAATTCAATGTTACATATTATTTAAACACAAACAGCCAGAAAAAGCGGAAAATAGCCTGTGGATAACTTTGTGGATAAGTCGGCCATTTCTGTGGATAAGTCGGCAAAATCTGTGGATAACGTTGTGGATAACTTTTGGCCCTCAAAAAGTTATCCACAGGAAAAGTGACTTATCCACATTTTATCCACAGACTTATCCACAGGAAAAATCGATGTAGTAATTTGATTGGTAACGATAAAAAAAAGTTATCCACAGAAAATGCCTTTCCTAATAATAATAATCTTTTAAATATATATAAGATCTCAATCTATGTTGGAGCGGCGCGAAAATCGGATCATGCGGACAGACAAAATTTTATTTACCATACACTCAAGTAGGAAATAGGGTCTACCCGCCCAGGCACGGCGAAGACCGAGCGAACAGGCATACCGGAGAACATTCGATGAAACTGGAAGCCAAGCGCGAGCAACTGCTCAAACCGTTGCAGCATGTGATCGGCGCGGTCGAACGCCGACAAACGTTGCCGATCCTGACCAACGTGCTGGTGTCGGCGCGGGAACGGGAATTGATCCTGACCACCACCGACCTGGAAGTGGAACTGTCGGTCCGAGTCGAACTGCAAGTGGACACGCCGGGCGAGACCACCCTCCCGGCCCGCAAGCTGCACGACATTCTGCGCGCCTTGCCGGACGATGCCACCGTGACGCTGAGCGTCGAAAGCGACAAGGCCACCGTGCGCTGCGGCCGTAGCCGTTTTACCCTGGTCACCCTGCCGGCCGGCGATTTCCCCACTCTGGAGGATTTGCCGTTCGAAGGCGACATCCGCCTGCCACAGGGCGTTCTGCGCACTCTGATCGAGCGCGCCCATTTCGCCATGGCCCAGCAGGATGTGCGTTACTACCTGAACGGCCTGCTGCTGGAAGTTGGCCCCGGCGTGCTGCGATTGGTCGCCACCGACGGGCACCGATTGGCGTTCCAGGAACTGCGCGCCGAGGTGGACGCGGCGGAAATCCGCCAGGTGATCGTGCCGCGCAAGGGGGTGCTGGAGCTGCTGCGGCTATTGGGCGACAGCGAGGCCGAGGCGGCGATCCGGATCGGCGCCAACCACATCCGGCTGATGCTGGGCGATGTCTGCCTGACCTCCAAGCTGATCGAGGGTAAATTTCCCGACTACCAGCGCGTGATCCCCCGCGAGGGCGACCGGGTGGTGATCGCCGACCGGCTGGTGCTGCGCGGCGCGCTGGCGCGAGCCGGCATCGTGCTCAGCGACAAGACCCAGGGCGTGCGTCTGCAGCTGGAGGACTGGATCCTGCGGGCGCAAGCGCAAAACTCCGAGCAGGAAGAGGCCGAGGAAGAAGTCGAGATCAACTACAGCGGCGGTCCGCTGGAGGTCGGTTTCAACGTGACGTATCTGCTCGACGCGCTGGGCGCGCTGGGCGGCGAGCTGGCCAAGCTGTCCTTTTCCGACTCCACCAGCAGTTGTCTGATCGAGGAAGCCGACGGCGGCGGTGGCAAGCATGTCGTCATGCCGATGCGGCTCTGATGCGGGGCAGCGGGATCGGAGGTCGGTGAGCGGCGCTCCGGGGGCAGGGCGCTAAGACCGCCATGCGGGTCGCCACCCTCGACATCGCCGGGTTTCGCAATCTGCGGCCGGTTCGGATCGACTGTTCGCCCGGCCTGAACCTGCTGATCGGTCCGAACGCCTCCGGCAAGACCAGTCTGCTGGAGGCGTTGTACGTTCTGGGTCGCGGCCGTTCGTTTCGCGCCCGCCAGCCGCGAGAATTGATTCAGACCGATGCGCCCTGGTTTCGGGTGGTGGCGATGCTGGACGGCGGCGACGGTCGGCGGCGACCGGTCGGCATCGAACGCGGCCCGCGGGAGCTGGCCCTTCGCATCGATGGCGCGCCGACCCGCTCGCTGGCCGAGTTGGCCCGGCAGGTGCCGGTGCTGCTGCTCAATCCCGACAGCCACCGGCTGCTGGAAGACGGACCGCGTCAGCGGCGGCGCTTCATGGACTGGGGTCTGTTTCACGCCGAACCGACTTTCATCGACGCCTGGCGGCGCTACGAGACGGCCCTGCGCCATCGTAACGCCGCCTTGCGGTCTGGAGCCGCCGACCGAGCGGTGGACGCCTGGGACGGCGAGCTGACGGCGGCGGCCGCGATTCTCGACCGGTTGCGCGATGCCTTCTGTACGGCCCTGGAGGGCGTCTTGGAGCCATTGGCGGCCCGTACCTTGGGTACGGGCAGGGTCGGAGTCGATTATCGCCGTGGCTGGCCTCTGGAGCCGTCGGAGCGGGATTTCGCGGCATGGTTGCGAGCGGGTCGCGGTTCGGATCGCCAGCAGGGCCATACCCGGTCGGGGCCGCATCGGGCCGATTTCACGCTCCGGGTCGCCGGCCAGCCGCCCGGCGCGGCCCTCTCCCGCGGCCAGCAGAAGCTGCTGACGATCGCGCTGCTGCTGGCGCAGGCGGAGTTGTACCACCGCCGCCTCGGCGATGCCTGCATTCTGCTGATCGACGATCTGCCGGCGGAACTGGACCCCGGAAACCGGGCGCGGGTGTCGCGGGCCCTGGCGGAACTGGACACGCAGTTGTTCGTCACCGCCATCGAGCCGGGATTGCTGGATATCGCGCCCTGGCGCGCGGCAAAGACCTTCGGTCTGACGGGCGGCGATATACGCGAAATGATATAATCCCGCGTCTTTTGCGGCATTCGGGAAGCGGGAGTCATGAACCAGTCGTACACCTCATCGAGCATCACGGTCCTGGAAGGGCTGGACGCGGTCCGCAAGCGGCCCGGCATGTACATCGGCGATACCGATGACGGCACCGGTTTGCACCACATGGTGTTCGAGGTGGTGGACAACGCGATCGACGAGGCGCTGGCCGGTTATTGCACCGAGATCAGCGTGACGGTCCACGCCGACGAAGCGGTGACGGTGACGGACAACGGTCGTGGCATTCCCACCGACGAGCATTCCAAGGGTCGTTCCGCCGCCGAGGTGATCATGACCGTGCTGCACGCCGGCGGCAAGTTCGACGACCGCTCCTACAAGGTTTCCGGCGGCCTGCACGGGGTCGGCGTGTCGGTGGTCAACGCCCTGTCCGAGACGCTGCGCCTGACCATCCGCCGCGACGGCAGGGTCCACCAGCAGGACTATCACCTCGGCACGCCGCTGGCGCCACTGCGAGTGATCGGCGAGACCGACCAGACCGGCACCGAGATCCGCTTCAAGCCTGGCGCCATCTTCAGCAACATCGATTTCCACTACGATGTCCTGGCCAAACGGTTGCGCGAGTTGTCGTTTCTGAATTCCGGCGTCCGCATCCGGTTACACGACGAACGCAGCGGTAAGGAAGACAGCTTCGAGTATCAGGGGGGCATCAAGGCTTTCGTCGAACACCTGAACCGCAATAAGACACCGCTGCACGACGATGTGTTTTATCTGAACACCACCCGCGACGATATCCAGATCGAACTGGCGATGCAGTGGAACGACTCCTACCAGGAAAACGTGTTCTGCTTCACCAACAACATCCCGCAGCGCGATGGCGGCGCTCATCTGGCGGGTCTGCGGGGCGGGCTGACCCGCACCCTGAACCAGTACATGGACGCGGAGGGAATTCTCAAGAAGGCCAAGGTCGAAACCAGTGGCGACGACGCCCGCGAGGGTCTGACCGCGGTGCTGTCGGTCAAGCTGCACGATCCCAAGTTCTCGTCGCAGACCAAGGACAAGTTGGTGTCGTCCGAGGTCAAGCCGGCGATCGAGGCGGTGGTCACTGAAAAGTTACATGAATTTCTGTTGGAGAACCCCGGTGAGGCCAAGGCCATCACCGGCAAGATCATCGACGCCGCGCGCGCGCGCGAGGCCGCCCGCCGCGCCCGCGAAATGACCCGGCGCAAGGGCGCGCTGGACATCGCCGGCCTGCCGGGCAAGTTGGCCGATTGCCAGGAGAAGGATCCGGCGCTGTCGGAGCTGTTTCTGGTCGAGGGCGATTCCGCCGGCGGTTCCGCCAAGCAGGGCCGCGACCGGCGTTTTCAGGCGATCCTGCCGTTGAAGGGCAAGATCCTGAACGTGGAAAAAGCCCGTTTCGACAAGATGCTGGCTTCGGTGGAGGTCGGCACGCTGATCACCGCGCTGGGCTGCGGCATCGGCCGCGAAGAGTTCAATCCGGATAAGCTACGCTACTACCGAGTCATTTTGATGACGGACGCCGATGTCGACGGCTCTCACATCCGCACCCTGTTGCTGACGTTTTTCTATCGGCAGATGCCCGAATTGATCGAGCGCGGGCACATCTACATCGCCCAGCCGCCGCTGTACAAGATCAAGAAGGGCAAGCAGGAGCAGTACGTCAAGGACGAAGGAGAACTCTCCACCAGCCTGCTGCAAACGGCGCTGGACGGCGCGGCGCTGACGGTCGGGCCGGATGCCCCGCCGCTGAGCGGCGCCGCGCTGGAAGAACTGGCCCGCGACCACATGCGGGTCATGGCGCTGATTCGACGGCTGGCCCGCCGTTACGATGGCGCGCTGCTGGAGCAACTGGTTTACCAGCCGGCGCTGGACGGCGAACGGCTGCGCGACGGCGCCGCCTTGCGGGAATGGGGCGAAAGATTGGTGGCGCGGCTGAACGACGGGTCGGGCGTTCGGTCGGTCTACGAGGCCGCCATCGAGCCGCCGGAAGAGGATGATGCGTGCTACAGCGTGACCGTCATCCGTCGCACCCACAGTCTGGCGCGGCGAATCCCGCTGACCGCGGAATTTTTCACTTCCCACGAGTACGCCAGCCTCGCCCGGTTTGGCGCCAAGCTGGCGGGGGGGTTCGAGCGGGGCGCGGAAGTGCGGCGCAACGAGCGCGGCCAACCGGTGCGAAGTTTCAATCAGGCCATGGTTTGGTTGCTGGAAGAAGCCAAGCGCGGTCAGCACATCCAGCGCTACAAGGGCTTGGGCGAGATGAACCCGGATCAGCTTTGGGAAACCACCATGAATCCAGCCACCCGCCGCCTGTTGCAGGTGCGCATCGAGGATGCCATCGCCGCCGACGAGGTGTTCACCACCCTGATGGGCGATCAGGTCGAGCCGCGGCGGGATTTCATCGAACAAAACGCCTTGGACGTGCTCAATCTGGACATCTAGCGGGCGGGCGGCTGGGAGACCTGGTGGGTTTTCCCGGACCGCCGGAGACGATGGCTTGCCTGGCGTCCAGCCAATGCACCGTCCGCGCCATGGGTTCCGGTTGCAGGGTAACGTGGTGGATGCCGAACCGTTCTCCGAGCAGAGCGAGGCAAGCATCGAGCACCGTCTCCCATTGGCGCAGATCCCGCACCACCAGATGGGCGGAGAGCATGACCTTTTCCGGGGCCACGCTCCAGATGTGCAGGTCGTGCACCGAAATCACCCCAGGCAGGCCGGCCAAGGTCTTGCCCACCTCCTCCAGCGCCAGACCGAGCGGCGTGCCCTCCATCAATCCGTGCAGGGCTTCGCGCAGCAGTCGCAGGCTGGACAGCAGAACCAGCGCGCCGATGCCCAGCGAGAGCAGAGGGTCGATGGGCGTCCAACCGGTGAGGGCGATCGCGATGCCGGACAGCAGGGCGGCCACCGAGCCCAGCGCGTCCCCCAGGACGTGCAGCAGCGCCGCGCGGGTGTTGAGAGTCCGCTCCCCGCGACCGAGCAGCCAGGCCACCAGCAGGTTGATCGCCAGTCCGACGGCGGCGGCCAGCGAGACGGCCTCGCCGATGACGGCCTGAGGGTCGCGCAGCCGTTGCGTCGCGGAGACGGTCAACCAGGCCACCAGCGCCAGCATGGCGCCGCTATTGACCAGCGCCGCCAGAAATTCGGCGCGGCCGAACCCATAACTGTGTCGGGTCGAAACCGGCCGCCGGGTCAGCCAGGCGGCGGCGGCGGCCAGCGCCAGCGCGCCGGCATCGTTGATCATGTGGCCTGCGTCGGCCACCAGCGCCAGCGACCCCGCCCACCAGCCCACCCCAGCCTCCACCCCGGCATAGGCCAGGGTGATGACGGTTGCGATCCACAGCATGCGGCCGGTGGTTTCGGAATGGTGGTGATGGGCGTGAGTGTGGGTGTGGGTGTGGGTGTGGGTGTGGGTGTGGGTGTGGGGATGAGCATGCATGAAGTCTGTAGGGTCCGTGGTCGTTCCGTGCCGTTCGCGCTGGAGATCGCGACGGGAGGTCTTGTTTGACGGTTTAGGAATCGTTGATGCCGAACTTACCGAGAATATTCCTCGCGCTGTTGCTGTTGAACTCGGCGCTGACCTTTCAGAACCGCTGGCCCACCATCGGTGTGCGCTGGGCGCCGGAGCTGTCCCTGGAACTGGTGATCCTGTTGATGGCGCTGGCGTTGCTCGCCGCTTGGCGGGGCGTGCCGGGACGCGCAACGCGCAACGTCCTGTTCGGGGGCTTCCTGCTGCTGGTGCTGGGGCGCTATCTGGATGTTACCGTGCCAGCGTTGATGGGGCGATCCATCAATCTGTACTGGGACAGCCAGCATTTGCCGCGGGTAGCCGCCATGTTTCTGGACAGCGTGGCCGGCTGGCAATGGCTGCTGGCGCTGCTGGCGCTGCTGGCGCTGCTGTTGGCCCTGGCCGCCGTGCTGCGCTGGGCGTTCGACACGATCGTGGCCGTGCTGGCGCGTCCGGTGGGTCGTCGCGGGCTCGGCGCGCTGGCGCTGGCCTTGCTGATGGTGTACGGCATCGGCCGCTTGAGCCCGCGCCTGCCGGCGGAACATTGGTTTTCGCTGCCGGTGACCGGGATGCTGGCCGAGCAAGCCAAGCTGATGCTGGACGCCACGGTGTTCAGGCATCACGGCCGAATCGCCGCCCAGCCGCCGCTGCCCGTGTCGGATCTGGGTCGCTTGGGTGGGGGCGATCTGTTCGCGATCTTTTTCGAGTCCTATGGCGCGCTGGTGTTCGACGATCCCCGTTTCGCCGTCCCGCTCGCCGGCGATTTTGCCGCTTTCGAGCACTCGCTGGAGGTTTCCGGCTGGCGAGTGGCCTCGGCGCGCGTCGAATCCAGCACCTTCGGCGGATCGTCCTGGTTGGCGCATTCCAGTCTATTGTCCGGGTTGCGCATCGCCGACCAGGGGGATTACCAGGACTTGCTGGCCTCCGACCGGGCCACGCTCGCCAGCCGTCTGGCTACCGTTGGCTATCGCACGGTCTCGGTGATGCCCGGCCTCAAGTACCCCTGGCCGGAAGGGCAATTCTATCGCTTCGATCAAATTTACAACGCCGAGCGCTTGCAGTACCCCGGTCCCGCGTACGGCTGGTGGGCCATTCCCGATCAATACAGTCTGTACCGAATTCATCAGATCGAAGCGGCGCCGGTCGGCCGCGCGCCGCTGTTGGTGTTTTACCCGACCATCAACAGCCATGCGCCGTTCGCGCCGCTGCCGCCGTATCAGCCGGATTGGAGCGTTTTCGACGCGCCGCCGCCCACCGCCGCCGCGGTCGCGGAGGCCGTGGAACTGAACCATCGGCTGGACGGTCGCGAACTGGCCTCGGCCTACCTGCAAAGCGTCCGCTACAACCTGGATGTGCTGGGGGGCTATCTGCGTCGGTACGCGCCGGCCAACGCGTTGCTGCTGGTGCTGGGCGATCACCAGCCGCCGGCGGTGGTTGGGGGTCGAGAGATTCCCTGGCAGGTGCCGGTTCATCTGTTCTCGCGCGATCCGACACTGATCGAAGCGTTCGAGCAGGCGGGGTTTCGACCGGGCATCACGCCGGGTCCAGCCGCGCTGGGCGGCATCGAGATGCTGGGACCGCTGCTGCTGCGGACGCTGGATAGCCGGTGGCCAGGCTCGCCACAACCCGCGCCGCTCACCGCCGCCGTGCCCCGAACTCGATGATGGCCAGCCGGGTTCGGCGGCGCTTCATCGGGCGTTTTCCCGCGGGGTAGAGCGGCGAGTCCGCCAAAGCCAACGAACGTCCACCGCGAACGAGACCAGCAGCAGTCCCAGCGCGGCGGCGGCCAACGCCGCTGTCCAGGGAGGAAGCAGCGGCGGCGCAAGGCATAGCGCCAGCACGGCGGTTTGGAGCACGCAGACGGTCTGCCGACGCTTGCGCGGCGGCAGTGGCCGGTTCAGCCAGGGCAGGACGCAACCCAGCACGACGAAACCGTAGCGCAGGAAGCCCGACAGCAGTACCCAGGCGCCGGCCTTGCCCGACTGGAAGACCAGAACGGCCAGGATCAGAATAAAAAAAGCGTCCACTTCCATGTCGAAGCGGGCCCCGAACCGACTTTGCAGACCGCCACGTCGCGCCAGCCAACCATCGATGCCGTCGAGCGCCAAGGCGAACCCGGCTAGGGTGGCGACGAACCAGCTTTGGGCCGGCGTCATCTCGGGCCGGCCGATCAGACCCGCCGCCAACGCCGCCAGGCCGGCGCGCGACAGGGTGACCTGATTGGCCGCCCCGAAGGTGACCAGCGGTAAATGCTGGGGCAAAAACGGGCCCAGGGCGAGTAGCAGTCCGCTAAGTACGGCGAGACATTGGACGATATAGTCGTTGGGGAGACGAAACCCATCGGCGACGAGCAGCGCCAGCCCTGTCACCGATAGCAGCGCTGGGGCGAGACTGCGCAAGGTGCTGGCCAGCAGCGGTTGGAACAGGGATTTGGCGGTATCGGTCATGATGGGCCATCGCGGCGCGGTGAAAAAGCGGTGGCTCTCAACGTTCGGTTATCCCTGTTCCGGAAGGGCCAGATCTTCGGGCTGGATAGTTTCCAGGCGGCTGATGTTTCGAGTGAGTTCGCTTAGACCGTTCGATAGATTCTGGTTCAGAATCCGGTTCAACAGCGGATCTTCCAGGCTGACCCGCGTCGCCTGAATCGCAACGATCAAATCGGACAAGCCCGCTTGATAATGCCGCCAGTCCGCCGCCAGTTGCCGGATTTGCGCCGCCGCCCTGGTGGGCGATTGCAAATCGATTTTTCCCTCCAGGCTCGTGCGCAGATCCACGACTTCCCGCCCGAATCGATGGCTTATCTCACCCAGGCGACGGATGAAGGGCTCTATCGTGGCGGGCACTTTATCGCGCAGCAGATCGCCGGCGCTGATCAGGACGGTTAGCGGAGAGCTCAATTCGTGCAGCAGGGAGGGCACCGTTGCCGGAGCGGTCGCCATGATGGTTTCCTTGAATGGGTTACACACATCGAATCTTTATATCTTGGCTATTTAAGGTCAATCCCCATGAAAACGCCATGTTGCTTGAAACGGCGGTGCACTAACCTTTGACGACAATGCGACCCTCGCAAGTTTTTCAAGTTGGGGAGTCCGCGCCTATCCATCTCATTCCTCCCAAGCTCATGCAAACCGATCAAGCCCTCACGGCACGCGCTTTTTGGCTGACAGCGCCCGGCCGTGGCGAGATTCTCGACGAATCCCTGCCGCTTCCCGGTTCGGGCGAAGTGCGGGTGCGCACGCTCTACACTGGCATCAGTCGCGGCACCGAAACCCTGGTTTTTCGCGGAGAGGTGCCGCCGAGCCAGCATCAAGCCATGCGCGCTCCTTTCCAGCAGGGCGACTTTCCTGCCCCGGTGAAGTATGGCTACTGCAACGTCGGCGTGGTCGAAGCCGGCCCGGCGGCGCTGCGAGACCGAATCGTGTTTTGCCTCTATCCACACCAGGATCGCTATGTGGTTCCGGCGGCGGCGGTGACCCCGGTGCCGGCATGCGTTCCTCCCGGTCGGGCAGTGCTGGCCGCCAATCTGGAAACGGCGCTCAACGTGCTCTGGGACGCCGCGCCCCGGCTGGGGGACCGGATTACCGTGATCGGCGCCGGCGCGGTCGGCTGTCTGATCGCCCGGTTGGCCGGACGATTGCCGGGCTGCGCGGTGCAATTGCTGGACGTGGATACCGGCAAGGCGGCGGTCGCGGCGCGGCTGGGCGTGCGCTTCGCTACCCCGGAGCAGGCGATGGCCGGGCAGGATGTGGCGATTCACGCCAGCGGTGCGCCCGCCGGACTGGCGACGGCGTTGCGTCTGGCCGGGTTCGAGGCAACGGTGGTGGAAGCGAGCTGGTTCGGCGCGCGACCGGTCAGCCTGCCGCTGGGCGAGGATTTCCACGCCAAGCGCTTGCGCATCCAGAGTTCCCAGGTCGGCGCCGTGGCCACCGCGCAGCGCGGGCGCTGGGATCATCGGCGGCGCTTGTCCACGGTGATGGATCTATTGGACGATCCAGTGTTGGACCATCTTATCGGTAGTGAGCGCGCATTCGCCGAGCTACCGCAAGTGCTGGCGGAATTGAGCCAAAATCCGGCGGGCGTGCTGTGCCAGCGAATTGTTTATGCCGATGGCAGTTAAATAATATATGATATTCAATATGTTATGTGTTGTATTACAGTCACGGTCAGCGAGATCAACAACCGGCAATTCTTACTTTGAAATTTTGGAAACTGAAAAATTTTCGCCTTTCGTTCTTTAGTGATGGCACGCCATACTGCTTTCATCCTCGGATCGGATACCATCCGATCTAGCAGCGGGTTTGGTGGCCTATCTTGTTCTGGCAATTCGTATGTGATTGTCAATTCCATCGGTGCCCATGGTGCGGGTATCGACATTGCCAGCTCCCTTAGTGACCGGTGCGGTTGATGGCTACAACGGTCGCGCCCTGCTTGAGCCCGTCCAGATAATCCGCCCAGGCCTGCATCATCCGGCGGCGCTCCGGCAAGTGTTCGGCACGGTTATAGGCGCCGCGCACGGCATTGGTTTCCATGTGGGCAAGCTGGCGCTCTATGGCATCACGGTTCCATCCCTGTTCGTTCAGCAGCGTGGAGGCCATGCTACGAAAGCCGTGCCCAGTGATTTCGTGCTTGGCGTACCCCATGCGCCGCAAGGCGGCGTTCACGCTGTTTGCCGACATCGATCGATCCGCGCCGCGCTCGCTCGGAAAAAGGTACCGGCCACGTCCGGTGAGCGGGTGCAGATCCTTGAGGATGGCCACGGCTTGGTGGGGCAGGGGAACTATATGTTCGATGCCCATCTTCACTTTGTCGGCGGGTATCCGCCAGACAGCCGCATCAAGGTCGAACTCCGACCATTCGGCGCGGCGAAGCTCGCCAGGGCGCACGAACAGCAGCGGCGCCAAGCGCAGGGCACAACGGACGATGAAGGTACCGGTATATCCCTCTATCGCCCGCAACAGGGCGCCGACGGCCTTGGGATCGGTCAGGGTGGGGAAATGACGGCCTTTAACTGTCGGCAGGGCGCCGCGCAGGTCGGTAGCGGGGTTGCGTTCGGCGCGACCGGTGGCGATGGCAAAGGTGAAAATTCGACCGCAGGCTTGCAGGGCGCGATGGGCGCTTTCCAGGGCGCCACGGGCTTCGATGCGCCGTAGGGCGGCCAGAAGTTGCGGCGCGGTGATTTCGTTCAGCGGGGACGCGCCCAGCCAGGGGAATATGTCGTTCTCCAGCCGGCCGATGATCTTGGATGCGTGGCTGGGTGCCCAGTTCTTGCCTTTCGAGAACGCGGCAAACCATTCACGGGCGATGGCTTCGAAGCTGTCGGCGCCGCTGGCGGTGGCACGTTGTGCCTTGCGGCTGATGGACGGGTCTACCCCTTGTCGAAGTTGCTGGCGTAGATCGTCGCGGCGCTGGCGGGCTTCCCTGAGTCCGATTTCTGGGTACACCCCCAACGACAGCAGCTTTTCCTTCCCGGCCGTCCGGTACTTCCAGCGCCACCACTTACCGCCTTGCGGCGTGACCAGCAGATACAACCCTCCCGCGTCGAACAACTTGAGCGGTTTATCGGCCGGCTTGGCGGTTCGAACGGTGGCGTCTGTGAGCGGCATGGGGGTAATTCCATGGGGTAAAGGTCATATTACCCCCAATATTACCCCTGAATGTCGGCGGATTTCCATAGACCTTCTCGGAAAGCCATGGACGATTATGCTATTGGAAACCAGCGCTTGAGGTGTTGCCTGGATGCCTTCGGACATCCTAGAATCTTGATGTGGTGGCTATGGGTGGACTCGAACCACCGACACCGGCATTATGAGTGCCGTGCTCTAACCGGCTGAGCTACATAGCCATTGCAAAGAGGATTTAAACGAGGGGCCGCGATTATCCAAGCTCGGCGCGATAGTGTCAATAGCCAAGGTTTTGTACCCAACGTCAATAGCCAAGGTTGTACCCAATGCATGGGCAGCGGAAGCGCGTCCGAATCTTTATTACTATCGCGCGGGGAAATTATCCAGAGCGGAACAGCATAATCGCTTTGCGCGAAAGGATCGGAACGATCCAAACGATTGAGACGGATCCGGGCAATGAATCCCTCTGGCGTCCGGGTATACTTGACAGCCATTCATTCCCATCAAGAAACACCTTGGGGGCGGTATCGTCCCCTTCGGATTTTGGAGGCGCTCGTGCGCGATGTCTCGACCTTCCAGGGGTTGATCCTGGCTCTGCAAGATTACTGGGCCCGCCAAGGCTGCGTACTGCTGCAACCCTACGACATGGAAGTGGGCGCGGGAACGTTTCACCCCGCCACCTTCCTGCGCGCCATCGGCCCCGAACCGTGGAGCGCCGCCTACGTGCAGCCTTCCCGCCGGCCCACCGACGGCCGCTACGGCGAAAACCCCAACCGCCTGCAGCACTACTATCAATATCAGGTGGTCATCAAGCCCTCGCCGCTCGATTTGCAGGATCTATATCTTGGTTCGCTGGAGAATCTTGGCCTCGACCCACTGATTCACGACATCCGTTTCGTCGAGGACAACTGGGAATCCCCCACCTTGGGCGCTTGGGGGTTGGGCTGGGAGGTTTGGCTGAACGGCATGGAAATCACCCAGTTCACCTATTTCCAGCAGGTCGGCGGGCTGGACTGCAAGCCCGTCACCGGAGAAATCACTTATGGCCTGGAGCGCATCGCCATGTACCTGCAAGGCGTGGAAAGCGTCTACGATCTGGTCTGGACCGACGGGCCGCTGGGCCGGGTCAGCTACGGCGACGTGTTCCACCAGAACGAGGTGGAAATGTCCACCTACAATTTTGAGCACGCCGACACGACCGCGCTGTTCGTTTGGTTCGATACCTGCGAGTCCGAAAGCAAGCGCCTGATCGAACTCGGCCTGCCCCTGCCCGCTTACGAAATGACCCTGAAAGCTTCCCATACTTTCAACCTGCTCGACGCCCGCAAGGCCATTTCCGTCACCGAGCGGCAGCGCTACATCCTGCGGGTCCGCACCCTGGCGCGGGCGGTGGCCCATGCCTACCATGACGCGCGGGCCGCGCTGGGTTTTCCCATGTTCGCCCGCGCCGCTGCCCGCCTGGAGGTGGCCCATGGCTGACGCCCGCGACCTGCTGATCGAAATCGGCACCGAGGAACTGCCGCCCAAGGCGCTGTTTAACCTGTCCCTGGCGTTCGAGCGCGGCATCGCCGAAGGTCTGGAAAAAGCCGGTTTGACTACCGGCGCGATCCATCGCTTCGCCACCCCACGCCGGTTGGCGGTGCGAGTCGATCAACTGCCCACGCGGCAGCCCGACCGCCAACTTGAACGACGCGGCCCGGCAGTGGGCGCCGCCTTCGGTCCGGACGGCCAACCCACCAAGGCCGCCGAGGGTTTTGCCCGCTCTTGCGGTGTGACCGTCGCCGAACTGCAACGGCAGGAAACCGACAAGGGGGCGTGGCTGGTGCATATCAGCACCGAACCGGGCGCGCCGACCGCCGATCTGATTCCATCCATCGTCGAGGCCGCGCTCGCGGCCCTGCCCATCCCCAAGCGGATGCGTTGGGGCGATCGCGACGACGAATTCGTGCGACCGGTGCATTGGGTGGTGCTGTTGTTCGGCGCCGAGGCGATCCCCGCGACGATCATGGGTGTCCGCGCCGGTCGGGAGAGCCGCGGCCATCGCTTCCACCACCCGCAACCGATCCAGTTGACCGCGCCCGCCGACTACGCCCGGCAACTGGCCGACGAGGGCAAGGTGATCGCCGATTTCGACCAGCGTCGCGATGCGGTCCGCGCCCGCGCCGAGGCGGCGGCGGTCGAACTGGGGGGCATGGCGATCATCAAGCCCGATCTGCTGGACGAGGTCACGGCATTGGTGGAATGGCCGGTGGCGCTGGCCGGCAATTTCGAACGGCGCTTTCTGGAGGTGCCGGCCGAGGCGCTGATCAGCACCATGCAGGACAACCAGCGTTATTTTCCGGTGGTGGACGCGCATGGCCGGCTGCTGCCGCATTTCATCACGCTGGCCAACCTGGAAAGCCGCGATCCGGCTCAGGTGCGGGCTGGCAACGAACGGGTGATCCGTCCGCGCTTCAGCGACGCCGAATTTTTCTGGAACCAGGATCGTGGCAGACCGCTGGCGGCACGGTTGGATCTGCTGAAGCGCGTGGTGTTCCAGCAGCGACTGGGCACCGTGGCCGACAAGAGCGCGCGAGTGGCGACATTGGCGCGTTTTATCGCCGAACAAAGGCGCGGTAACGCGGACTGGGCCGAACGGGCGGCACGGTTGGCCAAGTGCGATTTGATGACCCAGATGGTGCAGGAGTTTCCCGAATTGCAGGGCATCATGGGCCGCTACTACGCGCGCCACGACGGGGAATCGCCCGAAGTAGCCCAAGCCCTGGAGGAGCAGTATCTGCCGCGTTTCGCCGGCGACCGACTGCCGGCGACCGCTACCGGCCAGAGCCTGGCGTTGGCCGACCGGCTGGATACGCTGCTCGGCATTTTCGCCATCGGCCAGGCGCCGTCGGGCGCCAAGGATCCGTTCGCGCTGCGCCGCGCCGCCCTGGGGGTGCTGCGCATCCTGATCGAGGGAGAGCTGGATCTTAACCTGCTGACCTTGCTGGAGCGCGCCGCCAGCCAGTTCGAACCGGCGATTCGAGCCAACAACGCGGTGGAAGCGGTTTTTGACTTCATCGTGGAACGGTTGCGTGGTTACTATCTGGATCAGCAGGTACGTTCGGATACGTTCGACGCAGTGCTGGAATGCCGGCCGCACCGGCCGCTGGATTTCGACCGGCGCGTGCGCGCGGTCGGCGCTTTCCGCGACCGACCGGAAGCCGCCAGCCTGGCCGCCGCCAACAAGCGCATCCGCAACATCCTCCGAAAGGTGGACGCGGTGCTACCGTTCGAGGTGCGGCCCGACCTGTTGGTCGAAGAAGCGGAACAGGCACTGGCGGGACGCTTGGTGGAACTGTCCTCCGAGGCGATCCCGCTGATGGAAGTCGGTCTGTACGGCGATGCCCTGAACCGGCTGGCCAGCCTGCGCGAGCCGGTGGATGCCTTTTTCGATCGGGTGCTGGTGATGGTCGAGGAGCCGGCCGTCCGCGACAATCGCATCGCCCTGCTCAATGAATTGGGCAGTCTGTTTCTCCGCGTCGCCGATTTTTCGCGATTACAGGATTGAGAAAGGATGAAAACGGATGGCGACGGCAAGCAGCGATATTGGGCAGGCTATTTTCCGGCAAGGCCCGGAAAGCGGCGAGGTTTCACGTGAAACAGAGCCCGATGACGGAAGTGGTTGGGATGACCGGGATGATGAGAGCCGAAGGGTTGTTTCACGTGAAACAGCATCCAGGGGCGCCGGTTGCGGCTAATGTCGCCGATCGGACGGTTTCGCGTGAAACACACTCGCTGGCCGGCACGGGCGAAAAAACACGGTCCACCATGAAGCTGATCATCCTGGATCGAGACGGCGTCATCAACGAAGATTCAGACGCCTACATCAAATCGCCGGAGGAATGGAACCCGATTCCCGGTAGCCTGGAAGCGATCACCTGTCTGAATCACGCGGGCTATCGCGTGGTAATCGCCACCAATCAGTCCGGGATCGGGCGCGGGTTGCTGGATCTGGAAACTCTCAACAAGATCCATCGAAAAATGCATCGAATGGTGCAGGAAGCCGGTGGTCTGATCGAGGCGATTTTTTTCTGTCCGGATGTGGATGAGGCCAACCCCTTCCGCAAGCCCAACCCCGGCATGTTGCTGGAGATCAGCCGGCGCTTGAAATGCAGCCTGCAAGGGGCGCCGATGGTAGGCGACAGCGTGCGCGACATCCGGGCGGCGCGAGCGGCCAACGCTTGGCCCTTGTTGGTGCGCACCGGCAAAGGCGCCCGGACCCTGGAACGCGACGCGGAAAGCTGCGCTAACGTGCTGGTGTTCGACAATCTGGCCACGGTGGCCGAGTATCTGACTACTGACCATGAATGACCTCCGATCCGATTCGTTGCCCACGCGCGCAATCGCCAAACCCTCGGTTGTCGATTTATGGATGCGCTCGCTGCTCTTCTCGCTCGGCATGCTGCTTTCGACCATGGTGTGCGGGTTGGCGATCATTCTCGGTTTTGCCTTGCCTTTCAAGCGGCGTTACCGGCTGTCGCAATCCTGGAGCCGCTTCAACATTTGGTGGCTACGGGTCACCTGCCGGATCGATTACCGGCTGAGTGGAACCGAACATATTCCTGACCGGCCGGTCATCGTGATGGCCAAGCATCAGTCCACTTGGGAGACCTTGTTCCTGCAACAGTTGCTGCAACCGACGGCGTGGGTGGTCAAGCGAGAGCTGTTGTGGCTGCCGTTCTTTGGCTGGGCGCTGAAGTTGTTGCGACCGATCGCCATCGACCGTCGGGCCGGCTCTTCGGCGGTCAAGCAAGTGATCCGGCAGGGCATCGCGCACTTGAGGCAGGGTCAGTGGGTTCTGGTCTTTCCCGAAGGGACGCGCACGGCCCCCGGTGTCCGTCAACGCTATGGCATGGGCGGCGCGGTGCTGGCCGCGCGCAGTCGCTGTCCGATTCTGCCGGTGGCCCACAATGCCGGGGAGTTCTGGCCGCGGCGTGGTTTTCTCAAGCGTCCGGGCACCATACAAGTAGTGTTCGGTCCCCTGATCGCTAGCGAGAACCGTTCACCGCAGGAACTGACCTGGATGACCGAAACCTGGATCGAAACCACCATGACCCGCATCGGGCGGGCGGCGCACGCGTCGCGGCCGACCAGTGAGTGACCCAACCAAAAGAGCGATTTGCCATGGCTTTTACCAACAGCCGACATACCGTTAAGCGCTTCGATTCGGAAATCGACAGCCTGATCGAGCAGGTTCTGGAAATGGGGCGAGCCGCCGAGCAACAGGTCGAGCAGGCGGTCACCGCGTTTCGCGTCGGCGATATCGCCCTGGCGCAAGCGGTCGTGGCCGGCGACGACGTTCTTAACCGGCGCGATCTCGATATCGATCAAGCCTGTATCCGCCTGCTGGCCCGCCGCCAACCGGTCAGTACCGACATGCGCCTGGTGATGTCTTTGCACAAGGCCGTTGCCGATTTGGAGCGGATTGGCGATGAAGCCAAAAGCATTGCCAAGAAAGTGCTGGCCATTCAGGCGCGCGGCGGCGAGTTGCATCACGGCATCGCGCACGACATGGACCACTTGGCCCAGGTCGCCGTCCAGCGGTTCGTGGTGGCGCGGGACGCGCTGGGCCAGTTGAATATCGAGCAGGCCTGGCGGCTGGTGCGTCAGGAGGAAGATCCCGTGGAGGATGCGTTTCAGGACAGCCTGCGTTCGCTCAGCGTGCTCTCGTTGGAGGGCGGATCGATGGTGGCGACGATCATCGACGTGGTGCTGGCGTTCAAGGCGCTCAAGCGGGTCGCCGACCACGCCGACAACCTGGCGGAATACGTGATCTATATCGTCGAGGGGCAGGACGTTCGGCATAGCGGCTGAACGGAACTGGCCGTTTGTCGACGACGACGCCCTCGCCAGTGCGATCCGACAAACGATGCATGCACGGCGTGGGCGACAGCCATGGTGTTCAGTCTCCAGCGGGGAGCGAGCTTGAACGCCGTTCCGTGTTCCGATGCCGCAATTCGTCATCCAGTTCGGCCAAGCGTTGCGGCGTTCCAATGTCCCGCCAGCCGCCGCGATAATGCTCGCCGGTCACTCGTCCGTCCGCTATCGCCCGCCGCAGCAACGGACCGAGCGGAAAGCGGCCTGGCGCCCGGCCGGTAAACAGTTCCGGGCGCAACACGCTGATCCCGCTGAAGGTCAACCGCGTCGCGCCGGTTTCCTCCACCTGTCCATTCCGCAAGATAAAATCACCCGCGGGATGATGCGATGGATTGTCGACCAGCACCAGATGCGCCAGTCCGACGGGTGCGGTCGGTAGACGAGCGAAGGGATAATCGGTCCACACATCGCCGTTTACCACCAGGAACGGCTCCGAACCGAGCAGCGGCAGGGCCTGGAAGATGCCGCCACCGGTTTCCAACGCCTCGGGCGGTTCCGGGGAATAGACGATGCGCAGTCCCCATGCCCCGCCGTCGCCCAGCGCCGCCGCCAGTTGCGCGCCCAAATGGCCGGTGTTGATCACCAGATCGGCGATGCCCGCCACCCGCAGCGCGGTCATTTGGTGAACGATCAACGGTTGGCCGGCGACCGGCAGCAGCGGCTTGGGCGTGTGATCGGTCAGCGGTCGCATCCGCTCGCCCCGTCCGGCGGCCAGGATCATCGCCTTCAAGGTACGGGCTCCCAGCGATCCACCCGTCGCGCCCGCAGCAACTCGCGCAAGCCGGCCAGTTCGGTATAGCGGTCCGCCACCTCCAGCACATAGCCCAGGGTTCGGGGGATGTCGCGCAGGTAGCCAGCCTTGCCGTCGCGCAGGTTCAGGCGGGCGAAGATGCCGATGGCCTTGAGATGGCGCTGCACACCCATCAGATCGAACCAGCGCAGGAACTGCCCGGCATCGTCCAGCCCGTTCATGCCCAGCGCCCGCAGCCGCGCCCGGTAATCCAGCACCCAGCGTTCGACCTGCTCGCGCGGCCAGGCGATATAGCAGTCGCGCAGCAGCGAAACCAGGTCGTAGGTTACCGCGCCCACCACCGCGTCCTGAAAGTCCAGCACGCCGGGGTTGAGCGGATCGGTGATCATCAAGTTGCGGGAATGGTAATCGCGATGGACCCACACCCGCGGTTGCTCCAGGGCATTGTCGGCCAGCAGGGCGAAAGTCCGATCGAGCGTCTGCCGTTCGTCCGCGCGCAAAGCCAAATCGAGCAGCCGCGCCAGAAACCAGTCGCGGAACAGATCCATTTCCCGGTGCAGCAGCATTGCATCGTAGGGCGGCAACAGCGGCGTGTCGGGATCGCCGCCGGTTTGCAGACATGCCAGCGCCGCCAGCGCGTCGTCGTACAGCCCGGATACGCTCCTCTCGTTGAGTTCCGCCAAATACTGGCGGTTGCCAAGATCGGTCAACAGCAGCAGTCCCTGATCGAGATTGCCGGCCAGCACTTCGGGCACGTTCAAACCCAGACCGCGCATGGCCTGGCCGATGGCGACGAACGGTCGACAGTCCTCCTTATCCGGCGGGGCGTCCATGACGATTCGGGTTTGGCCGTTGTGCCAGACCCGGAAATAACGGCGGAAGCTGGCGTCGCTGGATGCCGGGGCCATACGGTCCGGCGCCGCCGGCAGGACGGTGTTCAACCATTCCAGCAACAGATGCTCACGGTCGCTCACGCAAGTTCGCTCCATCTGGGTAAGATTGCAGCCATAGTCAATCTATGCGATGTTAGGGCACTTTAATCGACACGTAAAATCCTGCTCCGTGACGCCGTATTTCCGAGTGCTGGCGGCCGGCGCCGTGCTGGCTGTGTTGCCGCTGGCCGGCGCCCGGGCGCAATCCGCCTTCAATCCCTGGCTTCAGTGCGAAGCCGACGAGCTGGCGCAAGCGATCGTGCCGGCCACTCCAAACGCGCCATCGCCGGACGATCTGCCGGTGCGGGCCGAAGCGGGTCGGCTCGAATCTTCCCCTACCCTGTCCGTGCTGGAAGGCAACGTCGACTTGTCCCGTGGCGACCAGCGCGTGCGCGCCGAGCGGATGACCTTGGAGCGTCCGGCCAATCGGGTCCGGGTCGAGGGAGGGTTCACCTACGGCGATCCCAGCCAGGCCCTGCGCGGCACGCAGGCGGAGTTGGACCTGAATGCCGAGACTGGCTGGTTCAAGGATGCGGATTACTATCTACCGGCGCGCAATGCCCAGGGTCACGCCGAAGCGGTGAGCGTGGATCGTCCCCAACAGAGCAGCCAACTGAAAAACGCCACTTATTCGACCTGCCCGCGTGGTCGGGAAGCATGGGAGCTGCGAGCGCGCCGGCTCAATTTGAATGCAGCGAGTGGTCGCGGTACGGCCCGCGATATCGTGCTGGCCTTCAAGGACACGCCGGTGTTCTATTTTCCGTACCTGTCGTTTCCGATTACCGAGGAACGACAGTCCGGATTCCTGTTTCCGCTTCAGGGCTACGACAGCAAGACTGGCTTCGATCTCTCGGTTCCCTATTACTGGAACATCGCGCCGGACCGCGATATGACCTTCACGCCTCGACTGATGACCGCGCGCGGTCTGCTGTTGGGTACGGAGTACCGCTATCTGAACCCCAACCGACAAGGAAAGATCGATGCCGAGTACATCCCCTACGACCGTCGTTTCGACGGCGCCCGCGGCTCCTTCAATATCGTCGATCGCGCCACGCCGCTGCCCAACCTCTATACCAACCTGCGGTTCGAATACGTTTCCGACGACAACTATATCCGGGATTTAAGCAACAATCTGAATTTCCTGACGGTCAACTACCTGGAACGGTATCTGGATGTGCGCTACCAAGGCGACTGGTGGCGGGCGCTGGCGCGGGTGGAAAACTACCAAATTCTGAGTCCGACGCTGTTCGCCCTGACCGGCGACCCCTACGAGCGCCTACCTCAACTGATGTTCGATGGCGCCTGGCCGACCGGGGCTGGCGGCTTTAACTACCGCCTGCACGGCGAAATAGTACGCTTCCAGCAGTCCGACTCCCAGGCAGTGGTCGGCACCCGCCTGGATCTGTGGCCGACCGTGGGTTGGACGCTGGAAAAATCTTGGGGATACCTAAAGCCTCAGGCGGGATTTCGCTACACCGGCTATCAGCTCGACAACACCGTTCCGGGCGCCAACGACGCGCCCTCGCGCGCCGCGCCGGTGCTCGGCCTGGATAGCGGCCTGATCTTCGAGCGGCCCTTGCAGGCCGACTGGCTGGGGGTGACGGCCGGAACACAGACACTGGAGCCGCGCCTGTTCTATCTATATGTTCCTTATCGCGACCAGAACGACATCCCCATTTTCGACAGCGCCCGGATGGATCGCGATTTTGACTGGCTGTTTCGCCAAAACCGTTTCACCGGCGCCGACCGGCTGGGCGACGCCAACCAGTTGACAGCCGCACTGACCTCCCGTCTGATCGACGGACCGAGCGGTCGCGAGCGTTTGCGCGCCAGCATCGGTCAGATCCAGTATTTCGAGGATCGCCGGGTGAACCTGCAACCCGATGTTCCCGCGCAAACCGCGGCCAACTCGGGGCTGATCGCTCAAGGGGCGCTGAATCTGTCGTCCCGCTGGTCGGTACAGGGCGGCATACAACTGGAGCCGGACAACAGCGACTTGTTGCGCACCGCATTCGATCTGCGCTACTCCGCTACTTCGCGTCAGTTTGTCAACCTGTCCTACCTGCGGGATCGCGATCCGTTCAGCTTGGGGTTGAGCGATCAAATCCATTCCGTGGATGCGTCCTTGGTGTGGCCGCTAAACTCGCGGTTGCGAGTGTTGGCCCGCTGGAATCAGGCCCTGAACATCGACCGCAATCTGGAAACCCTGGCCGGGCTGGAATACGAGGATTGCTGCTGGGCGTTGCGCGCGGTCGCGCGCCAGTACCGCGACAGCCCGCTGGAAGTCGATGCGCAAACCGGCTTTTACCTGGAACTGGAGCTAAAGGGGTTGTCCCGCTTGGGTGGCGGTCTGGAGACCGTGCTGCAAAGCTCCATCCTCGGCTATCAACCGATCCGTTACTAGCATGTTATTCCGATGACACGTATGAACAAGCGCTTGTTTTCTTTCCTGTTGTACATGTCGCTGGCCACCCTACCGGTCGTCGGCCAAACCCAACTGGTGTTCGGCCCCGGACCCGAAGGAGCGGGCAGCGCGCTGGATGCCATCGCGGCGGTGGTCAACGACGACGTGATCACTCGCCGGGAACTGGAGGCGGCGACGGCCCTGATCAAAATCCAGTTGCAGCGGCAAAAGGTGCCCGTCCCGCCCGATCCGGTGCTGGAAAGCCAAGTGTTGGAGCGATTGATTCTGGCCCAACTGCAACTGCGCGCCGCCGAACGCAACGGCATCACCGTGGATGACGCCACCTTGAACACGGCTATCGAAACCCTGGCCCGGCGCAACAACATGAATCTGACGCAATTGCGGCAAACGGTCGAGAAAGAGGGTAACGATTTCGCCAAGTTCCGCGACGACGTGCGCCGGGAAATCATGGCGGCGCGGCTGCGCCAAAAACTGGTGGACAGCCAGATTAATGTTTCCGAACAGGATGTGGATAGCCTGCAAGCCCAGTTGGCCGGCGGCGGTGGCTTGGGCGACGGCAATAGCACCGCCGGCGGTGAACGCGAATATCATTTGGCTCAGATCCTGATCGCGCTGCCGGAAAACGCCACGCCGCAACAGGTCGAAACCGCCAGGCGCGAGGCCGATCAGGTGTTGGCGCGGCTGCGGCAGGGTGCGGATTTCCGTCAGGTCGCGGTGAGCGTTTCCGCCGGCCGGCAGGCGCTGGAAGGCGGCGACCTGGGTTGGCGGCGTGCCGATCAGTTGCCCACCCTGTTCGCCGAGGTGGTTCCGAAGTTGCGGCCCGGACAGCTTAGCGAGCTGATCCGCAGCCCCAGCGGGTTTCACATTGTCAAGCTGTTGGAGGTCAAGGGCGGTAGCGGTGAAGCACCCTCGTCCGCACCCTCTAACCCCGTGACCCAGACTCGCGCCCGCCATATTCTGCTCAAGACCTCGCCACAACTGTCCGACGACCAAGCCCGCCAGCGCCTGACGCAACTGCGCCAGCGCATTCGGAATGGCGAGGATTTCGCGGACGTGGCCCGCGCCAATTCCGAGGATACCGCTTCCGGCGGGCGCGGCGGCGATTTGGGCTGGGTGGCGCCGGGTATGCTGGTGCCGCGGTTCGAGCAGGCGATGAACGAACTACAGCCCGACGAAATCAGCGCGCCGTTCAAGACGCAGTTCGGCTGGCATATCGTCCAGGTGCAAGAACGGCGTCAGGGTCCGGCTTCGACCGAAACCGAACGCGCCCGGGTGCGGGAAGCGCTGTTGCGGCGACGCGCCGACGAGGAATGGGAACAAACCTTGCGTCGGCTGCGTGAGGAAGCCTATGTGGAGATCCGCCTGCAGCCAGCGGCGGCCTCGGTCGAGAACCCCACTCCGTCGGTGCAATGAGCGCCGCTTTGGCGCACCGCCCCCGCAAGCGCTTCGGCCAGCATTTCCTGCGCGATTCCAACGTGCTCGAACGCATCGTCGCGGCGATCCGGCCGATGCCGGGCGATCGTTTGGTGGAAATCGGCCCCGGTCTGGGGGCGTTGACCCGGCCGTTGCTGGAAGTTGCCGGCGCGCTGGATGCCGTGGAACTGGACCGCGATCTGCTGGAACCGCTGCGGGATCATTGCGCGGGTGTCGGTACGCTGCGGATTCATCACGCCGACGCGCTGAAATTCGATTTCGCCGCGCTGCGCGGTACCGGTTCCCGCTTGCGGGTGGCCGGCAACCTGCCCTACAACATTTCCACTCCCCTGCTCTTCCATCTGCTCGATCAGGCCAGTCACCTGCGCGATCTGCACTTCATGTTGCAACAGGACGTGGTGGAGCGGATGGCGGCCGGTCCGGGCGAGGAGGCTTATGGCCGGCTATCGGTGATGTTGCAATACCGCTGCCGAGTCGAGATGCTGTTCACGGTTGGGCCGGAGTCGTTTCGGCCACCGCCCAAAGTCCGATCGGCGGTAGTGCGCTTGGTTCCACGTGAAACATCGTCCGTCGCGGTGCGGGACGAGCGACTATTCGCCGAGGTGGTGCGGCGGGCCTTCGCCCAGCGCCGCAAGACCCTGCGCAATGCCTTGCGTGGCTGGTTGGATATTACCCGGATTGAGGCGGCGGGCGTCGATCCTGGCGCCCGCCCGGAGACGCTGGATTTGGCGGCATTCGCGGCGTTGAGCGAACTTGCTTCCTGAAGACGCTCCGGTGGTGAATTGGCGAGGATCGTTTGGGCGCGGGTCCAGCGGGCGAAAAATCGGGGGAAAAGAGGAGAGAGCCATGAATCGTGGTGTGGTTGCGGTGGTGATCGCGATTTTTTGCGGCTTGGCCGGTTGTGAAAGCCGGGAATGCGATCTGGTGCAAACCTCCAAGGGCGACCAGATTTGCAGCGAGGACGTGGAAGATGAGGTCGATTCGGAATATCAGGAAGCGAACGAATCGGATTCGCATCCCAATCGAGATTGACTACCCGCTTCGTTCCATCGCAACCATAGATCGGTTTGCTAAAAATGCCGGTTTGCTTTGGTTTCGCGTGTGCGAGTCGTGCCGACTGCCGCGCGCGGTACGGATCGGCCCGAGCACAACACCTTGCCGCGGTTCCGCGGAATGGACGGACTCCTGTCTACCATCCCGATCCGCGGCACAGGAATCCTTGCGGTGAAAAAAACCCGTGCTTCGGCGATCCTCAGGTCGACGCGGCGATCAAGCGCATCGAGAAGACGGAAACACGCTTGCCTTGGGGTAAAATCGCACCACATTCCAACCTGAATCCGCCATTCGCCCCCGATGACCATCTTCCTCGACCAACTCAAGCGCCGCCGCACCTTTGCCATTATCTCCCACCCCGACGCCGGCAAGACCACCCTCACCGAAAAACTGCTGCTGTTCGGCGGCGCGATCCAAATGGCCGGCACGGTCAAGGGTCGCAAGGCCACCCGTCACGCCACCAGCGACTGGATGGCGCTGGAGCAGCAACGCGGCATCTCGGTCACTTCCTCGGTGATGCAGTTCCCCTACCGCGACCGCATCGTCAACCTGCTCGACACCCCCGGCCACGAAGATTTCTCCGAGGATACCTACCGCACCCTGACCGCCGTGGACTCGGCGCTGATGGTGATCGACTGCGCCCGAGGCGTCGAGGAACGCACGATCAAGCTGATGGAAGTCTGCCGCCTGCGCGACACCCCGATCTTCACCTTCATCAACAAGCTGGACCGGGACGGCCGCGAACCGATCGAGTTATTGGATGAAGTCGAGAATATTCTCAAGATCCGCTGCGCACCGATCACCTGGCCCATCGGCATGGGCCGGGAACTCAAGGGCGTCTATCACCTCGACAGGGATTTCATCCACATCTACGACCCCTCGCGCGACGGCCGCATCAACACCGGCCACATCATCCAGGGCCTCGACACCTCGGCCGTGGATCGGGAACTGGGCGCGGAACGGGCCAACGCCTTGCGCGAGGAAATCGAACTGGTGCGCGGCGCCAGCCACGCCTTCGATTTCGACGACTACCGCGCCGGCCGGTTGACCCCGGTATTCTTCGGCTCGGCGCTAACCAACTTCGGCGTCCAGGAGATGCTGGACGGCTTCGTGGAAAATGCTCCCTCGCCACGCCCTTCCGCCGCCGCCAGCCGCGAAATCGCGCCCGAAGAGGAGACATTCACCGGCTTCGTGTTCAAGATTCAGGCGAACATGGACCCGCAGCACCGCGACCGCATCGCCTTCCTGCGGGTTTGCTCCGGCATGTATCGACCTGGCATGAAAGCCCGCCATGTCCGACTGGGTCGCGAGGTCAAGATCGCCGACGCCCTCACCTTCATGGCCGCCGAACGCGAGCACGCCGAGGCCGCTTGGCCGGGCGACATCATCGGCTTGCACAACCATGGCACCATCCGCATCGGCGACACTTTCACCCAGGGCGAGGAGCTGACCTTCACCGGCATTCCCGATTTTGCCCCGGAACTGTTCCGTCGCGCCCGGTTACGCGACCCCTTGAAGATGAAGGCGCTGCAAAAAGGCTTGGAACAGCTCTGCGAGGAAGGCGCGACCCAGTTGTTCCGGCCGCTCAACAGCAACGATCTGATTCTGGGCGCGGTCGGTGTGCTGCAATTCGACGTGGCCGCTTTTCGGTTGGGCAGCGAATACGGCGTCGAATGTGGCTTCGAGAACGTCAACGTCACCACCGCCCGCTGGGTGAGCTGCGCCGACGCCAAGCGCTTCGAGGAGTTCAAAACCAAGCTCCACGACAATCTGGCGCTGGATCATCACGGCGAGCTGGTTTACATCGCCCCCAGCCGGGTCAACCTGCAACTGACGCAGGAGCGCTGGCCGGAAGTACGCTTCGCGGCCACCCGCGAACACGGGCGGCATTGAGCGATGCGTCATGTCCTGCAACGCCTGACCCGACTGCTCTGCCGCTGGCTGTTCCGGGTCGAACTGCGCGGCTGGGAGCACTATCCCCACCACGAACCCCGCCTGCTGATCGTCGCCAACCATGTGTCCTATCTGGACGGCATGCTGCTGGCGTCGTTCCTGCCCGACCTGCCGGTCTTCGTGATCAACACCCACGTCGCGCGGCACTGGTGGGTCAAGCCATTCATCGCCATCACTCGCCACATCAGCGTCGATACCACCAACCCGCACTACTTGAAAACGCTGATCCAGCACATCCGGGCCGGCGAGCGGGTGGCGGTGTTCCCCGAAGGGCGAATCAGCCTCACCGGTGCGCTGATGAAAATTTACGAAGGCCCGGCGCTGGCCGCCGACAAGGCCGACGCCGCCCTGCTGCCGGTGTATATCGACGGCGCGCAATACAGCCTGCTGTCGCGGCTGGATGGCATCGTCCGCCGCCGTCCGTTCCCGCGCATCCGTTTGACCATGTTGCCGCCACGCCGCTTGAGCGCCCCTCCCGGCGTCAGCCGCGTCCGCCGCCGGCAACTCGGCCGACAACTGGATGAATTGATGGTCGAGTTGGCCTATGCCGGGATGAAGATCGATCAATCCTTGGTGTCGGCCATGCTGGAAGCATGGGAACGGCATGGCGGCGGATGCGTGATTTTGGAAGATGCCCAGCGACAGCGGCTCGGTTGGCGGGCGCTGTTCGCACGCGCCTTCATCCTCGCCGATTTACTCGGCCGCTCCCCTCTTCCACCGGGAGAGGAGTTGGGAGTGAGGGCTGAGGGGTTGGAGGCGAGGGTTGGATTGTTGCTACCGAACAGCGCCGCCGCGGTCGTCGCCCTCTTGGCCCTGCACCTGCGGGGGCAGGCGCCGGCGATCCTCAACTTCACCGCCGGCGACCGCAACCTGCTCGCCGCCTGCCGTATCGCCCAGGTGCGGACGGTCTGCACCTCGCGGGCCTTTGTCGCCGCCGCCAGTCTGGACGCGCAAATCGCCGCGCTGGGCGAACAGGCGCGGGTGCTGTTTCTGGAGGATTTGCAGTCACGGGCAACCCGGCCCGTCCGACTGCGCGGATGGGCCCGAGCGCGGCTGCCGGCCTGGAGCTTCCGGCGCATGGCGGGGACGGTGCGAGCCGACGATCCAGCGGTGATTCTGTTCACCTCCGGTTCCGAGCGGGAACCCAAGGGTGTGGCGCTGAGCCATCGCAATCTGCTGGCCAACGTCGCCCAGGCCCGCGCCGTGTTCGACATTACCCCGCGCGACGTGGCCCTGAACACCCTGCCGCTGTTCCATGCTTTCGGCCTGACCGCCGCTACCCTGACTCCATTGCTACTGGGCGCCCGGGTGATCTTCTACCCTTCGCCGCTGCACTACCACGTCATCCCGGAGTTGGCCTACGAACGCCACGCGACGGTGCTGTTCGGCACCAACACCTTCCTGATGGGCTACGGTCGCCACGCCGACCCTTACGATTTTTTCAACGTGCGGCTGGTGGTGATGGGCGCGGAAGCCCTGCGCGAGGAAACCCAGCGGTTGTGGGCCGAGAAATTCGGCATCCGCATCAACGAAGGTTACGGTTTGACCGAAGCCAGCCCGGTGCTGGCCGTCAACAGCCGTCGTCACCATCGTGGTGGTACGGTCGGCAAACTGCTGCCGGGCGTCGAGCATTATGTGGAGGCGGTGGAAGGCATCGCCGAGGGGGGATTGTTGTGCGTGCGAGGAGCAAACGTCATGTTGGGCTATATATCGCCCGAACAGCCGGGCCGGTTGTTCCCATCGCGCACCGAACGCGGTTTGGGCTGGCACGATACCGGCGACATCGCGCGGATCGACGACGACGGTTTCGTCACCATCCTTGGTCGGGTCAAGCGTTTCGCCAAATTGGGCGGCGAGATGATCTCGCTGGCCGCGGTCGAGCGACTGGCTGCCGATTGCTGGCCCGAGCATCAACACGCCGCCCTCAACCGGCCGGACCCGGTCAAGGGCGAACGGATTGTGTTGCTCACCACACGTCAGGATGCCGACCGCCAGGAATTGATCGAGGCCGCGCGGCGCATGGGCTTGAGCGAGTTGTATATTCCCCGCCAAGTGTTGACGGTACCGGAAATCCCACTACTAGGTTCCGGCAAGCCCGATTATCCGGGCCTCCGCCGGCTGGCGGGAGATGTAATGGCATAGACAATTTGGGCGTAAGCTATTTTGCTCCCTTGGCCGATTCGGCGCCAACCGATGCGGACGACGACCGAGCGCGATGCCGAGTACACGCCGTGCGGCGAGGTGCGGTTGACGGCACTGACCGGGGCGGCGAACGGGTGAGTGGCAAGGTCGGACGGGGTTCCGAAGACAAGATCCCGTTTGTCGCGGCGGTTTCCCTGCATGATGCCGACGGGCATCTCCTCCACACCCAAACGATCCCCGTTTCAGGGTTGAGCCGCGCCGCTCTGATCGATGGGGTTAAAGCCGCGCTGGTTCCGGCTGTCCGGCGATTTCCGATGGGTTTGGCCTGTTTTACCGGGGTGACGATGGCCGGGCGCGACCACTTGGCATCGTCATTGACCTGCGTAAACACAAGCAGGCGTTGGAGTTCGATTGGCTCAATGCCCTGGCCCTGCCCGCTGGATTCGGCGGAATGAAGAATTTTGCCGATCGGGATCAATTCATTGAGGAGACTCTCAAAAGTGCCGGTGGAAATTAAGACGCCATCAATCGATAGGGGCATCGATAGAGGCTGGCTATTATCGATAGGTTTGTTGGCAGCTATCGTTGATTTAGCAGTTTTTTTTGTATTATTCAATCAATCTCATTCATTGATTGTTGCGCATATCGTAAGTTTTCTATCGGCGGTAGTTACTCAATACTTATTGATTAGTCTTTGGTTAACAAGAGCTAATTTTTTTCGACCAAAATTAAGTTGGTCGATAGAGTTTTTTATTATCGCCTTATTGATGTTTTTTTTGCGAGGTGGAATCCTGTCCTCTTTGATAAGTTCTTCATATATATCTTCTGTATTAGTTATATATTTTTGTATTTTTATCTCTGCAATATTGTATTTTTTTGTTAGTTTAGGCGCTTTATATTTGGAATTTACTAATCAACAAAAATCTGTTAATAAGTGGCAATATTACTGTATTTGGCTGATTATTTATTCAATCGCTTTGCGATTGCTATATTTGAGCGCGCCAGAACTTTTCTACGAGGAAGCTTATTATTGGAATTATGCGATGCATCTAGATATAGGATATTTGGATCATCCACCAATGGTTGCTTGGATCATCGCGCTCTTTACAAAACTGATGGGTAACAATGAATTTGCGGTTCGTTTTGGCGCTTTTATATGCTGGTTTATAACCGCTATTTTTTTATGCAAACTAACAGAACTTGTCTATAATAAATCAAAAGATATTCAAACAGTCCTGCTGGTTGCCGTACTACCCGCCTACTTCGCGGTAGGTTGGGCGATGACCCCCGACGCACCGTTAGTAGCCTGTTGGGCGATGGCTCTATATTTTTTTTATCGAGCACTGATTCGTGAATCACGAATGGCCTGGATAGGAGTTGGTCTTGCGATTGGGCTAGGCATGTTAGCAAAATATACGATCGCTTTATTAGGCATCGCTGCATTCGCTTTTGTACTAATTGATCGCGACGCAAGGAAATGGTTGCTTCGACCGGAACCTTATGCTGCAATTGCCATTGCTCTGATCATAGGGTTACCCGTTATTATCTGGAATGCCAATCATGAGTGGGCCTCGTTTTTGTATCAAAGTCGTGGCAGGGTAGCCAATCAGTTTGAGTTTTCTCTGCCTTATCTTCTGGGAACGGTGGTTTTAATTATTACACCTACTGGATTCTTGTCACTGATCGCGATTTTGTTATCCAGGAAAACCATTTTGTCAGGAGGCGATGCGATTCTTGATCATCCGGCAGATACACAAGCAAAACGCGGTTACGTTTTATTAATAAGCCTGACTTTATTGCCGGTTTCAGTGTTTGTATTACTTAGTTTGTTCAGAGAAACCAAGTTTCACTGGACCGCGCCATGCTGGCTGGGCATCGTGCCTTATATGGCGCCGACTGTAACAGGTAGCTTGCGGTTCGGTTTGAATAAATTCTTTGGATGGGGCCAGCGTGCTTGGCCCGCGACGATTATTGGTTGCCTGTTGCTCTATGGTGTTTCTTTGCATTATTTAGCACTGGGATTTCCGGGAGTTTCTTATCCGTATAACTATCATCTATTGGGATGGAACGATTTCGGGCGTGAAATAGAAGTGCTGGTAGATCGTCTTGAGCAGGAGACAGGTTCAAAAATACTGGTGGTTGGCATGGATAGGAATAGAGTGGCTAGTGGCCTTGCCTTTTATCGTACTAAAGCGATTGAGTTTTCCCACAAACAATTAAAGTATAGTCCTGCATTTGATACATCTAGTTGGCATCTATTTGATGGAAATGGTTTGATGTACGAGTATTGGTTCCCCATAAATCGGCAAAACAATAAGACCTTGTTATTGGTTGGTAGAAATAGATCTGACTTGGCTAGTAAAATCGTCTTTTCCCATGTAAAGCAAGCACAAGAAATTAAAGAGATCAATATCTACAAAAACAACCGGCAGGTCGGTCTTTATTACTATCGTGTAGTGGAAGGCTATCGAAGCCAATCGACTGCTAATGATGACCCTGCCGCCACTAACCTCGCTGATTAACTGAAAATATTTTCTGTGTGCCCCAGCAAGCAAAACATCCAGACTTTTTTCTCCGCCGATGCCATTAAGTTGTTCATTCGAATACTGGTGACATTGTTGATTTTTGCGCTCATCCTGCGCTCGATCAATATACAACAGGTATGGGAGACTTTGAGACAAGTCAAATTTTATTTGCTGGCAGTAGCATTAGTGCTGCAATTTGGTAGCACTACGGTGTCGGCCTATCGTTGGCAACTGATCATGCAAAATCTGCATTTTGGGCAGTCCTTTTCTTTTTACTGGCATAGTTATTTCAAAGCCATGTTCTTCAATCAAGGGCTGCCGACCAGTATTGGAGGAGATGCCCTGAGGGTGCTTGATGTTGCCAATCAGGGATTCCGTAAAAGAGATGCACTGTATGGTATTATTTTAGATAGAGTTTCAGGCTTAGCCGCTTTAATTTTGCTGAACCTGTTGGCATATTTTTTTAATCCAGATTTATTGCCAGTTCAGGTCTATTACATAACTTTAATATTGGTAGTCGTTGGCATGGTTGCTGTTGTATCGATCATTTCTCTGAAATATCTTCCTTGGCCAAATAATTATTATCCTCAGCTAGTCTTTTTAGAAACGATTTCGACGAGGTTATGCCAAGCATTTTCGTCCAATCGCGCACTTTTATTAATATCATCGATGTTAATTCCGCTGCTTGCCATGTTGGTTTTTTATACCATTGGTTGGGCGCTGGGTTTGCAATACGATTTGGTGACTTATTTTGTTATCGTGCCACCAGCGATTTATTTAACGATTATTCCTATTTCCTTGGCAGGATGGGGGGTACGTGAGGGTGCTCTGGTGGGATTGTTTTCTTGGGTCGGCGCCGATAAGCCGACTGTATTAGCTATGTCAGTTGTATATGGATTTACACTGATTATAGTCAGCGTGCCCGGGTTGGTTATTTATCTTAAAGGTCGTCATCGCGTGGGTTGAGTAAGCAAATAAAGAGATGGATAGTATTATTATAACTGGCTGGTGAATATGATGAAAATCAACATCATGCGCAAGATAGATTACTTTGCTGGAATTCCACTCTGCTTTCTTGCGACTGGTCTTATCCACTTTATTGGCCTGTTTTTCAAGCAAAAGCGTGTATATCCGAGAAAAGTGCTCTTTATTGAATTGTCGGAAATGGGCAGTACAATTCTAGCGGATCCTGCCATGAGAAAAATGCAACAAAAGAGTAACTCGGAACTGTATTTCCTGATTTTCAAAGCCAATGTGGCTAGTTTGTATCTATTAAATACCATCCCAAGAGCTAATATCTTCGTTATTCGAGAAAATCAATTCTTCAATCTAGTAATGGATACGCTACGTTTTCTATTATGGGTACGCCGTTGCGGGATTGACACCGTTATTGACTTGGAATTATTCTCGCGGTACACAGCTCTATTGACAGGCTTATCTGGCGCAACGAACCGAATCGGTTTTCATTCATTTCACAATGAAGGGCTGTATCGAGGAGAGATGTTGACCCATCGGGTAACCTATAACCCGCATTTACATATCGCCAAGAATTTTATAGCCTTGGTTAATGCGGCCTTAACGGATGCAGAAGAGACGCCTTTTTCCAAGACGCTGATACCCGATAGCGAAATCGAGCTGGCTAAGGCTGAAGTGAGTGCAAGTGCTTTATCAGCGATGAATGATCGTATTCGCGGTGAATATCCTGCCTACGACGAAAAGCGTTGCAGGGTCGTACTGATTAATCCTAATGCTAGCGATTTGTTGCCCCAGCGACGTTGGATGCCCGAATACTTTGTGACGGTGATGCGCGGCTTGCTGGCTGATGGTGAAGATCTGTTGATCTTGATTACGGGCGCTCCGGCGGAACGGAGCGAGGCGGAAGAGCTTAAACAGCAAGTTGGACACGAGCGCTGCGTTAATTTTTCCGGCCGTCTTTCATTGCAAGAATTGCCGGCACTATATCAAATCGCCGAAATTATGCTGACCAACGATTCCGGGCCAAGCCATTTTTCTGCTGTAACCAACTTGCGTACCTTTGTCATTTTCGGTCCCGAGACGCCGCGACTGTACGGTTCTCTGGGCAATAGTACGCCGATTTATAGCGGTCTGGCCTGTTCGCCGTGCGTGAGCGCCGCAAACCATCGACAGACACCCTGCGCCAATAATGTATGCCTACGGGTCATCAAGCCGGAGATGGTGTTGGAGCAATTGCGCAATGCGCTGAAATTAAAGAAACATAAGTGTTCTAAATCAGCCCTGTAAAGGTGTTATAACTTATTGTAAAATAATATATTTTACAAATCGCCCTACAACAGGAGGAATTCGTTATTTTTACCCCACTTTTGCAAAAATTTGCGGAAAAAAGCCCAGTGACTGTTATGGTTCGAGGCTTATTGGAGCGTTTATTCGATGCCGAAAAGATTGACGCTTGGTTTGAAAATGTCAGAGAAGTTCAATACATCCGGAACATTTTATTCTCTTCATTGGTTTCCATTATGCTTCAAGTCGTCTGTCGGGTGAGCAGCAATGTATTATACTCAGCCTACTTGAACTCCGATAGGCTCAATGTGGATTCCGGACAGTTCGCTTGGTTACGCCACCAGTAACTCCAA
>JARSSH010000004.1 GCA_029624815.1 Candidatus Competibacter sp.
TGGTCGTTCTCGCCTTCCTCGCACTCTTAATTAGGAGATCGTAAACAGGCTCTTATACCCAGGCTCCGGAGTTGTGTATCGAAGTGGCCTCGCCATCCAATACCACCGAAGAATTGGCGAAGAAAACCCGGCTGTATCTGGAAGCGGGTGCGGTCGAAGCGTGGATTATGTGCGAGGACGGGACCGTGGAAGTGTACGGTCCCGAGGGACGGCGGACGCACTCGTCGTTTGGAATTTCCGTGGCGCCGCTCGATCTGTAGTTAAAATCAGCGCGTTGAAGCGGCCGATTCGTCACGGGTCATTTCCAGATAGCCCTGTCCCGTCACCGCCCGATCTCCAGCGCGCCCGCCAACCGCTACCGCCCCTTCCCAATACCGAACCGTCAGCCGCATTTCCTGATCGGCGATTTTAGGGGTGACTGTTAGATCCAGGTTCTCGGTCGGCACGCGCAGCCGCCAGCCGGCGGGGTAGCGGTCTCCGGTTTTCGAGCTGACCCATTCACCGACTGGTTGTAAATCCACCGCGTTCCAGCGCAACGCGCGGGGCGATCCATCGGCCGCGACCAGCACCCCCTTGCTAAACGGATCGACGCCGCCATCCTTGCGCCGCAGCCGGTAAAACATCAGATCCCGTTCGTCGTCCAGTTGCAGCGCGAACCAATCCCAGCCGCTCTGTTCCGGTCCCAGCGCGCTGGTGCTCCATTCCCGGTCCAGCCAGCTCGCGCCGTGAATAGCGAACGTCTGTCCGTCGAGGCGGACCGTGCCATGGGTCGGCAGGCGGGTATAGGAATAGTAATAAGATGCGTTGCCGGGTTCGGCGCTTTTCTGACTCAGACCTTGTTCGCCTTGCAAGATCAGCGGCTTGGCGGTGTCCAGCATCAGATCGACGGCGATGTCGTCTTGATGCGCCCGTACCCGCAGCGGAAACGGTTCGGGTCCGGTGCTTGCCAGCTCCCAATCCTCCAGCCAGACGCGCAGCGGCGCTGCTTGCGCGCCCGCCAGCCCCATGGCGTCCCGGCTGAAGCGTTCGAAGGCCCGATGCCTGTTATCGGCTACGTCGGTCAGCGCAAAATGACCCATGTAGACTTGATTGGTGCGCCAAGCCGAATCCATGACTGGGGTGATCGGGGCTAGCGCGATGCGGAACAGAGTCAACTGGTAGCCGAATTGCCGCCCGCCAGCATCGGTCAGGTTGCCAGTCACGTACCACCATTCATTACGGAATTCCGGGTGTGGACCGTGGTCGGCGGGGAAGATGAACGGTCGCGGTTGATAGGCTCGCTGGTAGCCGGCGCTGTCATTGTCGCCCAGGGCGGAGTCAACACTAACGCCGTCAATAGCGCTGTTTTCCAGGTGGGTGCGAGGCCAGTGGTAATAGCCAGTCGTCGCCAGCACCAGAGCGGCGAACAGGATCGGTAATCCAATTTGCCACAATCGCCGATTCATGAACCCGAACATCCGTTATTCACTGCGCAGCGCGTCGGCCGGACGGGCGCGAGCCATCCGCCAGATTGGATACAATCCGGCCAGCAGGGCGGCGCCGATCGCCAGCGCCAGCGTTTCCAGCAATAGCAGCGGGTTCACTTGAAACGGCAGGCTCCAGCCGAAGGCCCGGCGGTTGATGACGAAGATCAGCACCGCCGCCAGCAACAGTCCGGTCGGTAGCGCCAGCAAGCCGGCGGCGGCCCCCATGAACCCCGTCTGCAACGAGACCAGCCCACCGATTTCTCTCGCCGTCATGCCGGTGGCGCGCAGTACCGCGAACTCTCGCGCTCGCTCCAGTTGCAGGGCCAGCAGCGCGCTCAACACGCCGACCACCGCCACCAGGATCGCCAGCAGCCGCAGCACGTTGGTGATGGTGAAGGTGCGATCGAAGATGTCCATTGTGACACCTTGGATATCGCGGTTGGAGCGGATCAGTAGCGGCTGAATCGGTCCCAGCCGTTCCCGTAGGTGTGTCCGCAAGGTTGTCGGATCCGTGTCCGCCGCCGCGAATACCGCCGCCGAACCGACCGCCGGATCGTGCCAATAGCGTTCGTAGCCGGAACGGTGCAGCAAAATCCGACCATGCTCCGAACCGTAATCCAGGAATATCCCGGCGATCACGAACGGGCGCGGCCCCTGTTCGGTCGGCAGATCTATCCGATCTCCGGCCGAGATCTGGCGACGGTAGGCCAGCGGTTCGGAAATCAACACCGCTTCGCCGGTTTCGAACAGTGGCCAGACGGTGTCCGTGGCGCCGGTGATCAGGTGGTAGCCAGTCTGGGAGGCGGTGGCGAGTTCCGCGGCAATCAGGGTTACGGGGCGGCGATCCAGCGCGATCTTGAGCGCGCGATAGGTAGAGACCGCCGCCACGCCCGGCGTATCCCGCAGCACTGCCAGTGCGGCGGGGATCAGCACGTCCGAGCGGTCGCCACCGTCTTCGACGGAAGGCGAGGCAACATAGAGATCGGCGTTCAGCAGGTTGTCGATCCAAATCGTCACGCCGCCGCGAAAGCTATCCACCATGATCCCGACGCCGATCGTGGCGGAAAAGGCGACCATCAGCGCCGCGACCGCGATGCCGGTGCGGCTCAGGTGGCGGGCGACATCGCGGTTGGCCATCCGCGCCAGCAACCCCAGTCGGGCGGTCAGCGGCCGGATCAGCCGGACCAGCCCGACCATGGCCGGCGGCGTCAGCAGCGCGCAGCCTAGAATCGACAGGAACAGTCCGGCGAAACCCGCCGTCAGCGAGTGGAAAACCGCCAGCACCAGGCCGCCGCCGGCCAACAGCCCCAGGCCGGTCAGCATTAGTCGGGGCAGGGCGGCGCGCCAGCGGGTTTCGAGGTGGGCGCGGCTCAGTACCGCGCCCGGAGGTGCGTCGGCGGCTTCCCGCGCAGGCAGCCATGCCGCCGCCAGCGTCGCCAGCAGGCCGAGCGCCGCGCCCTTGGCCAGCGACCCCGGCGCGACGAACAACTCGCGAACGCTGAGGACATAGTACAGGTCGTTGATACTGCGGGTCACCAGATGCACCAGTCCCGCCCCGAGCCATAGACCCAGAAGACCGCCCAGCAGCGTGCCGCCTAGCCCCAGCAGTAGCGCCTCGCCCAGCACACCGGCGAACAGTTCCCGGCGGCTGACGCCCAGCGCTCGCAACAGACCCAGCAAGGCGCGGCGCCGCACCACCGAAAAAGTCATGGCGTTGTAGATCAAAAACATGCCGACCACCAGCGCCAACAGGCTCATGGCGGTCAGATTGAGCGAGAAGGCGGCGCTCAGATCGGCCGTGGCCTGATTGCGTTCGGCCGGCCGCTCCAGTCGCAGATCCGGTGGTAGCCAGGCCCGCGCTTCGGTCGCCAGACGCTCGCCGTCAGGCCCGTCCGGCAGAATCAGATCGATATGGTCCAGTCGACCGGGTCGGCCCAGCAACGTTTGCGCCGTGGCGATGTCGGTAACGATCAGACCTTCGAACGCCGCCCCCCGCAGCGTGCCGGCGCTGTGCAGGCTTAGGCGCCGCCCGCCACGCTTTAGCACGACCTCCGCGCCCAGCGCCTCCGGCAATAACGCGGCGTCCGGCTTCAGCAACAGAGCGCGTAAATCGAAGTCGTTGCCGCTGAGGTCGGCGGCGAGATCGCGAAAGGGCGCTTCCGCGAACGGATCGATGCCAAGGATTTGCAGCAGTTGCCCCGGCTGGTCGGCGTGGGGCAGATAGCCGGTTACCACCGGAGCCATCGGCCGGAGGCCGCGCTCGACCCGCAACCGGGTGTAAACCGTGTCGGGTACGCCTTGGGGGCCACCCAGAATGCGGTGGGTGGCATGGCCGGTGACGCGGTCCATGGCCAGCTCAAAACCGCGGCGGGCGCTGATATTGGCCAGATCCACCGCCAGCACCACCGCGACTCCCAGCGCGATGCCGAGAACCGTCAATCCCAGTTGCCAGGGATGGCGCAGCGAGTGCCGCAGCAATGCCCGCCAGAATAGCGGCGTCATGGCGCTTCCCGGATGCGCCCGCCGTCCAGCACCAGAATTCGGTCGGCGCGGGCGGCCACTTCCCGGCTGTGCGTGACCATGACGATGGCGCTGGCCGCCTGTCGGTGCAGGGCGAGCAGCAGATCCAGGATGCGCTCGCCGGTGGCGGCGTCGAGATTGCCGGTGGGTTCGTCGGCCAGCACGAGCAGTGGATCGTGGACCAGGGCGCGGACGATGGCCAGCCGTTGCTGCTCGCCGCCGGACAGCCTCTCCGGGAAACTTTGGCGGCGGTTGCCCAGTCCGACGTTGTCCAGTAATTCCAGCGCCCGGTCGCGCCGGTCCGGACTGGCCAGTCCGTTCAGCTCCAGCGGCAGAAGCAGGTTTTCCTCGGCGGTCAGAGTCGGAATCAGGTTGAAAAATTGGAAGACGAAACCGATATGGCGGCGACGAAACCGGGTGCGTTCGATTTCGCTTAAATCGGTCAGCAGCCGGCCGTCGATGCGAATTTGCCCGGCATCCGGCAGATCGATGCCGCCGAGCAGGTTGAGCAGGGTGGACTTGCCAGAACCGGATTGACCCAGCAGGGCGACGAACTGATTGCGGGGGACATCCAGGGTCAAGTCGGCGAAGATGGTCCGCCGCAGGTCGCCTTCCGTGTAGTGCTTGGCCAGGTTCCGAATCGCGATGAAGGTGTCTGCGGGGTCCATCGAATCCGTCGGGGTTGTGGTGGCTATAGACTGAAGAATGTATCAGCGACTACCATAATCATATTAGTTGCACAAAAGAGACTGTGGCTCGGTGGTTGAATTTTCTTGCCGATGGGCGTTGCGAATTTGAGAAGGAGGGTGGCGGTTTCAAGCGACCTATCCGGCCGTAAAGTCAGGACAATAATGGTTTAATTCTTGTTTTATAACGAGTTGTGGTGAATATGCGAGAGCTTGGAACATACAGGGTTAAGGCGTGCATGGGGATGTTGGCGGTTGTGCTCGTTCTCGGCGCTTGCGCCAAGCAGCCGGGCCTGCCACCTTCGACGCGATATGGTTCTCAGACGACTTCACCGGAGACCTACAGTTACCTGATAGGTCCGGGTGACCAGCTTCAGGTTTTCGTTTGGCGCAATCCGGAAGTTTCGCAGACCGTGACCGTTCGTCCGGATGGCAAGATTAGCACACCGTTGGTGGAAGATTTGCAGGCCAGCGGCAAAACGTCCGCCCAACTGGCGAAGGATTTGGAAAAGGCACTGGAGACTTATATCCGTCAACCGATCGTCACCGTCATTGTCGCGGGTGGGATTGGGCCATATAGCGAGCAGGTTCGGGTGATCGGTCAAGTGGCTGGATCGCGAGGTGGGCAGGCGAGCGGTTCGCAAAGTGGGAAAGCCAATGCGCAAGCCATCGCGTACCGACGGCAAATGACCTTGCTGGATGTGATGATTGCGGTCGGTGGTTTGAACGAGTTTGCCGCTGGAAACAAAACAAAGCTGGTCCGAATGGAGGATGGTCAGCAAAATGAGTACGAGGTTCATCTGGACGATCTGCTCAACGGCGATATTTCCGCAAACGTGGATATATTGCCGGGCGATATTTTGATCGTCCCGGAGTCTTGGTTTTAAGCTGGCGGCACAAATAAGCTCACGGGGTATGTATTTATGAACGACATCGTCGATCTGGCGCTGAGCTATTTGCGAGGTGTCTGGCGCCATCGATGGTATGCTTTGGGGTGTGCGTGGCTAATTTGCGTGATTGGCTGGATAGTGATTTTTAAGCTACCCGACCAATATGAAGCTTCGGCGCGGATATTTGTGGACAACCAGTCTGTTTTGCAGCCTCTGCTAAAAGGATTAACCGTCGATGTCGATCCTAATGCACAAGTCGGTTTGGTGGCGCGAACGCTACTTAGCCGTCCAAATTTAGAACGAATTATCCAATTATCCTATCTGGATAGACGAATGAATGATCCTGAAGCATTGGATCGCTTGGTCAACATGTTGCAGCAACGGATCACATTACAGCAAATCGGTCCAAAAGAGGAAAATCTGTACAAAATTACTTTCGAAGATCGTGATCCGATACAGGCCAAAAGCGTGGTTCAGGCTGTGGTAAAGGTGTTTGAAGATAACTTGGGAGAGGCTCATCCGGATGCTGATGTCGCCCAACTTTTCTTGGAAAAGCAGATCAACGAATATGAAAATCGACTTATCGAGGCAGAAAATCGCCTAAAGGACTTCAAGCTCAAGAATATCGGTTTGATGCCTTCGGAGGGCCAGACATACAATGCGCGCATCCAACAAGCCACGGCGGCTCTTGACGTGGCTCGGCTGGAGTTGGCCCAAGCGGAAAAGCGTCGTAATGCCTTGCAACAAGAGCTGGATAGGTCGCTGCAGCGGCAACTTAAGGGTGGTGAGGGTGAACAAACGATCGTTTTGCCTATCGACGGGCGCATCCATGGATTGGAGCAGAAACTGAGTGATCTACTGGTCCAGTACACCGACAGGCACCCGGACGTCAGTATTCTGCGGAAAACCATCGCCGATCTTAAGGAGCAACGTGAACAGGAACGCGCCCAATACGCGGCCAACCTTGCTGAAAGCGGCGGCGGTGCCCGAAACCCAAAAGTGTACTCTTTTATTGACGAACTAAAAATCAAGCTGGCCGAGGAAGAAGCGAACGCCGCTTCGTTGCAGGTTCGGGTCGATGAATATATAAGGAGATATAGAGAGCTGAAGGCTCAAGTGAATATCCTGCCGCGGGTCGAAGCCGAATTGGCGGCGCTGAACCGCGACTACGAGATCGACCGCAGAAAGCACGATGATTTGGTCTCTCGACGGGAGGCGCTCAAGCTGTCCGAGCGCGCTGAGCAATCCAAGCAGGAAGTTCGTTTCAGGGTGGTCGATCCGCCTCGGGTGCCCATCAAGCCAACCGGACCAAGGAGACTGCTGCTAATGACCCTGGTGCTGGGAGCCGGTTTGGGTGCTGGAATGGGGTTGGGGTTTCTACTCTCGCAGCTCTGGCCAACCTTCGATAGCCGCCGCAGCCTTATGGAAGGCACGGGAATTCCGGTGTTTGGCAGCGTCGGCAACATGTTGTCGCCACCGGCTTTGCGCCGCAGTCGGTGGTTGGCGGTTGCGTATGTCTCTTTGGGCGGGATGCTGCTGGTGGTTTACGCCGCTTTGATCGCTATCGTGGAGCGGGTTGATTTGCTATGACCGCGCGGGTCGATTGCTGGAGAGCGTAAAGGTGGACAGTATCGAAAAAGCCATGCGCGGCCGGCCGCTGGGTTGGGTGACGCCGTTGGCGGTGAACGCTCCCGTTCGTCCCACAAAGAGCGACATGACCGGGAAAGCCGTCGCCGATGTGGAGGAGGAGGCTCCGCCCAGCGAGGTTGCCGAGAAACCGGTGACCGCCGTGGTCAAGCGGACCCAACGTTCGGTGATGCTGGATTTCCAACAGATTCAGGCGGCGGGTCTGCTGGTGCCGGATACTCGCCGCAGCCGCATCAAGGAGGAGTATCGTCATATCAAGCGCCCTCTGCTTATGAATGTCGACGGCAAGGGAGCCATGGTCGCCGAGCATGCCAGTTTGATAGTAGTGACGAGCACCCGTCCCGGCGAAGGTAAAACCTTTACGGCTTGCAATCTGGCGTTGAGCATCGCCACCGAGCGGAATCGGACGGTTTTACTGGTGGATGCCGATATAATCAAGCCTACCGTGGCGAAAATGCTGGGATTCGAAGCTGAACGGGGGCTGGTGGATTTTCTGGTCGACGATCAATTGGATTTAGCGGACGTGTTGGTGGATACCAACGTGCCTTCCTTGACTATCCTGCCCGCCGGCAGCAGACATCATCTGTCCACCGAACTGTTGGCTGGCGAGAACATGCGACGATTGGCCACGGAAATGAGTCGCCGTTATCCCGATCGGGTGGTTATTTTCGATTCCCCGCCGCTGCTGGCGACCACGGAGGCGAGCGTGCTGGCACGCCTGATGGGTCAAGTGGTCATGGTGGTTGAGGCCGAACGTACCCAGCAGTCTCAGGTCAAGGAAGCCTTGGCTCTTCTCGATCCCAATCAGATTGTGGGTTGCGTCCTTAACAAGGCCCGTGGCTTTTTGGGTTTGGATTATTATGGGTATGGCTACGATGTGAGAGAGGACGGTGGCGAAGGGGAGAGCGGTGCCAAGTCACGGTGAAGCAGGGGTCAGCGGATACCCGGAATAATGATAAAACCCGTGAACCATGATCCAGTTTGCTGGTGCTGCTTTGAGTGGATACGGCTGTCGAGCGCGCCGCTGGCGTTGTTGTTGTCGATCGCTTTAAGTCTTGATTGTAATTCGCAAGAAGCTGACGGCTATTTAGTGAGGGGATGGCAGGTGGTTCCGCGAATTAGTGTGGGAGCCACCTACTCTGATAATATTAATTTAGTGGCAGAGGATACCAAGGGGGATATGGTCTTTCAGGTGGATCCTGGTATCTCTGTGCGCAAGCAAGGTGGACGACTAAATCTTCGCCTGGATTATACCGCCCAAGGTTTATTTTACTCCGATAATGGCGATGCCAACCAAATTAACAACAATCTGCTGGCGTTTGGAACCGCCAAACTTTATCAGAATAATCTATTTCTAGATGCGTATGGCTCGGTTTCGCAAGTTCCCATCGTTTCCAGTGGACGAGTGGATGCCGGTGGTTTGGGATCAGACGGAGGTTCGTTGTCCAGCCTCGGGTTATTTAATAATATAGCTTTGAATATACTGCCTAGATCCGTGGATGTATTAAATCCAATTGGAATCTTTAGTAACATTGCACTGACCGATAATGAAGCGACCCAATCCGCTTTCGGCATCAGTCCTTATTGGCGCCAGAATATAGGTGGCTGGGCGGAGGCGCTGCTGCGTTATCGCTACGATGATGTTAGTTATAGTGGATCTGACAACCTAACTAACGATCAAAGTCAATTGTTTGACAGCCAGATCAATTCTGTTGAATTTAATCTAACTAGCGGACACAATTTTGATGTGTTGAAGTGGAGTCTCAACTATTTTTATCTAAAACAAGATGATCAACAGGGCGATGGTATTCAAAATGACGGAAATGATCGGCAGGAGAAAATATCTGGGCGATCGGATTATCGTTTGAACAAGGCTTGGGTGTTGGTGGCTGAAGCAGGTTATGCCGATAATCAATCCACTACTTATACCAACTATAACAATGGTCCATATTGGGGGCTGGGTGCTACTTGGAAGCCAAATCGCTATTATTCGCTTACCGGTTTGTACGGGTTGAATTACAACAATGCAACCATACAATGGAACCCCTCGCAGCGTACTAACTTAACAATTAGCCGCACCTATCAAGGAGTCGGTTATAATCCTGGCGTATACTGGAATGGCGCATTCAGTCACCGGGCTCGTTTCAGCGTTTGGTCGGCGGGTTACACCCAAGAAGTAACCACCTCCCAGCAGTTGGCAAGCAATAATTTGACAGGAATTGGGCCGGACGGCCAGCCGGTTGCCCTCGATACCCAGGGCCAAATTATCCCCAGCGATTCATTGGGGCTAAGCAATGAGCAATTTTTACGTAAGTATTTCAATTTTGGCATGACCTATCTACGTAGCCATACCGGCCTGGCTGTTGCCGCTTTCAGCGATAACCGTGAATTTCAAGATCCTACTCAAAACGAGGATATGTACGGTGTCGGCGCACTTTGGACGTGGCGGTTCGCACCGCGTACCGCTTCTTTTTTAGGGGCTGGTTGGGGGCATGATAACTTGAGCTCCGATCAGCAAAATGAGTACTGGTTATCGGTTATCGGGTTGGCGCGGATGTTTTCGCCGGATACGGGTGGCCTGATCAGTTATCGCTATTACCGGAACGACGCCGATCCGGCCGATCAGGGTTTTCGTGAAAACCGGTTCAACGTTCGCTTCAGCATGAAATTTTAAAATGAGCCTCAATGTACGTTAAATATTACGGCTTCAGTGCCAAACCTTTCCAGCTTAGCCCCGATCCTCGCTTCTTTTTCGGCAGCAGTGTGCATAACCGGGCGCTCGCTTATCTGAGCTACGGCCTGAGCCAAGGCGAGGGTTTCATCGTCATTACCGGCGGTATCGGAACCGGTAAAACCACTCTAGTCAACAACCTGTTCGCCGAATTGGATCCCAGCCAAGTGGTTGCCGCCCAACTGGTAACGACCCAACTGGAAGCTGATGAGTTGTTGCGCAGCGTGGCGGCCGCATTTAGCCTGCCCTATGAGGATGTGGGCAAGGCCGCTTTGCTGAAGCGTTTCGAGGACTTTCTGCGCGGCCACGCTCGGCAGGGGCGACGGGTGCTGCTGGTGGTGGACGAGGCCCAGAATCTGCCGGTGCGCTCCTTGGAAGAGCTACGGATGCTGTCGAATTTTCAGGCGGCCGCCACGCCGTTGCTGCAAAGTTTCTTGCTGGGGCAGGAAGAGTTTCGTCAAACCCTGCATGACCCCAGCATGGAACAATTGCGGCAACGAGTTATTGCCGCTTGCCATCTGAGTCCGTTGAGCGAGCTGGAAACCCGCGAGTACATCGAACATCGCTTGGGCGTTGTGGGTTGGGTCGAGGGTCAGCCGGGTTTTAGCGACCGCGCGCACGCGGCGATTCACCGACACACCAAGGGCGTTCCTCGCCGAGTGAACATTTTTTGCGACCGCCTGTTGCTGTATGGATTTCTTGAGGGACTGATGGAGTTTTCCGAAGAGACCATTGAATCGGTGGCGCAAGAGCTGATGTTCTGAACGGGCGCAATCGGTCGAACGCACGCGGTTCGGCGGTTTCGTGCCCGCGGTGCTTGACTCTGCCGCCGCTTGGAAATGAAAAAGGCGCACCGTCGGCGTGCGCCCAGTGGGCCGTGAAAGGCTTCAGGAAGGATGATCGTTGGCCATCCAACGATGAAAGAAGCCCGCCAGCGCCGCGCCGGCGATGGGCGCTAACCAGAAGAGCCATAATTGCTGCAAGGCCCAACCGCCGACGAAGATCGCTTGACTGGTGCTGCGCGCCGGGTTGACCGAGGTGTTGGTGACCGGGATGCTGATCAGGTGGATCAGGGTCAGGCACAGGCCGATGGCGATGGGCGCGAAACCGGTTGGGGTGTTCTTATGGGTCGAGCCCAGGATGACGATCAGGAAAAAGAAGGTCATCACGACCTCGCAAATGAGCGCCGCGTTCAGGCTGTAACCGCCCGGTGAGTGTTCGCCGAAGCCGTTGGCGGCAAAGTTGCCCAGCGTCGAAAAATCGCTCTTGCCGGTGAAAATCAGGTAGATGATGCCCGCGCCGGCGATCGCGCCGAGCACTTGGGCAATGACGTAAGGGATCAGGTCGGAAAACGGGAAGCGTCCGCCGGCCCACAGTCCCACCGATACGGCCGGATTTAGATGGCAACCGGAGATGTGGCCGATAGCGTAGGCCATGGTCAGCACGGTCAAGCCGAAGGCCAGCGCCACGCCGACCAGGGCAATGCCCAAAGGATATTGATCAGGGCCATGGAAGACGGCGGCGAGCACGGCGCTGCCGCAGCCGCCCAGCACCAGCCAGAGGGTGCCGATGAACTCGGCGGCCAGACGATTTGCGATTGACATATATGGAGGTTTCTCCGAACTCGGGACGAAGTTGCGAAATGATCGTTGTTGAACCTGGATCACGGCCATGGGGTCGGCCCACCGAATGGCGGATGAGTCGAGACCGAGCGGTATTGTAAAGGTAGTGGGCATCCTGTTACAAAATCAATCGCCGCATTCAGGCGCTTTCACCCCGGCCGAGCAGTGTGCGCAATTTCTGTCCCAACTCGTTTTTGCGATAGGGTTTGGCCAATATTTCCACATCCTCGGCAAGCTGGCTGCCAACGATCAGCGGGTGCTCGGTATAGCCCGAGGTGAACAACACGCGCAAACCGGGGTATCGGCGCTGTGCCTCGGCCGCCAGCTTGACGCCGTCCATCTCGCCCGGTAGCACGATATCGGTGAACAACAGAGCGATCCGGGGCGTTGTCTCCAGTAGTTCGAGCGCCGCCGCGGCGTCGCCGACCTGCCGAGTGTCGTAACCGAGGGCGCGCAGGGCGTTGACGGCGAATAGCCGGACATCGGTATCGTCTTCAACCACCAGAATGGTTTCTCCTTGGCCCTTGAAAACGGTATCCGCTGCTTTGACGCCGGCCGGCGGGCTGGCGGCGGTCTCCATTTGCAAGAGGTAAAGTCGTACCGTGGTGCCCTGGCCGGGTTTGCTGTGAATCGCGATGTGGCCGCCGGACTGCTTGACCAGGCCGTAAACCATGCTGAGCCCCAGCCCGCTGCCTTTGCTGGTTTCCTTGGTGGTGAAAAAGGGTTCGAAAGCATGTTCCAGCACCTCGGGCGCCATGCCGCTGCCGTTATCGCGGACCGCCAGCATGACATACGGGCCGGGTCGTACATCCTGCTGAGTCGCGGCGTAGTCCTCGTCAAGTCGAACGTTGTCGGTTTCCAGCACAAGCTTGCCGCCCCGCGGCATGGCATCGCGGGCGTTGATGGCTAGATTGAGCAGGGCGCTTTCAAGCTGGTCCGGGTCGACCAGGGTCTGTTTCAAATTGGTGGCCAGCACCGTATCGATCTGGATATTGGCGCCCAGAGTGCGTCGCATGAGATCGAGCATGCCGAGCACCAGCTTGTTTAGATCGGTTGGTTGCGCCAGCAGCGGCTGGCGGCGCGCGAACGCCAGCAGCCGCCGGGTCAGGTTGGCGCCCCGGTCCACCGCCCGCAGCGCCTGCTGAGCCAGTTCGTGCAGCCGGGGCTGAGCCGTCAACTGCTCGTGCAGGAGTTCGATGTTGCCCATGATGACAGCGAGCAGGTTGTTGAAATCGTGGGCGATGCCGCCGGTGAGCTGGCCGATGGCGTGCATTTTCTGCGCTTGGCGGAGCTGTGCGTCCGCCTGTTTGCGCTTGGTGATGTCGCGGGCGACCACGATGGCGGCGGACTTGGTGGTGATCTGCTCTTCGGGTGGCGGAAACAGATGTTGTTGGGCGGTGTTGGCGGGGAGGTTGGAGCGATCGGTGAACTGAACGTCGAGCGGCGCGGTGCGCGACTCGAACCAGCGCGGACCCGAAGAGGTTTCCAGTTCGTATTCGGCGATTTGAATTTGCTGGGTTCTCAGCGCCCGTAGAATGATATCGAGGAAAAATGTCGCCATTTCCGGCGAGTGGACTTCGCTGAGCAACTTGCCGCGGATGGGCGCGGGGACTTTGCCCCGCATGAGAGTGGCGCCGATATCCCTTCCCGCGGCCAGCACTTCCCGATAGCGCCCGTCCTCGTCGACCACAAAGACCAGATCCGGCATGGCGCGAGTCATGGCCCGCAGCCGGGCCTCGCTCTCGCGCAGCGCGGCTTCCGTCTGGTTGCGGACCGCGATTTCCTTGATGAGGGAATAATTACATTAGGTAAACCCCCGGCTCTGCCGGGGGACTCAACAAGGTTTGACCTTTACGGGAGTCTGGTTTGCCGCGCAGCGTGGCAGACGTTGATTATTAGTCGCAGATCATTATTCATGTCACTGAATCTTAGTGATTTTTCAGTGGAGTAGATTTGGAGTCGCTGAAGAATTGTTGCTGAACATGATGTTATCCACGCCGCCCTGCCGCCTTGGGCGGCTCACGGTTTTAAGGCGCCTTTGAGGCGCTCCCCAACTAAAGCCCCCGGCTCTGCCGGGGGATGGTTACTGGTGCTTTCCAGTTGGGCGGTGCGTTCCATAACTCGTTGCTCCAGTAGGGCATAGGCTTCGCGCAACACCGCTTGGGCCTGTTGTATCGAAGCGCGCATGATATTGAACGAACGGGTGAGTTCGCCGAGTTCGCCGAGTTCGTCGTTGCTACCGGCGCTGATGTTATCGCTTAGACCACCCACCGCCAGTTTTCGAGTCGCCTCGGCCAGGGCGGCGATCGGCAAGACCAGATCCCGGGCGTGTTTTCTCGACATGCCGTAGGCAACGGCCAGCATCGCCAGGATCATGATCGCCAGGTTCCATACCGTGATCGCGCTGGCGGCCCGCGCGGCGTCGGCTTCCTGTTCGAGACGGGTTTTGGCGTCCGCCGCCATGGCGGTCACCAGCGCGATCGCCTGGTCCGCCAGGGGATCCGTTTCCGCCGCCAGCCGATGCAGCGCGATATTCCAATCCATCGCCTGACGCTGTCGGATGATCTCTTGGGCGAAGGTCGCGAAGGCTTGCAATTCCCGTTGAAAGAGACGCAGCAAGCGGCTTTGTTCAAGGGCGAGCAGCGGATCGGCGGCCGTATGCGCGACCAGGGATTGGGTGGCTTCCAGTTGCCGCCCGAGCCTTTCGGTATAATGCAGGCCGTCCGGACCCAGGGTGTCCCGCAGCAGCAAATGGCTGGTGGAAAGCGCGCCCTGGATTTCCATCAAACGCGCGAGCAGGGTTCGGCCGTCCTCCTCCTCGGTCTCTTCGAGCACCAGCGCCGCCATTACCGAATCCAATTCCTGCACGCTGGGTACGATATTGAACAGGTAGATAATCCGCGCCGGTTCGTTACCCGGAGCGCGCGCCGCGTCCCGCACCCACCACTGGGATTCCTGGAGGTCGGCAAGCAGGGCTTGCAGTTCCCGCAGCCGTTCCGGGATGCAGATTCGTCCCGCCAGCGGAAGCTGGCATTGCTTGATGCGTTCAACCGCTGGCTGGATTTCCCGCTGCCAGGCTGCCCGCCAGTCCACCAGGAATTGTGGGTCGCCAAGGCTGACCCAGCCGCGCAGGCTGGCCAGGGAGTGCCGCACGCCGGCCAGCATCTGGGCCGAGGCTTGCGCCAGCGGCACGCCTTCGTTGACCAGAAGGATGACCCTGGTTCGCAGTTCGTAAGTCGAAACCAGAGCGACCAGCAGCATGCCCACGCCGACCAGCGCCACCGACAGGTGAGAAAACAGTAATCGGCGCTGGAGTGGGTGTTTTTGCGCGGCGCGCTCAGCGTTCCGGGGCGGTGGAGTCACGTTTGACTTCCCCAAGCGCCGTCGGATCGGCGGCGATGAAGCGTTCGAGCTGTTGCAGTTGCGCCTGCAAGATGCCAGCCCGCTGGTAGCTGTGCGCTGGAAATTTCCGTCCGGGATAAAAAGTATGCGGTAGGGGTTGGTCGTCGCCCAGTCGTTTGTACAGGTAATCCAGTTGTGACACGATCAGGGAAGCCACCATAAAAACGTCGCCGGGGGTGAGCCGGGTCATGTCGATTTGACGGGTATCGATGTCGAGCACGGTAAACCCCAGGATTTGCGCGATGTGGGCGATGCTTCGCAGGCAATGAATCAGGCGTTGATAGACGTCGCCGGGTTGTTTGTTTGGTTCGAACGGCGGTTCTTCCGGGATACGGATCGCTTCCGGATAGCGAGCCAGCAGGCGGGCCGCGTAGCCAATCGCCAAGGTGATTTCCATGTAGACGTCGCTGGGTGCGAAGTGCCGTTCCAGCAACAAATCCACTTGGCGGTTCAGGTCGAGCAGGGCGGTAAAGTTGTCCGGCTGAGCTGAGGTCGGATCGATCCTTGTTTCGGGTTCGGGGGGTATCTCCAAGGCGCGCATAATCCGCTGGAGAATCCCATGGGCGTCCTGGAGGTTCGCCAGCATGTCCGGGGTTCCCAGTGCGCCCTCGGGTGTGGGCGGTGGAGTTGCGCGCACCCGGCTGATTTCGAACAGCAGCCGGTCGGTTTTCCGCCACAGCGCCAGCGTCTGGAAATACAGATCGCGCGCCAGGTGACTGTGGATGCCGATATTGAATTCTCCGATCCTGGGAGCACCCATGAAACGGCGCAACTGTTCCAGATCCCGGCTGTAGGCCGCAATCAGCGCGGGGATCGCGTCGGCATCGGTTCCGATTGCTTCTTTTTTAGGCGAGGAGGAGTCGGGCTGGGCATCCCCAGCACGGCCGTTGCTTCCGGCGGCGAGCAGCAGGCAGAACACGGAGAGCACGCAAGCGCGCCACGAGACTTGGACCATGGCCGGCCATCGGGAGCGGCGCGCGGTTTGGCCGCACCGATCGGTTTGACCGGGTTGGCGACCAAATCCCGGTTTTCCGTCGGCGATCGGCAGCCGCTGTGGTGTCATGGACAGTCCGGTTGGGGGAAGTTGTAGAGGGTTCCAGAACTTGAGATGGGCGCGTCCCGCGACATGTATTCGGTCATTGTGTGGTTCGCGGCCTGTTTGATCAATAGTTCTTGCGGGGCGCGGCACGCGCCCGGGCGTTCCCGCGCCGTCGCGTCCTCAAGCGCCGTCGCGGGCAGGGGTGGCGCGCCGTTCCAGGGCGGTCCGATACCGGGGCGCATACGCCGCCGCCAGCCGGATGGCCTCGAACAGGCTCAAGGGGTTGGCCGTGCCTTTTCCCGCCAGATCGAAGGCGGTGCCGTGGTCCACCGAGGTGCGGATGAAGGGCAGGCCGATGGTGATCGCGATGGTGCGCTGAAAGTCCACCATCTTGGTGGCGATATGTCCCTGGTCGTGATACAGCGACAGTACGGCGTCGAAGGCGCCGTTCAGGGCGAGGTGAAACACGGAATCGGCGGCGATGGGGCCGACGGCGTCAATTTCCAGGGCTCGGGCGGCGGCGATGGCCGGTTCCAGCTCCCGAACTTCCTCGTCGCCGAACAGGCCGTGTTCGCCGCCGTGGGGGTTGAGTCCCGCCACCGCCAGTCGTGGCCGGGGGATGCCCAGGGCCGTCAGCGCCCTGGCGCAGCGTTGGAGGTAATCCAGCACCCGCTGTCGGGTGACCAATTGGATCGCGTCCGCCAGGGAAACATGGCGGCTGAGGAAAAAAACTTTCAGATCCAACACCTGGAACAGGGTCAGTGGATCGGCGGTTTCGGTCAACCGGCCCAGCAACTCGGTATGACCGATATCCCGAATGCCGGCGGCCCGAAAGGCTTCCTTGTTGATCGGGGTGGTGGCCATCGCGTCGATCCGGCCGCTTTGGCACAGCGCGACGGTTTTGTGGATGAACTCGAAGGCGGCGCGGCCGGCTTCCGCTTGCACTTGGCCGAACGCGATCCGGTCGGCGTCCACGTTGGCCAGATTCACCAGGTCGATCGTGCCGGGGCGGTACTGGCCTTGGGTAGGGTCGTCGACGATCCGAATGGCCAAATCCAGGTTCGCGACCCGCAGTGCCCGGCGCAGGGCGCCGGCCTCGCCGATGACCAAGGGTCTGGCGATGTCGTACAAAGCGGGTTGCGCCAGCGCCATGGCGACGATTTCCGGGCCGATGCCGGCGATGTCGCCCAAAGGGATGCCGATGATGCCGTGGCGGATTGCCTGTCTGGCGCCCATGCCGTTACCTCGTCGTCGGGAGGTTGAAAGGTTTCGCGGCTCAAGGGTGAAAACGGGGTCGAACCGTGGTCTCACGGTGTGCGGTCCCCCAACATGATGGTGCTATACTCCACCGCTTTGCTGGAGCCGGTCGGTCCGGACAAGCCATCCGATGCGGTATATCCACTTTACATTGTAGATGAGTAGCAGCATGGCAGAGAATCGATATCTCCTGAACACGCAATTGGCGCAGATGCTCAAGGGCGGGGTCATCATGGATGTGGTTGACGTGGAGCAGGCCCAGATCGCTCAGGAAGCGGGCGCGGTGTCGGTCATGGCGCTGGAGCGGGTGCCGGCCGACATCCGCAAGCAGGGCGGGGTGGCGCGCATGTCCGACCCCGGCCTGATCAAGGCCATCAAGGAAGCCGTCACCATCCCGGTCATGGCCAAGGCGCGCATCGGCCATTTTGTGGAAGCGCAGATCCTGCAAGCGCTCAAGATCGATTATATCGACGAGAGCGAGGTGCTGACCCCGGCCGACGAAGAGTGCCATATCGACAAGACCCAATTCGAGATCCCCTTCGTTTGCGGCGCCCGCAATCTGGGCGAGGCATTGCGGCGAATCGCCGAGGGCGCGGCCATGATCCGCACCAAGGGCGAGGCTGGCACCGGCAACGTGGTGGAGGCGGTGCGCCACATGCGCGCCATGAACCGGGAAATCCGCCAGTTGGTCGGCATTCCGGCCGAGGAAATCATGGGCTTTGCCAAGGCCAACGGCCTGCCTTACCCACTGGCGCTGGAAGTGAGGAAGCTGGGCCGCTTGCCGGTGGTCAACTTTGCGGCCGGCGGCATCGCCACCCCGGCCGACGCTGCCCTGATGATGCAATTGGGCTGCGACGGCGTGTTCGTCGGCTCGGGCATTTTCAAGTCGGGCGATCCGGTGCGCCGCGCCCGCGCCATCGTCAAGGCCACCGCCTATTTCAACGATCCCGAGAAACTGCTGGAGGTTTCGATGGATTTGGGCGAGCCGATGCCGGGGTTGGACGTGGCCAGCATGCCGGTCGAGGAACGGCTGGCGGGACGGGGCTGGTAAATGACCGCGCCCACCGGTTCCGACCCGGTCGGCGTGCTCGACCTGCAGGGCGGGGTGCAGGAGCACCTCGACCACCTGCGGCGGCTCGGCGTGCCCGGCCGGCCGGTCAAACGCGCCACCGAACTGGAAGGTCTGGCGGGATTGATCGTCCCCGGCGGCGAAAGCACCTGCCTGTCGCGCCTGCTGACGATTTTCGATTTGAGGGAACCGATCGAACAGGCGTATCGGAGCGGTTTGAAGCTGTGGGGCACCTGCGCCGGAGCAATCCTGCTGGCCCGGGAGAATCTTGGTGAGACGCCGTATTTCGGCCTGATCGACATCGCGATCAGCCGCAACGCCTTCGGCAGCCAGATGGATAGCTTCAACCGTGAAGCGCTGGCGCCGGCGGTGGCCCGCGAGCCGGTGCCGCTGACCTTTATCCGTGCGCCGAAAATCGTGCGGGCCGGGTCCGGCGTGCGGGTGCTGCTGCAACTGGACGACTACATCGCGGCGGCGGAGGACGAGCGGATTCTGGTCACCGTATTCCACCCGGAGCTGACTCCCAGCCTGGCGTTTCACCGCTACTTCGCTCGCAAGTGTGGCCTGAACCCGGTCGGGACGGACGATGCCGGTCTTGATCCCGATTGGACGCCGCTGAGCTGGACCCGCTTCAGCTCCCACGCGTGAAGGTCGTTCGACGTTTCGGCGTCGATCGGGATGGGGTGCGTGCGGGTTTTCCTCCAGCGGAAAATCCAACGCTGGCTGGAGCGTTATGGCCGGATTTCGATCGGCGTGCCGTCCGGAATCGTCCGCCAGAGTTCCTCGATTTCGTTGTTGGTGACGGCGATGCAACCCGCCGTCCAGTCCCGCAGCCGATGCAGTGCTCCCATCGACCCCATACCGTTGGGCAAACCGTGAATCATGATGTTTCCGCCGGCCGAGCGTTTTTTCCTGGCGGCGAAGGCGACTTCCTGGGGACGGGGATAAGAGATGTGCAAGGCGCGGTGATACGCACTATCCCGCTTGCGGAAATCGATGACGTAGTGGCCTTCGGGTGTTTTGTTGTCGCCCTCGAACTGTTTGGCGCCCACCGGTTGGCGGCCTAGGGCAATTTCGTAACTTTTGATCGGTTTGTCGTTGCGAAACAGCGTCAGTCGGCGGGCGTTTTTTTCCACCAATATCCGGTCGGCGATGCGGTTGTTCGAAAGACGGGGCGGCGGTGGTGGCGACAGCATCGCGTGCTGCTCCACGGGCGCGGTCTGATCGGGAGCCTGATCGGGAGCTTGGTCGGGAACCGGCGCCGGCACCGGCGTCGGCGCCGAGGGTTGCGCGACTGGCGGAGTGGCGGCTTTGTCCGTTGGCGCTTGATCGGCCGGTGGGCTGGGCGGCGTGCGCAAAAAACGGTAAATCATGATCGCGCCGTTGATTGAGACGAGAACCAGAGTGATGGATAACAGAACCCGAAATTTCATGGTGGGGGCCGTCGATCTGGACAGTGGCGGATTAAATCGTAATAGCGTGATGAATAACAGGGTAGCCAGTCAGCCCGATTGTGGGCAACTGGGATTTAAAGCTCGCGATTTCCGACGGCGGACACACGACAATGGCGGCTCGGTTGAAAGGCTCGAAACGGTCTTTGGTGGGTGAGGTATATCTGGTGGGGGCCGGCCCCGGCGATCCCGAATTGCTGACGCTTAAGGCGCTGCGTTTGATGAAGCAAGCCGACGTCGTGGTATACGATCGGTTGGTCGCCCCCGCCGTCCTGGAGTTGCTGGAGTCACGCGTCGAGCGGATTTTTGTCGGCAAGGAACCGGATCGTCACACCTTGCCGCAGGACAATATCAATCAGTTGCTGGTGGAACTGGCTTTGCAAGGCCGGCGGGTGCTGCGGCTGAAAGGGGGCGATCCGTTCATCTTCGGGCGTGGCGGCGAAGAAATTCAGACTCTGATGGCCTCCGGGATCCCGTTTCAGGTGGTGCCGGGCGTGACCGCCGCCGCCGGGTGCGCCGCCTACGCCGGCATCCCGCTGACCCATCGCGATTATGCCCAGGCGTGCGTGTTCGTGACCGGCCATCTCAAGGACGGGACGCTGGATTTGAACTGGCCGGTGCTGGCGCAGCCGCGGCAGACGGTAGTGTTCTATATGGGTCTGAAAAGCGTCGGCCACATTTGTGGCCAATTACGCGAGCACGGCATGACCGACGACATGCCCGCGGCGCTGGTGGAACAGGGAACGACGCCTGCGCAACGGGTATTTTGCGCTACGTTGGCCACGCTGCCCGCCATGATCCAGCAGGCTGACATTCGCGCGCCGGCGCTGTTGATCGTCGGCGAGGTGGTGAAGTTGCATCCCCAACTGGCATGGTTTCGGCCCACCCCGGCATAGCACGGCCAGCGCGGCGGCGACGCAACGCTGTTCAACGGCCCTTGAATACCCCTTGCGATTGCGGTGCGAGGCCCGCCGGGGCCGGATTGAAAGGCGGGTTGGGCTTGGCCAGCGGTGGGCGCGGGCGCGGCGGCGGTTCAGGGGGCGGCTGGCGGCAGTCTGGCCACGGCGCGCAGGGCCGGTGCGGCGGTGGGCCAGGCGGGTAAGGCGGGTAAGGCGGGTAGTTCGGCGGCGGATAGGGATAGGCGGGGTTGTAGAGGGGCGGGTAGCCGATGATGGTGCTGTTGTCGTCACTTTGCTGCTGTTGCTGCTGTTGCTGCTGTTGCTCCAGTTGTTGCTTAAGCAAGCTGTTCTGTAGTTCCTGGTTTTTTAGCTCCAAGTTGCGGAGCGCCTGTTCCTGACGCGCTTTTTCCGCGGCCTCGCGCTCGCTGGCCATCTGTTCGGACAATGCATTGATGCGCGCGATCTCGGCGGCGGAATCGGTGCTGGCCGGACCCGCCGGCGGCGACGGTGCGATGTCCAGAGTCTGCACCTGCTCGGTGCTCTCCGGCTTTCTCTGGCCGTAATGGACCCGCCCGCTGGCGTCGGTCCACTTGTAAACCTGTTGCTGGGCGGGCGCGATGGCGGGCGAAGCCAGCAATACGATCGTATTGAGCAGAAAAGCGAGCGGTTTGCGGTTCATGAATCGGCTCTGAGAAGGTTGAGCGCTCATGCGTTTGCGGGAAGGGGATCGGGCTCGGCCGGTTTGAGCCGGTCGGTCGGATCACTTGGCCGCTGCTTTTTGCCGACGTGGTGAGGCCACGCGGGAGTTGCTAAAATCCCCACCCCCATTCCAGCCAAGAATAATAGGGAGCGCTTTTGGACATTCTGTTGATTCTTAAAGCCTTGGTTCTGGGGTTGGTGGAGGCGGCTTCGGAGTTCCTGCCGATTTCCAGTACCGGTCATCTAATTATTGTAGGGGATTTTCTGGAGTTCACCGGGTCACGGGCCGAAACTTTCGAGATTTTCATCCAGCTCGGAGCCATCCTGGCGGTGGTATGGATTTATCGGGAACGCCTGCTGGATGTCGCCATGAACGTCAATCGAGACCCCAAGGCGCGGCGATTGACGCTGAATCTGCTCATTGCCTTTACCCCGGCGGCGGTGCTGGGCCTGCTGCTGCATAAGACCATCACCCACTATTTGTTCAATCCCGTCACGGTGGCGGCGGCGCTGGTGGTGGGCGGTGTGGCCATCCTGCTGGTCGAGCGCTACGCCCCGGCCGGTCGAGTGCGGGCGGTCGACGACATGAGCTGGAAAGATGCGCTGGTGGTGGGGGTCGCACAAAGTCTGGCCCTGTTTCCGGGCGTTTCCCGTTCGGGGGCGACCATCATGGGTGGGATGCTAGGCGGGTTGTCACGCTTCGCGGCGACCGAATTTTCCTTTTTCCTGGCGATTCCGACCATGTTCGCCGCGACGTTTTACAGCTTGCTCAAGGAGTGGGGCCATCTGACGGTGGCGGATGTGCCGATGTTCGCGGTCGGATTCGTGGCGGCGTTTCTGGGGGGGCTGGCGGTGGTGCGCTTTCTGCTGGCTTATGTGAGCCGGCACAGCTTTATCCCCTTTGCCTGGTATCGAATCGTGTTCGGCGGCCTGCTGCTGGCGTATTTTCACTATCGTCCCTGGGTGGTGGGCGGTTGAACCGATATCGCGCCGAGGAGTGATCGCAAGCCCCCCGCCAGTCGTCCAGTCGCCCGGCGGAGGGCTTGCGAAGCGAACGGATTCAGGCGGATGCCTCGGTTGGCTCCAGCCGCTTGCGGAACGCCGCGTAATACAGCACCGGGATGAAGATCAGCGTCAGCAGGGTGGATACCATGATGCCGAAGATCAGCGAGATCGCCAGCCCTCGGAAGATCGGATCGTCGAGGATGAACAACGCCCCCAGCATGGCCGCCAGCGCCGTCAGGATGATCGGCTTGGCCCGCACCGCGCTGGAGCGGATCACCGCCTCCTGAAACGGTATCCCGTTGGCGACTTCCAGATTGATGAAATCCACCAGCAGGATCGAGTTGCGGACGATGATGCCCGCCAGCGCGATCATGCCGATCATTGAGGTGGCGGTGAACTGGGCGTGCAGCAGGGCGTGGCCCGGCATCACGCCGATGATGGTCAGCGGAATCGGCGCCATGATGATCAGCGGCACCAGATAGGAGCGGAACTCCGCCACCACCAGCAGGTAAATCAGGATCATCCCCACGGCGTAGGCGATGCCCATGTCGCGGAAGGTCTCGTAGGTGATCTGCCACTCGCCGTCCCACTTCAGGCTATAGCCGTAGGGATTGTCCGGCTGGCGAATGAAGAACTGTTCCAGCGGTTCGCCGCCAATCGCTTGGTCGCGCAGATGGGCGAAGATTTCGAACATGCCGTATAGCGGGCTGTCGAGCGCGCCGGCCATGTCGCCGAACACGAAGACCACCGGCAGCAGATCCTTGTGGTAGATGGCGTTTTCGCGTTGGGTCCGTTCGATATCGACGATCTCCGATAGCGGCACCAGTTGGCCGCTCTGGGCGCGGGTTTTCAAATCCAGCACGGTCGCCATGCCGGCCTTGTCGGCGACCGGTAGTTCCAGCCGCAGCGGGATCGGGTACTTGGCGGCGCTGGAATGCAGATAGCTGACGTCCTCGCCACGCAGCGCGGTGTTGAGATCGGCGGCGACCGCTTGCTGCGATACCCCGAGCAGGGCCGCCTTGGCCCGGTCCACATGCGCGATCAGCCGTTCGGCGGGCGCTTCGACCGTATCGTCCACATCGATGATGTCCGGCGTGGTGCCGAAGATCCGCCGCACCTCCTGGGCGGCCTGAATCTGGCCGGGATAGTTCAGACCGTAGACCTCGGCCACCAAGGGCGACATGACCGGTGGTCCGGGCGGCACCTCGACCACCTTGACGTTGGCGTCGTACCGGTTGCCGATCTCCTGCAAGGGGCCGCGCACGCTCAGGGCGATGTCGTGGCTCTGGCGATGGCGGTGCTTCTTGTCCACCAGATTGACCTGGATGTCGCCGACATTGGCGCCGGCGCGCAGGTAATACTGCCGGACCAGGCCATTGAAATTGATCGGTGCGGCGGCACCGGCGTAGACCTGATAGTCGGTGACCTCCTCGACCGTGGCCAGATAGCGGCCCAGTTCGCCCAGCACTCGGGCGGTCTGTTCCAGCGTCGTCCCTTCCGGCATGTCCACGATCACCTGAAACTCCGACTTGTTGTCGAACGGCAGCATTTTCAGCACCACCAGTTGGAAATAGGCGAGGCTGACCGAGCCACCGATCAGCAGCAGCACGCCAAGGCCCAGCATCCAGCGCAGCGGCCGACCCCGTCGCCCTCGCAGGAAGGGACCGACCACGCGGCGGAACAGCCGGTGGGAAAAATCCTCGTGTTCTCTTTGATCCTCCGTGTGACTCCCCTCGCCCTTTGGGAGAGGAGTTGGGGGTGAGGGTGTTTCGCCCCCCTCGCCCTTTGGGAGAGGGGTTGGGGGTGAGGGCAGCACCTTGTAGGTCAGCCACGGCGTGAAGACGAAGGCCACCGCCAGCGAGATCAGCATGCCCATACTGGAGTTGATCGGGATCGGACTCATGTACGGTCCCATCAGCCCGGAGACGAAGGCCATCGGCAACAGGGCGGCGATCACGGTAAAGGTCGCCAGAATGGTTGGACCGCCGACCTCGTCCACCGCCAGCGGAATCGCCTCGACCAGCTTGCGCCCGCCCAGATGGATATGACGGTGGATGTTCTCCACCACCACGATGGCGTCGTCCACCAGAATGCCGATGGAAAAGATCAGGGCGAACAAGGATACCCGGTTGAGGGTGAAGCCCCAGGCCCAGGAGGCGAACAGCGTGATCGTCAGGGTCAGGATCACCGCCGCGCCGACGATGAAGGCCTCGCGCCAGCCCAGCGCCACCAGCACCAGCGCGATGACCAGGCCGGTGGCGAAGATCAGCTTGGCGATCAGGGTCATCGCCTTGTCGTTGGCGGTGACGCCGTAGTTGCGGGTGACGGTGAGGTTGACGCCTTCGGGGATGAACGTGCCCTTGAGCTGCTCGATCCGCTCCAGAAGCCGATCGGCGATCTGGACCGCGTTCTCGCCGGGCTTTTTGGCGATCGCCAGGGTCACGGCCGGAAATTCGCCCTGGCTGTGGATGCCGTTGGCCGTCGCCGCCGGACCCGTGCCCAGCCAGACATAGCGCTCCGGCGAGTCCGGGCCCAGTTCGACGGTGGCGACATCGGCCAGATAAACGGGTGTGCCCTGGTGCAGCCCCACCACCAAACCGCCGATGTCCCGCGGGTCCACCAGGAAGCTGCCGGCCTGCACCGGGATTTCGCGGTTGTCGCCGACCAGGACGCCGGCATCGGCCGAAGCGTTGGCGGCTTGCAGCGAGCGGCGCAAATCGGCCAGCGCCAGTCCGTAGCCGGACAGCTTGGCGGGGTCGAACAGCACCCGCACCACCCGATCCGGCGCACCGATGGTGTAGAGGTCGCGGGTGCCGGCAACGCGCTTCAGCTCGCTTTCCAGGGTATGAGCCACCCGGGTCAGATCGTCGGCGCCGCGTTTTGGATCCTCGGTCCACAGCGTCAGGGCGACGATCGGCACGTCGTCGATGCCCTTGGGCTTGACGATGGGCTGACCGACCCCGAGGTTGGCCGGCAGCCAGTCGGCGTTGGAATACAGCTTGTTGTACAGCCGGACGATGGCGTCGGTGCGCGGCTGGCCCACCAGGAATTGCACGGTCAGCACCGCCAGACCGGGCCGCGACACCGAATAGACGTGTTCAACGCCCTCGATTTCCGAGAGCATCTGCTCGGCCGGACTGCTGACCAGCCGCTCCACCTCGCGGGCGGTGGCGCCGGGAAAAGGGATGAACACGTTGGCGAAGGTGACGTTGATCTGCGGCTCTTCCTCGCGCGGCGTGACCAGCACCGCGAACACGCCCATCAGCAGCCCCACCAGCGCCAGCAGGGGGGTGATTTCGCTGAGCAGGAATTTTTTCGCGATCGCCCCGGATAGGCCGAGGCGCGGTTCGGCGGCGGCGCTCATGCTAATTCTCCACCGTCCGCTGCTGTTGCTTCAAATAGACGCCGGCCCGAATCGGGTCCAGCGCCACCTGCTCGCCCGGCTCCAGTCCGGCCAGGATTTCGACCACCTCGCCCTCGACTCGGCCGGGCCGGACCTGCCGCAGGCTGACCCGGCCGTCCTTGACCACGTAAACGCCGCTGACCTCGCCGCGTTGCGCCAGCGCCTGTTGCGGGACGGTCAGCCGGCGCTCCTCGCCGATCCGGAAGGCGGTTTTGACGAACATGCCCGGATAGAGGCCCTCGGTCTTGGGTGGCAGATAGACGCGCACCTTGAATACGTTGCTCCGCGGGTCGGCGTAGGGGAAAAAAGTCAGCTTTTCGGCGGCAATGCTGTTTTTGCCGTCCAGCGGCGGCAAGACCCGCGCCTGACCGTGCTTGCGCACCGGCACGATCAGTCGTTGAGGGATGTCGGCCACCACCCGCAGTTCATCGAGCGAGAAGCCGGTCATCAGCGGTTTGCCGGGCTGGACAGCTTCGCCCCGTTGCACATGGCGCTCCAGGACGATGCCGCTGTAGGGGGCGTTGATGGTGGTGTAGCCCAGCGATTCCTTGGCCTGGGCAACGCCGGCCTCGGCGGCGTCGAGCCGGGCCTTGGCGGCGTTGAGGCCGGCGGTGGCGGAATCCATCTGCGCCTTGGATACCAGTTGCCGCTCGTAGATGCCCTTGATCCGGTTGTACTCGGCCTGCGCCTCAATGTGGCGGGCCTGGGCTTCGCGCAGGTTGGCCTGGGCTTGTTCCAGTCCGGCGCGCTGTTCGATGTTGCGAATCCGGATGATGGGGGTGCCCCGCGGAACAAAATCGTTGACGTCCACCATGATGTCCTCGACCTGACCAGCGGTCTGGGCGGAGACGGTGCTCTGGTTGACGGCCTCGACCACGCCGTCGAGCACCTGCTCGTCGGGCAGGGTTTGCAGTTGGGCCGCGGCGACCGGAAACGGAGGTTCGGCGGCGAGGAGCGCCGGCGCGGCGGCCAGCAGGCAACAAAGTAGCGGCGGACGTATCGATATGGGCATGGCGTTCTCCCTTTGACCTGAGCGGGTACAAGGTCTTTATATATTAGTGATCTCTAATATTTCAAGACGGCAAACCAACAATCGCGGCAAGTCATGGATGAATGACGCCGAACCGCCTATTCGATCAATAGCGCCGGAATCAGCAGCGCGGCGGTTTCGGCCAGTTCGCAGGCGGCGCCGAGCGTGTCGCCGGTGGCGCCGCCCAGCCGGGCCAGCAGCCAGTGGCGCAGTCCGAAAAATCCGCCGGCCAGCACGCCGAGCAGCACGCCGCCCGTCCAGTCGAGCAGCCCGACCGTGGCGAGGGCGACCAACAGCACCAGTACGCTACAGCTCAGCCGCGGCAGGTAGTCGGCGTAGGGCGTGCCCAGCCCCTCCGGCCGCACGTAGGGTGTGGTGACCAGTAGCAGCACGACGACGGAGCGGCCCAACACCGGCGCCAGTAACAATAGAGTGCGGGCATCCCCGGCCAGCAGCACCTGCAGGGTGGCGAACTTGGTCAGCAGCACCAGCACGATGACGACCACCGCCATCGGACCGCTGCGCGGATCCTTCATGATGGCCAGGGTTCGGTCGCGATCGCCATGGCCGCCGATCCAGGCGTCGGCGGTGTCGGCCAGCCCGTCCAGGTGCAGGCCGCCGGTCAGCAGCACCCAGACCGCCAGCACCAGGGCCGCCAGCACGCCGGGGTCGATCAGCCAGAGAGTCGAGTGCAGCCCGGCCAGCAGCGCGCCGATGAGCAGCCCGACCGCCGGAAAGAACAGTACCGACAGCCCCAGTTCCTCGGGGCGGGGCGGGGCGGCGGACGATGGAATCGGCAACCGGGTCAGCAGTTGCAGAGCCAGGGCGAAGGCGCGGATCATGCCATCCGGCCGTTGTGAAACACCAGGCGGGGCTCGGCCCGCGGGTCGTGAAAACAGCGCACCCGGCTGAGCGCCGCGAAGGGTACTTCGAAGCGCCACAGCCGCCGCAGCGGCATGTCGAGAATCTGGCGCAGCACCATGCGGATGGTGCCGCCGTGGGCGACCACCAGCACATGCTGGCCACGATGGCGCTCCAGCAGCGCCGCCCAGGCTTGGCCGATGCGCCGGTCGAAATCGGCGACCGGCTCGCCTTCCGGGATCGGGTGGGCGATGGGATCGCGCCAGAATTGCGCCAGGGCCAGCGGGTCGCTGTCGTGGACTTCGGCGACGCCGCGGCCTTCCCAGACCCCGAAGCGGATCTCGCTGAATTCTTGAACGATCTCCAGGGGTCGATTCAATTGTTGGGCCAGCTCGCGGGCGAAGGCGGCGCAGCGGGTGAGCGGCGAACTGGCGATGACCTGCCAGTCACGGCAGTCGCCGACCGCCGCGCGCATCTGTTGCCATCCCAGCGGGCTGAGCGGATCGTCCACCGCGCCGCGAAATTTCTTGCCGCCCGCCGGTTCGCCGTGCCGCAGCAGGTCGACGGTGGTGAAGTCGTTCATGCCTGCGAGACTCCGGCTTCGGCGAAGGTGGCCATGTGGGCGTGCAGGACGGCGGCGGCGCGCAGGATCGGCATCGCCACCGCCGCGCCGCTGCCCTCGCCCAGGCGCATGTCCAAATCGAGCAGCGGTTGCGCCTCCAGGGCGTCCAGCAGCCGGCGGTGGCCGGGTTCGGCGGAGCGGTGAGCATGGAACAGCCAAGCCGTTAAATCCGGTTGGTGTCTGACGGCGACCAGGGCGGCGGCGGTGGCGATGAAGCCGTCCACGAGCGCGGGAACGCCGAGCTGGGCACAGCGCAGATAGGCGCCCGCCAGCGCGGCGATTTCGAAGCCGCCCAGTCGCTGTAGGGCCACGAGTGGCCGAGCGTCGCGATGCCGGGCCAGCGCCCGTTCGATGGTCAGCGCCTTGCGGGCGACGCCGGCGGCGTCCAGGCCGGTGCCGGGACCGGCCAGTTGCGCGGCCGGCAGACTGAGCAGGGAGCAGGCGACGGCGGCGGCGCTGGTGGTGTTGCCGATGCCCATTTCGCCGCCGATAAACAGCCGCGCCCCGCCGATCGAGGCGCGCTCGGCGGCTTCGCGCCCCGCCGTCAGCGCGTCGTGCACCTGTTCGACGCTCATGGCCGGTTCGTGGACGAAATTGGCGGTGCCGGCGGCGATTCGGGCATCCAGTACCCCGGGCAGATCGCCCAGCGCTTGGACGGTGCCGACGTTGACCACCTCCAGCCGGGCGTTCCATTCCCGGGCCAGCACGCTGATCGCCGCGCCGCCGCGGGCAAAGTTGCGCACCATTTCGGCGGTGACGACCTGGGGAAAGGCCGATACGCCTTCGGCAACGACGCCGTGGTCGGCGGTGAACACGGTAATCCAAACCTGATCCAGCCGGGGTTGCTGGGTGCCTTGCATCGCGGCCAGGGTCGCGCCGAGCTGTTCCAGCCGGCCCAGCGAACCGGGCGGTTTGGTCAGTTGCGCCTGCCGCTCGTGGGCGGCGGCGAGCGTGGCGGCGTCGGGGCCGGGAATCGGGTCGTCAAACCAGTGATGGCTCATGCGGGGCGGTCCTTGAGAATGAGGGGCAGGCCGGCCACCACGAGAGTGACGCGGTCACAGAGGTGGGCGACCGCCTGATGCAACCGGCCGGCTTCGTCACGGAAGCGGCGGGCCAGCGGATTGGCGGGGACGATGCCCTGACCGACTTCGTTGCTGACCAGCAGCACTGGTCCGGGCAGGTCCGGCAAGGTGTCCAACAGGGCGCGCGTTTCGGCATCCAGGCGATCGTCACCGGCAGCCAACAGGTTGCTGAGCCACAGCGTCAGGCAGTCCACCAGCAGGCAGCGGTCCGGGGCGGTGTGGGTTCGCAGGGCTGCGGCGAGGGCCAGCGGTTCTTCCACCAGCAACCAGTCGGCGGGGCGGTCGGCGCGGTGGCGGGCGATACGCTCGACCATTTCCGCGTCCCCGGCCTGCGCGGTGGCGAGGTAAATGACATTGAGTTTCGCGGCGGCGGCCTGGCGTTGGGCAAAGGCGCTTTTGCCGGAACGGGCGCCGCCGAGGATGAGCTGTTTCATGTCAAGGGTGGCTTATGATTGTTATCGCGAACGCCCGTGGCGGATGACATGGCTTGATTATCGTTGATTTCGACGAATTGCCAAAGCGGGTGGATGCGGATGGGGGTTAGCTTATTATGACCTGGTGACTGCAATCTTATGTTTTTCACTGACATATGATATCTTAACGGTACATTCGCTCTATAGGCACAGAACATACCTTGGCAAAGCTCTCGCCAATGCCGGATGCGATGAATCCCCTTCTCAAGATGGCAGTCCTGGCGGACGCCTCGGACCTCGTGCAATTCCATCTCCAACGTGGCGGCGATGCCGACCGTGTGGACAAGGATGGCGCATCGGCGCTGATGTACGCAGCCAGCCGTGGCCAGGCGGAAATCTGCCGGATGTTGCTGAAGGCAGGGGCCGATCCGTTTCTGAAAAATCGCCAAGGCCAGGATGCGCTTACTCTGGCCCGTTCGGCGGGTCACCATGCTGTGGAAACGATACTGCTTGAAGCCGTTAGAAAATCTCGGCCGACTCTGCAGGCGGTGGCCGATGGCCGTATTAGCCCCGATGAACCCGGCAATCAACCGAAGTCGTTGGCCGAAGGGGAGTTTGACACCTTCGGCTGGGTTGCGGAAATCGAAGCGCCACCGCCGGAGGGCGACCCCGATTGCCTGAATGATGCCTGTGCCCTGAATCGGCTTCTGGCCGGTCATGTTCCCATTGATACCGATACTGACTGGTCGGATGTTGAGATTGAAATCCCGGACCTGCCAGTCGGCTGGCGCGGCCGGTTATCTGTCAATGATGTTTGCTTGGAGCGGATCAGGCATCTTTTGATTCAGGGCATCCAGGCCGGCCGGGTTTCCCGCACGAACGTCGGATATGTCCTGTGCCACAATGAACCTGATCTGGACGCGTGGGGAACGCTGCTGGATCGCGTTCTGGGCGATCTGGGTATCCAGATTGACGACTGGGTGGACGAGGGTCAGCCTCCCGTGTTTGCCGATCTGGATCCAGAGCAGGGGAATCCGGAGGAGGAGATCGCCGATGAAGCACTTCGCTTTATTGAGGAGCTGCATGATCTGCGGATGGACCCGGCCAACTGCTACCAGCGTGACGTGAACGCCTTCGGCCTGCTTACGAAAGAAGGGGAAATCCATCTGGCCCAGCGTATCGAGGAGGGGATGGAGCAGGTTATGGCCGCGCTGGCTGGGTGCCCATGGGCGGCGGGCGAACTGCTGCGCCGCTATGATGAGATCTGTAACTCGGGTACCCGGTTGAGCGCTGTTTTCAGCGGATTCCGGGACAGGGTGGAAGCGGAATCGCCCCTGTTGAACGTGGAAGCGCTACTTGCCGCCGATGATCCGGACGCGCTGGCCAGCGATGACGTCTTGGCGGATGACGTAGATCTGGACGGAGACGATGAGCCGGATGTCATCGAGAACGGCCCCGATCCGGAAGAAACTGCTCGGTGCATCGCCGATTTGCGCACCCTGTACCAGCAGGTGCTGGCCAGCATGGACCAATGCGATATCCAGTATCCCCGGACCCAAGCGCTGCGCCAGCAACTGGGCGAATGCTTCATGCGGTTCCGGCTGACACCAAAGACCTTGGAGCGACTGACCGCCGGATTGGGTGAAACGGCTGAGCGGATGCGGGATTTGGAAACGCACATCACCGACCAGCATGCGCGCGCCGTTACCGCCCGGCGGGAGTTGTGGACCATCGAACGGGAAACCGGCCTGTCCGCCCGCGAACTGGTGGAGCTCGATCGCCGGATGACGACCAGCTTGGACAACGCCCGCCACGCCCGCCACGCGATGATCGAAGCTAACCTGCGGCTGGTGATTTCCATCGCCAGAAAGTACTCCCGCCGTGGCCTGCCGTTTCTCGATCTGGTTCAGGAGGGCAACATCGGCCTGATGAAAGCGGTGGACAAGTTCGAATACCGGCGCGGTTACAAGTTTTCAACCTGCGCGACCTGGTGGATTCGCCAAGCGATTACCCGCGCCATCGCCGATCAGGCCCGGACCATACGCATTCCAGTTCACGCAGTCGAGGCCATCAACAAGATGGAACGCCTCGGTGGGGATTGGGAGAACCGGACGGGCCGATTGCCAAAGCCCGCCGAACTGGCCGGGGAGATACAATTGCCAGTGGCAAAAGTTGACAAGTTGCTCAGGGCGTCAGAAGAGCCGCTCTCCCTCGACGTACCTCTTGATGACGAGGGGGATGAATATCTCGTCGATGTGTTGGAAGACCGGCGAACCCTGGCGCTGGAAACGGTTGCGGTGAACCGCGACCTGTATCAAGTCGTGCAAAAGCTGCTGGATGATCTCAAGCCAAGAGAGGCGGAAATCATCCGTCGGCGCTTTGGCATTGACCTGCCGTCTGAACAGACTTTGGAAGAGATCGGTCAGCAGTTCGATGTGACCCGCGAGCGCATCCGCCAGATTGAGGCCAAGGCGCTGAAGAGGCTGGCTCACCCCAGTCGCGTGGAACTGCTGCGCGATTTTTCGCTGCTGGACGGCTGATCACCATGCCTCGATCCCGCCATGCCCCACCGAAAGCCAGTGCGATGCTGGAAGCCCTGCGTGGACTGGGTTATTCCACAGCCACCGCTCTGGCCGACCTGATCGACAACAGCATCGCCGCTCGGGCTGAGACCGTCCACCTCCGGTTTTTGTGGGCGGGGCCGGCCAGTGCCATTCACATCCTCGACGATGGCGACGGTATGGACGCCGGTGAACTGGACCGGGCCATGCGGCTGGGTGAACGCAGCCCACTGGATCTCCGCGCTGCCCACGATCTGGGCCGGTTTGGACTGGGGTTGAAAACGGCTTCGCTTTCGCAATGCCGGCGGTTGACCGTCGCCAGCCGCCGGGACGGGAAAACCCACTGCCTACGCTGGGATCTGGACGAAATTGCCCGGCGTCAGGACGATGGCTGGTATCTGCTGGAGGACGCTGCCGAAGGTTCGGCAGCGCATCTGAGGCATCTGGAGGAGCAGGAACGGGGTACGCTGGTGCTCTGGGAAGTGCTGGACCGGATTGTCACGCCCGAGTTTCGCGAGCAGGACTTTCTCGACCTGATCGACCGGGTGGAACAGCATTTGGCCATGGTGTTTCACCGCTACCTGCAAGGACCGAATCCGCGCCTGCGCATCCTGATCAATGAGTGCGCCGTCGCCCCCTGGAATCCATTTCTGACCAACCATCCCGCCACCTGGTCTTCACCCGTACAGCGCTACCCAAGTGCAGCAGGCCTAGTCGAAGTCCAGGGCCATGTGCTGCCGCACCGCGACCGGCTCGAACCCGACGACTACGAGCAGGCGGGCGGGCCGGAGGGCTGGACAGCGCAGCAGGGATTCTACGTCTACCGCAACGAGCGGCTGCTGGCAGCCGGTGGCTGGTTGGGACTTGGACAGGGGCGCGGCTGGACGCGGGAGGAGGCTCAACGACTGGCACGGATTCGCATCGATATCCCGAACAGCGCCGATGCCGACTGGAAAATTGATATCCGCAAGTCCACGGCCCGCCCACCGGTGGCTCTGCGTAAACGGCTACTAAGCCTTGCCGAAGACATTCGCCAGCGGGCGCGGCGGGTTTTTGCACACCGGGGGCGGATCATCCAAGTGAGCGGGAAGGAACCACTCGCTGAGGCCTGGCAGACCGAACAAGGCAATGGAGGTATGCGCTACCGAATCAGCGAAGACCATCCAGCCATCAAGGCCGTACTCGAAAGTGCCGGGCCGCTGCTTCCACAAATCCGCGCCATGTTGCGGGTGATCGAGGAAACCGTGCCGGTGCAGCGCATCTGGCTGGACACCACCGAGGGTAGAGAAGTCCCGCGTACCGGATTTGCCGGTGAAGCGCCTGCCGAGGTCGTAACCGTTCTGGAGGTGATGTTCAGGAACATGATCCAGAGAAAAGGGCTTTCGCCACATCTGGCCCGTGAACAGTTGCTCCGCACCGAACCATTTCACCAGTATCCCGATCTGGTCCGCAACCTGCCGGATATCTTGATGCCCGAATAACTCCCACAGAGGTCTGCATGAACGCGAATGAACAAAAGATCGTCAAGATGGCACATTTGATGCTATTGGACATTCCGGATCGCACCAGCATTACCCCTGCGATTATTCAGGAACACATTGATCAGATTATGAATATGCACAGAATCAGGCAACCTGACTGGGGGAAGGATGTAGATTGCAACACCGTGATCGATGAACTGATCCGTCGTTTTAGCCAATGGATTGGCAAGGATTCCACGCTACAGAGCGATGAAGGACATATTCCGTGGCTAACCGCCGCCCGTAAACAGAACTGGATTTACTGGCAGCGTTACCGTGAATGGCTGGAACTCAAACTTTCTCCCGTAGCTGTCGATGCCCTTGATCAGTCCACCGACTGGGTACTCAGCCTGCTGGAGGATCCGCAGCGTGATGGGCGCTGGGATCGGCGTGGATTGGTGGTCGGACATGTCCAGTCGGGCAAAACCAGCCATTACACCGGCCTGATCAACAAGGCCGCCGACGCCGGTTACAAAATCATCATTGTGCTGGCAGGGCTGCATAACAACCTGCGGGCGCAGACCCAAATACGACTGGATGAGGGCTTTCTTGGCTACGAAACCGGACCAGTTATCGGTGATGCCTTACGCACGATTGGCGTGGGCGAACTCAACAGTGATCTTGGCATTCGTCCGAATTTCGCCACCAACCGCTCCCAAAACGGCGATTTCAACACTAAAGTGGCCCGGAATTTCGGCGTCAGCCCCGAGAAGCGGCCCTGGCTGTTCGTGGTCAAGAAGAACAAAACCGTTCTGAAGCGGCTCCTGAGCTGGATTTACAACCACGTCGCCAATACCAAGGATCAGGAAACCGGACGAAAAATCGTAACCCACTTACCCCTGTTGCTGATTGATGACGAAGCCGATCATGCTTCGGTTGATACCGGTAACCAGATTTTCGACGAACATGGACATCCTGACCCGCAGCACGAACCAACGGCCATCAACCGGCTGGTGCGCCAGATTCTGCATACTTTCAGCCGTTCGGCTTATGTGGGCTACACGGCCACGCCGTTTGCCAATATTTTCATTCATCGGCAAGGTGTGACCACAGAAGAAGGCCCCGATCTGTTTCCTGCCGCGTTCATCATAAATCTGGCCTCTCCCTCCAACTATGTCGGCCCAGCCCGGGTCTTTGGGCTGCGCGTTGGTGACTTACGGGAAGATGGTCTGCCCCTGATCCGCGAAGTGACTGATTATGCGACCGACGATGGCACTCAGGGCTGGATGCCTCAGCGGCATAAAAACGGTCACCATCCACTCTATCAAGGGCAGGACAGCTTGCCGCCTTCGCTGGTGGAGGCTATTGATGCGTTTTTGCTGTCCTGCGCAGTGCGCCAGTTACGCGGACAGGGCCGCGAACATGCGTCGATGCTGGTTCATGTTACCCGCTTCACTGCGGTTCAGAAGCAGGTCGCCCGCCAGATTGAGGCACATAAGCGGCATATCCGGCAAAGGCTGCAACGACAGGTTGATCACCTTTCTCTGCTTGAGCGCTTGGCGACGCTCTGGGAGCGTGATTTCATTCCGACCAGCGCCGGAATCAATGACGACATCACGGGCGGCATCGCTGGGTTGCCTTCCTGGTCGGCCATTTTGGCGATATTGCCGGAGATCATTGAGGATGTTCATGTCCGCACGATCAACGGTACGGCGAAGGATGCGCTGGACTATGTCGAGCATCAGAAAACCGGATTGAAAGTTATTGCCATTGGTGGCGACAAGCTGGCCCGGGGCCTGACTCTGGAGGGTCTGAGCGTCAGTTACTTCCTGCGGGCGTCCCGCATGTACGACACGCTCATGCAGATGGGGCGCTGGTTTGGCTACCGGCCTGGCTATCTGGATATCTGCCGACTCTACACTACCGGCGATTTGATCGAATGGTTTGGGCACATTGCTGATGCCAGCGAGGAACTGCGCCAGGAATTTGACATGATGGCTGAAAGCGGCGGCACACCCCGCGACTATGGGTTGCGGGTGCAGTCACATCCGGTACTCATGGTCACCTCACCGCTGAAAATGCGTACCGCCCACAGCATGATGCTGTCTTTCAGTGGCTGTATTCTGGAAACGGTCGCCCTACACCGGGATCTGGGGCCATTACAGCGCAATCTGGCCGCGACTCAAGCCTTTTTAAATGCTCTCGCGCCACCCGATGAACTCAGCCCTGAACGCTGGCGAAATGGCAGCCGGCAATCGTGGGAAGGCGGCTTTCTCTGGAAGGCTGTATCTTACGAACTGGTTATTGAGTTTCTGACCCGGTATCAAACACATCCGGCAGCCCGCAAGGTCAATGGGGACTTGCTGGCCGAATTTATTGGATCAATGGCGGAAATCGGGGAACTGACCTCCTGGACTGTGGTGTTGATCGCAGGTGATGGCAAAAAAGCCCAAATAACGGACCGTCTGGAAATCAATATGCTTAAACGTGCCCGAAAGGGCGAACACCCGGATCGCTATTCCATTGGTCGACTGCTTTCTCCCCGCGATGAAGCCATTGATCTCGATGAGGCCGCGTGGCTGGCGGCCTTGGCGGAGACTCAACACAACTTCAAGCCGGATCCGGGCCGGCTCCATGAAAATCAGGAACCTCCCAAAATACCCAGTGGCCCGGTGATCCGCAAAATCCGGGGATTCGGGGCTGAAGGTGTACCAGCGCATCCCGAACGCGGGTTGCTGATGCTTTATCCCCTCGATCCAGAACACGCAAAGCTACCCGACGATACCCCACCCGTTATTGCGTTTGGCATCAGTTTCTCCGGTAGCAATGCTGGGCGAAAAGTGGAATACAAGGTCGATAATTTGCTTTGGGAACAGTGGGAGCAGGAATATGGCGCTGCCGAATGAACGCGAGGCGCTGCTGACGGCTTGGCGGGCGCTGGCAGGCCGCGCCAGTGAACCGGGCTGGCGCTGCATTTCTGTCGCGACCTACGCTCACTGTCACCTGCTGGCGGGCCGGCGCTTTCCCGGCAATGAGGAGGCGCTGCTGGCCGGGTTTCATCTGGCGATCCCTCCGACTGAATTGCCACTGGGGCATGGTTTTGTGGTTCTGACCGTTGATCTGGGAACCACCGAGCCGGATCGAGTCTGGTTTGGACTGGTGCGTCAGCCCGCTGGCAATCCTGAAATGTTTACCCTGATGGCCGCTGATATAGTCTCGACGCTGGGCGCGGTTTCCGGTCTGGATGAAGGATCGCTCTTCCGGCTGTTTCTGGATCGGATTCGGGCTTGGCAGAACTTCATGCGCCGGGGACACGATGGTCTGCTGAGCCCGGAAGCGGAGATCGGGCTGCACGGCGAACTGATCCTGCTGGGAATGCTAATTGACGCCGGTCTGGAGGTGTTGCCAGCGGTTGATGCCTGGCGAGGACCATTGCACGGCCTGCATGATTTTGAAACCGCCGCCGGCGCCATCGAAGTCAAAACCACGGCCTCCGAACAGGGCTTTCCGGTCAAGATCCTGTCGCTGGAACAATTGGACCCCAGTCTTGCGGAACCGCTCTACCTGGCTGGAATACATCTGAGTGCCGACTCAGAGGGACTGAATCTCACAGGTCGGGTTGAGGGGGTCCGGCAACGGTTGCGGAACGATTCTGCCACTCTGCTCGCCTTCAGCACGCTGCTACTGCACGCCGGCTATGCCGACACCATGGCGGATCGCTATCCCCGGCGGTTCGTCCACGACCGGAGCCGTCTGTTGCGGGTGGACGACCGCTTCCCCAACCTTATCCGCTCCAGGATACCATCCGCCATTACTACCGTTCGCTATGAAATTGACCTTGACCGGTTCGAATGCGAAGACCAGATGCTAACCGACATCCTGCTTCACAATGAGTAAAACCACATGGAATTGATCGACTTTTTAAGGCAAACCCAAGCCGAGGTCCGGGAGCGTATCAACAACCCGGATAGTGCTTCCCCTTACGAAGAACTGGTCTTTACCGAGATCGTCATGCAGCACATGGCTGATATCGGTATGACTTTTGAACCTGCCACATGCCACCATGAGGCAAGATTCGGAAATGCAATACTCCGTTTGAGTGGCTATGCCCTGTCGGATGATACCGATCAGCTTGATTTGTTCGTCAGTCTATATTCCGGGACTGATGATCTGAAATCTATTCCTGATAGCGAAACAAAAAAAGCTGCCGAGCAGTGCCTGCGATTTCTCAAGGGATGTGCCGAAGGAAAACTGGTAAAAAACATGGACGAGTCCAATGAAGCCTACGCGCTGGCCCTAAAGATCCAGCAGTGCTATCCCAATTTGGACCAGATCAGAATCTACATCCTGACTGACCAGCAGGTCAAGTCGAAAAACTTTGCTTCCCGGGAATTGGATGGCAAGACGATCAAATTGGAAGTCATGGACATCGAACGACTTTATCACCATTGGGCGGAAGGTAAGCCACGCGACGAGATCGCAGTCAACTTTATGGAGGTCGCTGGTAGTGCTTTGCCCTGTATCTATGTGCCTAGCGAAATGTCTGACTACGACTATGCACTTACAGTAATCCCAGGAGAAGTATTGAGATTCGTCTATGAGAAATATGGAGCACGACTACTAGAGGCTAATGTGCGTTCTTTTCTCAACGTAACTGGAAAAGTCAACCGCAGTATCCGGGATACACTGATGAAAGATCCGGAGCATTTTATGGCTTACAATAACGGTATCGTAATTCTTGCCGATGAAGTCAGGCTGGAAAAAACCGCCAGTAATATTCCAGGTATTCTCTGGATGAAGGGTATGCAGATTGTCAATGGTGGCCAGACCACGGCGTCTATCTATTTCACCAAGAAGAAGGGTGAAGTCCTAGACTTGCTGGAAAAGTGAAGGAGCGGGATGCATCCTGCCGGT
>JARSSH010000005.1 GCA_029624815.1 Candidatus Competibacter sp.
CCGGCAGGATGCATCCCGCTCCTTCACTTTTCCAGCAAGTCTAGGACTTCACCGATATCGCCTCCACTCAGCACCGTAGGTTGCTCCATGACGATAACCCTGGATTCGCATTACACCATCGGTCAGTTGCATCTATTCTGCCAGGATTATGTTTGCCACGGATGGGAGCCGTATCCCTACGTGATTCTAGCCGACGGTTGTTCCGCCGAATCGGACAGCGACGTGGGGGCGAGACTGCTGGCGCTGAATGCCCGCCGCATGCTGCCGCGATTTATGGCCGCCGCTACCGATGAAGCCGGACGCCGCGCCTGTCACTGGCGATTGGGCCGGCGGATCGTGCGCCGCGCCGCCCGGCAGGCGCGGGAACTGGGCGCGGACAACGTGCTCGATGCCACCTTGCTGATCGCCTGGTGCGACGGAGCCACGGTGTACGTTCATCTCTACGGCGATGGTTGTCTGGTTGCCCGGCGCGCCGACGGTGGGATGGTGGCGATTCAAGTGGAGTACGCCGGAAATGCACCCTATTACCTCTCCTATCTACTGGATCGAGAGCGGTGGGCGCTTTATCAAGTGGCCACCGGCGATCCGTTGGCGGCGCAAAGCGTGAGCTACCTCAACGAGACCGGAACGACGAGCCGGCTGGAGCGCTTCGACGCCCCTCTGGTGTTTAGCTTTTCCCTGAAGGCCTTCCCGACGGTGGCGGTGGCTACCGACGGCCTGCAATCGTTTGTCAGCGCGGGCACCAACGAACGGTTGAGCGCGCTGGATGTGGCGCGGGAGATGCTGGACTTCGACCCGTCGCAAGATCATTTCGTCAAGCACCGGTTGTACGAACTGCTGCTCGAATACAGCAAGGAACAGGTGTTCAACCTCGACGATCTCGGCATCGGAATATTCGCCCAAACGGCGTAGGCGCGCGGACGCGCCGCCCTTCGCGGCGCGCCGGGCTTGCCGGTTTACTTCCTGCGCGGCATCTGGCCGCCACGCGCGGTGAGGCCGGTCAGAAGAATCTCAGGTAGGTTTCCAGCACCTTGAGGGTATAGTCGCCGGTCGCGCCGTTGCGGTACTGCTCCGGATCGCCGGTCATCCACCAGGCGGCGGCGCGCTGCACGGCGACGATCTCGTTGTTGCCCGCGGCAAGCTGTTCGCGCAGCACGTTTCCCATCACGCAGACCACCACGTGCCGGGCCAGGGCCGGATCGGCGGCGAACTGATCCGGCGTCACGTCCTGGTTCAGGCAGCGCCGCGACCAGCGAACGATATTGTCCGGCTTGATTTGCCAGTCGCTGTACAGTCCGGCCCCGGCCTGTGGCGCCGACAGGCGCAGCGCCTCGACCAAGGCTTCCACTTTGGCGTCGGAAATTTGCGCATGGGCGACGGACAGCAGAGCCCAAAATAGCACGCCCCACCACGGTAACGGGTGGCGCGACCAGGCAGGAAGGGTGGCGATGTTGGGGTTGACACGAATCATGGAACCTTCTCGCACGGTGGAATAAGCAATAGGGTCGGGGCTAGCGCGCCAGGGTCCGGTCCAACGCGCGGTAGCTGATGGCCTCGGTGAGATGCGGGGTCTTGATGCCCTCGCTGCCGGCCAGATCGGCGATGGTCCGGGCTACTTTCAAAATGCGGTGGTAGGCGCGCGGCGACAGTCCAAGCCGCTCCATGGCCTGTTCCAGCAGGCGATGGTCGGCTTCGCCCAGGATGCAATATCGTTCGATCTCGCGGGTGCGCAGGATGCAGTTGGGTTTGCCGGCGCGTCGCAGTTGCCGCTCGCGGGCGGCGCAGACCCGCACCCGCACCGCGGCGCTGTTTTCTTCCGGAACGTCGCCGCGCAGCACCCGATGCGCCAGTCGCGGCACTTCGATGTGCAGGTCGATGCGGTCCAGCAGCGGACCCGACACCCGCGCCCGGTAGCGGCGCACCTGTTCCTGGCCGCAGGCGCAACGCCGCTCGGCGTCGCCCAGGTAGCCGCAGGGACAGGGGTTCATGGCCGCCACCAGTTGGAACCGCGCCGGAAAGTCGGCTTGGCGGGCGGCGCGGGAGATGGTGATGCGCCCCGATTCCATCGGTTCGCGCAGCACTTCCAGCACCCGCCGGTCGTACTCCGGCAATTCGTCCAGGAACAGCACGCCATGGTGGGCCAGCGAGATCTCGCCGGGTCGCGGCAGACCGCCGCCGCCGACCAACGCTACCGCCGAGGCGGTGTGGTGCGGCGCCCGGAACGGCCGCACTCCCCATTGCTGCAAATCCAACCCCTGCGCGCTGATCGAGGCGATGGCGGCGGTTTCCAGCGCCTCGGCTTCGCTCAGCGGCGGCATGATGCCGGACAGCCGGCTGGCGAGCATGGTCTTGCCGGTGCCGGGCGGGCCGATCAGGAGCAGGTTGTGACCGCCGGCGGCGGCGATTTCCAGCGCGCGCTTGGCGTGCTGCTGACCGCGCACATCGCTCAGATCCCGTTCCAGCAGTGGTTCCGGTTCCGGACGGGATGGCGGGCGCGACGGCCGCAGGGCCGCGCCGGTGTTCAGTTGCCGGCAAACCTCCAACAGGTGGGCCGCGCCCAAAACGGTCGCGCCGCCGGCCAGCAGCGCCTCGGCGGCGTTATCGGCCGGGGCGAGCAGAGTCCGTCCGGCATCGCGGCAGGCCAGCGCCGCCGGCAGCACGCCGCGGACGCCGCGCAGCTCGCCGCCCAGCGCCAGCTCGCCGAGGCATTCGTACTGTCCCAGCCGTTCGCGGCCGATTTGACCGGAGGCGGCCAGGATGCCCAGCGCGATCGGCAGATCGAAGCGACCGCCTTCCTTGGGCAGGTCGGCGGGCGCCAGGTTGATGGTGATGCGACGACTGGGAAATTCGAAGCGGCTGTTGAGGATGGCGCCACGCACCCGGTCCTTGCTTTCCTTGACCGCCGCTTCCGGCAGGCCAACGATGAACAGTCCCGGCAGGCCGGTGGACAGATGCACTTCCACGCTGACCGGTGGCGCATCGATGCCGACTTGAGCGCGAGTGTGGACGATGGCGAGCGACATGGAGATTCCGCGAGCCGCTACGGATTGCCGCCAAGCGGGTTGTTGGATTGTGGCGCCGACCGGCACGGCGACCTTGCACTATTTAAGTGCGGGAAACAGCGGCGATAGCAACCGGTTACGGAGCGCGCGCGCCATCCAGTCATGACGAAAGGGGAGGCCGCTGGCGATCAGCCGTCGCCTTCTTCGGATTCGACGGGTTTTTCCGCGGTTTTGCGCCGTTTGCCGCCGGGCGCCTTGCCTTCCAGTTCGGCAACTTGTTTTTCCAAAGTCTCCAGCTTGGCGCGGGTGCGGGCCAGCACGGCCTGCTGCACGTCGAATTCCTCTCGCGTCACCAGTTCCAGCTTGGCGAAGGCCGCCTGCAGCGCCGCATGGAAGTTCTTTTCCATCTCCGTCTGAAGCTGGCGAAAGCTGGGCGGCAGCGCTTCCGCAAAGCGTTTAGCCAAATCGTCGAAAGTTTTGGGGTCGATCATCACCATTCCTCCACATTGGGAATTGCCGTCACTTTAGTTTAACGGGATTTTGCGGCTTGTGCGTGCCGGCCGTCATGCACAAAAACGGTGCAAAACGGAGGGCATGTGCCCGGCTACGGATTAACGATCGGGGAATAATCCCATAAATTAAATATAATTAATTGTTTTAATTAAATATTAAATTAATGGCACACGATATGCTTTTTGCTGGCGACTCACCGCGCCGTCGACACTGACGGACGGAAGCTGTCCAGACGCAATAACAGGCCGCGCCCCATCGGGGGGTTCCAAGCCATAGGAGATTTCGATCCATGAAACTGATCACCGCGGTTATCAAACCGTTCAAACTGGACGATGTCCGGGAAGCGCTTTCGGAAGTGGGCGCGCAAGGCGTCACGGTCACCGAAGTCAAGGGGTTCGGGCGGCAAAAAGGCCATACCGAACTGTATCGGGGCGCGGAATACGTGGTGGATTTCCTGCCCAAGATCAAGATCGAGGTCGGCGTGACCGACGATCTGGCCGATCGGGTGGTCGAGGTGATTTCCCGGGCCGCCAACACTGGCAAGGTCGGCGACGGCAAGATTTTCATTTTCGAGTTGGATAACGCCGTGCGCATTCGCACCGGCGAATCCGGACCGGAAGCATTGTGAAGCGCGGGTTCGCCCGATTGCGTCTCGAACCTTGCGGAGTGGCGGCCGGCCGGTCGGCCCCCGCGACAACCCGAATCCCCTGCATGACTCCCTAATTTTCAACGCTAGGAGAATCTTACTAATGACGAGAACGATGCAAGTGGCGAAAAACGGCGGCCTGTTGCTGCTGACGGCGATGCTGGCGCCCGTGTTGGCGGTGGCCCAGGAAACGGCGGCCCCACCGACCTTGAGCGCGGGCGATACGGCCTGGATGCTGACCTCCACCGCCTTGGTGCTGTTCATGACCATTCCAGGGTTGTCGCTGTTTTACGCGGGCATGGTGCGGGCCAAGAACGTGCTGTCGGTGATGATGCAGTGCTTCGCCATCACCGCGCTGATCACGGTGCTGTGGGCATTGTACGGCTACAGTCTGGCATTCGATGCCACCGGCATGACCAAGGAAGCCACCAATCTGTACACCTTCGTCGGCGGTCTCGGCAAGGCGTTTCTGGGCGGAGTCGGGCGGGATAGCCTGACCTTGACCATTCCGGAGACCGTGTTCGTGACCTTTCAGATGACTTTTGCGATCATCACGCCGGCGCTGATCGTCGGCGCCTTCGCCGAACGGATGAAGTTTTCCGCGCTGCTGCTGTTCATGGCCGTCTGGTTCACCATTGTGTACACCCCGGTCGCTCATATGGTGTGGAGCGGAGACGGCGCGCTGATGTGGGACTGGGGCGTGCTGGATTTCGCCGGTGGCACGGTGGTGCATATCAACGCCGGAATTGCCGGTTTCGTGGCCTGTCTGGTTCTCGGCAAACGCAAGGGCTATCCGCATACGGCGATGCCGCCGCATAATCTGAATTTCACCATCATGGGCGCCGGAATGCTGTGGGTCGGCTGGTTCGGCTTCAACGCCGGCAGCGCGGTGGCGGCGAATGGCTCGGCGGGCATGGCCATGTTGGTGACTCAAATCGCGACCGCGACGGCGGCGCTGGCCTGGATGTTCGCGGAATGGGTGAATCACGGCAAACCCAGCGTGTTGGGCATCGCGTCCGGCGCGGTGGCGGGTCTGGTGGCGATCACGCCAGCCTCCGGCACCGCCGGTCCGATGGGGGCGTTGCTGATCGGTTTTGCGTCTGGCCTGATCTGCTTCCTGGCGTCCACCAAGCTGAAGCGGGCACTGGGTTATGACGATTCGCTGGACGTGTTCGGCGTGCATGCGGTGGGCGGTATCGCCGGCGCGATCCTGACCGGTTTGTGCGCCGATGTCAGCCTGGGCGGCGCGGGTCTGGCCGACGGCATGACCATCGGCGGTCAGTTGTGGGTGCAGACCAAGGGTGTGCTGTTCACCGTTGTTTATTCCGGTGTTTTGAGCTTCGTGATCCTGAAGATCGTCGATGTGGTGGTCGGCTTGCGAGTCACGGACGAGCAGGAAACCGAGGGCCTGGACATCGCGTTGCACGACGAGCGCGGCTACAACCTGTAATGTGGGGCGGGCGGACACCGGCGCCGCGGGACTCCGGTGTCCGCCCGCCATCGCGCGCCACCCCGGATTTCGGTTATATTCCCGCGCGGGCATTGTGTCTTAGGTCAGGCGAACGCTAGAGGGTATCCATGAAGCTAGTCACTGCAATCATCAAACCGTTCAAACTGGATGACGTGCGGGAAGCCTTGTCGGCCATCGGGGTGCAAGGCATCACCGTGACCGAAGTCAAGGGTTTCGGTCGCCAGAAGGGGCATACCGAACTGTACCGCGGCGCCGAATACGTGGTGGACTTCCTGCCGAAGGTCAAGCTGGAAATCGCCGTGGACGACAGTCTGGTGGATAAGGTGGTGGAGGCGATCTGCTCCACCGCCAATACCGGCAAGATCGGCGACGGCAAAATTTTTGTCTTCGATCTGGAGCGCGCGATCCGGATTCGCACCGGCGAAATCGGTCCCAGCGCGTTGTAACCGCGCCGTGAGGCGTTATTCAACAGGGCGGAGCCGGCGGCTTCGCCCTTTGCGTTTCAGGGTGGCGGGTTCTTGGAAGTGCGCCGTTCGACCCGTTTCGCGATCCTCGACAACGGGCACGGCCGGTTCGGTCGTCACGAGCCGGCACAACCCAAATAGGATGGGACGCGCTATAGGGACGATGCCGGGTCGAGGCTAACCCTCGGAGGGCCATTGCAGCGCTTCCGACAAGGTATCGAGTGCTGTCATGCTGGCTTGCACCTGCGCCAGCGCCGCCATGGCCTGGTCGTGGCTGATGCCGAGCGTGAACATGGCCAAGGCCGGCAAGCGGTTGTTTTCCTCGTCCCCCACCCCGATGTAATGCAGCAGGCGGTTGGCGATCAGCACCAGATTGGAATATTCCGCATACGCTTGGGTGCAGTCTTCGTGGTGATGCCAGCGCACGGCGGCGATCACTTCCTCGGGCATGGACCACGACTGCATCAGCCAGGCGCCGATATGCCAGTGCTCGGTGCCCAGGACATAGCGCTCGACCGCACTGACCGGCACATGCCGGTTGACCGCCAAAAACCGGTTGAACAGAAAAAAACGGGCCGGGAACACATGACCCAGCACCAGGTAGCCAAAGTTATGCAGCAACCCGGACAGGTAAGCCAACCCCGGTTTGACGTCCACCGAGTCGGGCAGCAGCTTGACCAGCTCGCTGACCAGGGACGCGCAGTAGGTGCTGTGTCGCCAGAAGGCTTTCAGGCCGACCGGGCCATCAGCCGGGATACGGAAAGTCTGGCCCATGCTGGAGCCGAGCAGCAGGTTGAGCGCGCCATCGACCCCCAGTACTTGCTCGATCGCGGCTTGCAGCGAATCCACGGCGACGGGATGGCCGTGCAGCGGCGAGCGCGCCCAATACACCACCTGAGCGGCCAGACTGGGATCCTGCTCGACGATGTGAAGGATATCCTGGGTGTTGGTGGTTGGATGAGCGCGCAACATCAGGAGGCGCTGCACGGTTTGCGGCATGACCGGCAGTTCGGTGATGGCCTCGATGCCCTCCTTTAACCCCGCCGGCGTGTAACGGTTGGTGAGGCTGGTCAGGTTTTGCGGCGTGATGGCCTGCTGGCTGAGCAGGGAATCGAGATCGTCGACGGGAACCGCGAAGTGTTCCCAGCGCGCCTGGCCGAGCAAACTCCGGAAATCAAGGTTTCGCATACCGATCAGAGTATCGCCGCTGCCGCCGTCGAAGTAGATTTCGTCCTCGTCCGCCAGGATCAAACTGTCATCGGCCAGCGCGGCAATGCCGAAAGCCTCGGGCAGGGGAGGGTAGGAGCCCGCCTTGCAGCCCCGGCTTTGAAAAAAACGGATGGTTTCGGCGCCATAAAGGGGCGCCAGATCGCGTTGCAGCGCCTGACACAGCATGGAAAAATCCAGGATGTGGCTGCCCGGCAGGACGGCCATCGTCAAGCCGGTGCTATCTTTCAACAGGACGATGCGCACCATCCGGCGGAGGGGCAGATCGAGCAGCGCCGCGACTTGCCCGAGTGTTTCGCCGGCCGGGCAAGCCATCATCCGATAGGGCAATCGCTGCTGGTCCAGGTAGCTCCGAACGATATCGGGCAGGTTCGTCATGGTGGCGGCTCTGGGATGCGTATGGCAATGGTCGATGCGCCGGTCGGGAAGACGACTCGAATGTGGGAAACGGTAGCGTCTGCCCGATGAAACACGGGACGATGGTTATGAGCGACCAGTCACGATTTGGCTGGCGGTGGCCCGGATCATGGTCGGCGTTATCCGGTTTTTCCTCGACGGCGCCGGCTTGCGCAACGGTTCGGCCGCCGGCCGCGGGTGGGCGGACGACGAGCGCGAGGCGCCGTGCGGACCGGGAGGATCCTGTTGGAGCTTGATCTGCCGCTTGGGCAGTTCGGTATAAAAATCGTATTTGGGTTTGAGCGGCGCGGGCATGGTTTCGGGCGCGACCGGCGGCGGTTCGGTGGCGGCGGGGCGGCTGGTCGATGGGTCGGGAGCACTGCCGGGCGCGGCGGCGGCGACTGGAACCGGTTGCTGAATTCGATCGCCCTTGATGTAGGTCAGCAAGCCGCCGAACAGGCCAATGAGCACCAGCGTCATCACCAGTAGACCATGACGACGCGCCGACCGGCGGCGGCGCTGCCAGGTCGAGGCGGGCTTGTAGTCGCGTCGGATACTCACATGACCTCCGGAGCCGAAACGCCCAGCAAGGCGAGTCCGTTTTTGATGACTTGTCGTGTGGCCAAACTCAAGTTGAGCCGGGCGTCGCGGAGCGCATCGTCACTCGCCAGAACCCGATGTTCGTTGTAATAGGTGTGAAAGGCGTTGGCCAGATCTCGCAGGTAGTGGGCCAGTTGATGCGGCTCGTGATTGAGCGCCGCCGTTTCCACGACTTCGGGATAGCGCGACAGCGCCACCATCAGGGTTTCCTCGTGCGGTTCGACCAGCAGCGCCAGACGATCCTGGCCGCGCGCCGGGTCGTGGGAGAGCCCTTTTTCGTGCGATAGTCTCAGAACACTACAAATTCGGGCATAAGCATACTGAATATAGTATACGGGATTGTCCTTGGATTGCGACTTGGCCAAGTCGAGATCGAAATCCAGGTGTTGCTCGCTCTTGCGCATGACGTAGAAAAAGCGGGCGGCGTCGTTGCCGACCTCCTGGCGCAATTCGCGCAGGGTGACGAACTCGCCGGAGCGGGTGGACATCTGCGCCCGTTCGCCGTTGCGGTAGAGGATGGCGAACTGCACCAGCAACACGTCCAGGTGGTCGGGATTCTCGCCCAGTGCGCGCAGCGCGGCCTTGACCCGCGGGATGTAGCCGTGATGGTCGGCGCCCCAGACGTCGATGACCCGGTCGAAGCCGCGTTCGAACTTTTCCAGGTGGTAGGCGATGTCCGAAGCGAAGTAGGTGGTCTGACCGTTTTCCCGTTGCACCACCCGATCCTTCTCGTCGCCGAAGGCGCTGGAGCGAAACCAGAGCGCTCCGTCCTGCTCGTAGATGTAATCCGTATCGCGCAGCCGGTTGATGGTTTTATTGACCGCGCCGCGTTCCGTCAGGGCCAGTTCCGAGTACCACTCGTCGTAGACCACGCCGAACTCCCGCAGGTCGTCGCGGATGTCGTCCAAAATGGTATTTAGGCCCAGCTCGAAAATGTAGCGGTAGCGGTGATCGCCCAGCAGGGCTCGGGCGCGTTCGACCAAGACGTCGATGTGGGCTTCCTTGTCGCCGGGGACGATCGTTTCGCCCGCTTCGTCGCGGATCTCGTCCGGCGGCGCATCCTGAAACACCTGCGCCGCCGGGGCCATGTACGCGCCGTCGTGTTCGGCGTAAAGGCGGGCGGCGATGTCGCGCACGTAGTCGCCCCGGTAGCCGTTGCTGGGAAAGCGGAATTTTTCGCCGCAATGCTCCAGGTAGCGCAGCCAGATGCTGGCGGCCAGAATGTTCATCTGCCGGCCAGCATCGTTGACGTAGTACTCGCGGTGGACCCGGTAGCCGACCGCTTCCAGCAGGTTGGCGACGGTCGCGCCGAACGCCGCGCCGCGGCCGTGACCGACGTGCAGCGGTCCGGTGGGATTGGCGGAGACGAACTCCACTTGCACCCGCTTGCCGCCGCCGAGCGCGCTCCGGCCGAAATCGTCCCGCCGTTCGAGGATCTCGCCGACCGTCGCCCGATAGGCGGCGGGCGCCAGAAAGAAATTGATGAAACCGGGTCCGGCGATTTCCACCTTGGCGACATGGGTGGAGGCAGGCAGGGCCGCCTTGATGCGTTCGGCCAGCTCGCGCGGCGCGCGGCGGGCGGTTTTGGCCAGGACCAGCGCGATGGTGCTGGCGAAATCGCCGTGCGCGCGGTCGCGGGTGCGCTCCAGCGGAATCGAGGATGGATCGATGTCGGCTGGCGTCCCCTCCCGTTGGAGTTGTTGGAGCGCCTGGGCGATAAGATGGTGTAGATGCGTTTTCAAGAGGAACGCCTCATGGGGGTTTTCCGGTTAACTGATCATCCCCAGTTTGAAGTGATAGGTGATGAATTTTTTGAATTCGTTGACGATCTTGAACGAGTCGCGCAGCACTTCCCGTTGCAGCTTGTTGAGATCCTTGGGGTTCAGGTAATTGTCCTGCGGTATGCCCTGCTTGATTTTGCGCAGGCCAGCCTCGGCGCGCAAGGTGGACAGGTAGGTGAAGACCTCGATCAGTTCGGCGCCAAAAGAGGGTTTGAACAGGTTTCGCTGGCTGAGCGCCGCGATCCGGTCCACGGTATGGGTCTGCGGCAAGCGGTATTCCAAAGCCAAACTGCGGGCGCCGTGAACGAGGGGGAAGATACCGCCTTTCTTGATGTCCAGTTCGTCGCGGTCTTTTTCGACCACGAAATTGGTGAAAAACCCCAATGGCGTTTCGAACGCGACGGTGGATTTGGCGAATTGGCCGTAGAAGGAGCGATGGTCGCCGAGCAGGCGATACATGTGGTCCTTGACGTGCCGCAGCAGATTCTCGTCGCCAGCCACCGCCGTGGCGTCGAAGAAGATGGCGAATTGCAGAAAGGAATCGTGGGTCGGATGGACGATCCATTGAAACAGTTCGTCCTTGAAAGCGGCCACCGATTTGGTCCAGTACGGGTTCGACACCATGATGTTGCCGGGACAGCGCGGATAGCCGAAATCGATCAGACTTTCGGTAAACTCGCGGGCGACCCGCTCCAGATCGGGGCAACCGAAGCCGTCGCGCAGAATCAGGGCGTTATCCTGATCGGTCTTCAGCACTTGCTCCTCGCGGCCCTCGCTGCCCAACACCAGCAGGCAGGCGTTTTCCAGCAGTTCCGGCGGCGCGAGCAGGGCGAACAGCTTGCGCAACAGTTTTTTATTCAGTTCCGACACCAGTTGCATGATGTAGCGGATTTTGATGCCCTTGTCGTGCAGGTCGCGGATCACGTTGACCAGATCGCGGCTGGCCCACTTCAGATCTTCGCGGGAACGCGCCCGGTCGATTTGCAGGGCGATCAGATGCGAGTGGTTGGAGAGATAACTGAGCAGATCGATCTGTTCGAGAACGCCGCGAATGGTTTTTCCGTCGTGGATCACCAGGCGGTTGACGTTGTGATGGGTCATCCGCAGCAGGGCGTTGAACAGGAAATCGTCCGGCTCCATCCCGATCAGGTCGTAAGTGGCCAACGGTCCGACGGCTTCGTCCACGGACCGCCGCTGGATAATGGCCGCTTCCCGCAGATCGGTGGCGGTAACGATGCCGACTTCATCGCCATGTCGAACCAGCACCGAATTGATTTTGTGCGCTTTCATCGCCAGCGCGGTTTCGTGGATGGACGCTTCGGCGGGCACGAAGACCGGGGGGTGAATATAGACGTCCTCGATCTTGGCGATGGTGAACGCCGCCAGTTCCTGCTTGTCGTGGGTCTCTTGCAGGGCGGCAAGGCGCTGGGAAATCTTCTGGCTGTAGAAAGCCGCCAGCGGTGGATGATCCTGCACGGCTTGCATAAAGACCGGTCGCGGCATCTGCCAGCAGCGGGTCGGTTCACTGACCACGAAACTGTGTTTGCCTCCGCCTTCCAGCACAGCGCCGGCATCGAAGACATCCTCGGCGCCATACAGGGCGATCACACACCACATGGAACCGGCGCCTTTGGCGGCGGTAGTCAGAGATCCCGCGCCCTCCTGACAGTGTAGATTGGGATCGCCGTCGATTTCGTAGACCGCGCCGTCGATGATGAAGTACAGGCAGGCGGGAACTTCGCCTGCCTTCAGTAAAACTTCGCCTGGCTCAAAATGGCCGATCTTCAGTCCCTTGGCCAACGACGCCAATTCCGCTTCGGAGAGCCGGTTGAACGGAGACTGACGGGCGAGGAATGCTTGTGGATCCGGGATAGTCACGACGGTTCGCTTCCGAGTGGCCCAAAACAAAAACCCCTTCGCGGCGCGAGCCGGAAGGGGTTTAATCTTAGCAGGATTCGGCGGACTGGATGAGCGCCGCGCTCGCGCGGCGCTCATCCCAACCGGGCGGAGCCGCTTAGTGGCTGGCCGCGCCTTCGGCGCCGATGCCGGTCTGGCAACGCACGTCCTGCGCGATGAAGGCTTCGTGCTCCTTCTTGGCCCGTTCGCTGTTGTCCATTATCGAGCCGATCCAGATGCCCAGGAAGGCGATGGTCATCGAGATGAATGCCGGGTATTTGTACCCGAAGAGCGGATCGCCGAGTTGCAGGATTTCCTTCCACACCGTCGGGCCGACGATCACCAGCACGGTGGCGCTGATCAGGCCCAGCCAGCCGCCGATCAGCGCGCCGCGGGTGGTCATCTTGCCGTAGTAGATCGACATCAGCAGGATCGGGAAGTTGGCGCTGGCCGCCACCGAGAAGGTCAGGGCCACCAGGTAGGCGATGTTTTGCTTCTCGAAGGCGATGCCCAGCAGGATGGCGATGATGCCCAGCACCACGGTGGCCATCTTCGACACCCGCACTTCCTGCTGCTCGTCCACGTTGCCGTGGGCGAACACGTTGGCGTACAGGTCATGGGAGATGGCCGAGGCGCCGGCCAGGGTCAGGCCGGAAACCACCGCCAGGATGGTGGCGAAGGCCACGGCGGAGATGAAGCCGAGCAAAAGATTGCCGCCCACCGCCGCCGACAGGTTGACCGCCGCCATGTTCTGGCCGCCCTTGATGCCGCCCACCGCCGAGGGATCGGCGAATTCGGGATGGCCGGTCAGCAGCACGATGGCGCCGAAACCCATCAGGAAGGTCAGGATGTAGAAGTAGCCGATCCAGCCGGTGGCGTAGAACACGGACTTGCGCGCTTCGATGGCGTTGCTTACGGTAAAGAAACGCATCAGGATGTGCGGCAGGCCGGCGGTGCCGAACATCAGCGCCAGGCCAAGCGAAATCGCCTCGATCGGGTCGCTCACCAGCTTGCCCGGCCCCATGATGCTGAGGTCGCCCTTGCGCGCCTCGACGGCTTTGGCGAACATCCGTTCCGGGCTCATGCTGCCGTCCGAGGCCAGATACAGCGCGCCGAAGGCAATGATGGTCGCGCCGGCCAGCAACAGGCAGGCTTTAATGATTTGCACCCAGGTGGTGGCCAACATGCCGCCGAAGGTGACGTACAGGATGATCAGGATGCCGACGATAATGACGGCGTAGGTGTAGTCCAGGCCGAACAGCACCTGGATCAGTTTGCCGGCGCCCACCATCTGGCCGATCAGATACAGGATGACCACGATCAGCGCGGCGGTGGCCGCCAGGGTGCGCATCGGCACCCGCTCGAAGCGGTACGCCACGATGTCGGCGTAGGTGTACTTGCCCAGGTTGCGGAGCTGCTCGGCGATCAGGAACATGATGATCGGCCAGCCGACCAGCCAGCCCACCGAGAAGATCACGCCGTCGTAGCCGTTCAGGAACACCAGGCCGGAAATGCCCAGGAACGACGCGGCGGACATGTAGTCGCCGGCGATGGCCAGACCGTTCTGGAAACCGGTGATGCCGCCGCCGGCGGCGTAGAAGTCCTTGGCGGTCTTGGTGCGTTGCGCCGCCCAGTAGGTGATGCCCAGGGTGGCGGCGACGAACACCAAAAACATGACGATGGCGGGAATGTTGACCTCCGCCTTCTTGACCGCCCCCAGATCGCCGCCGGCGGCCAGGGCGCTGCCGGCAACCAGCATCAGCAGCAGGGTGGGGAATGCGCGCTTCCAGAAACTCATAGCACTTCCTCCTTGATTTCGCGGTTGAGCTTGTCGAAGACGGCATTGGCCCGCCGGATATAGATGCCGGTCAGGATAAAGGCCGAGATGATCACCCCGATGCCGATCGGAATGCCAACGGTGGTGACGGAGCCGGACCACAGGGGAGTGGCCATAAACGGCTTGTCGAAGGCGATGGTCAGGATGAAGGCGTAATAGATCACCAGCATCACAACGGACATGATCCAGGCAAACCTGGATCGCTTGGAGACCAGTTCGTGGTACTTTGGGTTGCTTTTTATGGCGTGAACCAAATCTTGTTGCATATTGTTTTCCCATCGGTGGTAGGTGAAATGACGGGGTGTCATGACAAGCGGGATTTGTGGTTGACCGCAACCGCGGGTAGGGTGAAACCCACCCGATTCGGATGCCTCCCAGAGATCGATCCCGCCACATGTCCTTATAGTGGGTGCCCTTGGTTGTGGAGAAATCCCGCAAGCCTCAAAAAGTCTAGTTGTATCCCGCGTCAAGTAAAGGGTCAATGAAGAAGTTATTTTTTCAATTCTTTGAAATTGTTGAAAATCAACCGTGGAAAACAGTCACGCATTTTCAGAATTTCAACCCATAATATATTGATTTATTTTGGGTTATTTTTGATTAAATTGATTTTTCGCGCACGATTCGGTCAAAAGAGCGGAACCCACGGATGGGTGCCGCGCTTTCAAAAAGACGTTCAGAAAAGTTCCATTGGATCGACATCCAGAGACCAGCGCACCCGGCGGTCCGCGTGCTCCGCCCGCAACTGGGCAATCCAGGGATCGAGGAAACGGTGCAAGTCCTGACGCCGCGTCGCTTGCAGCAGCAGGTGCGCCCGGTAGCGGCCGGCCCGGCGCTCCATCGGCGCGGGCGCCGGGCCCAGCAGTTCGATTCCGTCGGCGCGGGAATCGGCCAGTGTCCGGGCGGCCTGTAGAAACGCGGTGGCTCGTTCCGGCTCGACCGCTTCCGCCCGCAGCAGCGCCTGATGGGCGAACGGCGGCAGCCAGGCCGCCTGCCGTTCCTCCAGCGCCGCCGCCGCGAATGCCGGATACCCCTGGGACACCAAAACGCGCAGCAGCGGATGGTCGGGATGGTGGGTCTGGATGACGACCGCGCCCGGTTTCTCGGCGCGGCCGGCGCGGCCGGCGACCTGGAGAATCAGTTGCGCCATCCGTTCCCCGGCCCGAAAGTCGATGCCGTGCAAACCCTGGTCGGCATCCACGATGCCCACCAGGGTTACCTCGGGGAAATGGTGGCCCTTGGCCAGCATCTGCGTGCCGAGCAGAATGCGGCGACCGCCATGGTGAATGGCGCTCAGCAAGGTTTCCAGACTGCCGCGGCGACGGGTGCTGTCGCGATCCATGCGGATGAGGCCGACATCCGGAAATTCCTGTCGCAGGGCCGCTTCCAGGCGCTCGGTGCCCTGGCCGAGCGCCCGTAGATCCACGCTGCCGCACAGCGGGCAAGCGGCATCCACCGGCCGATGGTCGCCGCAGTGATGGCAGATCAACCGGCGCTGGCGCAGGTGCAGGGTCATGCGGGCGTCGCAGTGGCGGCATTGACTCAGCCAGCCGCATTCGTGGCAGAGCAGAATCGGCGCGAAGCCGCGTCGGTTGAGAAACAGCAGCGCCTGCTCGTTGCGGGCCAGATGTACCCTCATGCGCTCCAGCAGCGGCCGTGACAGCCCATCGACCATCGGTTGGCGACGCACATCGAGAATCTCGATGGGCGCTTGCGCGCCGCCGCCGACCCGCTCCGGTAGTTGCAGTAAGCGGTAGCGACCGCGTTCGGCGTTGTGACGGCTTTCCAGGGCCGGAGTGGCCGAACCCAGCACCACCGGAATCCCGAGTTGCCGGCCGCGAATGACCGCCAAATCGCGGGCGTGATAGCGGAAACCCTCCTGCTGTTTGAAGGATGGATCGTGCTCCTCGTCAACGATGAGGATGCCCGGCGCGCGCAGCGGCGCGAACACCGCCGAGCGGGTGCCGACCACCACCCGGGCGGCGCCGGCGCGGGCCAGCAGCCAGGCATTCAACCGTTCCCGGTCGCTCAGACCGGAGTGCAGCACGGCCAGCGGTCCCGGCAGCCGCTCCCGAAAGCGGGCCAGCAACTGCGGGGTCAGGCCGATTTCCGGGGTCAGCACCAGCGCCTGCCGATCGCGCGCCAGCACGGCTTCGATCAGGCGCAGGTAGACTTCGGTTTTGCCGCTGCCGGTGACGCCTTCCAGTAAAAAGACCTGGAAGCGGTCCAGATCGGCCGCGACGCTGGTCACCGCCGCCGCCTGCGCCGCGTTGAGTTCGGGCGGCGGGCGCGGCGCGAATGCGGTTTCCGCCAGGGCCGAGGCCGGGCGGGCGAGGGGCTCCACCCAATTCTTGGCGCGCAGCGCGCGCAAGGTGGCGGCGCTGTCGCGCACTACCGCGCGCAAGGCGTTGGGATCGGCGCCGTCGGAACAGCGCGCCAGATAATCGAGCAGTAGCCTCTGGGCGGGTGCGCGGTTCGGTCCGGTGGCGAGCGCGGCGCGCCCGGCGGCGGTGATGTGCCAGAGTGGCGCTGGCGCCGACAGCTCGGTCGATTCGCCTTGGCGCAAGAGGGTCGGTAGGGCGGCGGCGAAGACTTCGCCAAGGGGATGATGGTAGTAGCGCTGTGCCCATCGCAGCAGCGCCAGTACGTCGGCGGGCAGCACCGCTTCGGTATCGAGCACCGCCTGCGCCGGCCGCAGCGCGGCGGGATCCAGGGCGGTGCCGGCGCCGAGTTCGAGCAGAAAACCGACGACGCGACGCCGGCCGAACGGTACTCGCACCCGCAAGCCCGGTTGCAGGGCAGCCAGGTCGCAGTCCGGCGGCGGCAGGTAATCGAAGGTCCGATCCAGAGGCGATGGGACGGCGATCCGCAAGATGAGGCTGGACACGGCGCGGACCGTCAGGCGCCGAACAGACCGGCGCGCAGCCCCTCGAACATGAACTGCACGGCCAGCGCCGCCAGGATCACGCCCAACAGGCGGTCGATCACGTTGGCGCCGGTTTCGCCCAGCAATTTCATCAACGGCGGAGCCAGCAGCAGGGTCAGCAGGGTCAGCAGCAACACCGCCAGCAACACGCCCAATATGGCGAGGAACAGCAGGGGATGTTCCCCCGAGGATATGCTGCTGGTGGTGAGCAGAATGGTGGTCAGGGTGCCGGGGCCGGCCAGCAGGGGAAACGCCAGCGGAAACACCGAAATATCGTCCTTGTACTGCGCTTCCTCCTGTTCCCGCACCGTCGCCGACCGCAGGCCGGAAGGCCGGGCGAACACCATGTCGATCGCCAGCAGGAACAGCAGGATGCCGCCGCTGACCCGGAACGCCGCCAAACTGATGCCGAGGAAGCGCAGCAGGGCATCGCCGGTGAACACGAAAAACAGGCAGATGAGGGTGGCGATCGACGTGCCCTTGAGCGCCATGCGTCGACGATAATGATCGCCGCCGCCGCGAGTCAGCGCCGAAAACATCGGCGCGACGCCGATCGGGTCGATCACGACCAAAAAGGTCACGAAAATAGCGACGAGCTGTTCCAGCATGGTGGACGCCGGGGCTGTGGCGTCAGTTGGCCATGGCGTGACCGCGCGTCCACGCATTCATCCGCCGGCCCGGAACGCGCCGAGCGCGCCGCCCTGGCCGTACACGAAGACGATGTTGCCCGCCGCGACGGGCGGGGCAAGGATACCCTTGCTCGCCGCGCGAACCCGGCCGACGATTTGACCGTTGTCCTTGCTCAACCAGTGCAGGTAGCCTTCGTAATCGCCGACGACCACGTAATCGGTGGCGGCGGCCGGGGCGGATAGCCGGCGACCGCTCAGTTCGGGCTGTTTCCAGAGCGTTCCGCCGTTGCCGCGATCCAGCGCCAGCACCGCGTCGGTATCGTCGCTGAGATAAACCTGTTGGGCATCCACATCGAGCCCGGCGTAGCTGGACAGGTTGCGCGTCCATAGCAGGTTGCCGCCGCGCATATTGATCGCGGCCACGTTGCCGCGATAGGCCGCCAGATACAGGGTGTCGTCGAACGCCTTGGGTTCGGAATCGATGTCGATCAGCCGTTCGATTTCGGTGCGGCCGCGCGGCGGCGCGATGGTCTTCTCGGTGAGGGGTAATCCCCGGTCCAGGGACAGCACCAGCAGTTTGCCGGTATCCAGTCCGGCGATGACCAGGTTGCCGGCCACCAGAGGCGGCGCGCTGCCGCGCAGACTGAGCGCCGGCATGGTGTGGGCGTAGACCCAGCGCCGTTCCCCGGTGCGGGCGTCGAGGCCGGTGAATTTGCCGTCGATGCTGCGCACGACCACCAGATCGCCGCCGGCGCGCGGCGGGGCCAGCACTTCGCTGGAAACCTGGGAACGCCAGGCTTCCTGACCGTCTTCCTGGCGCAGCGCGACGACCTGACCTTTGTCCGTGCCGAACAACACCATGCCGTTCTGGCTGACGCCCACGCCGCCGGAAATCGGCAGCTTGGTCATGGTTTCCCACAGTCGTTGTCCGTTGACGGCATCCAGCGCCACCACCGTGCCGTCGTGGCTGGCCGCGTAGAGTCGGCCATCCCGCAGAGCCGGGGTCAGCCGGATGAATTGCTTCTCCGCGCCGGAGCCGACCTGAGTTTCCCAAAGCTGCTGCACGTTGATCGGTTGAGCGATGGGGATCAGTTCGGCCGGTGGGATCGAGTTGTCGGAGCCGCCGAACCAGCTACAGCCGGCGCTCAGAATGAGGAGCAGTAACGGGACGATGTGGCGGCGCATAAGATTATCGACCTGATGCGGGAGCGGGAGAAGTCGGCGCGGGCTTCGTTTCGTCATCGACGGTGGTCGCGACGGGTTTGGCCGGGGTTTCAGCCGGACCATCGGGAGTCGGGGCTGTGTCGGGCGCGGGTTCGGCCGGCGAAGCTACGGGTTCGGCCGGAGCAGCGGGTTCGGCCGGAGCGGCGGGTTCGGCCGGCGAGGTCACGGGTTCGACCGGAGCGGCGGGTTCGGCCGGCGAGGTTGCGGGTTCGACCGGAGCAGCGGGTTCGGCCGGCGAGGTCACGGGTTCGGCCGGATCGGCGGGCTTTACCGGGACGACCGGCTCTGCCGGAGCAGCGGGTTCGGCCGGCGAGGTCACGGGTTCGACCGGAGCAGCGGGTTCGGCCGGCGAGGTCACGGGTTCGGCCGGAGCAGCGGGTTCGGCCGGCGAGGTCACGGGTTCGGCCGGCGAGGTCGCGGGTTCGACCGGAGCGGGGGGCGGCGGCTCGGCTGGGGCGACGGCAATCGATTCGGCGGTCGGCGGGGCCAGATTGTCGAGCTTGAGCTGCAACAAGGGGTTGCCGCTATTCGTCGCCAGTGCCGCCGCATAGGCGGTTCGGGCCTTGGCGGCGTCGTTGCCGGCCAGGTACAGATCGCCTTGCAGCTCATCGCGCTCGGCCGTCAGGGTGGTGGTGGTCACACTGTCCAGCAGCTTCCTGGCTTCCTCGATCCGGCTGGCGGTGAACAATACCTGGGCCAGTCGCAGCCGGGCGATATCCTTGATCTCGTCGAGTTGGGCGTTGCCGATCACCCATTCCAGCCGCTGGCTCGCGGCGGCGGTATCGCCGCTATCCATCGCCAGCTTGGCCAGCCGCAGCGCCGCCAGTGTCGCGTAGGCGGAATGGGGAAAGTCGGCCAGCAGAGTTTGCCCACGCTGCCGGGTTTGTTCGGCGTCGGGTTTTTCCACCGCTTCGATGAAGGCGTCGTAGGCTTGGGAGGCGGTTTCTGCCTGGGCATTGCGATGGGAGTTCCAGTACTGCCAGCCAAAAATCGCGATCAGGCCGAGCACGATCCCGCCGATGATGCTGGCGCCGTTGTCCCGCCACCACTTTTTAAGATCCTCGACGCGTTCGTCGTCGGTGTATTGGTCCATCGAAATCTTTTCCTTTGGCGTTCTGATGGGTTGTTTAGGGGGTTTCCGCCAGTGCCGCGCGCAGGTAAGCGGGCGCCTGATCCTGCGGCAGGGTGTGTTGTTCGCTTTGGGGTTTGCGCAACGGCTTGATGGTGACGGCGCCGGCGTTGGCTTCATCTTCGCCCAGGATCAGCGCGAACCGGGCGCCGCTGTGATCGGCCCGACGGAACTGGGCCTTGAAGCCGCCGCCGCCACAGTGCAGCCGTAGCCGCAACGCCGGCAATTGGTCGCGCAGCCGTTCGGCCAACGCCAATCCACAGCGTTGGGCGGCGTCGCCAACCGCAATCAGATAGATGTGAGGCGTCGGATCGGCTCCCGCGTAGCCGGTGGCGGCGAGCATGGCGACCAGGCGCTCCAGCCCCATGGCAAAACCCACTCCCGGCACTGTCTGGCCGCCCAGTTCTTCGATCAAGCCGTCGTAGCGTCCGCCCGCGCAGATCGTGCCCTGCGCGCCGAGTGTGTCGGTGACCCATTCGAAGACCGTCTTACAGTAGTAATCCAAGCCGCGCACCAGGCGTGGATTGATTTCATAGGCGATGCCGGCGCCGTCGAGCAGTGCCTTGAGTTCCTCGAAATGGGTTCGCGATTCGGGATCGAGATGATCCAGTAGCGATGGCGCTTCGGCGATCACCGTCCGTAACGCCGGATTTTTGCTGTCGAGAATTCGCAGCGGATTGGCGAGCAACCGCCGCTGGCTGTCCTCGTCCAGTTCGTCGCGCCGCTGGTTGAGGTAGGCCACCAGGCGCTCGCGGTAGGCGACCCGGGCGGTGCTGGAACCCAGCGAGTTGATCTGCAAGGTCGCCTCGCGCAGGCCCAGCCGCCGCCACAGCCGCGCCGACAGGCAGATCAGTTCGGCGTCGATGTCGGGGCCGCTCATGCCATACGCCTCGGCGCCGACCTGATGAAACTGGCGGTAGCGGCCCTTCTGCGGTTTTTCGTAGCGGAACATCGGGCCGGCGTACCACAAGCGCTGGGTCTGGTTGTGCAGCAGGCCGTGCTCGATGCAGGCGCGCACGCAACCGGCGGTGCCCTCGGGCCGCAGCGTGAGGCTCTCGCCGTTGCGATCGTCGAAGGTGTACATCTCTTTCTCGACGATGTCGGTGACCGCGCCGATCGAACGGGCGAACAGTTCGGTTTTCTCCAGGAGCGGCAGGCGGATTTCGTGATAGCCGTAGGCGGCGAGCACCTCTCGCACGGTCGATTCGAGTCCCTGCCAGAGCGCCGATTCGGCCGGCAGGATGTCGTTCATGCCGCGGATGGCTTGCAACTGCTTGGCCATGAGTATCGTTTAGGTCCGGGTGGGAAAAGCGGGCCCGAGAGCGGCGGGCGGATTCAGGGCTGGGGGCGAGCGAGGGTAAAGCGACTGACCGTGCCGCGCCGGGGAACGTAAACCGTCTTGTCGACCGGTTGACCGTCCAGGATCAGGCGGGCGGCGGGGGCGTTACCCAAGGTAATCGCGAACGGCCCCGGCCCCGATAGCGACTTTGAGGAATCGGTTCGCATCAGGCTGCTGATCAGCACCTTCCCCTCGGCGTCCTTCACTTCCACCCAGCAGTCGCCGCTGAATTCCAGCAGCAGCTTGGCGCCGGCGTCCGTCGTCGCATTGTCGCCGTTTTCTTCGGTGGGCGAACTTGGAATGGGCGCGGCGGTGGCGGCCTGTACCCCAGGCAACGAGGGCGCCGGCATGGGTTCCGGGGCGGGCGGCGGCGCGTTCTGGACAGGTGGTGCGGTTGACGTTACGACGACCGGCGCCGGTGGGGGGCTCGGCAGGGTTGCGGGTTGCGGCGCGCTCGTCGGGGATTCGGGCGCCGCCGCGGGTTGGTTTGCCAGCTCGGATGCGGGTTGGAATGGGTACTGGGTTTGCGTGGCGGCGGTAACGGCGGTGGTGGCGGTTGGCTGGTCGCCGTTCCGGCTGGCGCCCGACCACAACGCGGTCAGCCGGCTGGGGTCGAGGTCGTCCAGATGCTGTATGGCGGTCCAGCCGATGCCAGCCACCAGCAAAAGGTAGAACAGTCCGCGCAAATCGCGAATCCGGGTTTGCCGTCGGAGCGGGCGGGCCACCTGCAGCGGCGGTGGGGCCTGGCTGACGCCCGACTGTTGCCGGTAGCGCTCCAGCACCGCCTGTTCCGGCAGATTCAACAGCCGGGCGTAGCGACTGAGGTAGCCGCGGACGAACACCGGTGCTCCCAGGCGCGCGAAATCATCGGTTTCGAGCGCCTGGATGATTGCCGGGTTCAAACCAAGATGGTGGGCGACGTCACGCTGTTCGGCGCCGTAGCCGGTACGGACTTGGGTGAGCCAGGCGCCCAACGGTTCGTTGGCCGCTTCGGGGGCTTCCGTCGATGGGGTAAAGTCGGTGCTCATTTCGTTGGACATGCTCATTACGGCTTGTTCAGACGGCGGGCTTCTTCGGAATTTGGGAATTGGCCGGATAGCAGAGCGCTGTACTGCTGGCGCAGGTGCGCATCGCCATCCTGAGGGGTCTCGATCAGAATACCCAGCCACAGGCTTTTCGGAGTAGCGCGGGTCTGGGCATGGTAGCGCTGCAGGAAGGCGCGCCCCTGGAGCGTTTTACTCTGGCTCTGGCTGATTTCGGCCAGTTCGTATAGGGCGACGGTATTGCTGGGGTCACTGTCCAGCGCTTGGCGCAGCCAGGTTTCAGCCTGCGCCAGGTCGCCGCGCTGGCGAGCGCAGACGCCCAGACCCGCGTAAGCTTCCGCGGCGCTGGTGCCGGCGTTGGCCGGGTCGGTGGCGATCTTCCGAAGTTCGCTTTCGCCTTCGGCGGCCCGTTCGGGAAAGTGCTTGCACAGCAATCGGCCATAATTCAGTTTCGCCAAGGTGTAGTCCGGTTGGAGTTCGATCGCTTTCCTGAAATGAGTTTCGGCCGGCGCATACTCGCGCATCTCCTCGTACAACACGGCGACGGCATTGTGAGCTTCCGGGTAATTATCATCGTATTGCAGCGCTTTCAGCAATTTTTCCGAGGCTACTTCGAAGTGGCCCGACTGCATGTAGCCGATGCCCAGCTTGAAATTGGCTTCGGCGGCACTGCGCTTGAATTCCTGTTCCTGGGTGTTGGCGCAGGCCGCCAGCAGCGGCAAGGCCAGGGCAAGGATCACGAATTTGGCTAATGGCGGCATGACATGGAAATCCCTAGACGGCGAGCCGCGCCGCGCCGCGCGCCGGCTTGCGGCCACGGGCCTGGACCTGTCCGGCCAGTTGGCCGCAGGCCGCGGCGATATCGTCGCCCCGCGTCTTGCGGGTCACGACCGTTAGATCATGGGCCATCAGCACGGCTTGGAAACGGGCGATGGCCGCCGGTCCAGAGCGGCGGTAGCGCGTTCCCGGAAACGGATTGAACGGAATCAAATTGACCTTGGACGGGATGCCCTGGATGAGCGAGGCCAGCGCGCGCGCCTGTTTCTCGGAATCGTTGACTCCGTCCAGCAGTACGTATTCCCAGGTAATGCGGCGGTGCGGCTTGTCGGCGATATAGTGCCGGCAGGCCGCCAGCAATTCGGCGATGGGATACTTGCGGTTGAGCGGCACCAGTTCGTTGCGCAGTTCATCGTCCGGTGCGTGCAGGGAGACCGCCAGACTGATTTCCGAGACCTCCTTGAGCCGGTACAAGGCCGGGATCACGCCGGCGGTGCTCAGGGTCACGCGGCGCTTGGAGATGCCGAAGCCGAGATCGTCCTGCATCAGGTCGGTCGCCTTGACCACGTTGGCGAAATTCAGCAGGGGTTCGCCCATGCCCATCAGCACGATGTTGGTGATGCGGCGGTCGCCGTGGCGCCGGTCGCCCAGCAGCCGGCTGGCTTGCCAGACCTGGCCGATGATCTCGGCGACGCCGAGGTTGCGGTTGAAGCCCTGTTGGGCGGTGGCGCAGAACGAGCAGTCCAGCGGGCAGCCGATCTGCGAAGACACACACAGGGTGCCGCGATCCGGTTCGGGGATGAATACCGTTTCGATGCAGTTACCGCTATCCAGCCGGATCAGCCATTTGTGGGAGCCGTCGCGGGAGGCTTGATCGAGCACGACCTCGGGCGGACGGATCTCGGCACGCTCGGCCAGCCGCTCCCGCAGCGCCTTGCCCAGGTTGGTCATGGCGGCGAAATCGGTGACGCCCTCGTGGTAAATCCACTTCATGACCTGAACGGCGCGGAAGGGTTTTTCGCCCATTTCGACGAAAAAACCCTCCAGATCGCGGCGGTCCAGATCGAGTAGATTGACTTTAGGGGTAATCACGGTCACGGCGATCGCGCGGTTCTGCGTTTAGATCGGGTGCGGACACAGATCGAACTGGCCGAAGAAGAAGGCGATTTCATGGAAAGCCGTTTCGGGAGAGTCGGAGCCATGCACCGTGTTTTGGGTCACGCTCTCTGCGAAATCGGCGCGGATGGTGCCGGGCGCGGCCTTCTTGGGGTCGGTGGCGCCCATGATCTCGCGATTCTTGACGATGGCGTCCTTTCCTTCCAACACCTGGACCATTACGGGACCGGAGGTCATGTAGGCGATGAGTTCTTGATAGAAAGGACGTTCGCGGTGGACGGCGTAAAAGATTTCGGCCTGTTCGCGGGTCAGGCGAACCATCTTGGCCGCGACGATTTGCAAGCCCTGCTCTTCGAACCGGCTGTAGATCTTGCCGATGATGTTTCGAGCGACGGCGTCGGGTTTGATAATGGACAAAGTGTGTTCAACGGCCATGAAGAAAAAGGCTCCGTGGATCGAGGTCAGGGTTGGGTGTGGCGCCATGCCCGACCGGGGAACGTCGGGCCAATAATTTTAAAGTGTAACGATTATTTCAGGAGGTCGGCAACGCGTCGTCCGGCGGGGGTCGCCCGATTATGGGGCGATTGCCGTCGCAAATCCAGGCTATCGACCGACGCCGCGAACGAAAACGTCGCGGCTGGCGCAACCGGCCGCCGGGGCGGTCAGACAATTTTTTTCAGCTCGTATTCCAAGATGCCTTGCGCGCCGGCGGCGGTGAGGCGGGGGATGAGATCCCGCACCTGGCCGCTGTCGACCACGGTTTCCAGCGCCAGCCAGTCGCGATCGTAGAGGTGGCTGACGGTGGGCGCGTGCAGGCTGGGCAGCAGGCGAACCACCGGGTCGATCCGTGCCGCCGGAACGTTCATCTTCAGCGCCACCTTGTTGCGGGCGGCCAGCGCGGCGCGGCTGAGCAGGGCGATCTGTTCGATCTTGGCCTGCTTCCAGGGATCGGCCAGCGCGGCGCGGCTGGCGATCAGGCGGGTGGTGGTGCGCAGCAGGTCGCAGACGATGCGCAGGCCGTGAGCGCGGATGGTGCTGCCGGTCTCGGTGATTTCCACCGCCGCGTCCACCAGACCCTCGACCACCTTGGCTTCGGTCGCGCCCCAGGAGAATTCCACGGTGGCCTCGATGCCGCGCTCGGCCAGATAACGGCGGGTGAAGCCGACCAGTTCGGTGGCGATGCGCTTGCCGGCCAAATCCTCCAGCGCGCGGATCGGCGAGTCGCCTTGCACGATCAGCACCCAGCGGGCCGCCCGATCGGAGCTTTTCGAGTAGCTCAGCTCGGCGATTTCCACCACGTCGGCCTCGGTTTCCAGAATCCAGTCCAGACCGGTCAGGCCGGCGTCGAGCGTGCCGTTGGCGACATAGGGGGCCATCTCCTGCGAGCGCACCAGCGCGCAGCCGATCTCGGAATCGTCGATGGTGGGGAAATAATTGCGGCTGTGGGGGCTGATGGTCCAGCCGGCCTGGCCGAACAGCGCGATGGTGGCGCTTTCCAGACTGCCCTTGGGGATGCCGAGCTTGAGTTGCCGCATGATGGGTCACCTGTTGGAACGGGGTGGCGAAAAAGGCGCTAGTTTAACCGCGCCCGAACGGCGAATAAACTTGCGGCATGAAACTGCATCATGCGCATTCATGGGATCTCGACCCCACCGCGGCGGTAGCCCTGCAACGAACCTTGCGCGCCCATCTGATTCCGACCGACCGGATCGGTCCGGTGCGTCGAGTGGCGGGGGTGGACGTGGGCTTCGAGGCGGGCGGAAACGTGACCCGGGCGGCGGTGGCGGTGCTGCGCTATCCCGAATTGGAGCTGCTGGAAACCGCCGTCGCCCGCCGGCCGACCACATTCCCCTACATTCCGGGCCTGCTGTCGTTCCGCGAGCTGCCGGCGGCGCTGGCGGCGCTGGAACGCTTGCGCGAACCGCCGGATTTGCTGTTGTGCGACGGGCAAGGCATCGCCCATCCGCGCCGGATGGGCATCGCCAGCCATCTTGGCCTGCTGGTGGATCTTCCCTCGATTGGCGTGGCCAAGACCCGTTTGTTCGGAACTTATGAGCCAGTGCCGGAAGCACGCGGGGCGTGGACCCCGCTGCGGGCCGATGGCGAAGTCATCGGCGCGGTGCTGCGCACCCGGACCGGCGTGAAGCCGCTGTACGTTTCGTCCGGCCACCGCGTCGGCCTGGAAACGGCCGTCGGCTATGTGATGGGGTGTTGCACCCGCTACCGCCTGCCGGAAACCACCCGGCACGCCCACCGGCTGGCATCGGGCTAGCGGACTCGACCGCGCTCACAGCGTCAGCAGGCGGTGGGCTTCCTCGAAAAAATCCGGTTTCGGTTGAATTTCGCTGGTTGGGAAGCGGACCAGCAACGTGGTGAAGCGGCGATCGTCGCCGAGCAGCGTCTCGTCGAAGGTCAGCGTGCTGGCGATGCGGGACGAATTCGGCGCCACTTTCTGGTTCATGTGATCCAGGGTGAGCGTGACCCGCTCCATGCGCAGGTGCTGCTCCGGTTCGCGCAAGGTGGAGGCGACCCGTTCCAGGTGATCCTCGATCGTGGCCGAATCGGCGCGCATCCGATCCAGTTCGGCCCTGACTTCCCGCAGTTGCCGGTCGATGGCGGCGGGATCGTGTACCTCCGGCGACCCGGTCTCCAGCAGGGACTCCAGCCCCAGCTTGGCCGATTTCAGCAAGCGGGCCTGCTTTTGCAGCAGATGCCGTTGTTCCCGCTCCAGTTGTTCTCGTCGGGTCCGAATCGAGATCAGCCGTTTCAGCGCGATTTCGATCAGATAATCGAAGGCCTGTTTCTTGAGTTCCCAGCGAGTTTCCGTTTCGCTTTCCGCGAGGAACGCCAGCCGGTGGTTGCGGAAATTGACCATGGTCTGCGCCACGTCCCGCCGGAGCATGTCGCCCTGCAGGTCCACGCCCAGCACCTTTTTTTCGATCCGGTCCACACCGAGCGCGGCGTACAGCACCGTGGGCAGGGAATTGGAGTGCTGCTGACGATATTGCTCCAGGGCCGGGCCAAAACTCAGAATTTCCCGCAGGTGTTCCGACGACGCGAACAGGGCGCGCAGGCGAGGGTCGGCGGTGAATTCGCGTTTACTGGCCTCGAAAGCGGGAGGCAGACTGTCGATCAGGGCGCTGACGTGCTCGACCGACCGTTCCACCGCGTGCCACAGAATCCGCTGGTAATGATTGACGAAGCGCAGGCGGGGGTCGGTGCCGTTCACCACCCGCTCGATCGCCGCCCGGATCAGGGTTGCATCGGATTTGCCGGACGGGGCGGGCGTCGCGGCGAAGATGGATTGCAGGAAGCGAAATACCATTGGGAACCCTACTCCTTCCACCGGATCGGACGCCGGTCCGCCAAAGGGCGCGGCGTGGTTGCGGGCTTGTCGCCGACGCCAGCGAGCAAATCCGAGTTCTTCTTTATTGTCGCAAGTTGGGCCGAATTCCAGTGTCGGCCAGAAAATATAGTGCATGAACTTCGATGGAACCTGGATAGACCACGCTTCGGTTAGGGTCGAGAGGGGTATAATCCGGCGTATCGGCGCGTGGTCGGCGAGCGGAGTGGATGGCGGAAAAAGGGGAACCGCGATGGAAATGATTGAAAACAAGATCTTCGACGAGATTCAAATCGGCGATCGGGCCAGCCTGACGCAGGCTCTGGATGAGGACGGCGTTGAGGCGCTGGCGGCGATTACCGGCAATCTCAATCTGATCGATCTCGATCCGGGGCCGGCGGACACCTCGATGTACGGACAAGGCGGCGGGCAAACCGGCTGGTCCGCCGTGCTGTTCGCCACCCTGGCCGGCACCCGCTTGCCGGGTCTGGGCTCCATAACCCGCCATATCGACGTGCGCTTGCATCGGCCGGTGGCGGTCGGCATGGCGGTCACCGCCACGGCCACGGTGGCGGAAAAGCGCGCCGCGACCGGCGTCGTGGTGCTCGACTGCCGGGCCGTCGATTCCTCCGGCGTTGAGGTGGCGACCGGTTTGGTCGAGGTGCTCGCGCCCACGGTGAAGCAGCGGCACGCGCTCAAGGGTTTGCCGAAGGTTCAGTTGCGCCGCGACAACCGCTACCTGGAATTGCTGAACGCCTGCGAGGGGCTTCCCGCCCTGGGTTGCGCGGTGGTCCATCCCTGTAGCGCCGATGCGCTGCGGGGTGCGATCGAGGCGGCCGAACACCAGTTGATCGCGCCCATTCTGATCGGACCGGAAGACAAGATTCGGGCCATTGCCGCGCAAGAGAATCTGGATCTGACACCGTACCGGCTGGTTCCGGCCGAGCACAGTCACCACGCCGCCGAACTGGCGGTCGCCATGGTGCTGTCCGGCGAAGCGCAAACCCTGATGAAGGGCAGCCTGCACACCGACGAATTGCTGGCCGAGGTGGTGAAGAAAGTGGGGGGGCTACGCACCGAGCGGCGCATCAGCCACTGCTTCGTGTTGGCGGTGCCCACCTTTCCGCGCCCGATCATTATCACCGACGCCGCCATCAACATCGTGCCCACGCTGGAGGTGAAGCGCGACATCATCCAGAACGCCATCGAGCTGGCCCACGCCATCGGCATCCCGCAACCCCGGGTGGCGATCCTGTCGGCGGTGGAAACGGTCACCGCCAAGATTCCTTCGACCTTGGACGCCGGCGCGCTGTGCAAGATGGCCGACCGTGGCCAGATCGCCGGCGGCTTGCTGGACGGGCCGCTGGCCTTCGACAACGCTATCGACGAGGGCGCGGCGCGCACCAAGGGCATCGTATCGCCGGTGGCCGGCAAGGCCGATATCCTGGTGGTGCCCGATCTGGAAGCGGGCAACATGCTGGCCAAGCAACTGACCTTCATGGCCGGGGCCGAGGCGGCCGGCATCGTGCTCGGCGCCCGCGCGCCCATCGTGCTGACCAGCCGCGCCGACAGCGCCCAGACCCGGCTGGCGTCCTGCGCGGTGGCGGTGTTGTTCGCCGAGGCCCAGCGCAAGGGCGCGGCCCTGCTCAAGGCGGGCGGCGGCTGAGCGCCCGCGCCAAAACCCCTCTCAACCCCCGATGGCCGGCGGCGGCGACCACTCGTATAGCCAGGTTTCGCTCAACGCTCCTTCGGCGTCGCGCAAGTAGCCGCGCAAGTTCACCGGCTCGCTGCCGTCGGCGAACAGATCGAAATGACCGCGCCACCGCGCCGATTCCAGGATCGGACGCGCTGTCGCGTCTCGAATCTCCCCGCGCGAGGCGGAGATCGCCATATCGACCGGCGCGTCTTTGGCCAGGCGGTCGAGGCGACCGCCTTGGAAATCGATCACGAACTTGCGCAACGGCGTGGTGAGCGTCTGGCCGGGTATCCCACCCTTGCCCAGCCGGGTGGCGACGACCTCCGCGACCATGGGCCGGACCGGCGGTTGCGCGCCCCAGTACAGGCGATAGCTGAAGTCGATCTCCCGGCCCGGTTGCGCCGGTTCCGCTGGATTCCAGAACGCCACGATATTGTCCAGGGTCTCGTCGGCGGTCGGCAATTCGACCAGTTGCACCGTACCCGGCCCCCACGCGCCGAGCGGTTCCACCCACAACGAGGGCCGCTTGTTGTAAAACGCGCCGTCGTCCTGATAGTGATCGAAGTCCCGGTCGCGTTGCAGCAGGCCGAAACCGCGCGGGCTATCGTCCAGAAAGGAATTGACCCGGAGATAGTGCGGATTGAGAATCGGCCGCCAGATCCACTCGCCCGCGCCGGTCCACAGCGCCAGTCCGTCCGAGTCGTGAATCTCCGGGCGGTAATCGTCGGCCACCCGCCGGTCGTTTTCGCCGCACTGGAACATCGAGGTCATCGGCGCGATGCCCAGGCGTTCGATCGGGCGACGAGGGAACAGGTGGGTTTCGACTTGCATGGTCGTGGTGTCGCCCGGCTCAACCACGAAAGTGTAGGCGCCGGCGATGCTGGGGCCGTCGAGCAGGGCGTGAATCGTCAAGGTCTTGGCGTCCGCCGCCGGGCGCTCCAACCAGAACGCTCGGAAGGCGGGAAATTCCTCCGGGCGCTCCATGCCGGTGTCGATGGCCAGGCCACGAGCGGACAGGCCGTATTGCTTGCTGGCGCCGACCGCGCGGAAGTAGCTGGCGCCGAGGAAGGAGAACATGTCGCGATCCCAGTCGGCGCGACTGTTGACGCGGAAGCCGGCAAAGCCGAGATCGCCGACCTGTTCCGGGATCTTGTCCTTGACGCGCGGGCCGTACTTGAACAGGTCCGGCGAGAAGATGATCGGTCGGGCCTGGCCGGCGGCGACTTCGTACAGGGCGACGGGATGGTGGAAGTACAGCCCCAGATGAAAGAAGCGTGCCTGGAACGGCAGTTCGCCGCCGGCCCACAGGCCGCGATCGATGCGGAAATTGTTGAGGGCCTGGTAGTCGTCCCAGCTCATGGCCGCCAGCCACGGCGGCCGAGCATCGCTGGGGGCGGCATACGGTTCTCGCGCCAGTTGTTGGGCGGTTTCCCGCAGCCAGTCCCGGCTGAACGGTTGCCCGTCGCTTGAGGGGGTATCCGCCATGGCGGCGCGGACCAAGGAAACCGGCAGCGTTCCGCAGGCGGCCAATTGCAGCAACCGCGTCAGTAACTCCCGTCGTGTCATGGCTGTCGTCGCAACCTGTCGTTGTTGTCGTGGGAGCGGGGATTATAGCGCAGCGGCCGGTTTTGCATTGACCCACACGCGTCATGTCGCTGCCACCTACTCGGCGACTGGATGGACGGCTGGTTTTGAGCGCGTTGCGCCAAGAAGCGGCTTTGCTACACTGAAAATACACGCCGTCTTCGCTTGATCTGGGATCGCTATATATCTCAGCTTGATCCGTCCATATCTCACACTGACTTGATCTCACACTGACTTGCTGGAGTATTCCATGGCCATCCATCAAGCTCCCGGACCCATCGGTATTGCCGCGCCCACGCCGAACTCCGTCCCGTCCGGCAGCCGCACCGGTTCTCCTCCCGGCTCCCTCGGTCTGGCGGATCGGGCGCAACCCCGCGCACCGCGGTATTCGCCAAAGTCCGCCACGCCGAAACCGGCCGCAAGGCAGCCCGCATACACCATTCCGCACCTGCTCATGGCGGCGGGTGTCCGCCATGAGCCCTACACCAAGGCGCCGAGCAGCAAAATCGTTCTCACCGCAGCCAACCAACTGATCGGGACTTACAGCGACTTGCGCGGATTTCAGCAATCCAGTTCCCAATATTCCGGCTGGGACGCGCATCACATCGTCGAGGCGCAAGATCTGGAGCGTCTGGGTGTCCAACAGCGATTTCCGCCCTACGAACAACAAATCTGCGTGTTGCTGCCCAAGACCGCCCATGCCAAGCGGATCAACAGCGTCTTGCGAAAAGAGAATCCGAGTCACTTGCAGGCAACGGCGGACGAGTTGAAAGCAGCCTATCGAGATGCCTATTGGTTGATGGGCGATTACTGTGGGGGGGGCGAACGGCGCGTTCGCGAGGAGTTGGTCAAGATCGCGGATACCGTGTTTCGCTGGGCGGGCTTTTGATGGCCTCCCAAATCGACGGGTCCGGCCCGCGGCCCGCCTCCTCGCCGCCTCCGACCGAGTTCCAAGCTCGCGTCCGCTGCGCCTGGTGCGGCGCCGACCCGTTGTACCTGGCTTATCACGATCACGAATGGGGCGTGCCGCTCCACGACGACCGCCGGCTGTTCGAGATGCTGGTGCTTGAAGGCGCGCAGGCCGGCCTCAACTGGCTGACCATCCTGCGCAAGCGCGAGGGCTACCGTCGGGCCTTCGAGGACTTCGACCCGGAACGGATCGCCCGCTACGACGACCGGGATATCGCCCGGCTGCTGGCCGACCCCGGCATCGTGCGCAACCGCCTCAAGATCGCGGCGGCGATCCGCAATGCCCAGGGCTTCCTGGCGATTCGGGAACGGCACGGCGGGTTTGGAGCCTTCCTCTGGCGCTACGTCGACTCCGTGCCCAAGCAAAACGGCTGGCGCTCGCTGGCCGAAGTGCCGGCGCGCACGCCGGAGGCGGAAGCGATGAGCCGGGATCTGAAAAAGCTGGGATTCGGGTTCGTGGGACCGACCATCTGCTATGCCTTCATGCAGGCCACCGGCATGGTCAACGATCATGCCATCGACTGCTTTCGCCACCGGGAGCTGAGGGGGGCGCCGATCAAGCCCTGACGGCCACCGCCAGGAACAATGGATACTCTCGCACTTCCTCGCCTTGCGGTTTGCGCATCACGTAGCAGGTCTCGAACCGGATCTCGCGAAACCCGGCCCGCGCCAGTGTGCTCCGCAACTCCTCTCGCTCGAATCCCGGATGCCCATCGAAACCGGCGCTGTGGAAGGAACCGTCCTCGCGATCCAGATCGGCGATGCACAGCACTCCTTCCGGCCGCAACAGCGTATGGAAATCCCGCAGTATCCGCTCCACATCGGATACATGGTGCAGCGTCATCAGGGTGTAGATCAGATCGTAGCGTTCGGCCGGCAGCGGGTCGATCACCAGATCCAGGCGCACCGGCCGCAGATGATGCGCGCCGCTGGCTTCGATCTTTTCTCGCAACACCGCCAGCATCCCCGTCGAACTGTCCGTCAGTGTGATGGAGCCCAGCTCGCGGTATAGGGCAAAACTCAATAATCCCGTCCCGCATCCGTACTCCAAGGCGCTCAGATCCGGCGACAATCGAAGCCGGTTCCGCATCGCCGCCGCCACCGCGGTCGCCCGTTCCCGCTTGACCGGGTCGGTATCCCATTCTTTGGCTTTTGCGTCGAAATCCATTGCCTGCTCCCGGTTGTGCGTAGCGCCCCGGCTTCGGATCGGCCAAAAAAAAGCCGGCTGTGGTGGCCGGCTCAAGAGGATCGAGGAAGAAACTTCGATTGCACCCTTATGACCGCGGCCGACCACCGTTGGTTTCCCCGATGGCGAATTTTGGTCGGTCTCGATGGGAAATCGGGTAGACCGCTTTGCCAGCAAGGGTAGGTTCATCGGGTCATATTACTCCGGCGCCAGCGGCCCCGGTTTCAGCACCACCGCGCTGAGCGGCGGCAGATTCAGCACCAGCGAGAAGGCCTGACCGTGGCTGGACATCTCTTTGGCCATGACGCGCCCGCCGGGCAGCGTGTCGCCGGAGCCGCCGTACTCGCGGGCGTCGCTGTGCAACAATTCCCGATACTCGACCGGGAACGGCGCCCCAATCCGGTAGCTTTTGCGTGGCTGATCGGAGAAGTTCAGCACGAATACCAGGGTGTCGCGCGGGTCGCGGGCCTTGCGCAGGAAGACGAGCACGTTGGTCTCGGCGCCGCCAGCGTCCAGCCATTCGAAGCCGGCGCCGCGAAAATCGACTTGATGGCAGGCGGGCTCCCGGCGGTACAGCCGGTTGAGGTCGGCCACGAAGCGCCGCAAGCCCTGATGCGACGGCTGGCGCAGCAGCCCCCATTCCAGCTCGGCGTCGTGGTTCCACTCGCTGGGCTGGCCGAACTCCCCGCCCATGAACAACAGCTTCTTGCCGGGATGGCCGTACATGAAGGTGTAGAGCAGACGCAGGTTGGCGAATTGCTCTTCCTCGGGGCCGGGCATCTTGCCGAGCAGCGATTTTTTCAGATGCACCACCTCGTCGTGCGACAGCGACAGGATGAAATTCTCGCTGAAGGCATACATGATGCCGAAGGTCAGCTTGTCGTGGTGGTGGCGGCGATGCACCGGCGCCTTTTGCAGGTAAAACAACACGTCGTGCATCCAGCCCATGTTCCACTTAAAGCCGAAACCGAGCCCGCCCTGATCGGTGGGCCGCGACACGTTCGGCCAGGCGGTCGATTCCTCGGCGATCATCATCACGCCCGGATGCTGGGCGTGGACCACCGCGTTGGTGTGCTTGAGGAACTCGATGGCTTCCAGATTCTCGTTGCCGCCATACTTGTTGGGAATCCAGTCCTTCTTGGAGTAATCCAGATACAGCATCGAGGCCACCGCATCGACCCGCAGTCCGTCGAAATGGAAATTTTCCAGAAAATACAGCGCGTTGGCGATTAGGAAATTCTCAATCTCGTGGCGGCCGTAGTTGAAGATGAGCGTGCCCCAGTCCGGATGCTCGCCCTGGCGCGGATCGGCGTGTTCGTACAGATGCGTGCCGTCGAACCAGGCCATGGCGTGGGCGTCCTTGGGAAAATGCGCCGGCACCCAGTCGAGAATCACCCCGATGTTGTGCTGGTGGCAGCGGTCGATCAGCTCCATCAGATCGTCCGGCTCGCCGAAGCGCGCGGTCGGCGCATAGAAGTTGGAAATCTGGTAGCCCCAGGACGGACCGTAGGGATGTTCGGCCAGCGGCAGGAATTCGATGTGGGTGAACCCCATCTCCAGCACGTAGGGAATCAACTGCTCGGCCAGTTCCCGGTAGGACAGGAAGCCGCCGTCCGCCTGGCGTCGCCACGAACCGGCGTGGACCTCGTAAATGGCCACCGGCCGTTCCCAGGCTTTGGCGCTCGCCCGCCGTCGCATCCACTCGTCATCGCGCCATCGATGCTTGCCGGCCGGATCGTAGACCACGCTGGCGGTGCCGGGCGGCGCTTCGGTGTGGAAGGCGTAGGGATCGGTCTTGAGAAACTGGGCGCCATGGCGGGGCAGGATTTCGAACTTGTACAGATCGCCCTCGCCCAGACCGGGCACGAACAGCTCCCAGATCCCCGAACCGGGCCGCAGCCGCATCGGATGGCGGCGGCCATCCCAATGGTTGAAGGTGCCGACCACGCTGACCCGCCGGGCGTTGGGCGCCCAAACCGCGAAGTTGACTCCGGCAACGCCCTTGACCGTTCGAACGTGCGCGCCGAGCTTTTCGTAAATTCGGTAGTGATTGCCCTCGGCGAACAAGTGGCAGTCCTGGTCGCCGAGGATCGAGAACGGAAACGCATAGGGGTCCGCGAACGCCCGCGCCTGGCCGTGTTCGGTTGCGCTCAAGCGGTAGCGCAGCGACTCCGGCTGGCCGATCACCCGCGTTTCGCACAAACCGCCGCCATGGATCCAGTGCAGCGGATACAGCACCCGCGGCTGGTCTTCGGCCAGCAGAAAGGGCGCTTCCGCATCCGGCAGCAGGGCGCGCACCACGCTCAGGCCGGGTGCTCCCGGCAGCGGATGCGGCCCCAACAGGGCATGCGGATCGATATGGCCGCCCCGTAGCAGGTCGGTGCATTCCGCCGCTGCCAGGGTGGGATGCGGCGCATCCTCCCGCAGCAGGAAGCGCAAGCCCTCCACCGCGCTTTGGCCCTGCAACCGCGCGGCGAAAGTACGGGCGTCGGTCCGCAACGCATCGATATGATAAACCTGACGCCAGAACAGGGCGTTGGCCAGCAGGAAGTTGCGTACTTCGGGCCGTTCCAGGTCGAACGCCAACTGGCCGCCGATATCGTCGCGGTCGTAGATCCGCGTGCCGTCGAACCAACTCAGTTCCTGCCCCTCGGACGGTATCAACGGCGGAATCCAGTCGAGGATCACCCCGATATCCCGCTGGTGGCAGGCGTCGATGAAGGCCATCAGCTCCTCGGGCCGACCATGGCGGGGATTGGGCGCGTAATAGCTGGCCACCGTCTCGCCCTCGGCCCAGAACGCCAGTTCGACATGGCTGAAGCCCCGTTCCGATAGCCAGGGCAGGACGATGTCCCCGAGCTGGCCATAGTTGGCGACCTGCGCGGGATCAGCGGTGGCGGACTCGCTCAGGGTGACCCGATGAATGGCGACCGGCATTTCCCAGCCGGGCGTTTCCATGGCTCGCGCCATCCAGGGCGCATCGCTCCAGTCGTGGCAACGTTGCCAGTCGTATACGAAAGCGGCGGTCTTGGGGTAGACCTCGGCATGGAAGGCCAACGGGTCGGTCTTGAGAAACACCGCGCCTTCGGCGTTGCGAATTTCGTACTTGTACAACTCGCCCAGGCCGAGATCCGGCACGAACAGTTCCCATACCCCGGATTCGTGCCGCTCCAGCGGATGGCGGCGACCGTCCCATTCGTTGAAGGCGCCGACCACGCTGACCCGGCTGGCGTGGGGTGCCCAGACCGTGAAGTTGACGCCCATCACGCCTTCCTTCACCCGCAGGTGCGCGCCCAGTTTGGCGAACAGGGTTTCCAGCGTTCCCGCCCGCAGCGCCTGGCCGTCGGCGTGGGTGAAGGAGGGTTCGTGAATGGCGTAGGAGTCGTGGAAGGTGGAGGACTGGCCGGCGGCATCGACGGCGAGGAGCCGGTACTCCAGCGTCGCCGCTCCCGGAATCCGGGCCACGAATAATCCATCCGGATGCACGCGCTGCATTTCCCGGCGGGCGGAACCGTTCGCCGGCAGCACGTAGGCCCGTTCGGCCTGCGGCAGAAAGGCGCGGATCGTCAGCATTCGTTCCCGTTCGACGTAATGAGGCCCCAGAATCGAATAGGGTGCTTCATGACGCAACTCGATGATCTTTTGGATGTGTTCTTCCAGCATTGCCCTCGCCTTTTTGGCTGTCCCGCCTTACCGATTAACATAACAAATTTACGGTCTTCATTCGAATCGCGGCAAGTCTAACGCAGAACGAAGACGAAGGATGTCCGACGAGATTCCACAACGAGAAGGGGTGGCGTCCGTATGGACACCACCCCTTCCAACTCCTTATGGGATAAGGAATTTGCTATTCGTCGTCGTCACTGTCGGCCGCTTGCCCGGACGGCGCGTCCGCCTGCTGGCCCGGCATCGCCGCCGGCCCCCGGCCACGCCCGCGCCACATCGGCCGGTCGGTGAAGAACTTGTCCATGACCTGTTTCTGATCGGGGTCGAGGACGGCGTACAGATCGCCGGCGGCCTTGACCATGGTTTTCATGCTGGCCAGGCGTTGCTCCATGCCCTGCACGCGTTCCTCGAACTGCGCCAGAGCGGTGGTTTCCCGATCCCGCATCTCCTGCCGGATCTTGAACATGGCGGCATGATGCGCGTCTTGGGCGGCGAGAAAGGCCTTCCAGGCGCCTTCCTGCTCCGGCTTCAGCTTGAGCCGCGCCGCCAGCAGCTCCATCCGCTCGGCGTGGTATTGCTGCATCATGGCATGACGGTGGCCGGGGCCACCTCCACGCGGGCCGCCGCCCATCATCGGACAGTCGCCGGAGCCGCCGCCCATCATCGGGCCATGGCCGCCCCAGGGGCCGGCAAAAACAGCGGTGGTGAGACCGAGTCCCGCGACCGTGGCGGCGATCAGTAAACGTTTGCGTAGCGTGTTCATGTTCGAACTCCTGTGCAAGTGGACGATAGAGGCTACTTCGGGCGTTATTACACCGCCGTCGTGTAACCGGCGTTTTGCCGGAATGGGATTTTTGTAACGATTTGTATCGCCGACCGGTATTTCCCGGTATTGCTGAAATCGGCATTGAGCGCAAAAGCGTCTATCCGACCGGCCACAAAGACCTACCGCGTGGTGAAGGGCGTCAGTCGCCAAGGCCGCCGCATCGAGGGTCGGGGACTTCACGGCCATCACCCTGGAAGATGCCTGCCACCGCGCCAAGAATCTGCTTGGACAGTTGGCCAGTGGTATCGATCCGATCAAAGCCCGCCATCACCCCGGATGATCCGCGTCACCAACCCGACCTCATGCCCGCGCGACGCCTCAAAACTCCCGTTGCGCTGGCACACTGATCAAACAGCGGGGAGCGCACCTTGCTCTCTGCCTTGACTCCCGCCCAAGTCCAGCACCTATTTAATCTGGCTGAACTGGGCCGCCGCCGTTACCCCGAGCATACGAAAACCCTGATCCGCTATCGCGGCCACCGGTTCACGGTCGGTGGAACCGTGCTGGGCTTGCGTCCGTGGTTCGGCAAGACACTGGTATCCCGCCGATTCGGGTGGGGGTTGTGATCCAGCGTCATGCACTGTTACTTCGACGTTGCGCGAGAAGCACCGCGCTCGTAGAATACCACCTATTCATGTGACATTTGATTCATGAGCTGCTGTGGCTGTATATCATGACTACTAGGTCAGCTATACAGAACCGTATAATTACTTGTTGGGGCTCAAAGAATGGCGGAGTGTGAAATGACTGCTGAATGGTTGGCCGCAATAGCGGCTTTGGCTGCCGTAATACTCGGCCCGTTCGTCGGCGTTTACGTGGCGAGGCGTCAAACCCAAATGACTACGGTCGCAACAAGCCGCGTGGAGTGGATAAGCCAGCTACGAGACCTTGTTGCAGAGTTGCTCGCGGAGTATCGCTTTGTGGATTTCGACACTGTTCCGGGCCAACCGCCCAAGGTTGAAAAGACAACGCTGCAACGCCTGTTCCGCATAGAAACTCAAATCAAGCTCATGCTCAACCCCGACGAGACTGAACACAAAGAGCTAATGCGCACAGTTGAAAATGCGGTCACATACGCGGGGAGCTTCGCTCAGAACAAGCTCGCAAAAATCACCGAGCATGTGCAGGCCATTCAAACAACAGCCACCGTCATCCTCAAAAAGGAATGGGGCGTCGTGAAGGCGGGCCAATGAGCCCCAACCATGCGCTGCAGCCGACGGTCTTGCCTCCGCTTCGCTGCGGCAAACCCGCGGCTGAGCGCGGGCGTTAGCTGGTCAAGTCTTATTGTTGCTGGAAAAAAGGAGACGGGATGCGGTGGGTGATGC
>JARSSH010000006.1 GCA_029624815.1 Candidatus Competibacter sp.
GTCGTTCTCGCCTTCCTCGCACTCTTAATTAGGAGATCGTAAACAGGCTCTAAGGAAGGGGTGCGGCCTAACGGCCGCTACTCCGCCACGACATCAGGGGAGAAACTGTGGGAAAAGACATGCGCGCACAGGCGCAAGCGGCTAACGCTGTCCGGGCGATCACGTATCCACTGGGCGAAGAGCAGGCATTATGGCCTGAAGGCGGCAATCGCCTGTTCGTGCTCAACGATACCGCCCAGATCATTTGGGAAGGGCATCACGCGGGGCTATCGGCGGTGGCCATCGCTAAGCGACTGGCGAGGCGGTTCGCCGTACCGACCGAGCAAGCCGAGCAAGACACCCGAATGGCTTTAGCGCAGTGGCATCAAGACGGGCTGCTGGGTGGAACCGGCCATACCCCCCAAGAGCAGCCGAAAGATGCCGCACCGGAGCGGTTGCCTTCGCTTCCCCTGCCTGTCGCCGAGCACAATTACCGGCTGGGTGGTTTGATTCTGCGGCTTCGTCTCGGTGACACGAGCCTGAGCCAGATCCTGCTCCCGCTACTCCAGCACCTGACCGTTGCTCCGACCACGCCGGCGGACACGGTCTTCGACTTGGCCCCTGATCCCTGCGGCTTCGGGTATCTGTTAGGCCAGGACGGGTGCGTGTTGGCATGTAACCTCCGCCAGGACGATAGCATCGCTCACCTTCTCTACCATCTCTTGGCCTATTCCTGCAGCGGTACGCTCGCGCTGGCTGTGCTGCACGCCGCCGCCGTCGCCGACGGTGATTCATGCCTGATCATGGCCGCGCCTGGCGGCAGTGGAAAAACCACGTTGACGGCTGCGTTGCTGGCGGAGGGTTGGGACTATCTGGGCGATGACATGATTCTGCTCAGTCGGGATGAACCACCCCGCACTTGGCCCTTGCCGGGACCACTATGCCTGAAAGCCGGTAGTTGGCCGGTACTGAAGCCTTATTACCCCAACCTTGATACGTGGCCAGTGTTGCAACGCTGGGATCAACCGGTTCGCTACCTACCACCCCCACAACCATCGCTGGATCGCGCCTGGCCGATTCGTGGCCTGATTTTTCCCGCTTACCAACCCGGTCACTCCACCAGTCTTGAATCGCTCACCGCCAGCGCGGCCTTGCGGTTGCTGATCGCCGCCAATGTCCGGTGGCGTCTACCCCTGACCGCCCATGATATCGGCATGCTCATCGGTTGGCTGAACCACCTACCGGCCTATCGGTTGACATACGACACGCTCTCCGAGGCGGTCGCTGCTGTTCGTATCGTCGGAACCGCTTCATGATCAAACAAACCGATACCCAAAACCACAGGGAGATTGCAATGAATTCCCCTCATGACGATTCTGCTGTCCCCTTTAATCCTGAGCAACTCTCACCGTCTACCGAGCAGGAACCGGTTAATCCCGCACGTCGCGCGTGGATCAAATCAATAGGCAAAAAAGCCACATACACCGCGCCAACTCTGGTCGCCATAACGCTTACGCACAAAGCACTTGGTCAAGGGTTCGGTTCGCCGCCGCCGGCGCCGTCAGGGTCACCAAGAAGCTTTCGGCCTAGATAGCACGGTCACAACACATTGACCCAAGGAGCGATGCATTTGATTTGCTAACTCAGCAACGTCGGCCTGATTTCATCGATTAAAGAATGGGGATGCCTCACGCAAACGGTGCGTCCCGAAAAGCGGGCCACGCCGTCTTCCTCCAGCCGGCCGATGATTCGGGACAGGGTTTCATGCCGGGCGCCGATCATGGAGGCCAGATCGCGCCGCGACAACGGTAACTCCATCACCCGGCTGCCGTCGGTGGCGGTTCGCCCATGGCGGTTCATCAACGCCAGCAGCAGGTGGACAAACTTGGTGCGGTTGGAAAGCGTCGCGTTCCGTACCAGCTTGTCGTGCGCGTCGTCCACATCGGTCACCACCCGGCGGAGAAACTGCTGGCCCAAGGCCGGGTTTCTTCCCAGCAAAATCCGGACGGTGTGCCTGTCGATGAAGCAAATCTTGCTTGGCCCCAGCGCTTCGGCGCCGAAACGGCGCTCCTCGTCGAGCAGCACGCCGCGATAACCCAGGGTTTCACCGGGGTAGACGAGGTGGAGCAGAACCGAGTTGCCCACCTCATCGATCTTGCGAATGGCCGCCCCGCCCGAAACGATGCAATAAACGCCGTGGCTGGGTTCGCCTATCGCAAAGATCGACTCGCCGGCATGATACTTGCGGCACTTTTTCGCCTGCGCCAACAACTTGAGTTCCTCACCGGTCAGGACGCTCCATTCGTTGCGTTCGCGCGGCAGGCACTCAAAACAGTTGACGCCAGGCATGGTTTTGGGTCTTTCCACATCCGCACCCTCTTTTAGCTATATTTTTTGCGATGCAGCGTCACGGTTTCGTTCAGCCCCGCATTCAGGGATATTACTGAAACTCATGACTATAATTGGATTGAACTATAGTTCAGGAATGGCCGGAAGGAGATTAGCGATGTCAAGAATCCCGATGCAGCCTCCGTTGGCGATCACCATCGCCCTGCTGGTTCTAGGCGGATCGTTGTGGGTGATCGATCCCAGCGATGGTCTCTTCTCCCTGTTTCCGGGGGCGTCGGCCAAGGAAAACTACCAATACGCCAGCAAGCCGATGGGTTGGAACGGACCCGCCGGGCAATGCGTGGTCTGCCATAACCTGGAAAAAGGCGACGCCTATCGGATCGGCCCCAATCTTTGGAACATCGTCGGCGCACCGAAAGCCAACGCCCGAGGTTTTGGCTATTCCCACGCGTTGGCCACGGCGGGCGGAGCGTGGACCGAGCAGGATTTGGATCGGTATCTCGCCAACCCCAATCAATTTCTGCCCGGCACGAGTAAAACGATTTCCGGTCTGGAGCCCCAGGAGCGCACCAAAATTATCGCTTTTCTGGCGACGCTGAAGGACTGAGCCATCCGAATCATCCGACCGGCCACAAGTCGCTGATTGATGGTTTTTCTTAATTTTTCCTCGGGTACGCTTGTTACGCCTAAACGGTTGTCGATTGTTTCAATTCATCATCACGGGGGGAGCGCACACATGCAAGCACTGTTGGACAAACGTAGATGGGTGGCCTTGGCGTTGTTGTGGACGGCCAGTAGCGTCGCAAACGCCCATACATCGGGATTGCCGCACATGGATTTCGCCACCGGCCTTGGACACCCATTCAATGGTCTGGATCACATTCTGGCGATGGTGGCGGTCGGGTTGTGGGCGGCGCAACGGGGCGGTCGCGCCCTGTGGCTGGTTCCGCTGACTTTCGTGCTGACCATGGCGGCGGGCGGCGCGCTCGGCTTTCTGGACGTGCCGCTGCCCATGGTGGAACTGGGGATCGCCGGCTCGGTGTTGGTGTTCGGGGTGCTGGTGGCGCTGGCCTCGCGGCTGCCTCTAACGGTCAGCATGGCGCTGGCCGGGCTGTTCGCTCTGTTCCACGGCCACGCCCACGGCGCGGAAATGGCGGCGGAATCCAGCGCGTTATGGTACGGCTTGGGCTTCATGCTCGCCACCGCGACGCTGCATACCATCGGTATCGGCACTGTGCTGGCGGCGCGGCCGGGCATGCCGGCGCGCTTGGTGCGAATCGGCGGCGCGGCGATCGCGGCCAGCGGCGTGCTGCTACTGGCGACTTAAACCGTTTCTCTCTCCCGGCCTTCCCCACACGCCATGCGGGGCAGACCGGGATCGCCTTGCCGACAACGTCCGTCATGCACGAACTTTCGCTGTGCGAAAGCATCATCGAAACCCTCACCGTTCAAACCCAACGGCAGGGGTTTAGCCGGGTGCGGCGGGTGTGGCTGGAAATCGGCGCGCTGGCCAATGTCGAGCTGGACGCCTTGCGCTTCGCCTTCGAGATCGCCCGCCGGGATACGGTGGCGGACACGGCGGAGCTGGATATCGTTACCCTACCGGGTCAAGCCTATTGCCTGGACTGCGCGCAAGCGATCGCGGTCCATCAGTATTACGATCCCTGCCCGTGCTGCGGTGGTTTTCAGTGGCGGCTGACGGGCGGCAACGAAATGCGGATCAAGGAATTGGAGGTCGAGTAAATGTGCAGCACCTGCGGTTGCGGCGAAAACGAATTGACCATCCACGCGCACGACCATGCGCACGACCCTCCTCACGCGCATCCCCACGCTCACGATCATGCGCCCGAAGTTCGGCGGCTCGCCCTGGAACAGGACATTCTGACCAAAAACGCCGAATTCGCCGCCGGCAACCGGCGCCTGTTCGCGGAACGGGGCGTCTTGGTTCTGAACCTGGTTTCCAGCCCCGGTTCCGGCAAGACCACGCTGCTGGCTCGGACGGTTCAGACCCTGCGCACCGAATTTCCGGTCGCGGTCATCGGTGGCGACCAACAGACCGCCAACGATGCCGAGCGTATCCGCGCCGCCGGCGCGCCCGCCCTGCAAATCAACACCGGCAAGGGCTGCCACCTGGACGCGCACGGTATCGGTCACGCCCTGGAACGGCTGCCGCTGCCGGAACATGGGGTGCTGTTCATCGAAAACGTCGGCAATCTGGTCTGCCCGGCGGATTTCGATCTGGGCGAGGCGTGCAAGGTCGTGGTGCTATCGGTGACCGAAGGCGAGGACAAGCCGCTGAAATATCCGAATATGTTCGCCGCCGCCGGCTTGATGCTGCTCAACAAGACCGACCTGCTGCCCCATCTGGATTTCGACGTGGCCCGCTGCCTGGACTACGCACGGCGGGTCAATCCCGACATTCGAATTCTGCAACTATCCGCTCGCAGCGGCGAAGGCATGGACGCCTGGCTGGACTGGCTGCGGCAGGGCCAACGGTCGGCGCTGGCGCGGCAAGTCAGTCGCTTGGAAGCGGATCTGGCCGCGGCGCGGGCGCGACTGGCCGAGAGCGCCGCCTGACCCGAATCCCGAACCATCGTCCGCCGTTGGCGGCAAAGGTGTCGCATGACCGCGCCGCAACGCCGCGCCATCCGAATCGGCGGTCAGGTGCAGGGCGTGGGATTCCGCCCATTTGTATACCGCTTGGCGGTCGCGCGCCGGCTGAGCGGTTTCGTCCGCAACGACGGCGCGGGCGTGACCATCGAGATTCAGGGCGATCCCGCCGCGCTGGACGATTTTCTCCACGCTTTGCGTCAACCGCCGCCGCTGGCCCGCATCGACGCGCTCGGCATCGGCGAATTGACTCCGCATCGGATGGAATCCGCGTTCGTGATCGCCGCCAGCGACGCCGGCGCGATCGGCGCCGACATCACGCCGGATACGGCGGTTTGCGAGGACTGTCTGGAAGAACTGTTCGATCCCGGCGACCGCCGTTACCGCTATCCCTTCGTCAACTGCACCAACTGCGGTCCCCGCTACACCATTACCGCCGCCCTGCCCTACGACCGCCCCAATACCAGCATGGCCGGTTTCCCCCTGTGCCCGGATTGCGTCCGAGAATACGATGATCCGGGCGACCGCCGCTTTCACGCCCAACCCAACGCCTGTCCGGTCTGCGGTCCCCGCCTCGCTTTGTACGACGCCACTGGCAAGACGGTCGAAGCGGACGATGTCATCGCCGCCGCGCTGGAACGTCTGTGCGCCGGCGAGATTCTGGCCATTAAGGGACTGGGCGGTTTCCACTTGGTCTGCGACGCCCAAAACGCCGCCAGCGTCGCCCGCCTGCGCCAACGCAAGCAGCGGGACGCCAAGCCGTTCGCGGTCATGGCCGCCAACCTTGCCTCGCTGGCGTGCTGGGTGGAAAGCAGCGAGACCGAACGGCAATTGCTGGAATCGCCACAACGACCCATCGTGCTGCTGCGCTCCCCTCGCCCTTCGGGAGAGGGGTCGGGGGTGAGGGTCGATTTACTCAAGCAACGCTTGCCCGGCATCGCGCCGGGCTTGGCGTATCTGGGCGTCCTGCTGCCCTACACGCCATTGCATTATCTGTTGTTCCACCAGGCGGCCGGCCGACCTGACGGAACGGCCTGGTTGGCACGGCCACACCCGCTGCTGCTGGTGATGACCAGCGCCAATCCCGGTGGCGAGCCACTGGTGATCGACGACGGCGAAGCGGTGCGGCGGCTGCAAAACATCGCCGACGGCTTCGTCACCCACAACCGGGCGATTCTGGTCCGCTGCGACGACAGCGTGGTGGCTGACAAAACCTTTATCCGCCGCGCCCGCGGCCACACTCCGCAAGCCATTCGTCTGCCTCAGGCCGGCCCTTCGACGCTGGCGCTGGGCGGTTATCTCAAGAATACCCTGTGCCTGACCCACGCTGACCGGGCCTATCTCTCCCCCCACATCGGCAGCCTCGACAATGCCGCCACTTGCCGGGCCTTGGAAGAAGCCATGACCCACTTGCAGGGCATCCTGCGCATCGCGCCGGAGCGGGTCGCCCGCGACCTGCATCCGGATTTTCCCAGCAGCCGGCTGGCGGCGGCTTACGCGGCGGAGCGGAATTTGCCCTGTATCGCCGTGCAGCACCACCATGCCCACATCGCGGCGGTCGCGGCCGAACACGGTCTGCGGGAACCGATTCTGGGGCTGGCGCTGGATGGCGTGGGCCTGGGCACGAACGGCGGCATCTGGGGCGGAGAACTGCTGTGGGTGAATGGGGCGAACTTCGAGCGGCTCGGTCATCTGCGACCGCTGCCCCTGCCCGGCGGCGACCGGGGCGCCCGCGAACCGTGGCGACTGGCGGTGACGGTGTTGCATCTGCTGGAAAGGGATGAAGAGATCGACCGCCGCTTCGGCGCCAGGGCGGCGCTCATCCGGCAAATGCTGGACCAACGCGTCAACACCCCCGAAACCAGCAGCGCCGGCCGCCTGTTCGACGCCGCCGCCGCCGTGCTGGGCGTGCGGGAGGTCAACGACTACGAGGGGCAGGCGGCGATGGAGCTGGAAGCGCTGGCGCACCGCCACGGCCCAGAGCGACCGCTGGCGGAAGGTTTCCTCTTGCGCGACGACGGCGTGCTGGACTTGCTGCCGTTGTTGGCCGTCTTGGCCTACGGCATGGAACCGGGCCGGGGCGCGGCCCGCTTCCACGCCACCCTGACGCTGGCGCTGAGCGAATGGCTGCGCTGGGCACGCGACCGAACCGGCTTGGAACAGGTAGCGCTGGGCGGCGGCTGTTTTCTCAACCGTCTGCTGGGCGAGCAACTCCGAACCCGACTGGAAGCGGCCGGCTGGCGGGTACTGACCGCCCGGCAGGCGCCACCCAACGACGGCGGTTTAAGCCTGGGTCAGGCGTGGGTGGCGACATTGACCGAACCGGGTCGATCCCTTTTTTGAAAACGGGGTGGTTTACGGTACGCACGCTTGATCCCCGGTGAGTCTTCATGACAGCCCTCCCGACAGACGGCGAGTTGGACAGACTGCTCAAGGCGGGACTCAAAATGGAACGCAGCGCAGCAAATTCGCTAAAACCGTTCATATTCCATGTTTACTACATGGAATATGCTTTTCTGGCCACCCTTGACGTAACAACCATAGGCGCTAGGCTCAAAGCAACCTCATGGGTTCCAAGCGCTTCAAAGCGGCTCATCTTAGGAAAAATGGATGATTGCATAACACATCGAACCGACTAAAACTCCTATTGTTTCAGATCGAATCATCGATGAGAACAACCCTGTTTTCCTGGATGTCATAATCTCTTGGGCTAGCATCGTGTCCCGGTTCGAGTGGTTATCGAGGATGAGCTTGGAGTTTTATCCAAACGACTGCATACCGAAAAATTCAGCCTAAATTTTTATAGGAGGGTATATCCGAATGCCTAGACCAATCAGCAAAGCCGCCGGCAAACCCTTTCCAGTCGAGCCGGGATCGCCCCATCCCTTAGGAATGACCCTTGCGAAGGATGGTGTCAATTTTTCCCTATTCTCCGAACACGCCACTGGCGTCGAACTGCTGCTGTTCGACAATCACGACGACCTCCACCCCTTCCAAACGGTGACACTCGATCCGATCATCAACAAGACTTTTCATTTCTGGCATGTTTTTATAAAAAATGCCAAGGCCGGCATTCATTACGCTTTACGCGTCGATGGCCCAAACGATCCGGGTGCTGGCCATCGCTTTGATCGAGAAAAAATACTCATCGATCCGTACTCAAAAGGAAACGATAAAGCACTATGGAAACGCGGCGACGCTTGTTTACCGGGAGATAATCTGACTACCTCGTTACGTAGCGTGATTATCGATACCAACGATTACGATTGGGAAGGCGACCAGCCACTTAAGCGGCCGCTGAATCAGACAGTAATATACGAACTGCACGTTGGAGGTTTCACTCGATCGGCCACTGCGGGAGTCAAGTATCCAGGTACTTTTGCCGCTGTTATAGAAAAAATTCCCTATCTAAAGGAACTCGGCGTTACAGCAGTCGAATTATTGCCGGTTTTCGAATTCGACGATACGGAAGTTAGAGAGTTCGAGGGTCGGCCGCTTAGCAATTACTGGGGTTATAGCACCATGAGCTATTTCGCCCCACACCCGAGCTATTGCATCAGCCCAGAAGCGGGTAGCCATGTACGAGAATTCCGCGATATGGTCAAGGCGCTTCATAAAGCGGGTATCGAAGTTATTCTCGATGTGGTATTCAATCACACCGATGAGGGCAACCATCAAGGGCCCGTTTTTTCCTTCAAGGGCATCGACAACAGTAATTATTACTACCTGTCACCACTGGATCGACGCTACTACTACGATTACACCGGCTGTGGTAACACCTTCAACTGCAATCATCCCATAGGGGAAAAATTCATCGTCGAATGTCTGAAGTACTGGGTCAAGGAAATGCATGTGGACGGCTTTCGTTTCGATGAGGCTTCGGTGTTGTCGCGCGGTGAGGATGGAGCACCGATGCAGTATCCACCCGTGTTATGGCAGATTGAATTGGATGAGGACTTGATTGACGCTAAAGTCATTGCCGAGGCTTGGGATGCTGCTGGGCTGTATCAAATCGGCCATTTTCCCGGCTATCGTTGGGGTGAATGGAACGGCCGTTACCGCGACGACATTCGCCGCTTCGTCAAGGGCGATGCCGGTATCATCGGCACCGTGGCCTCGCGTCTGTCGGGCAGCGCCGATTTATATCAATGGCGCGGCCATTTGCCGGTCAACAGCGTTAATTTTCTGGTCGCCCACGATGGCTTTACTCTCAACGACCTTGTCGCTTATAACGATAAGCACAACTGGGCAAACGGCGAGCACAATAACGACGGCATCAACGAGAATTTGAGCTGGAATTGCGGCGTGGAGGGCGATACGGACGATACCGGCATCGAGGCGCTGCGCAACCGACAAATCAAAAATTTCGCTACCCTGTTGATGATGTCCCAGGGTGTACCGATGATGGTCATGGGCGACGAAGTGCGACGCACCCAGAAAGGCAACAACAACGCCTATTGCCAAGACAATGAGATCAGTTGGTTCGACTGGAGTCTGGTTGATAAGAACAAGAGTCTGTTTCGGTTTTGGAAAGAACTGATCGCCTTTAGGCTGCGCCATGATACGGCGCACCGATCCCGTTATTTCACTGGGGCTGTCAACGAGCGTGGATTTGCCGATCTCACCTGGCATGGTTGCGAACTTAACGAGCCAAACTGGGACGATCCCAATGCCCGCGCCCTGGCAGCTACTTCCGGTGGGATGGGTAACGAAGCAGACCTTCACGTTATGATGAATATGTATTGGGAGCCGCTGAGTTTTGCCATCCCGCCCATTTCAGGGCGTAAATGGTATCGAGTAATCGATACCGCTTTGGAATCCCCGGACGACATCATGACACCGGGTCAGGAATCCGAGATTGCCGCCGACCGATATTCGGTAAGTGGACGCAGCGTCGTGGTGTTGATTTCCAAGTAAGCTATCGTCATCTTTTCTGCTCTGCATTTCGGCAGAAATCAATATTCAACCACTATAGAGGAAGCCTGGATATGGCAAGACGAAATTATTATGAGGAATTGAGTGCGGATTATTCCAAACCGGACCCTATTCCAGAACCACTTCGCTCACAATTAATCGAGGATGGATTACGTTTTGCGGCGATGAAGGAAGAGACGCTGCCGACGATAGACGCCAGCTACACGGCCGAGCAAATCGAGAAAGAAAATAAGGCATGGTGGCCAACTCACTGTGAAGCACTGCGTCAAGGGCGCGGCGATATTTTGATCGCCGAGTATCGGGACGATCTTGTTTATTTCTGCCAAGATGGCCCTTATTACGGGGTCAATCAGCAGAAAGTACGGGAAAAACACTGGTGGGCCTTGATTGCTCAGCCGGGCGTCACCATGACGTGGCCGATCGCGATGTTTCACAGCGAGTTCGTGCATTTTGAGTGGGCCTGCATGGACGACGCCACCCATGAGACGATTGCCAAGGGCAGCGTTTGCTGGGTACGGCGCGGACATCGCGGTGGTTGCCATTTCAAGAGCGAACAACTCACCTTCTATCGCGATGTCTTCGCCAGTACGGAGCTGCTGAAGTTGATCAAGACCTAGAAATGCGTGGGCGGAATTACCTATGCTTTTATCCAATCCGAAACGCGACGAAGATTAAGAGTACGGTCCCGCCCCACGCTGACCAGACAACACCAAAGCGAGGAGAATAGCCGATGGCTGAAGAACACGATGCGATTGTGATCGGTAGCGGATTTGGCGGATCCATTGCTGCTTACCGGCTTGCGGAGAAAGGGATTAAAACGCTGCTTCTGGAACGTGGCAAATGGTGGCCGATCACCGATCAACAGGATACGTTTTGCACTTACCGGGAACCGGATGGGCGGGCGGCTTGGTTGAGCAATGAAACGGTTATGTTCGAGCCCAAGCCGATCGACAAACATGTCGGCCTTTTGGAGCGCCATATCGAGGATGGCATTACCGTATGGTGCGCAGCGGGCGTCGGTGGCGGTTCGCTGGTTTACAACACGGTGCTTTACCAACCGAGCCGCGCCAACTGGAACCGAGTTTTCCCGCTGGAAATCCCTTACGATGAAATGGATACCGTTTATTACCCCCGAGTGCGCAGCGTAATCCAGCCCTCGCCCATTCCAGGGGATGTGTTGGAGTCCGAGTATTATGTGTCGACCCGGATCATGGCGGAACAGGCGGCTTTAGCCGGCATGAAGGTCCGCCGCGCCGATCTGGGTTCGGACTGGGATGTGGTTCGCCAAGAACTGCGGGGCGAAAAAAAACCGGCCGCTATCGCCGGGGAAATCTGGTACGGCATCAATAGCGGCGTCAAACGCAGCCTGGACCATAATTACCTGTCCCTGGCCCAGGCAACGGGCCATGTCGAAATTCTCGCACTGCATCGAGTGATCGATATCGCCGAGGAGGGTAAAAACCGTTACCAAGTGACTTGCCACCGCATCGACGAGCAGGGCGAAGTGCAGGAAACCAAGACTTTCGTGACCGCCAAGCTGTTCCTGGCGGCCGGCTCCATGGGCACTTCGAAGATGCTGGTACGGGCCAAGGCCACCGGCACGCTTCCGGCGTTAAACGATTATGTGGGTCAATTCTGGGGCAACAACGGCGACACCTTCGCCACCCGCAAAGTATCCACGCGCACCAACGGAGGACAGGGGGGCCCCGCCTCCATCATCATCGAGCATCACGACAATCCGATTCTGCCGCAGGCGATCATCGTATTTCCGGAATGGGATGCGCCCGAAGGCACATTGACGACCCTGGGCATGACCTTGCCCGCCGATTTGGGCTCTTTTCATTATGACCCCAAGACCGACCAAACGCATTTGACTTTCCACTTGGATTCGCCGGGCAATCAAAAAATGCTGGATGCGGTCAATCTCACCTACGCCTTGTTGGACAACAACAATCCCTATGAGATGCCGATCAAGGGCAGCCTTAATTTTACCGGCCATTACTTCTGCCCGATCAATGGCTTCCCGGAACCGGGCAGCCAAAGCGTTGCTCGTGACAAAACCCAAGCCGGCGCCGGCGTTACGGCGCATCCCTGCGGTGGGGTCGTATTAGGTAAAGCGTGCGACATGTACGGTCGGGTACAGGGCTATCGGGGACTTTACGTCGTCGATGCCGCGATCATACCGGGGTGTACCGCGGCCACGAATCCTGCCTTGACCATTGCCGCCATTGCGGAGCGCTGCATGGAAGATATTGTGGCCAAAGATTTTGGCTGAATTGGAGTTGCTTTCATCTCTATTGTCGAGGAAGGTTATTATGGCTAAAGATCCTGTCCGGGGCATTCTCGGTGAACCCGTCAAAGGGAAAATCGGCGTATTGATCGAGGATCATTTCGATCAGACCGAATTTCGCAAATTCAACACCTTCTTCCCCGAACGGGGTTATCAGCTTGTTTACCTCTCTCATTTGTGGGGTAACTCCGAATTAACGTTCGGTTCGAATCCCGACGAGGGTTATGTGGAGGAGCATGTCATCGTCAGCACCGAACTGAACGATGTGCAACCAGCCGATTTCAAAGGCATCCTTCTGATTGGCGCCTATGCCACCGATCGCCTGCGTTATGAGACCAACCCCCGCAAGGGGCAGCCCAACATGTCGCCAGCCGTGGTGTTTTTACGCAAAGCGGTGGCCACGCCGAATCTCAAGATCGGCACCATTTGCCACAGCCTGTGGCTATTCTGCGCCGATTCTTCATTGCTCAAAGGCCGCAAGGTGACTTGTGCCCACAACATTATCTGTGATGTGGAAAACGCGGGTGGCGACGTCGTTTTCGACGGCGACCAGACGGCCGACATCGTGCTCGATGGCAATTTGATTTCCGGCAAGCATCCAGCCGTTACTGACCGCCTCGTGGATACCTTCCTGGCCGAAATCGAAAAACCCGGCTAGCGCTTTAACCTCCACACTTGGTGTTCACCCACTGACCTGAGTAGTCACCCACGGTAGAGAGCCCACTCCATGAACAATATCGATTTCACCTTTTCAGACTTGATCGCCGGCTATGTCACGAGCCACGACCAGGCCAGCGACAGTTTCGGCCTGAAAACTTCGGACGGCCGCGAATACACGGTGCATATCGCCGTCAATTGTTATGCGGAGCTGGTCCGGAATTTGGGCGAAGCATTCCACGACGCCAGCGGAACCATGCGGGAAATGCTGACGCCTGACCGGTTTCTGTTCGCCTACGGCATTTTTTATCCAGACGGTGCTGGCGGTGATTATCGCTTCGATGTCAAACATATCGTTTTTCTAGGCCGGACCGAGAACGAGTATCTATTCGAAAAACAGGACTGGTGGATTCAGCAGATTCGCCAATTGGCCGATTTTTATCTCACCGCCGAATTCGGCGATGGTGACATCGATTATACCCAGTATCGTACCAATCTGGCGCTGACCGGCGAGAAATTACGCAGCGGCCGACAGGAAACCGACACTATTTCCCGGCTGGTGTATGGCTTTTCCTCGGCGTTTCTGCTGACCGGAGATGAACGTTATCTGGAGGCCGCGCAAAAAGGCACCAAGTATCTGCGTGACCACTTCCGATTCAAGGATAAGAGCGAGGATATCTGCTACTGGTATCATGCCGTCGATCTCAACGAAGACGGCACCGAGCAAAAAATTTTCGCCTCCGAATTCGGCGACGATTATCATGCCCTTCCCTGTTACGAGCAGATCTACGCCTTGGCTGGCCCCACTCAGACTTACCGGGCGACTGGCGATCGGCTGATCATGGACGACATTAAATCCACCATTAATTTATTCAACCGTTTTTACAAGGATAAAAGCGAGAAAGGCGGTTATTACTCGCACATCGATCCCATTACCCTGAGTCCTTACAGCGAGACTCTGGGACACAATCGGGCGCGAAAAAACTGGAATTCCGTCGGCGATCACGCGCCCGCCTACTTGATCAATTTGTGGCTGGCGACCGAGGCGCCGGAATACGCGGATTTTCTGGAATACACGTTCGACACCATCGCCCGGCGTTTTCCCGATTATGAGGAAAGCGATTTCGTGCAGGAAAAATTCCACGATGATTGGTCCAAGGACCAGACTTGGGGTTGGCAGCAGAATCGGGCGGTGGTCGGCCATAATCTCAAGATCGCCTGGAATCTGATGCGCATGAACAGTCTGAAAAACAAGGATGATTATGTAGCCTTGGCAACCAAAATCGCGGAATTGATGCCCAAGGCGGGCGGCGATCCGCAACGCGGCGGCTGGTATGACGTGGTTGAACGTGTCCTCGCTCCGGGCGAGAAATTCCACCGCTTCGCCTGGCACGACCGCAAAGCCTGGTGGCAGCAGGAGCAAGGCATCCTGGCCTATCTCATTTTGCATGGCGTACTCAAGGAGCCCGAGCATCTGCGCATCGCCCGCGAGTCCGCTGCGTTCTACAACGCCTGGTTTCTGGATACCGATAGCGGCGGGGTGTACTTCAACGTCCTGGCCAATGGCCAACCCTATGCCTTGGGCACCGAACGCGGCAAGGGCAGCCATTCGATGGCCGGCTATCATTCCTTCGAACTGGCTTATCTATCGGCGGTGTATACCAATCTGCTGATCACCAAGGAACCGATGGATTTCTACTTCAAACCCATACCCGGTGGGTTTTCCGACAATGTGCTGCGGGTGCAACCGGACATTCTGCCCAAGGGCAGCATTTGTATCAGCGAGGTGTGGGTCAATGGCCATGCCTACGATGACTTCGACGCCGACGCCTTGACGGTGAAACTGCCCGAGGGTCACGGCGAAATCACCGTGCGCGTCCGTATTGCGCCAAGCGAGGCGAATTTTACCGCCGATCTGGTCGAAGTGACCGGCGGCATGGCCAAAATCGTCTTGCAAGGCACGCTCGGACCACGAGGCATCCGGTATCTGGAAGAGCAGGTCGAAGCGGCGCGAGCGCGGAACGTCGGCGGCATTCTATTCGATATGGTTAAGCTGGACTCCATCAGTAGCGAGGCGCTGCGTTACATCGTGTTCAGCAAGCAGACCTTCGGATCGTCCTTCAAGCTTTCCGTGACTGGCGCTCAAACGGATGTAAAAAGCGCCATCGAAGCCAGCGAACTCAATGATGAAGTGAGCTGGATTTAATCCTGCGCCTGCTCAAGGTGGGCTTAAGGAATGAGCCCGCCTTTTCGCCCGCGCCAACCGGCGCACCCTTATTTTGGAGCTTTCGCGATTTCGAGGATACTTGAATAGCTATTTGGAAAACCGATGTTGACAACCCCTGTTGCGGGATGATCCATCTCGATGACCACGTAGATCACGACCGCAATTAAAGCCGCCAATAGGGACATCATAACGATATGCGCCCAGACATTCTCGGTCCCGAACAGGAATGTGAAGCCGATGGTAACAACGGCTCCGACGATGAGTGCGAGCCAAATCGCACTCGGCAACTCCTCGTGAGCGGCCTGATGACGGAGACTGCGATACTTCACCAAGTCGTTCAGGTTTTGAAGAATCTGGGTATACAGAATCTGCTCGTGTTCGCTATCCGGAACAATATTGTCGATTAGACTAAGTAGCTGATTTATATCGGCCTCCTGACCTTCGAACGATTGGTCGGCACGTAGGGTATCCTTTTTACCAACGGCTTGACGGATATACCCTAAGAATCCATCCTGCATGGCGTTTGAAGCTGTTTCATCCGGATAGGCCACGATATTTTTATATAAAACCAAGGCAGTGCTACTTTCATTTGCGACATTTTCCTCGGCATCATAATACTGCTGCCAAACGACGATGACGACAAATGCCAATAGTACGCCATAAGTGACGCCCAAGGTCGCAAAAACGAAACCCGCCACATCATTATGAATCTGCCTAACTTGAACGGGTATGAAGCGGTGAACTATAAGAAACCCGACTATCGAGAAAGATACCGCAATCGCTACCAATAGAAAGACAGCCAACCATTGAGGCAATGCGAGCAGTTGGGCGGAAAATGACATGGTGTCTCCGGAAAAATGATGAGAGCAAACAACCAACCGCCGGTCAAATTGGAGGCTGGCGATTCATAAACAACTCAAGGCGGTCGTATTTGGCGCCACTTCAGTCAGGTGACAAAGATCGGATCAAGTTTAGCCGATGAAACAAAGTATGTTGATGGCGCCGGTATCGGAATATTGTGTTCCCTACTCCGCATCCCACACCCGTCGTGCTTTTGGAGGATCGTTCAGCATGTGCCTCGCCATTCCCGCGCAAGTCATCGAATTGGTCGACATCGAGCACGCCGTAGTGGACATGGGCGGCGTGCACAAGACGATTTCCACCGCACTGGTGGACGACTTGCAAGTCGGCGATTACGTCATCGTCCATGTCGGCTATGCCCTCAACCGCCTGGACCCGGAGGAAGCGGCGGAAACCCTGCGGCTGATCGCCGAATTCTCGGAGGTGGCGAACGATGAAATACCTGGATGAATTTCGCGACGGCCGACTGGCGCAAGGTCTGGCGGCCCGCATCCGGCGGGAGATCGAGCCGGACCGGCGGTATGCGCTGATGGAATTCTGCGGCGGCCATACTCACGCCATTGGCCGCTATGGCATCGAAGACCTGTTGCCGGCCGAAGTGCGACTGATTCACGGCCCCGGCTGTCCGGTATGCGTGCTGCCAAGCGGACGGTTACAGGCGGCGATCGATCTGGTGGAACGCGAACGGGTGATGCTGTGCAGCTACGGCGATCTGTTGCGCGTGCCCGGCGCCCAGGGCGATACCCTGCTCAAGGCCAAGGCGCGCGGCGCGGACGTGCGGATGGTGTACTCGATTAGCGATGCGCTGGAGATCGCCCGCACTCATCCCGACCGGCCGGTGGTGTTCTTCGCCATTGGCTTCGAGACCACCACGCCGCCCACCGCTGTCGTCCTCCGGCAAGCCCGGCGCGAGCAGTTGGGCAACTTCAGCGTGTATTGCAATCACGTCCTCACCCCGCCGGCGCTGCGGGCGCTGCTGGCAACCGATCTTTCTTCGTCTCCTCAAGAAGCGGCGACTTGTGGCGCCGGCGTGATTGATGGCTTTATCGGCCCCGCGCACGTCAGCACCGTCATCGGCACGCGCGCCTACGAGTTCGTCGCCGCCGAATACCATCGACCGCTGGTCATCGCCGGCTTCGAACCGTTGGACGTGTTGCAATCGATTCTGATGCTGGTGCGCCAGATCAACGCGGGCGAGGTTCGGGTGGAAAACGAATATGCCCGCGCGGTCGGCGCCGACGGCAACCGCAAGGCACAGGCATTGATGGACGAGGTGTTCGAGGTCCGTCCAAGCTTCGAGTGGCGCGGCTTGGGCGAACTGCCGAACAGCGCCCTGGCGATCCGGCCGGCGTTCGCCGACTGGGACGCCGAATGCCGCTTCGCCGTGCCCGCGATTCAGGCCAGCGATCACAAGGCCTGCGCCTGCGGCGAGGTGTTGCGCGGGGTCAAACGCCCGGAAGAGTGCAAGGTGTTCGCCACCGCCTGCACCCCCGATCATCCACTCGGTTCCTGCATGGTCTCGGCCGAGGGCGCTTGCGCGGCGCACTATCACTACGGGCGATTCCGGCAGGCGGTGGCTTCATGAGCGCCCGGCGAGAAACCTACGCCCGCACGCTCGATCTTGCGCGGGGTTGCGTCGAAATCGGCCACGGCGGCGGCGGCCGGGCCATGGCGCAACTGATCGAGGAATTGTTTCTGGCCGCCTTCGACAACGACTGGCTGCGCGCCCAGGATGACTGCGCCCGGTTGACCGTTCCGGTCGGCCGGCTGGTGATGGCCACCGACAGCCATGTGGTCTCGCCGCTGTTCTTCCCCGGCGGCGACATCGGTTGCCTTTCGGTTCACGGCACGCTCAACGACGTGGCGATGGCCGGCGCGCGACCGTTGTACCTCGCCGCCAGTTTCATTCTGGAGGAAGGTTTTCCGCTGGCCGATCTGCAACGCATCGTGGCGTCGATGGCACGGGCGGCGCGAGCGGCGGAGGTGCCTATCGTCACCGGTGATACCAAGGTGGTGGAGCGCGGCAAGGGCGACGGGGTGTTCATCACCACCACCGGCGTCGGCGTGATTCCGGCGGGCGTGGACATCTCCGCCAGCCGGGCGCGGCCGGGCGATGCGGTGCTGCTCAGCGGCGCGCTGGGCGAGCACGGCATGGCGGTGCTGGCGCAACGGGAAAACCTGAGCTTCGATGCACCGATCGAGTCGGATACCGCCGCCTTGCATGGCCTGGTGGCGGCGATGGTGGCGGCGGTACCGGATATTCATTGCCTGCGCGATCCCACCCGTGGCGGCTTGAGCAGCGCTCTGAACGAAATCGCCCGCCAGTCCGGCGTCGGAATGCGGCTACGCGAGGCGGCGATTCCGGTGCGCGAGCCAGTGCGGGCGCTGTGCGAGTTTCTCGGGCTGGACCCGTTGTACGTCGCCAACGAGGGCAAGCTGCTGGCGATCTGTCCGGCGGCGGTGGCCGAAACCTTGCTGGCGGCGATGCGCGCCCATCCGCTGGGACGGGAAGCGGCTCTCATCGGCCAGGTGGTGGCGGACCCGCATGGCTTCGTGGAAATGGAGACGGTGTTGGGTGGGTGCCGGCTGGTGGATTGGTTGAGCGGGGAGCAGTTGCCGAGGATTTGTTGAATGCGGATCACGTATTGCGTTGTATCCATGATTATCTAATAATCGGATAATCGGTCATCATGAGGAGGCGACGCGTCCATGGAAAAAATCAACGTCACTCAGGCGGCACGGCAATTTTCCGATCTGCTCAACAGGGTATTTTATCAAGGCGCCAGTTTCGAATTGGAGCGTGGCAATAAAGCAATTGCCAGACTGTGCCCGGTTGCCGCCCCTCGCCGGGTCGCGGTGCGCGATCTTAACCGCCTGTTCGCCGCATTACCCCGTTTGAACGAAGACGCCGAGTCCTTTGCCCAAGATCTTGACGCTATCCGCAAGGCCGCGTTACCCGAGCACGATCCATGGGCCTAGTCCTGGATACCTGCATTCTCATTCACGCCGAACGCCATGGAGCGCTGGATTTTTCGCCTTGGGCCAGCCATGGCGACGCTTTCATCAGCGCGATCACTGTATCGGAGTTGCTGGTCGGCGTGCATCGCGCCGACAGCAACGCCCGCCGCGCCCGCCGCTCGGCCTTCGTCGAGGCGATTCTGGCGCAGTTGCCGGTGCTGGACTTCACAACGGAAACGGCGCGCGTCCACGCAGGTCTCTTTGCCACCCTGAGCCAGCAAGGCCAGATGATCGGGGCGCACGACCTGATCATCGCGGCCACCGCGCTTTTTCATGATTGCGTGGTGCTCACCACCAATGCCGCTGAGTTCGCGCGGGTACCTAGTTTGGATGTGCTGACCCCACAGGTTTCCTGAAACGATCACTTTGTTGCTCTGGGATTTTGGCGGCCTTTGGCCACCAGGTCTTGAGATTGAATGTGATCTAGAAATTCCGCCCCGGCACTTCCACGCTGCCGGGCGGAAAGCTCCACTCATACCACGGCTTGCCGGTATAGGATGTGGGCGCTACCGGAACGACTGGAGCCGGGACCGGTTCGGCACGCAACTGGAGCTTGATGGCGGTTTCCCCCGTCCCACGCACTTTCACGGTTTGCTCCGTCGCGTAGTCTTTTCCATCGATCTGCACATGAGCATTGATTTTCCGAGTTCCCTCGGCAACCTGGATGCGCAGGGCATCACCCGGACGCTGGGGTGTCACGCCGCGATAGCTGCTGTCCACCACAATCGTGGCCCCCGGCGGCTCGGAGGTAATCACCAGCCACGCTCCCCCAGCACCGGCGCTCTGAATGCCGAACGCCAAGGCCATTCCACTCAGGATTATCCAGTACCTGCGAGCCATGAATTTTCTCCGATAGAAATACCTGCCATATTCATTCAGATTATTGAGGCGACCTACCACTAGAACCGATAAAATATGGAAGCAGTGATAGTGAATAACTCCTCAGTAAGGGAGCCGTTGGTGATTGTACCAGCATAACTTGGATCTGGTACATTTTGTACCGATCCAGTACTTGTCCCGGACATATCAAAGTCATACCTGTGATAATTGGCCCCAAGAGAATATCCTAGATTGTCCATCAAAGATTGTGTCCAAGATATGCCAAGCGAAAAGGCATTGGAGTTACCATCCAGCTTGTATTGTTGCGTTATAATCAACGGATTGAGTGGTGGATAATCGAGTACTTGATTATTCCACTCAAAATCGCCATTCAGATAAGCATAGGCCGCTTTAATTGTGAGCGCGCCAGAACCTATCGGAAAAGAATAGGAAGTTCCCAAGAATGGGCCATCTTGGTCAAATTTGGTATCCAAACTGCCGTTTTCAATCAATTGTCTATTCGGCGAATTTGTATACCCCTGATAGGATTGGTCCGATTCCGTGCTGCCGGACTTATAACCAGCGAATACCGACCACTGATCGGTAATCATATAACCCAAGGATACAGCCCAATCTGAGTGCTGTGCTTTAACACCTCCTATATTAAATGTATATTCCTCTAAATTCAATCCAGTACCAGATTGGACAGTTTCGTTGAGTGTAGACTGGTAGTAGATATCGCCAAAAAATCGCCCGGAAGCCACTGTTCCGCCAAGTCCCCACAAGAATCCATTAATATCAATTTTGTGGAGTGTCTCAAGAGCATCAAAATTCAAAGGGCCTTGTGCCATTGCATGATCGCTATCTCGAATAAAGGTAAAGATATCTGAGTCGAGTGAATAATTAGCATACCCTGCATACGCCCTCGGCTGAAACGTCACGTTCCCCCAGGAAAAACTGGTGCTCGTTTCTTCCGCCGAAACCGCCAGCGACACCATGCTCAAAACGACGGCTGAATTCATCAGGATGGTTTTCATATTGCGTACTCCCCTCAGCTATAACTCTATCTAACTTTCTCAAAGACATATATAACTTGGCAGATGTGGATTGTCGCGGCAGCTATCCTCCTATGACGAAACCTACCAGCTGGGATGGGTTTGAGGTGGTTTATCGCTAGAAGTGATACACCAGGGAAGCCGTAATGGTGAATAATTCTTCGGTAAGGCTAACTTTCTGAATGGTCTGGGGGGATAATCCCGGCACACCAACCACAGTTCCAGTAGAGCTTCCGGATAAATTAAAATCATAGCTGTGGTAATTAGCTCCAATCGAGAATCCTAAATTATCCGCCAAGGCTTGCGTCCACGATATACCAAGTGAATAGGCATTGGAATTTCCATCCAATTTATAGTTACTCGTTACGAATGAAGCTCCCTCCGGCGATCCAGAAATCACTGCATTAACATTCCGTTTAAAGATTCCATCTAAATATGCATAAGCTGCCTTCAGGGTTAGCGTGCCGGGACCTATTGGAAACGAATAGGAAGTTCCCAAAAAAGGACCATCTTGCGTAAACTCTCCATCCAAAGTAACATTGAACCGCAAATTTGGAGCTTCGACATAGTACAACATGGATTGATCCCAGTCAGTCTTACCCGCTTTATAACCGGCAAACACCGACCATTGATCCGTGATCAAATATCCCAAGGATAAAGCCCAATCGTCATGTTTCGCTTCAACATCTCCCAAAGAACGATTGACAGTAAAGCCACCTTCCGTGATTTGACTTTGGGTTCCTGAGTAAGCGGTTTCGTTCGGGGTAGCCTGATAATAAATATCGCCAAAAAACCGCCCGGACGCGGCAGTTCCTCCAATGCCCCAAATTAAACCGGAAAATGAAATTTTGTCATGATCAAAAAAATCAAGCTTGGGCTTACCCGATTGAGGTGGAGAATTGCCCTCGGTGAACGTACCAGACCCTCCTTTAAGATTATAATCCGCATACCCGACATACGCCCTCGGCTGAAAAGTCACATTTCCCCACGAAAAACTCGAACTCATTTCTTCCGCCGAAACCGCCAGCGATGCCATGCTCAAGACGACGGCTGAACTTATCAGGATGGTTTTCATTCTTCTTACTCCCCTTCGTTTGGCTTTGTTGATTGGTTTAGAATGGACTGGTTTTACCACATCATGGGCGCTCCATATATTTCCGGTTTGCCCAATGCAAAAATTCGGCATCCCTAAAATGTCCCAAATATCCGCGGCCTGGCCGGTTCGGATGGCGGTTGCGGTTTGGGTTCCGGCGACGCTTCCCTACGTGGTGGTTCTGGGCGCGGCGGCTCTTTCCGCTGTTGTTCCAGTTTGCGTTGCTGCTCCTGCCGCTGCTGTTCCTGTCGCCGCTGTTCCAGAAGCCGTTGCCGCTCCTGTTGCTGCTCCAAACGCCGCTGCCGGTCCAAACGCTGCTGCTCCTGCCGCTGTTGCTCCAGTTGGCGCTGCCGCTCCTGCCGCTGTTGTTGCTCTAAACGCCGTTGCTCCCGCTGCTCCTGCTCCAGCTTCCGTTGCTGCTCCAGACGTTGTGCTTCTTCTTGGCGCTGCTGGTCCAAACGCCGCTGCTGGTCCTGTTTTTGCTGTTCCTGGCGCTGCTGTTCTTGCCGCCGTTGCGCCACCGATTCTTCGGCGCGCACCTCTTCCCGCAGACGCAACAGCTCGGCGTGCTCCGGAACCACCTCCAAGCCTTTATCAATAAACGTCAGGCTATCCTGCAACGCCCCGGTCGCTCGCCGCTGTTGCGCCAGTTGTAGATAGCTTTCGGCAATCCGCTGCAATCCCGCCTGGGCCTGGGCATTGCCCGCATCCAGCTTGAGCACCTGCCGATAAGTCTCGTGCGCGTTGTTTCCCGCCGGCGTCGTTAACCGCCATGCCTGCACATGCGCGTCCGCCTGTTCCAGCAGACTGGCGATCTCCCGTTCGCGCTGCTCCCGTTCGGCCTGCTGGCGCTGTTGCGCGGCGATTTCGGCGCTCACGTCCTGACGCAAGCGCGTCAAGCCTTCGTGATCCGGCACCTGTGCCAAGCCTTTTTCGATCGCTTGCATGGCAGCGGCCCGATCGCCCTTGCGCCGCAACTCGACCGCCTGGGCTAGATATTGATCGGCTTCCCGCCGGCGCTGAACCGCCTCGGCCTGTTGCCGCGCCTGCTCGGTCTTCCGCCGTTCCGCTTCCGCCGCCTGCCGCCGCGCCTCCTCCTCCCGCTGGCGCCGTTCCGCCTCGGCTTGTTGCCGCGCCTGTTCCTCCGCTTTTCGCCGTTCCGCTTCCGCCGCCTGCCGCCGTGCCTCTTCCTCCCGCTGACGTTGCGCTGCCTCAACCTGCCGCCGCGCCTGCTCGGCCATCTGCGCCCTGACCTGCTCGCGCAAGGCCAACAAATCGGGGTGATCGGGCACCGCCAGCAACCCCTGTTCGATTAGGGCCAAGCTGGCTTCCAAGGCGCTTTCCTTAAACTGGCTCCGGGCCTGCGCCAACAATTGCTCGGCCTGCAACCGCCGCGCGGCTTCCCGTTCCCGCTGGGCTCTCGCCTCGGCGATCCCGCGCTCCACTTCCTGACGCAACCGCAACAACTCCTTCTGATCCGGCGCCACCGCCAAACCCTGATCGATCAATCCCAAACTCTCTTGCAATGCCCCCGCCGATTGTCGCTGTCGCGCCTGTTGCAGATAGTCTCCAGCAATCCGCTCCAATCCCGCCCGGGCTTCGGTATTGCCCTCATCCAGCTTGAGCACCTGCCGATACGCCGCTTCCGCATTGTTTCCCGCCGGCGCGGTCAGTCGCTTCGCCTGCCAATGCGCTTCGGCCTGTTGCAACAACGCTCTGATATCCTGCTCGCGCTTCGCCTGTTCCGCCCGCCGCTGCTGTTCCGCCGCAAGCTGAACGCGCACGGCCTCCCGCAACCGCAATAACGCCTCGTGATCGGGAACCGCCTCCAAGCCCTTCTCGATCAACGACCCGCTGGCCGCATAATCGCCCTTGCGCTGGGCCTCCACCGCCTGCGTCAAATAACGCTCGGCTTCCTGCCGCCGCCGCTCGGCCGCCGCCTGTACGCGAATTTTCTCGGCCTTGCGCCGCTCGGCCTCTTCCGCCTGCCACCGCGCCTCCTCCTCGCGCCGCTGCTGTTCCGCTTCCGCTTGGCGCTGCTGCTCGGCCAACCGCGCCCCGACCTGCTCACGCAAGGCCAACAAATCGGGGTGATCGGGCACCGCCAGCAAACCCTGCTCGACATGCGCCAGAGCTACTTCCAACAAGCCTTCCTGGACACTGATCCGCGCCTGTTCGAGGAATTGTTCGGCTTGCAACCGGGATCGCCGTTGTTCTTCTTCTCGGGCTTTCTGGAGTCGGATCGCGGCCATTTGCTCCGCCACCTCCTGACGCAAGCGCAACAACTCCCGATGTTGCGGGGACAACGCCAAACCCAACTCAATCTGCCTCAAGCTCTCCGGCAAAGCGTCCGCACTCAGTTGTTGCCGCGCCCGCCGCGCATATTCGCCAGCAATCGCTTCCAGCGCGGCCAAGGCCTGCGCATTCTCCGGCTCCAACGCCAACACCTGCCGATAAGTCGCTTCCGCGTTATCCTCTTTGGAATCGCCCGCCAACAACCCAATTCTCCGTTGCGCATCGGCCAGTTTCAACAAAGTCGCGACTTGTTGAATGCGTTGCGCCGGCTCGCGGGAATCGATCGGCTTAATCGTTGGCTCGACTTCCGGTTGCTCGGCGAATTTTCGCGATAAAATATAAAAAACCATAACCAGTAGAACAATGACACCGACGACAGCGATAACGACGGGCAACCTCGATTTTCGATTCCTGAGCAAACCGCGAAACTTGCCAGTCGTAAATTCCAGAAAACCCAGATTTCCGAAGTCTCCAGGCGCTTTCGGCTGTGTCCCCGTATCGCTGGGCACGATCGCATCAAGCGCTTCGAGAAATTCATGCGTGTTCCTATATCGATCCGCCCTTTTTTTAGCAAGCAGTTTGTTTAAAACCGGTTGGAGGTAAGCATATTGCCTAGGTAGCTTTGGAATGGGGTCATTCACATGTTTCATCGCGACGGAAATAGGATTTTCCGCCTGATATAGTCGCTGTCCCGCAAGCATCTCATAAATCACGACGCCAAGACTGTAAAGATCGGACTGGCTCGTAGCACTCTCGCCCATGGCCTGTTCGGGGCTCATGTATCCCGGACTGCCGACGGTCAGTCCCTCCATGGTATACGCGGTCTTGGACTCAAGAACCCGGGCAACTCCAAAATCGGTTAATACGGGAGTACCGTCATGGCGAAACATAATATTGGAAGGCTTGACGTCCCGGTGAACGATGCCCCGCTCATGGGCGTATCCCAAAGCGCTCGCTATTGCCCTGGCGATTTGAATAGCGGAATCGAATGATAGGCCGAGATTAATTCGATCCGCCAATGTGCCACCGGTCAGGTACTCGATGGATATAAAAAGCTTCTTGTCTTCGGAAATGCCAACATCGTAAATGGTCACGATATTGGTATGCAGTAATTGTGCGAGAATCCGACCTTCCTTTTTAAAACGCTGCACAAATTGATCGTCGTCGTCGGATTCCCATCTCAACACCTTGATCGCGACATCACGACCGAGCGACCGTTGACTGGCATGGTATACCGTCGCCATGCCGCCACTGCCAATCTTGTAATGAACTGTATAGCCGGCGATTTGTAGGGATTGCTGGCGACGCAAACGTCCACCGCTTTCATTAGCTTCGGCAGAATCATCCAGGGAGGTGGGCTGAAAACTCATCGAATCCCCAACTGCACCGATTAACGCCTTGAATTTAAGATCCCGATCGGTCCGTGGATCGCCGGCAATTTATTTGGCAACCCGCAAAATACCTCAAAAAAGTTCCAAACCACCGATCTGACGAAAGATAATGAAGCATAAGCGGTCAACACTCCATGATCCGTCACGGGGAAAAACGCCAAACTGAACGACATCTAATTTATTCTTGATAATTTTCAAACAACATTAATAGGTTAGAGTAATTTTACCGCCATATCAATTCACGGAAATACTTGTTCATGGAAGCTGGAAAGCACCGTTATTTACTTCAAAAATGTATTGGAATTTAAATCGTTGAAAAAACTTTCACTCTGCAGATCGCCCTCCTCCTTGGGATCTGTCCGTTATACATATCTACAAGATCATGATTTTTTGGAATTAAAAAGTGGTTGCCGCTCGCCACACCCTCACCCCGCGCTGACGCGCTCCCCTCTCCCCGTGGGAGAGGGGTCGGGGGTGAGGGCGTCCGTTATCACCGATCAATCCACAGCTCAAAGAGGATTGCCATATCGGTCACACAATTCTAAGGAGTCGCCATAGGAGCGCTCAGTCCGCCCGCTCCACCTTCACCACCTTGATCATATTGGTGCCGCCGGACACGCCGACCGGCACGCCGGCGGTGAACACCACCGTCTCACCTTCCCGCGCCATGCCCTTATTGAGCAGGAATTCCGTCGCGGAACTCAGCAGCTCATCCACCGACTGGACGACGCCCAGTTGCAGTGGCTCCACCCCCCACACCAGCGCCAGCTTGCGCAGAGTCGTCGGTTTTTGGCTGAAAGCGATCAGCGGCATCAGCGGCCGGAACTTGGCCAGACCCAGCACGCTCGCCCCGCTGTTGGTGAACCCCACCAGATAGCGGGCGCACACCTTGTCGGCCAGATCGATGGTGGCGAAATGGACGGCGTCCTCGACCCGCAGACAGGCCTTGGCCAGTAGCGCCTCTTGCGTCACCACGTTCTTTCGCACCAGCGTCTTGAACACCTCGCTGGTCTCGACGGTCAGCGCGATGTCCTTCATCATCCGCACTGCCTCGACCGGATACTGGCCAGCGGCGGTTTCCGCCGACAGCATCACCGCGTCGGTCCCATCGAGAATGGCGTTGGCCACGTCGTTGGCCTCGGCCCGGGTCGGGCGTGGATTGCCGATCATCGATTCCAGCATCTGGGTGGCGGTAATCACCGGCTTGCCGGCCAGGTTGCACTTGTGGATCAGGGTTTTCTGCATGATCGGCACGTCCTGCGGCGAGGTTTCCACCCCCAGATCGCCGCGCGCCACCATGATCGCGTCGGCCACCGCGATGATGCCGTCGATGTGCCGAAGCGCCTCCGGCTTCTCGATCTTGGCGATGATCGGCAGCTTGCGGCCATGCACGGTCAGCATCAGTTCGATCAGTTCCTTGACATCGGCGGCCTCGCGCACGAAGGACAGCGCCACGTAATCCAGGCCGTGGTCGTAGGCGAACTGCAAATCGCGCCGATCCTTTTCGGTGATCGCCGAAATCCTCAGCTTGATATTGGGCAGGTTGACGCCCTTGCGCGGTTTCAGCCGGCCGCCATTGACCACGCGGGTGAAAATCTCGCGCCCCTCAATTCGCTCGACCACGAACTCGAACAAACCATCGTCGATCAAAATCCGGTCGTTGGGATTGACCTCCTCGTGCAAATCGCGATGGTCGATGGCCACTTTCTTGATTCCATCGTGCACGCCGCCGATCAGATCGTCGGTGCTGAGCACCAGGGTCTCGCCGGCGCCTACTTCGAGGAACTCCCCTTCCAGTTGGCCCAAGCGGATCTTGGGGCCTTGCAGATCCTGAAAGATGGCGACGTGCCGGTTCAGTTTGCGCGCCGCGTCCCGCACCCGCCGCACGGCCATTTCGTGATCCTCCAAGGAACCGTGCGAAAAATTCAGCCGGATCACGTCCGCGCCTTCCCGCAGCAACTGCTCGACCGTTTCCGGATCGCGGGAATTCGGTCCCAGCGTCGCTACAATCTTGGTGAATTTCATGATCTTCGACATACTCGCCGCGCCCCTCGCTGCAATTGTTGATAAAAATAAGAACAATCAACTGCTTATTATTCTAGTCGGATTCATCCAGTGTAAAGGACGCCACCGGCCGCTCAAAGCGGTTTGCGCGGCGGACCGGCCGTTTCGGGGTATTGGCGGCAAGTCGCGTCCGGCGGTCTACACTCACTCCATCCCTGTAGAACCCACACGAGGTTAAGCAATGACCGAGGTCTTCACTCGTATCCTGCGCATCGAACTGCCCGACTCGCTGCAATGCGACGAAACCGGCAAAAACCCGGCGTTTTCCATCGCCTTCGTCGCCGATGGTCCGGTCCCCTTCCCGCAGATCATCCTGCATACGCCCGAGGGACAACGCCTGATCGCGGGCGAGGCGCTGGAGGAAACGGCCCTCGAAGGCGACTACCGCTATGCCGCCAGCATCGCCGCCGGATGGCTCTGGCCCAACACCATCACCGTGCAGGCGGAGGGCTGCCGCAAGGCCGACATCCGCCAGGCCGGCGGCGGCGATTGGATCAAGGAGTTTCGCCCGTTGCGGATCGCGCCGAACGCCAAGGCCCAACCGACCGTCCGGGTGGCGACCGGACCGGGCGATGCGCCGGTCAAGCTGTACTTCGGCATCCACAAGCACATGCACCAACCCTACTACAACGCCACCGACCGGATGTACTGGGACGGCGAAAAGGACTCGATCTTCGGGGCGCGCGGCGGCCCCTACACCCATTTCATTCCGAACGCCGCGCGCCAGTACGTCGGCGGCGGGCTTCCTCACGCCGGGCTGTCCACCAGTTGGAGCGGCTCGCTGATCGAGCAATTGGACCGCTGCGCCGCCGACGGCCTGTGCGGCGGGCGCTTCGGCGGCTGGAACCACGAATTGCGCGCCGTCGCCCAGGAAAAGACCGAACTGGGCCACCCCCGAGTGGATTTCGTGGCCTTCGGCTTCTTTCATCCGCTGATGGCGCTAACCCCGGCCCGCAACATCGTCAAGCAGGTGGAATGGCACCGCAACATCATCCGTTCCGCGTTCGGCATCGAGGCGTCCAGCGTGATGTTCCCGCCGGAGACCGCTTTTCACATCCGCATGATTCCGGCGTTGAACCAGGCCGGCATCCGGGCGGTGATTTACGACTCCATCCACCGCTTCCGGGCCTGCCAAGACTATCCCTACGCCGGGATCAACGAGGGTATGTTGCCGCCCAACCCCGCCGAACAGGTCAATCCGCCGGTGAACGACTGGCTGCAACTGCGGAACATCTGGGCGGGATCGAAAATTTCCCCGAGCCTGCTCAAGCCGGAATACGTGCACTACGAAGACCCGGACGGCGAGATCCATAAGATCATCGCGGTGCCGGCCGAGCGTTACATCGGCAACGAGGACGCCCGCGGCGGCTTCGGGGCGCTGCAATATCCCGACGTGCTGGGGCAGGTCTACAACCAGATCGTGGAGACCGGATCGTTCGACCCGAAGCATCCGCCGTTCTTCCTGCTGCATTCCGACGGCGACAACCACGGCGGCGGCGCCGACAGCTATTACCACCACAACACCGGAGAAATGGTGCGGTGGCTACAGGGCGATCCGCGTTTCGAGTTGACCACGGTCCACGACTATCTGGACCGCTTCCCGCCCGATCCCGCGCGGGCGGCGCACATCGAACCGGGTTCGTGGAGCGGCGCGGACAACGGCGATCCGCAGTTCATGAAGTGGTTCAGCCGCTACGATCAGCCTTACTCACCCGATCTCAATTCCTGGGCGGTGCTGACCGCGTTCCAGAACGTGGTCCACGCGCTGGAGGACGCCGTTCCCGGCAAGCCGTGGCTGGACGACATCAGCCGGCTGATGCTGACCGCCGAAACCAGTTGCTACTGGTATTGGACCGGGCAACACATCTGGGACCAACAGGTCACCAATGCCGCCAACGCCGGTTACGCCATGGTCAAGAGCGAAGTCGATACGCTCTTGTCGGCGAGCAAGGACCGGACCGGTCCCACCATCTTCGCGCCGTGGGTCACGCCGGAAAATCCGGGCGGCAAACGCTGGGGTCAGGGTTGCCTGCTGGACGCGCCGCGCGAGGGTACGGTGCATACCTTCGTGTACGACATCGCCGGCCTGAAGCGGGTGACGCTGGTGCTGCGCGCCGCCACGGGCGAAACCCGCCTGGCGATGACCGACAACGGCCCGTATCCGTCGCAAACCGGCGCGGTGGTCGTCGCCAACTACTACACCGCCAAGTTGCCGGTCGGCGCCGGCGACGTGCGCTATTACATCGAGGCCGAGGACGGCAAGGGCAACGTCTCGCGCGGGGCGTTGGAGCGGGTGTATCTGGCGTGATTGCGTGAGAAGGCCGGAATCCGGGAAACCGGGTTCCGGCGATACCCTCAAGGGCCTCCATATCCATCGGTATGGATCAATCCCCAAACGCTCGATCCTTTCCCGCCAAACCGATCGCGCCGAATGGCTATTTCCGAGCAAATTGCTAAGCTATATTAAGCTATATTAGGACATCCGCCTCCGCGGGCTTGCCGCTCACGACATCGTAAAACAAACTCTGTCGCGTGCTGGCTCGAACCCGATAACCGCCTGTGTCCGGGGCTCGCTCTCCGCCCAGCCTTTGCCATGCGATCGGACGCGGATCGATTTCGCTGCGGACAATCGACCCATCTTTTTTTCAGGGGGCTTTGTATGTTACCACGCACCGTCGCAACCCAAACTCAGCACACCATCAGCCGCCCCAAACCGCCAGCGCGGTCGAGCAAAATCAGCCCCAGCCAATACGTGCTGAACTATCACAGCCTGCTGATCAACGACCCGCCACAAAAGCTGTTCGCATCGGTCAACATCACGCGCTACCAGAACGGGACTCGCACCGAGTGCGAAACCGAGCGAAACAGCCTCATCTCCGCCGTGATCAAAATCCTCGGGGCCAAGCATTTGCATTCGACCTTCCGCTTTCCCCAAGACGATGTCATCGACTCCACGAAACCCTTTTATAAAGTGGGCATCAACCGTTCCTACCGGGGCAAAGGCTCGCCCAGCGAAATCGCCGATACGATTCGCCTGGCGTGGCGGTGCGGGCGCATCGGCAAGGGCAAGGCTTTTTCGAGCATCGATCAGTACGCCAAACAGTTTCTAGGCCTGGATTGCAACGGGCTGGTCGGCAACTACCACGGCGTTTCGCCGGGGATATCCATCGAGGTGTGGGGCTCGGGCGAACCCGGCAAGCTGCTGTCGTGGAGCACGAAGAGACAGCTTGAGACGGGTTGGGGTCAGGCCGAATTGGCGACGACGCCCTACGTGCCGCTCGAACCCCGGCAGTCCCTCGCCGAGATTTGCGACGGCGACGTGCTGATCACCGTCACTCCCGACAACCCTTACAAACACATCGCCCTGGTGGAAGGGATTACGGTTCTCGGCACGGATCGCGTCACCTGGACCATCGTCGAATGGGGCGAGGGCGGCAACGTCGACAAACACATCAAAGCGCCGACCACGGTCAAGCTGGAACAGGGTAAGAACAAAAAATTTGGCCTGGGTTTTTCCCACAAAGGCAATTTTCGCTATCTTTTCGCCAACCCGAACACCCCTTGGGAACCGGCGAAGTGGGGCCGCTGCGGCTCCCTGGAGATTTGACGCCTCCGCGCCGGCGCTGAACAAGCACGCCGTTCCAGCTACTTCACCGCCGGCGGGGCGGCCAGCAACAGCGCCAGATCCTCCGGCGGGACGGGGCGACTAAACAGATAACCTTGGCACAGGTTACAGCCGTGCTCGCGCAGGAAAGCCAACTGCTCGGTCGTTTCCACCCCTTCCGCCAGCACCTCCAGCCGCAGGGTGTGGGCCAGGGCAATGATGGCGGCGGCGATTTCCATGTCGTTGGGATCGTGCGGGATGTCGCGCACGAAGCTCTGGTCGATCTTGAGCTGGTCGATGGGAAAGCGCTTGAGGTAGGCCAGCGAAGAATAGCCGGTGCCGAAATCGTCGATGGCCAGCCGCGCTCCGGTCTCCTTCAAGGCTCGTAAAATGGTCTCGGCCTGCTCGCCCTGCTCCATCAAACCGCTTTCGGTGATCTCCAACTCCAGACATTCGGCCGGCAAGCCGCTATCGGCCAGAGCGGCCCGCACCCGTCCGACCAAGTCCGGCTGCCGGATCTGGCGGGCGGAGAGATTGACCGCCATCAGCAAGGACGGCCAGCCGGCCGCCCGCCATGCCTGCGCCTGGGCGCAAGCGGTTCGCAATACCCATTCGCCCAAAGGCACGATCAGCCCGGTCTCCTCCGCCAGCGGGATGAAGCGCGCCGGCGACACCAGCGCCTGACCTGGGGGTTGCCAGCGCACCAGCGCCTCCACTCCGACGATCCGCCCTTCGGTCACCGATAGCTGCGGCTGGTAGTGCAGCAGGAACTCGCCCCGCTCCAGCGCCCCTCGCATTCGCCGCTCCAGGTCCAACCGCTCGTGCGCGATCCGGGTCAGCGCCTCGGTGTAAAAACGATAGGTATTGCGCCCCTGTTCCTTGGCCTGATAAACGGCGGCGTCGGCATGCTGGATCAAATCGGCGGCGCTGCCGCCGTCGTCCGGGTAGAGACTGACGCCAATACTGGCGTTGACATACACTTCCGATCCGTCCGGCAGCATAAAGGGTTGGGTCAGCAGATCGAGCAGGTTTTGGGCCACCGAAGCGGCCTCTTCCGGACGGGGCAGATGCTCCAACACCACCAGGAACTCGTCGCCGCCCAACCGGGCCAGGGTATCCTCTTCCCGCAGCCGCTTCCGCAACCGCAAAGCGATAGCGCGCAACAGGGCATCGCCGGCCGGATGGCCCAAGCTGTCGTTGACGGTCTTGAAGCGATCCAGGTCGAGCAGCAGCACGCCGACCCGCCGCTCGTGCCGCTGGGCCTGTTCCACCGCGTGCGCCAACCGCGACTGCGCCAACCGCCGGTTGGGCAGATCGGTCAGCGGGTCGTGGTGGGCCAGATGCTCCAATTGTTCCTCGGCGCGCTTGATCTGGCTGATATCGGTCAATACGCCGACGTAGTGAGTCGCCTCGCCGCGTTCGTCGCGCACGGTGCTGATGGTGAGCCATTGCGGGTATAGCTCGCCGCTTTTGCGCCGGTTCCACAACTCGCCCTGCCAGTGGCCGGTTTCCAGGATGCTGGCCCACATCGCCTGGTAGAACGTTCGGTCGTGCCGGCCGGATTGCAGGAGCCGCGGGTTCTTGCCCAGCACCTCGGCCTCGGTATAACCGGTGATCTCGGTATACGCCGGATTGACCGTGACAATGCGCGGCTTGAGATCGGTGACGATCATGCCGTCGCGGGTGCTGGCGATGACGGCGACGGCCTGCCGCAACTTCTCCTCCGCCAGCCGGCGTTCGGTCATGTCGGCTTGCACGCCGTCCCACACAATGTCGCCGTTTTCCTGCCGGGTGGGCGAGGATTCCACGCGCATCCAGCGCGTCTCGCCGCGAATCAGAAAGCGCCCCTCCCAGGCAAACGTTTCGAGCGTCGATCGAACCCGTTCGTTGAGGCGTCGGAACCCCTCCCGCTCCTCCGGATGGACCAACTCGAACGCCAAGCGGGCGTCCGCGAGCACCTGGTCCCGCTTGAGATCGTTCATGGCGCACCAGCGCGCGCTCACATAATCGAATCGGGCTTCTCCGTCCCCCACCATGCGGAAGCGGTAGACGCCAACCGCAATGCGGGCGGTCAATTCGTCGTAACGGCGATTGCTGTCGCGCAGGGCGGCTTGCTCGCGCAGCAGCTCCGCCCGATGGTGCGCCTTCTCCAGCGTGGCCGGCAGCTCGAACAAATAGCCCGGCCGCTTGACCAGATAATCCGCCACGCCCAGCCGCAGGGCCTGCGCGGCGGCTTCCTCGCTCCCCTGGCCGGTGACCAGCACCACCGGCAGATCCAAACCCCGTTCCTGCCGCAGCCTCTTCACCGCCTCCAGCGCGTCGGAGCCCGGCAAATGATAATCGAGCAACAGCACGTCATACGGCGGTGCTTCGGCGCCCGTGTCCGGCAGGCACGCCAGCACCTCGTCGGTGTTGTGCGCCGTATCCAGTCGAATGAAAGCCGCATACTGCGCCAGATGACGCCGCGTAAGATCGAGGTCGAATGCATTGTGCTCGGCATACAGCACCCGCAGTGGCCGGGTCCGGCGGGCGACCTCGTTGCGGAAACGTATCAGGGCGGCGGCCAGGGTCTTTGGCAATCGCTCCAAATAGTCGCCGGTCTTGACCAGATAATCGTCCGCGCCGGCCTTAAGGGCAGCGATCACCGACTCCTGGTCGCCGGAACCGGTCAGAATAACGACCGCCAGCGGTAGACCGCGCTCGCGGACATGGGTCAACAGGTCCAGGCCGTTGCCATCCGGCAGGCGCAGGTCGGTCAGCACCAGATCGTAACCGGTCGGCGCGGCGCTCAAGCGCTCCAGCCCATCTTGCAGGGATGCGGCAACATCCAGCACGCACCGAGGCGTCAGATGGGTCAGCGCGCGCCGGGCCAGCTCGGCGTCGGTCTCGGCGTCTTCGACGTAAAGCACTCGCAGGCTGGATTCCACGATCCGCTCCAATCAGTGAGGAACGATATTGAGCAAGCACCAATAGATTTCGATTTGAGCCACCACGTCCATGAATTTATCGAAATCCATCGGTTTGACGATATAGGAGTTGGCGCCGAGATCGTAAGCTTCCCGGACGTCGCGGTCCTCGTCCGAGGAGGTCAGCACCACCACGGGAATCGCGCGATAGCTGGAATGAGCCTTCAGTTGACGAAGCACATCCAGCCCGTCCACCCGCGGCAATTTGAGGTCCAGCAGGATGAGCACGGGGACCGGCTCGCCGCTCTCCCAGCGGGGAATCCAGGCCAGGGCTTCCTCGCCGTCGCGGGCCACCAGCAAAGGGTTGGCGAGCCTGCGCCGCGCGAAGGCGCGCTGGGTGAGATCGACATCCATCGGATTGTCTTCCACCAGCAGAATGGGCGAACCGTGGGTAGCCGGACTCATGCGCGTTCTCCAGAAAAATCCGCAACCAGACCGCTGGGGCGACGCAAAGCCGGACACGGCGCCCCGTCCCTGATCCCTTTACAGCCATTCTAGTCGAAAATGAGGCACTCCATGCACCCTATCCATAATCTCTTTAAGGTCATTCTAGTCGAAAAAGAGGCACTCCATTCCGCACCGCGCACCCTTGTATGTTTTGAGTGAGGTAGAGTTTGGGTTGACGTGGTAGCGCGATACCC
>JARSSH010000007.1 GCA_029624815.1 Candidatus Competibacter sp.
TTCATGGAAAGCCTTTGAAGCAATAACTGCTTAACAGATCGTAAACAGGCTCTAATACCGTTTCTCAATAGATTTTATGATTCAGAGGGGTAGGGCGGGTTAGGGCGTCGGCCCGTAACCCGCCGATTTGATTGTGACTTCGGCGGGTTACGCTGCGCTAACCCGCCCTACGCGGGAAATATAAAACTTACCGGAAATTGGTATAAAACCAGTCACCCCCGCCCCTCTCCCGCTGGGATTGCTATATTCTCAATGGAACTTTTGTGCCCTTCGGAGACTGGCCGCCGTCATGAGCGAACGCCCTATTCCCCCCGAACTCATCGATCGTCTGCGCCGTGCCCGCCGGGTGGCCGTGTTGACCGGGGCCGGCATTTCCGCCGAAAGCGGCGTACCGACCTTTCGCGAGGCGCAAACCGGGCTGTGGGCGCGCTACGACCCGGAAGAACTGGCCACCCCCGAAGCGTTTCGGCGCAACCCCCGGCTGATCTGGGAGTGGTACGCCTCGCGACAACAACGGGTGCGTCAAGCCGAACCCAACGCCGGCCATCGCGCCCTGGTCGAAATGGAGCAGCGGATCGCCGAGTTCACCCTGATTACCCAGAACGTGGACGGCCTGCACCGCCGCGCCGGCAGCCACCAAATCCTGGAACTGCACGGCAACCTGTTTCGCGCCAAATGCTTCAGCGAGGATCGGCCGGTGGAAAGCTGGCCGGATAGCGAGGACATCCCGCCACGCTGCCCGCGCTGCGGCGGATTGCTGCGACCGGACGTGGTCTGGTTCGGGGAGATGCTGCCGGCGGCGACGCTGCGCGCGGCCGAACACGCCGCCGCGACCGCCGAGATCTTTTTCAGCATCGGCACCTCGGCGCTGGTCTACCCGGCCGCCGATCTGCCGTTCGCCGCCCTCAACGCTGGAGCGGTCGTCGTGGAGATCAACCCTCAGCCAACCCCGCTCAGCCCCCATGTCACGTTCAGCCTGAACGGGGCCGCCGGCCAAATTCTGCCCGCCTTGGTCGCGGCGGCTTGGGAGCCGGCCACATGAGCCTGTTTGCCGCCAGCCCCGAGCGTTTGCCCTTGGCCAACGGCGGCTTCCTGGCCTATCACCGCAGTCCGGGCGCTCGACCCGGCGTCGTTTTCCTGGGCGGTTTCACCTCCGATATGAGCGGCGTCAAGGCGACTACCCTGGAGCGCTGGTGTCGGGGGCGCGGCCAGAGTTTCGTGCGCTTCGACTATTCCGGGCACGGCGCCTCCAGCGGCCGGTTCGCGGACGGCACCATCGGCGCTTGGGCGGCGGAAGCGCTTGAGGTGCTGGACCGACTGACCGAAGGGCCGCAGATTCTGGTGGGATCGTCGATGGGCGCGTGGCTGATGCTGTTGACGGCGCTGGCGCGGCCGGAACGGATCGCCGGCCTGCTCGGATTGGCCTGCGCGGCGGATTTCACCGAGTATTTGCTGTGGGAACGATTCGATCCACCGCTGCGGGAGCGTCTGCGCCGCGAGCGGGTGATCAGCCTGCCGTCGCCCTACGGCGAACCGTACATCGTCGCGCTGAACCTGATCGAGGAGGCGGCCCAACACTACTTGCTGGACCGGCCGGAACTGCCCATCCGTTGCCCGGTGCGACTGATCCACGGCATGCGCGACACCGATGTCCCGTGGCGTATCAGCGTGCGGGTGGCGGAACGGCTGGCCAGTTCCGACGTGCGGGTGACGCTGCTCAAGGACGGGGAACACACCCTGTCGCGGGAACAGGATCTGATCCTGCTCACCCGAACCCTGGGCGATCTGTTGGAGGGGCGGTAAAGGATCGATGCGATCCGGCGGTTTCCTGATACAGGTACCGCTGAAAGCCGCTGAACAGCGCGCCAATCTCTTCGGGCCGGCCGAGATCGGCCATGGCGTCGGCGATCGAATCGCGATACTTCAGGCGCAGCAGTGGCGTCAGTTTGGCTGGGTCGAGTTCTTCCACGCCGACGTTGACGTAGTGGGAAAGCACGAAGTCGAGGAAGGCGCGCTGCTGGCCTCGGTAGTGGGTACCGATACTCGCCTTCGCCCGCGCCGCGCGTTCTTCGCGGGTGAGCGGCGCCCGCGCATAAGCCACATAGGCCAGCACGTCGAACAGGTCGCTACTTTCCGCATCGATGATCTTCCGCATTTCGGCCAGTTGCGCGTTGCCGAAACCCTGTTCGGCGAGACCTTCCAGTAATTTCCCACGGGTATCCGGGACGCTCCACAAGGCGCGGAGTGTTTCTTCGTCCTCGAAAAATTCCGGTAGCTTGCCGAAGAGCGCTTCCATGAACTGCCGCGCCGACATGAGCGTGCCGTCCGGGTGCCAGAAACTGGTCGCCATGATGTGCCGAAGGGTGCGTTCCTTACCGTCGGCCAGTCTGACCTTGAGGATCTCGCGTTTGTCGTAGGACGTCGCCGGCTCGCCCACCTCGGACGACCGTGGCAACGACGGCGCTTTGATCCGAGACTCCCGCGGTTCCGGCTCCATGGGTTCGCCATCCCACTCCGGGTCGCTGAAGTGATGATGCGCCTTCACGAAATCGTAGATCGTGAAGTAGTCCTTGCCATCATGGAGCCGCGTGCCACGTCCGATGATTTGCTTGAACTCGATCATCGAATTGATCGGGCGCAGCAGCACGATGTTGCGCACGTTGCGGGCATCCACGCCGGTCGAGAGCTTTTGCGAGGTGGTCAGAATGGTGGGAATCGTTTTCTCGTTGTCCTGAAAATCCCGTAGCCATTGCTCGCCCAACGCGCCATCGTCGGCGGTGACTCGATGACAGTAATTGGGATCGGCGTTGCGCTGGGTTTGGTTGATCAAATCTCGTATCACTAACGCATGGGCCTGGTTCGCGCAAAAGACCAGCGTTTTCTCTTGTGGATCGCTCTGCACCATGAAGATCTCGACCCGCTGCTTTTCCCGCTCCCTGATCTCAATGATCTTGTTGAAGTCGGCTTCCTGGTAACGCCGGCCCGCTTCGATCTCGCCTTCGATGACCGTGTCATCGGGTGCATAGACGTATTCATCCAAGGTCGTGGCAATCTGCTTCACCCGGAACGGGGTCAGGAAACCGTCGTTGACGCCTTCCCTGAGCGAGTAGACGAACACCGGCTCGCCAAAGTAGGCGTAGGTGTCCACGTTGTCCTGGCGCTTGGGGGTGGCGGTCAGGCCGAGCTGCGCGGCGGGGGCGAAGTAATCGAGAATGCCGCGCCAGTTGCTTTCGTCGTTGGCGCCACCTCGGTGACATTCGTCGATGATGATGAAATCGAAGAAATCCGGCGGATACTCGCCAAAGTAGGGCGAGGACTGGCCGTTCTGGGACGACCCGCTCATGAAGGTCTGAAAGAGCGTGAAGAACAGGCTACCGTTCTTCGGCACCTTGCCTTTCTTGCGGATGTCCGCTGGCGCGATGCGCACCAACGCATCTTCGGAAAACGCCGAAAAAGCGTTGTAGGCTTGGTCGGCGAGGATGTTGCGATCGGCCAGGAACAGGATGCGAGGGCGGCGGGTGGGCTCGCCCGCCATCTTCCAGTCGCGCAAGTTCCAACGACTGTGGAACAGTTTCCAGGCGATCTGGAAGGCGATGAAGGTTTTGCCGGTGCCGGTCGCCAAGGTGAGCAGGATGCGCGTCCGTCCATCGGCGATGGCCGCCATGGCGCGATCGATGGCAAGGTCTTGATAATAGCGCCCTTGGAAGAAGCCGCTCCGGTCTTCGAACGGCACGGCGGCGAAGCGGTCGCGCCAGATGTTCCGCGTGGCGAAGAGCCGATTCCATAATTCGTCCGGGCTTGGATAGCACGCCAGTTCGCCTTCGATGCCGGTGTGCATGTCGATACCGTAGAGACCCTGCCCATTGCTGGCGTAGGCGAAACGAATAGCCAGCTTGCCGGCGTAGTTCTTGGCTTGGCCGACGCCTTCGGTCAGCGGTTTGTCCCAGGCTTTGGCCTCCAGCACCGCCAGTTTGGCGTTGCGGTATTCCAGTACATAGTCGGCGGTCAGGGGTTTGCCCCGCTGGCCCGCGCCTTCCAGCCGACCGAGTGTGATCGGATATTCGCGGCGGATGCGGCTGCCTTCCACCACGCCCCAACCGGCGGCTTTCAGGGCGGGGTCAATGTGTTCGGCGCGGGTTTCGGCTTCGTTCATGGCTGCTTGAGCGCATAACGCCCGGTTTTTTTGGTTCCAATCTTTTCCACCAGTCCTGCTTCCAGCAGCGGACGCAGCAGATCCATGGCTCCTTGCCTGGAGACTCCCAAGGCTTCCCACAACTCAGCGGGAGATAGCTTGCCGTGGTCGCGCAGCAGTTTCAGCAGTTGTTCCTGCCTGGGCCTGAGCACCAGTTTCTCCGATGATTTCACATTAAAGGCCTGCACCCGCAGCCAAACGCGCTCCAAAGTCTGCCGCAAACCTTCGGCGCAGTATTCCAGCCAGCCGGAGAGATCCTCGCCCGCCAGCCGCACGGCATCCAGCGCTGTGTAGTAACCGGGGCGATCCTCCCAGTAGTATTCATCCACCGAGAAGATGTGGTGGCTGTCGAATCCCCGGCGATACAGCTCCCACAGCGCCAGCGCCCGGCCCGTGCGTCCGTTACCATCGGCGAAGGGGTGAATGTGCTCAAACCGGTAGTGCAGAATGGCGGAACTCAGCACCGGGGAAAGCGCCACCGACTTGTGGTTCCACCACTCCAGCAGCTCAAACATCAGCCCGGAGACCTCCGCGGCAGCCGGTGGGAAGTGGCTGCCCACACGGACCGCGATGGTGCGATAGCGACCTGCTTCGCCCTGATCCATCACGCTGTCGGCCAGCAGGCGGTGCAGCTCGAAAATGTCCTCGTGCCGGATCGCCTTGTTCTTGGCGTGCTTCTCCACATAGCGCAGCCCCGCGAAGTAGTTCAGTACCTCACGGCTTGATCGTCGGTCTGCCGCCGCCAGTTCCCGACCCTCTTCCAGGGCGCGGACTTGCTCCAGCGTCAGCGGGTTGCCCTCAATGGCTGTGGAGGCGTGGCCGTTGCGAGTTCGCGTGTCTTTTTGCAGCGCGGGAATCCAGGACAACGCTACCGCCGCGCTTTGAATGCGCTCCCGCAGCATGGCAATCGTCTCCACCAGTGAAAGTAGGCGAAGACTGATCAAGAATTGCGGTTCGTAGGCCATGGGAATAAGTCAAGCGCAAGTCAAGTTATCAGTCAAGCCCCTCAAAGCTCCCCGCTGAAGGCTTGATGCAACAGGGATTTTTTTCAGCTCGTCCAGCGCGGCAAGCTTGCGCTGGTAGATGGATTCGAGGCGTTGGGGTTGCGCCCTTGTTCACGGGTTCAGCGGTAGATTTCGCGCCGGTTGCCGATTTCCACCACGAGCAGGTGAAGTCCTAGACTTGCTGGAAAAGTGAAGGAGCGGGATGCATCCTGCCGGTT
>JARSSH010000008.1 GCA_029624815.1 Candidatus Competibacter sp.
AACCAGAATGATATCAATCATAAAAAAAGTAAAAACTAATTTAATTTAAAGTATATAAGTTGAGTAGTTATCTTCGATATAGCTGATATGCACTCGACCCAAGCTATCTATAGCTATAGAATTTTGTAAACCCACATTCCCCCAATGTTCAACGGATTGAATATTCCAACTACTAGCGAAAACAGGTATAAACGCAGCCCCAGATAACGTCATCATACTAACCAAAATGAATGCGTATTTATTTTTACGATACTTATACATTTGGAGTGCTCCTGTCGAGTAATTTCAATAGACCGGTTCCCAAATAAGTTTCATAATTTATTGAATAACATAGTCCCCTTTCAGCGAACTCAAACAAAAAAAGTCGCACCGCCTCATGCGGCCTTGACGACGGTCGCCCTCGGCAGTCCGGCTGTCTTGTTCCAAGACCCGCGACTTTCCGCCCCTCCCTCACGGGAAATTTGGTTTTCATGCTTCAATGGATTGTTATCTATTGGCGGTATTTCATATCAAAAATTTTATTTTGTATCAACTGAGTAACTTAGTCATCTACAAAATTTAATGTTATATCCCTAATATTGAAATATTTGTGTTACAAAATTATTCCCTGAACGCTACGAGAGTTTTTCTCACAAGCGACCGTCTTACCCCGCCCACACCACCGGCAGTTTCTCTACCGCATGAGAGAAATAAACCGGCAAGCGGTAACCAGGGCGCATCGCTCAAGACTGCTCGAAGCCCTTCCGCATCTTGACGGGTTTATGGATGCGCGACTTGAACCATGGGATGGTCAAAAAAACCCCTAAAAATTGATGATCGTCAAGCCATCGCGTTTGCTCCCCGCTAACTTTACAAATGGCCAAATTCGCGGGGGAAAACGGGTGATGAATGTTGTCAGCGAGACCGATTTTGACCATGCCGTCCAGTATCCGGACGGTTACGAAGGCGCGCTCGGCGGGCTGACCCGTCGTCAGTTCCTGACCTACTGCACCGGCGTCGCCGCGACCTTGGGATTATCGTCGCTCATGGGGCCGCGCATCGCCGCCGCCGCCACCGCCGCGACCCGGCCGCCGGTCATCTGGCTGTCGGCGCAGGAATGCACCGGCTGCACCGAATCGCTGCTGCGCGCCTACCATCCGACGCTCGAAACCCTGATCCTCGACATGATCTCGCTGGATTACCACGAGGCGTTGTGCGCGGGCGCCGGCCATCAGGCCGAGGCGCACAAGGCCAAGTCGATGAAGGAGAACTGGGGCAAGTTCGTGTTGGTGGTGGACGGCTCGATTCCGACCAGGGACGGCGGCGTCTACTGCATGGTGGCCGGCAAGCCGATCCTGGAAACGGTGCGGGAAACGGCCGAGGGCGCGGCGGCGATTATCGCCATCGGCTCCTGCGCTTCCTGGGGCGGCATTCCGTCGAGCGATCCCAATCCGACCCAGGCCAAGTCGGTGCATGAAGTACTGCCTGGCAAAACCGTGATCAATATTCCCGGTTGTCCGCCCAATCCCTACAACTTTTTGTCCACCGTTCTGTATCTGCTGACCTTTGGCAAGCCGCCGGCGCTGGATATCGAAAACCGACCGAAATTCGCCTATGGCCGGTTGATTCACGAAAACTGCGAACGGCGCCCGCACTTCGACGCGGGACGCTTCGCCCTGGAATACGGTGATTTCGGCCACCGCCAGGGCTGGTGTCTGTACAAGCTGGGCTGCAAGGGGCCGGAGACCCACGCCAATTGTCCGGCCATCGGCTTCGGCGATGTCGGCGAAGGCAATTGGCCGGTGGGCATCGGTCATCCCTGCTTCGGCTGCACCGAGCAAGGGGTGGGGTTCACCAAACCACTCCATGCGCTGGCGAAGGTTAAGACTTTCACGCCGCCGACCGCCTTTCCCGTGGTGAACGCGCCCAAAGGCGAGGGCGTTACTCCGGCAGCGGCGGCGGTCGTGGCCGGCGTCGCCGGACTGGCGGTGGGGGCGGGCGCGATGGCCCTGCGCGGCATGGACAAAAAGGACGAGCCCACGACCTCCGATCACCATACCCCGCGGCAGTAGGAGGGTGCGTCATGGCTATCAACCGTCGTCAGTTTCTGCGGGGCGCCATCGGCGCCGTCACCACCACCGCCGCTGTCGCCGCGCCGGTCGCGGGGGCCGCGCCTTTCGACCGGCGCGAGCCGAAGACCCTGCCGCCCAAGGCGGTCGGGATGCTGTACGACTCGACCCAGTGCATCGGCTGCAAGGCCTGCGTCGCCGCCTGCAAGGAAGCCAATGGCATGCCGGTCGAACAACCGCAACGCTTGGCCAATTGGAACGAAGGAACCTGGGATACCGCCGAAGACATTTCCGGTAAGACGCTGAACGTGATCCGTGTCTACCAGAACGGCGCCATGACCCGTAAGGATCGCGAGATCGACGGCTACGCCTTCGTCAAGCGCCACTGCTTGCACTGCGTCGATCCGTCCTGCATCTCGGTGTGCCCGGTCAGCGCGATGCAAAAGGATCCGGTGACCGGCATCGTTACCCACAACCCGGATGCCTGCATCGGCTGCCGCTATTGCGTCTACGGCTGTCCGTTCAACGTACCCCAATATCAATTCGACGAGCCGCTTGGCCGGATTGCCAAGTGCCAGTTCTGCAACCACTTGCAGAAACAGGGCAAGATCCCGGCCTGCTGCGACGTATGCCCGACCGGCGCCTCGCTGTTCGGGCTGGTCGAGGATTTACAGAAGGAAGCGGACCAGCGCATGACCCTCAAGCCCGGAGACCTGTACGAGTTCCCGCGCGGCAAGCTGGGCGGCGACCGGCCCGGCCAGGTGGCGCCGGTCGGCGAGTATCAGCCGCACATCTACGGCGAGACCGAATCCGGCGGCACTCAAGTGCGTTATCTGACCGGCGTGCCCCATGAAAAATTGGGTCTGCCCAAGCTGCCCGATCACTCCTTCGCCGCTGTTTCCGAAGGGATGCAGCATACGCTCTACAAGGGCATGATCGCGCCGCTGGCCTTGCTCGGCGGTCTGGTGGTTCTGGCCCGGCGCAGCGCCAAGAGCGATGAAAAACGAGAGAAGGACGAGGAGCGGCCATCATGACGGCGATCAGCCACCAGCCGCTCGGCGGCAAAGTCGTCACCAAGCCGTTTCTGATTCTCGGCTTCTTCCTGCTGATCGCGGCCTATTTCATTGTGCGTCGCTTCCTGTTCGGGATGGGCGATGTTTCGAATATGAGCAACGGTTATCCCATCGGCACCTGGGTGGTGCTGGATGTGGTGATCGGCACGGCCTTCGGCTGCGGCGGTTTCGCCATGGCGTTGCTGGTCTATATCTTCAATCGCAGGGTGTATCACCCGCTCATGCGGCCCGCCCTGCTCGGCGGGGTGTTCGGCTACACCTTGGCCGGTCTGGCGGTAATGATCGATCTGGGTCGCTACTGGAACGCCTTCAACCTGTTGCTGCCCTGGTACGCCCAGCCGAACTCGGTGATTCTGGAGGTGGGGCTGTGCGTCATGGCCTACATCACCGTCCTGTGGCTGGAATTCTGGCCGGCGTTTCTGGAGCGCATGCCGTCCGAATTCAAGCAACGGTATGGCTTGAACAGGCTCCAGGCTTTCCTGAAACGGTACATGTACGTCCTGGTGGCGGTCGGGGTGTTGCTGCCGACCATGCACCAGTCCTCGCTGGGCTCGGTGTTGCTGATCATGGGTTCCAAGCTCTCCCCCCTGTGGTACACCATCTGGCTGCCGCTGCTGTACCTGATATCGGCGCTGGCCATGGGCTACGGGGTAGTGATGCTGGAAGCCACCCTGGTCAATCGGGCCTTCAAGACGCCGTCCGAGGCAACGTTGTTCGCGCGACTGGCGCGGGTCGTCGCCGGCCTGCTGACGGGCTACCTGCTGCTGCGCTGGGGCGATCTGGCTTATCGCAGCGATCTGGGCCTGGCCTTTGCCGGCGATTGGGATGGCAATCTGTTCCTGATCGAAACCGCGCTGTTTCTCGCGCCCCTCTTCGTGCTGGTTTCTCACCGTCGGACCAGCCAGCGCTGGCAGTTTCTGGCGGCGGTTTCCCTGCTCGCCGGCGGTTCGTTGTACCGGCTTGACTCCTACCTGATGGCCGTGCGGCCCGGCAATGGCTGGACCTATTTCCCTTCGGCGCCAGAGCTGATGATCACCATCGGCGTCGTCTGCCTGGAAATCATGCTGTATTTGCTGTTCATCAAGACCCTGCCGGTGCTGCACGGCGCCCATCAGGCCCAACCATGACGATCGGAGGCTGTCCGTGGCCAGAATAACCATTGATCCCATCACCCGCATCGAGGGTCATCTGCGGATCGACTGCGAGGTCAACAACGGCAAGGTGAGCAACGCCTGGTCGTCGGGGCAGATGTGGCGCGGCATCGAGATCATTCTTCAAGGCCGTGACCCGCGCGACGCCTGGCTATTCACCCAGCGCATCTGCGGGGTCTGCACCACGGTCCACGCCATCGTATCGGTGCGCGCGGTCGAGAATGCCCTGAATCTGGACGTACCGCTCAACGCCCAGTACATCCGTAACATGATCGTCGCCGCCCACGGCATTCACGATCACATCGTGCATTTTTATCAACTGGCGGCGCTCGACTGGGTCGATATCGTTTCGGCCCTGTCAGCCAGCCCCGAGGGCGCGGCCAAGCTGGGGGCCAGCCTGTCGGGCTACCGCCGCAACGGTCTGCCGGAGATTCGCCAGGTTCAGGAAAAGCTCAAGGCTTTCGTCGGCACCGGCCAGTTGGGGGTGTTCGCCAGCGGCTACTGGGGTCATCCGGCGATGAAGCTGCCGCCAGAGGTGAACCTGTTGGCGGCGACCCATTACTTGCAGGCGCTGGAATATCAGCGCATCGCCAACCGGATCGTCGCCATCCTGGGTTCGAAGACCCCGCACATCCAGAACCTCGCCGTCGGTGGGGTAGCCAACGCGATCAATCCCGACAGCCAGTCCACGCTGACCCTGGAGCGGCTGTTCGCCATCAAGGCGGAGATCGACAAACTCGGCGAGTTCGTCAATCAGGCGATGATTCCGGACGTGGCGGCGGTGGGCGCGCTGTATGCCGACTGGACCCGCTACGGAGCCGGCGTCACCGACTATCTGTCGGTGCCCGACCTGCCGCTGGATACCAAGGGCACTCAGTTCGAACTGCCCGGCGGTTATGTGCCCAAGGGTGATCTATCCCAGTTCAAGCCGATTGCCAGCTATCGGGACGCCTACTTCCGCGACGGGGTCAAGGAGAGCGTCAAGCATGCCTGGTACCAGTACAAGGGCGGCGCCGAGGCGCGTCATCCCTACGAGGGTCAGACCCATCCGCACCACACCGACTTCCAGGACGACGGTAAATATTCCTGGGTCAAGGCTCCGACCTTCTACGATCAACGGGTCCAGGTGGGGCCGCTGGCGAATGTGCTGGCCATGGTGGCCGCCGGTCACGAGCCGACCCAACGCCACCTGAAGCGGGTGCTCGACATCGCCAGCACGGTGGCCGGTTCGCCGATCCCGGTCGAGGCGCTGCACTCGACCATCGGCCGGATCGCCGCCCGGGCGGTGCGCTGCGCGGTGCTGCTGGAATCGCTGCAAAACCAGTGGCAACTGCTGATCGACAATATCGCCAAGGGGGATTTCACCACCTTCAACCGGCCGGTGTTTCCCAAGGGCGAGATTCGCGGTTTCGGCTATCACGAAGCCCCGCGCGGGGTGCTCTCGCATTGGACCGTGATCGAGGACGGCAAGATCAAGAACTATCAGGCCGTGGTGCCCAGCACTTGGAACGCCGGTCCACGCGACGACTCCGATGCGTTGGGGCCCTATGAGGCATCACTGATCGATAATCCGGTCGCCGATCCCGAACTGCCGCTGGAGGTGTTGCGCACGGTGCATTCCTTCGATCCCTGCCTGGCCTGCGCGATCCATCTGACCGATACCCGGCGGCGGTCCACCGTCCAGGTCAAAGCGTTCTAATGAGAATCGTGGTTCTGGGCCTCGGCAACATCCTGCTGCGCGACGAGGGGGTCGGCGTCCGGGTGGTCGAGGCGCTGGCCGCGCGCTACCGGCTGCCGGCGGAAGTCGAGGTGGTCGACGGCGGCACCGTTGGCATGGATTTGTTGGACACCCTGGCCGGCAGCGATCATCTGCTGGTGTGCGATGCGGTGCAAACCGGCGCACCGCCGGGGTCGGTGGTGAAGCTGGCCGATGCCGAAGTGCCGGCTTTGTTTCAAACTCGCTTTTCCCCGCATCAGTTGGGTTTGGCGGAGGTACTGGCAACCTTGATCCTGATGGAAGAAGCGCCGGCTGCCCTTACCCTGATTGGCGTGGTGCCGGCCGATCTGGAATTGGGCGTCGAATTGTCGCCCGAGGTGGCGGCGGCGCTGGAACGGGCGGTGGAGTGTTTGGCGGACGCGCTGCGTGGTCTGGGGTTGCACCCGACGCCACGCCGCGCCACGCCGGTCGCGGCGATCTAGGCCCGTGTGCGTCGCCGTCCCGGCCCAGGTGGTCGAAGTCCGCGACGCCAGCGCGGTGGTGGAGCGCTACGGCGAGCGGCTGGAGGTGAGTTTGTTGCTGCTTCAGGACGAGGTCGCGGTCGGCGATTTCCTGATCCTGCAAGCGCGGGCCTATGCCGTGGAAAAAATCGCCCCCGAGGAAGCAGCCGAGATTTACCGTCTGTTCGACGAGTTTGTCGGCGCGACCGACGACAACGCGACGGCATGAGGTCGCGGTCGGCCCGCGCCTTGCCTGAGCTTCGCATCGTCCCACGACGGGGTTGCCCATCCTGACATGGCCGATGGCGCGACTGGTGGAGTCGAAGGCGGCCTGAGTATTCGGGTCACGGTGCAAGACGGCCGCATCGTGGCGGTCGAGCTGAGTTCGACCCGGCCGGTGAAGCTGTGCACCCGGCTGGTGGGGTGCGAGGTCGGCGCCGCCATGGCGCTACTGCCCCGGCTGTTCGGCGTATGCCGCGTCGCGCAGGCGGTCGCTGGCCTCGCCGCCGTCGAAACCGCCCTTGGCATGGTTCCCGCGCCTCCTCAACTGGCCGCCCGCCGTTTCCTGGTGGCCGCCGAATCCCTCGAACAAACCGCTTGGCGTCTGCTGCTGGATTGGCCGCGCTGCGTCGGTGCAAGCCCCGCTCTCGAACCCCTGAAACGGGTGCGGCAACTCCTGTCTATCCTCCCGCTCAAACTGTTCCCCGACCGGGCTTGGCATCGCATCGGTGGCGCGCGACTGGCCCCGGCCCGGATGGATCTCGCCACGATGCTCGACCAACTCCAGCTCGCCATCCACCAGGCGGTTTGCGACGACGCCACCCGGAATGACTGGCCTTTGACCGACCGCCGGAACTTCGAGCGCTGGCTGCGTCGTGCTTCCACGCCGGCGGCGCTGACCCTGCGTTGCCTGTGCGAGCAGGGTTTGGCGGATTTCGGGCGCGGCACGGTGGAGGCGCTGCCGGCATTCGACCTCGCCGTGCTGGAGCGACGGATGGCGGCGGCCGACGGTGATGCGTTTTGCGCCCGCCCCGACCTGGATGGCGCGGTCCATGAAACCGGAGCCCTGGCCCGATTGTGGGTGCATCCGCTGATCGCCGATTTGCGCGCCGACCATGGGAATGGTTTGCTGACGCGCTGGGCGGCGCGGTGGGTGGAACTGGATGGACTGCTGACCGAACTCCGCCGGCAATGGGTACGGCTGGAAGAGCATCCTGGATCACCGATGGAGCAGACCGACGCTGGCGTCAGCGCTGGTTTCGGTTTCGTGGAGAGTGCGCGTGGTCGCTTGTGCCACCGGGTAGCGGTGGCGGTGGGAAAGGTGACCGACTACAAAATCCTCGCGCCGACGGAATGGAACTTTCACCCGGAAGGCCCGCTGGCGCGCGGTCTGGCGGGCGCGCGGGTCGCTGAAGCCGGCGCGCCGCCGGTCCGCCGCGCCGTTACTCTGCTGGCGACGGTGCTTGATCCCTGCGTCGGTTTTGAGTTGGTCGTTGAGGAATCCTGAACGGCCAAGTGATAAAGCGCAAAATTTATTGCAGCGCAACATTTGCTTTGTTAGAATGTTCCCAATTCGGTTGCGCTATGCAAGGAAATTCAAGCCTCTTGTCGGCAAGAAAGAGAGGCGTTCCGCTTGGGTAGCTTCGATTATGACTCGTTTAAAGGACACCCGAAGCACGAGTCTCCATACGTCGGGCGGTGCGCCAGAGGGCTGGATCAGTCTTTGCTTGATCGTTTTGATCCCGGACGGCAAGCGCACTGTCAGAATACGAAGCCGCCCGCGACCGATCTTCTGACATCTAAACAGATGGAGGACGTGCGTGGTCTCTGTCCTGAGCGATGGGGTTTCCACAGCGTATATATCATGAGCAATATCCTCAAAATAGCAGTTCTAGCCATCGTGATTTTGGCTTTATCTCCCGTTCTGGGGTTTTGGATCGTCGCGCTGATCGGTGCGGCGCTGTTCCTGCTCCCCGCCGGTGCGGCGGTTTCGGTTCTCTTTCCGAAAGCGTGGCAACATATTGAAGACGGCTTGTTTTCCCGAACGCACTTTTTGCCAAGCGCTTGATTTTAGTCATCGACATAAAAAAACCCGGTTGACCCGGGTTTTTTTATGTCGATCGTCGGGGCTGGCAACCGAATCGTGCGTCGTCACAAACCCCATATGCCGAGCGGCGGAATCGGCTACTATTACGACGAAGCACGCTGCTGGCGATCCTTGGTGGATAACGATGGCGGGCAGCGGGGGAGAGAGGCGACATGTTCAAGACAGCGCATCGTGAAAGCCGGGTGGTTGCCGTTTCCACCGAGCGGATGTTCGACCTCGTCGCCGATGTCGAGCGCTATCCGGAATTTCTGCCATTGATGCGGGAGGCGAGGATCATCGGCCGCCACGCCAGCGGATATGAGACGGAGCAAGTGCTGATGCTGGGTTTGCTGGCGTATCGCTTTCGTACCCACACCGAACTGGAACCCCCTTGCTCCATCGCCGTCACGTCGGCCGATCGCCACTTCCGTTATTTCGATATCCGCTGGCGGTTCGCCCCCGTCCCCGAAGGGGGATGCCGCATCGACTTTGCGCTCGACTGCGAAGTTCGCTCGCTCTGGTTCAAACCGCTCGGCGATGTATTGGTGGCGCAGATGGCGTTGACTACCGTCAACGCCTTCGCGGCGCGGGCACGCCGGTTGGATGCCGGACAAACCCTATCGGTCCAGCGCCCTAGAACGTGACGACCACCTTCTGATACAAGCCGCCGAAAAAAGTCTCCTTTTTGACGGTTGCGGTCCGCGCCCGTTCTTCCGGGATCCATTCGGCGATTTCCTTGCGCCACAGATCCATGGCGAAGGGTTCCAGCGTGGTGAGAATGGGCACCATGACATAACGGAAAGGGTTGCTCAGATGGGGGCGATGGTAGTCGACAAAGATCACCTTGCCGCCCGGTTTGACCACGCGCAACGCCTGCGCGATGGTCTGCGCCCGGACCTCTTCGGGTTGTTCGTGCAGCAGGAAGAACAGCACCACGCAATCGTAGCTGGCATCGGCGAAATGAAGATTGGTCGAGTCCTGGTGGTGCAGTGCGATGCGCGGAGCGCCACCATCCAGCTTGGCCCTTAGATTTTCCAATTGGACGGGCGCCACGTCCACCACATCCAGCCGCGCGGTTGGCTCCAGCCGTTGGGCCAGCCGCTCGGTGAAATCGCCGTAGACGCAGGCGACTTGCAGGATGCTGCCGTCGATGGTGGCGCCCATTTCGTCCAAGGCGACGTCGCGTAGTTGGGCGAAGTTGCCCCACAGGATCAAATTGACCAGCCACTGCCGTTCGAACACGCGCACCGCGGCGGGGTGAAGATATGCCCACCAGTAGACTTGCTGCAGATACGCCGGTAGCGGAACCTGCGTCGAGGCGGAAATCTCCTGATCGGACTCCTGGCAATGGGCCGCGTTTTCGTCGTCGGTGGTCGCTGGCTGTAAAACCATGTCTTCATCCGATGACCGCGGCCGAACCAGCGCGGCCGTAGCAGGTTGGGAACTCATGGGGGTTTCCTCGATAATTGTGGGGTGTACGTACGCCTGCGCCGGATTTGGCCGGCGTGGATATCGCGTCTCGACGGCGATGATCCCAAGTGGAGCAGGTCTGCACGGTAACGCCTCGATTAAGAAGTTTGAAGTTTACGGGGGTTTTTGTCGCTTTAGCCAGCTTCCGCCAGCCCGAACAGACAGAACGCCGCTTCCCACGGTTGCGAGGAGCGGCGCCACGGTTAGGGGGAACGGATGGTTCGCGCCTCTCCCCTGCCGCGGGTCTGGAGTGTTCGCGGCAGGGGAAGACGGGACTCTCCAGCCTCTTCAGATGCGCAACAGGTAAACCAGCGTCATGAGCGTGCCCAGTCCCGCGAGCCCGTAAACGGCATAAGCGACCACGGTGTCGGCGCGGACGCCGAAGTCGTGCACGGTGACCCGCAGTCGGTGCGCGGCATGCCACAGCGACAGCAGAATGATGCCAAAGATGATCAGTTTCCCCAGCCACCACCCCGCGAACGCGTGAATCGACTCATAGGTAAACATATCCATCCCGGCGCCCAGGGCGGCGAACAGGGTGACTAAGACCAGCGCCGGAGTCACAAACGCCGTGACCGTGCCGCCGGCGGCGAACAGGCCCCAGAAGATCGGTTTGTTGGATTTGGCCATAATTACATTCCCCAGATCAGGATGATCAGCGAGACCACCGCCCAGGCCCCGTAGTGGGCGTTGACGATGATGTTGCCCGGCACGAACTCCTCGCCTCGCTGGATGGGCATGGCCTGCGGTGTCACCACAAACCACGATATGCTGTGGTAAACGGTCACGATCAGCACCGCCAGATTGAACAGAACGCCCAATGGGCTGCGCAGCGATTCCAAAAAGCCCGAAAAAGCTTCCGGGCCATTCGCCAGGGCGCCAAGGCCCCAGATCAGCAGGAAGGTATAGGCAAAGATGAAGATGCAGGTGACCTCGCGAGCCATATAGCGCTTGTAGCGCGGCTGGCTCAGAAACCAGGTCGTTTTGGACATCTCTCGAACGTAAGGTTTACTGCTCATTTTTTCACCCAGGGCATCAAGTGTTCTTTGTACCAGTCGATGGTGCTGGCCACCTTAACCTGTTGCAGGGCGCCGGCGGGGTCGACGTGCTTGGGACAGACTTCGGAGCAGGCGCCGACGAACGAGCATTCCCACACGCCTTCGTCGGTGGCGATCACCTCCTGACGCTGGTCCCGGCCACCATCGCGGGAATCCTGGTTGTAGCGGTGCGCCATGGAAATCGCCGCCGGGCCGAGGAATTCCGGCACCAGACCGTATTGCGGACACGCGGCGTAGCACAGCATGCAGTTGATGCACAGCGTGTACTGTTTGAACTTCTTCAACTCCGCCGGCGTCTGCTTGAACTCGCCGGCGCTGATTGGCTGATCCGACTTGGGAATCAGGTAGGGCTTGACGCTGGCCAGCTTGGTGATGAAATCCTCGACCGTCGTGACCAGATCACGCTCGATGGGGAAATTCGCCATCGGCTCGACCTTGATCTGATCGCCATACTCGTGGATGAAGGCCTTGCAAGCCAGTTTCGGCTCGCCGTTGACCATCATGCCGCAACTGCCGCAGACCGCCATGTGGCAGGACCAGCGATAGCTCAGCGTCGGATCAATGTGGTCCTTGACGTAGTTCAGCGCATCCAGCACCACCCATTCATTGAGGCAGGGCACGGAATAGGTCTGATACCGGGGCGCGGTATCGGTCTCCGGGTTGTAGCGGAGCACCTCCAGCTGGATCTGGCGTTTCTGGAGTTCGCTCATTTCTTGGCTCCTGAGTAGTCACGGATACCGGGCTGCGACTTGGTGATGACGACATCGAGATACTCGATGCGCGGTGGTTCCGTGGGATGGTAATGGGCCAGCGAATGTTTGAGCAGGTTCTCATCGTCGCGGGCCGTGAAGTCCAGCCGCTGATGCGCGCCCCGCGATTCCTTGCGATCCCGCGCGCCCACCGTGACCGCTTCGGCGCAGTCGAGCATCGACCCCAGTTCCAACGCCTGCATCAAATCGGTGTTGTAGACGCGGCTCTTGTCGGTCAGCGTGATATTGGCGTAGCGCCGACGCAGCTCGGAAATCTTTTCGCACGCCGCCGCCAGACCTTCGCCGGTGCGATAGATACCGACGTTCGCTTCCATGGTGTCCATCATTTCCTGACGCAGTCCCGCGATGCTCTCCGTGCCGTCGCTCTTGTCGAACAAGGCCTGGATACGGTTTTGCGACGCTTTCGCCTTCGCCGCGAGCGCCGCGTCGCTGCTGGGCGTCGGATTGGACTGCAGATGGGCCATGGCGCTGAGCGCCGCTCGCCGCCCGAAGACCAGCAGTTCGGTCAGGGAGTTGGAGCCGAGTCGGTTGGCGCCGTTGATACTGACGCAGGCGCATTCGCCGGCGGCGAACAATCCCGGCAACCGGGTCGCGGCCTGCACATCGGTATGGATGCCGCCCATCATGTAATGGACGACCGGGCGAATCGGAATCGGCTCCTTGACCGGATCCTTGCCCAGGTAGCTAATGCACAGATCGCGCACCAGCGGCAGCCGCTCGTCGATTTTCTTCTCGCCCAGATGGCGCATGTCCAGCAACACGCAGTCGCCCCACGGAGTTTTGACCGTGTTGCCTTTCTGCTGCTCGCCCCAGAACGCCTGGCTGAGCCGGTCGCGCGGACCCAGCTCCATGGTCTTGAGCACCGGCTGACCGACCGGCGTTTCCGGTCCCATGCCATAGTCCTGCAGGTAGCGCCGGCCGTCCTTGTTCAACAGAATGCCGCCTTCGCCGCGGCAGCCTTCGGTGAGCAGGATGCCGTTGTTCGGCAGGCCGGTGGGATGGTACTGGACGAATTCCATGTCCTTGAGCGGCGTTCCGGCGCGATAGGCGAGCGCCATGCCATCGCCGGTCTTGATGTTGCCGTTGGTGGTGAACGGGAACATCTTGCCGCCGCCACCCGCCGCGATGATGACCGCGCCCGCCTGAAACTGCTTCATTTCCCCATTGCGAATTTCCAGGGCGGTGAGTCCCTGACAGCGCCCGTCCTCGACCAGCAGATCGGTGGCGTAGTACTCGTCGAAGCGCTGGATGCTGGGATATTTCAGCGAGGTCTGAAACAGGGTGTGCAGGATGTGGAACCCCGACTTGTCGGCGGCGAACCAGGTGCGCTTGATCTTCATGCCGCCAAACGGGCGCACGGCGACGGAGCCATTTGGCTCGCGGCTCCACGGACAGCCCCAATGTTCCAGTTGGGTCAGTTCCTTGGGCGCTTCGTTAATGAAGTATTCGACGGCGTCTTGATCGCTCAGCCAGTCGCCGCCACCCACCGTGTCGTTGAAGTGCAGATCGAGACTGTCGTCGGATTTGATGACGCCGGCCGCGCCGCCTTCAGCCGCGCAGGTGTGGCTGCGCATCGGATACACCTTCGAGATCAAGGCGATGCGAAGCTTGGGGTCGGCTTCGGCGAGCGCGATCGCGGCGCGCAGGCCCGCTCCTCCCGCACCGACGATGGCGACGTCTGTTTTGATGATCTCCATTACTTCGGCTCCTCGGCATGTAATGCCAGGCAAGTTTTATTGAAGCTTACGAGAGTACACGATGCCAGACTGACAGTTTAGCCTGTTTCCATAAAGCGGCGGCCACACACAATCCGCGTCGCATGAATTTTGGGCTTCCCTGTGCAAAATCGCTGGCGTCGGAGAGTGAGGGGTGGAGTATGCAGGAATTCGGCTGTGTGCCAGGGTCGCGGATCAACCCCACCCCAAAACTTCAAAATTATAGGAGGTATGTGCGATCAGGTTAAGTTCCGCGGTACGCGGAATCCAACGGGACAATCGGGCCATGTCTGAATAACATATTGATTTTAAATCATATTGATAAATATTCAGGAGCGCGCAGAGCGCGATTGCCCTGCGGAGTCCTATCCATTTGGATAGGGAGGCGATCGCCGATGGGTTGTCTCCCTCGGTTTCGCCCCCCGGCTTCGGCCGGTTCGAGATTGGGGCGAGGTCGGCTTCAGTTCAGGATCGCTGTTTTCAGCACCCCTGGTTCGACTTGCAACGGCACCACATCGACGCTGTCGAGCCGGGCGCAGTAATCCAGATCCTGCTCGCAGCCCAGCGCCGCCAGACCGCGTCCATGGTGCGCATAGCGCAGCAGTTGCGGCAATCGGGTCTGCCAGCGTTCGAACAATGCCATGGCGGCGATCGATTCATCGTCGCCGGCGCAGTCGCTGTCCCGCTCGACGCTCAGGGCGCAGGCGATGGCCCCGGCGCAGATGGTGTCCTCCAGCGAAAACCCACCGCGCCAGCCGGCGGCCACGATCCACACCGTATGCGGCTGTTCCCGCAGCAGGTAACGAACCACCGCCGCCCGGTTGGTCAGCGCGGCCGTTAGCAGGATCGGCACCTGTCGCACCCGCTCCAGGGCGCGGGTGCCGTTGGTGGTGCTCATGAATAGCCGTTTGCCACCAACTCGTTCCGGTAGGCATTCCGACGGCGAGTTGCCGAGGTCGAAGTCTTCCAGCTTTTCGCCGCCGCGCTCGCCGGCCAGCAAGCGCCGTTCCGTCGGCCAGCGCTTGCTGGTCTGGAACAATTCGTCGAGATCGTCGAATACCTGAATGGCTTCCGCGCCCGATTCCAGCGCGGTCGCCATGGTGGTGGTGGCGCGCAGCACGTCGATGACGATGGCGCAGGCCGGCAGATCGAGCGTAAGGCCGCCCTTGCGGGCCTTTTTACCGATATCCGGGACTTGATCGGGGGTGTGGTAGACGAAGATTTCCATGGTGGTTGGTCTGATGGGTAACGACGTGGCGTGGCTTGGTTCGGGGAGGATTGGCCGGGAATTATCGGCCTGTTTTTTATAAGGTTAATCCAAGCCGGTACAAAGCGCCATAGCTCGGGCATGGCGGGTCCGTAAAGTGGTGGATATCCAGACCGGAGGGGTTCGCTGGCGATCGCTTCCCGATGTCCTGCAACACAAGCATTGGTTGTGGAGAGTACGCGCATTCCGAACTCGAACGGCATTCAAACCGGCTAGCGTCAAATCGCGACGATAGTGAAATCCCGCTGTTCCGCCAGCGTCCGCGCGTTGCTCAGCACCGCGCAATGGGCCTGTTCCGGTCGCAGGTAGTTTGCCGCTACCCGCTTGAGGTCGTCCAACGTAACCGCCAGCACCCGCTGCCGGTAGGCGCGGCGCTGTTCCGGGGTGCGGCCGAACAGCGCGCCGAAGAAGGCGCCGATGGCCTCGCCGGCGGGAGAGCCGGGTTTGTCGATGGCGGCGATGATGCCGAGAATGGCTTCCTCCAGCGTCCGGGCGGGATGATCGTGCCCTTGCAACCAATCCAGCGCCCGGTCGAAATCGGCCAGTGTATCCGCCAGTCGGGGATCGCGGTAGGAATAGAAGCGGAACGCGCCGCTGTCGGGATGATAGCCGGCCCCGCCGCCGTAGGCGCCGCCCTGTTCGCGGATGGCCCGATGCAGGTGGCCGTTGCGCAGAAAGTCGCCCAGTACGTGCAGCGCCGGTGCGTCGGGGTGGTTGGGCGCGACGGTGGGATAAGCCTTGGCGCAGAAGTTGACTTGGGTGTTGACGCTGAAACCCTGCCGGGCCGGCGATGCCTCCGGCGCGGCCAGCGCGAACGCTTCGACCTTGCTGGTTGCGACATCGCGCCAGTGGGTCGCCAGCGCCGCCGCGATCGCCTCCCGCCGCTCGGCTTCGCTGACGACCAGTAGTTGTCGGGGCGCGCCTTGCAAGCGGTCGCGCAACCGCTCCAGCCGGGCGGCGAAAGCGGCCAACGCCGCGGGGTCGTCCAGCGACTCGTCCAGCGCCTTGAGATCCCGCAAGCCCTGCAAACCCTCCCAGCGGTGGCTGAGCGCCGCCGTCGGGCTCAAGCCGGCACTGGCGGCGGCCAGCGCCAGCATGTGGCCGTGATCGGTGACCGCTTCCTCGCGCTGAGCGCGCATCTGAGCCACCAGCTCCCGCAATCGAGGCAATTCGTCGAAACGGGGACTGGTCAGCGTTTCCCACAGCAACTCGGATAGCGCGGCCTGATTGCGGGCCAACGCCTTGCCGGTCAGGACCAGGACACCCTTGACCCGATGCACGTCGTCCACTTCGCCGCGCACGCTGGCGCGGGCGCCGATGCCACCGGTGACCGCCGCCTGCCGGGCCTGGGTGGCGCGGTAATCGCGTCCGGCGCTGCCGACCTCGGGCAGACAGGCGCACAGCAGCGGCAGTAGATCCAGTTCCTCGGGGTCGAGCGCCGGCAGATCGAGCACGGCTTGCAGATACACCATGCCGTTGGTGCCTTGCGCGTACCAGGCGGCGGGCAGTGCGCCGACCGGCCGGGCGACGCCCTCGGCGATTTTCAAATCCGGCGGCACGTCTTCCAAGCCCACCTTGGGCAGGAGTTCGGGATCGTCCTGACGCTGCTGGCGTTCGGTCAGGATGCGCGCCTGTTCGACCAGACGGGTTTTGTCGGCGTCGGCCAGCGCCGCGCGGATCGCGGCCAGCCGCTCCCGTTCCGCCGCCGCCTGTTTCGCGCTCAGCCCGGCATCCGGGGCCATGGTCAGCCGAACCCGGTGCGGATTATCCAACAGCAGTTGCCGGGCCAGCCGGGGGATGAATTCCGGGTCGCGGCTTTCCAGCCGCAACTGCTCCAGCAGCGGATTGCTGTCCAGCGCCGGCAGCGGGTCCGCGCCGTGGATTGCCGGCGTCAGCGCTTCCATCAGCAAGCGCAGGCCGTAAGGAAAGCCGTCGCCGGTAATTTCCCGCTCGCTCAATTCCAATTGGTGCAGGGCGGCGTCCACCGCCTCTTGCGGCACGCCATCGGCCGCGACCTGTTGCAACACTTCGAGCACCAGGGTCTCGACGGCTTCGGCGTGTTCGGGGTTGGAACCCTCCAGCCCGCAAACGAAAGTGGCTTCGCGGGTGGCGGTATCGAAGCCGCACAAGGGCGAGGGCGCGGCGCCCAGTTCCGAGGTTTCCAGGGCGTTGCGCAGCGGCGAGCTGCTGTTGTCCAGCAGCGCGTCGCTCAACAGGCGGGCCCGCAGCGTCGCCAGCGGGTCGGTGATCGGCCCCAGCAGCCAACCGAGCACGATGTGCGTTTGGTCACTCGGGTCTTCGGTTCCGTCCAGGGGATAGTGGATGAGGTCGGCGAGCGGGGCGGAAAGGCGGCGCTCGTCGGGAATGGCCAAATCCAGGGTCAGCGCCTGAAAACGGTTGAGCGCTTGCGTCTCGAAACGTTGCTGATGCTCGGCGGCGGGAATGTCGCCATAGGTGAGGAAAATAGCGTTCGAGGGGTGATAGTGGCGAGCATGAAAGGCCCGAAGTCGTTCGTGGGTGAGGTCGGGAATCGCCTCGGGGTCGCCGCCGCTGTTGTGGTGATAGGTGATGGTCGGGAACAGCCGGTGTTGCAGTTCCTGGCCGAGCCGCTGCACCGGCGAACTGAGCGCGCCCTTCATTTCGTTGAACACCACGCCCTTGAACAGCAATTCCGAATTGGGGTCGTCGGGCTGAGCGAACTCCAGCCGATGGCCTTCCTGGGCGAAGTCGCGTTCGTCGAGCAGCGGGAAGAACGCCGCGTCCAGATAAACGTCCAGCAGGTTGTTGAAGTCCTTTTTGTTCTGGCTGGCGAAGGGGTAGGCGGTCCAGTCGCTGCTGGTGAAGGCGTTCATGAAGGTGTTGAGCGACCGGCGGATCATCATGAAGAAGGGATCGCGCACCGGGTAACGCCGACTGCCGCATAAAGCGGTGTGTTCCAGGATGTGCGCCACGCCGGTCGAGTCTTGCGGCACGGTCAGGAATGCCACCATGAAGGCATTGTGCGGGTCGTCGGCGGCGAGATGGAGATGCCGGGCGCCGGTGGCGCGATGGCGGTATTCCTGAAACTCCAGCCGCAGGGCGGGAACGGGGTGACTGCGCAGGTGTTGAAAGGCGGGATGGTGCATGAGTTCTCTATTCTCCAGCCATGCCGCCCCAGGCGGGGTCGGTGGCGTGCCGCTCCAGATACCAGTCCACGGTTTTGGCGATGCCGGTGTTGAAGGTTTCTTCCGGCCGCCAGCCGAGTTCCTCGCTCATCTTGCGCGGGTCGATGGCGTAGCGCCAGTCGTGGCCGGGCCGGTCGGCGACGAACTGGATCAGCCGTTCGTGCGGGGCGTGTTCCGGGCGGCGCTGGTCCAGCAGGGCGCAGATCAGCTTGGCGATGTTGAGGTTCGCCCATTCGTTGTCGCCGCCGATGTTGTAGGTTTCGCCCAGCGTGCCGCGCCGGATCGCCGCATCGATGCCTCGGCAATGGTCTTCGACGTACAGCCAGTCGCGGATGTTGCTGCCGTCGCCGTACACCGGAATCGGCCGTTGCAGCAGGCAGGAGCGGATCACGGTGGGAATGAATTTCTCGCCGTGCTGGTAGGGGCCGTAGTTGTTGGAGCAGTTGGTGGTGACCACCGGCAGGCCGTAGGTGTGGAAATAGGCGCGCACCAGATGGTCGGAGCCGGCCTTGGAGGCGGAGTAGGGCGAATTGGGCGCGTAGGGGGTGGTCTCGCTGAACGGCGGGTCGTCGCGTTTGAGCGTGCCGTACACCTCGTCGGTGGAGATGTGATGGAAGCGACAGTGCGCGGCGGTTTTGCCGTCCTCCAGCCAAGCCCCGCGGGCGGCCTCCAGCAGCGTGAAGGTGCCGACCAGATTGGTTTGCACGAAAGCCGCCGGGCCGGCGATGGAACGGTCCACATGGCTTTCGGCGGCGAAGTGGGCGATGGTGTCGATGGCGTGCTCGCGCAATAGCCGATCCACCAGCGGCCGGTCGCAGATGTCGCCCTGGACGAAGAGATGCCGGGTCGGATCGGGCAGCTCGCGCAGATTGTCCAGCGAGCCGGCGTAGGTCAGCAGATCGAGGGTGACGACGCGGGCGTCCGGCTCGGTGGCCAGCAGGTGGCGGACGAAATTGCAACCGATGAAACCGGCGCCGCCGGTCACCAGTACATTGCGAGGATGATGGTCCATGAGGGCTCGATTCAGTGGAGTGCGAGATTGAATTCGGCGATCACCGGGGCGTGATCGGACGGGCGTTCCAGCCGGCGCGGGGCCTTGTCCACCCAACAGGCGGTGCAGGTCGCGGCCAGCGCCGGGCTGAGCAACAGATGGTCGATGCGCAGCCCCCGGTTGCGGCGGAAGCCGGCGGCGCGATAGTCCCACCAGCTAAAGGTGTTTTCTTCCTGCGGAAACCGTCGAAACGCGTCCTGGAGGCCCAAATCCAGCAGTCGCCGGAACGCGGCCCGCTCGGGATCGCTGCACAGGATTTGACCGGCCCAGGCGGCGGGGTCGTGCACATCGCGGTCTTCCGGCGCGATGTTGAAATCGCCCAGCGCCACGAGTCGAGGATATTGGGCCAGTTCGGCTTCCAGCCACCGCGCCAGCTTGTCCAGCCACGCCAGCTTATAGGCGTATTTGTCGGAGCCGACGGATTGACCGTTGGGAACGTAGAGGTCGATGACCCGCACCTCGCCGACGGTCGCGCCCAATACCCGCCGCTGCGGGTCGTCCAACCCCGGCAAGTCGGCGACGGTTTCGCCGATGGGCGAACGGCTGAGTATCGCCACGCCGTTGTAGGTTTTCTGCCCGGCGAAAGCGGACCGATAGCCGGCGCTGGCGAGATCAAGCGTCGGAAAATCGGGATCGGTCAGCTTGGTTTCCTGCAGGGCCAGAATGTCGGGTTGCCGCTCGCGCAACCAGTCCAGCACCTGCGGCAGGCGCACGTTCAGGGAATTGACGTTCCAGGTGGCGATTTTCATGAATGACGATTTTAACAGTGGTTCGGACCGCTTTGGTTTTGACTTGTGGATGAAAAGCTCGTCAGCCCCTGAAGCCCCCTGACCCGAGTGGGTCCGAGTTTCGAATAGCGGTTTATTGAGCATCGTTGCGGCAAGCCGTTCCGGCGCCAAGCGCGCCGGTCCGGTGCGCCATGTCCCTGGCGCGTTTCAGGGTTGCCCGATCAGCACATAGATGGTGCTCTCGCCCGATCCCGACAGCCCAAACCCCAGGAAGGCCGGACCGATCCAGGTGTCGGAGCCGAAGAAGACGCTCCCGCCGTACCCGTTCTGTTCGGGGCTCAGGATCACGTTCTGGCCCGTGTCCGGGTTGCGGATCACGCCCTCCGACAGCCAACCGGCTTCCAGGGAGGCCCCCAGGTAGAGGCCGCGCCCAATGGGCGGGGGCAGCGCGGCGATCTGGCGATAATAAGCCAGGCCGGCAAAAGCCATGTCGTTGCCGCGGAATTGTTCGTTGGCGTAGCCGGAAAGATTGAGGAAGCCGCCCAAGGGGAATTGGTCGTAATAGGGCATCTGCTCGCCGAAGCTGCTCCCACCCTTGAGCTTCAAGGCGAGCGTGTTGGGTCCGAAGCTATACGCAGTGGTGGCGCTGAGGAAAGCCCGAGTGTATTGGACATCGGCCCCCAGAGCCTCAAGCGGGTTTCGCGCCTCCAGGAAGATCCGAGTCCCCGAACGCGGGACAGCGGCGCTGTCGAGGGTGTCGTAGAGAATCCGGGCGCGCACCCCAGTGTCGGTTACTCGACCCTCCGGGAGTTCGGGCGAGCCAGTGTCCAGCGTGACCTTGGTCTGGCCGTAGTAGGGCCCGATCCGCAGCTCGGTCCCGCGTAGCGTCGTGCCCAGATCCACGCCGAGGCGTCCGCGCACCACGTCGTAGCGCGCCACCCGCTGGTCGTCCAGGAAGACGCTGTCCGGGCTCAGGCCATAGTCCAGGTAGGGGGCGACAAAGGCGGCCCGGTCGAGACTCAAGGGCTGGTAGAACTCGGCGAGCAGGCTTGGGGCGTTGCCCAGGGTCAGGTCGGCGCCAAACTCGGCCCCGAGTCGGTTGATCCAGGTCTGGTCGTAGGTGGCGCGCAGGCCGAAGCGGCTGTCGCCCTTGTTGTCGGTTAAAAGGCCCAATCCGAAACCCAGGTAGCCCGGACCCCAGGCCTTCTCCACCGCGTTGACGATGAGCAGGTCGTTGCCATCGGAGCGGGGTTGGAAGTGGTAGCTGATGCGTTCGTAGTCGCCATGACCGTAGGCCTCCTGGATGTCCCGTTCCAGCCGGGCGCGATCCAGTGGCTTGCCCTGCTGGGCTTCGACCAGGTTGTCGAAGACCCCGGGATTGACCCGCTCCAGGCCGGCAATCCGTACTTCGCCGACCTGCCGCGCCGGTTGACCTGGGCCGAAGCGCCCGCGCTGCCAGGCGGCGTACTCGGTCTCGCTCAGACTATAGCGGGCAAGCTGAGGAGCCGCCTTGCGGGCGGCGGCCACGCCGGTGGCGATGGCCTCCGGGGCGCGGTCAAAATCACCGGCGGTGATGTCGCCCAGATCCGGGACGATCAGCACGTCGCGCTTGGGGTCGATCTGCTTGAGCGAGACCTGGACATTCTGTTCGGTCAGGATCGCGATCATCTGGCCGGTGACGCCGAGGATGTTGCCGAGCTGATCGCGGGGGAGATACCCGGACCCCAGATTGACGGCGATGATGACGTCTACGCCCATGCGCCGGGCCACGTCGATGGGCAGGTTGCGGACCAGGCCCCCGTCCACGTAGATGTGGTTGTCCCATTCCATGGGCGCGAATAGCCCCGGCACGGACATGCTGGCGCGCATGGCCACCGGCAGCGGCCCGTGATCGAAGACCGCCATCTCTCCATTCTCCAGGTTGGTGGCCACGGCCCGGAAGGGGATCGGCAGGTCGTCGAAGCGTTGGACCGTTTCCACCCCCTTGACTAGATTATTGAAAAACAACTGAACTTGCTGACCCGCGATGGCGCCCTTGGGTAGTTTGAGGTTGCCGTCGCGCACCCCCACGGTGAAATCGAAGGTCGGGTTCTCGGACGCTTGCTTGCGGCGCGCGGGCCAGTCCTTGCGCGGCGGGTCGTCGTTGAAGAGAACATTCCAGTCGACCTGGGTGACCCGTTGCTCCAGAACCTCCGGCGATAGCCCGGCCGCGTAGGAGCCGCCCACTAGGGAGCCCATGCTAGTCCCCACCACGACGTGGATGGGAATGCGCAGCTCCTCCAGGATCTTGAGCACCCCGATATGGGCCGAGCCTCGCGCCCCGCCGCCGCTGAGCACCAGGCCGATGCGCGGATGGGCGAGATCGGCCGCGGTCGCGGTGGTCCAGGGCATTGCCAGGGACAGGGCGGCGAGCGCGGCGGCGAGCAGGGCGAGCAGGTGTTGTTTCATGGTGCCTCGGCTGAATAGGGTCGGTAGGGAGAGCATTAGCTGTATAGCATCATACTACCCCCGATCCTCGAAATACCGCCGGCGCGTTTGATACTGGCGACCCTTGCGGGATGGTGGGCTGCGCTCTTTAAAACCGCGCTTTCCAGAGTGAGCCTGTAATCTGGGATATTTGCCCAACCCGCATTAGACTTAATTTTTAGTGCCGGAAGGCTCCACGCTACTTTACTTTTCCCTGTCCCGCGGGCTAGGGAAATCGCGCCTCGAAGGGTTTTCGGCCATCGCTCGTACAGGAGAGACAATGCCACTCTACGACATGCGCAAGTTCGTCGCGCCGGAGTTCATCTTCGGCGTCGGCGCGCGGCGGCGCGCGGGATTTTACGCGCGCAACCTGCAAGCGCGACGCGTTTTGGTCGTCACCGATCCGGGCATCATCCGCGCGGGTTGGCTGAGCGGGCTGCTTGCCGATCTGGAAGAAAGCGGGCTGCAAGCGGTGGTGTTCAGCGGGGTGACGCCCAACCCTCGGGATCACGAAATCATGGCGGGCGAGCAGGTTTACCGCGACAGCGGCTGCGATGTGATCGTGGCCTTGGGCGGCGGCAGCGTCATCGATTGCGCCAAGGGTATCGGCATCGTGTTTGCCAACGGCGGCCATATTCTTGATTTCGAGGGCGTCGATCGCATCGACCATGCCGGCCCGCCGCTGATCTGTGTCCCCAGCACGGCCGGCGCCGCCGCCGATATCTCGCAGTTCGCCATCGTCAACAATACTCGGCGGCGCTACAAGATCGCCATCATCAGCAAGGGCGTGGTGCCGGACGTGGCGCTGGTGGACCCGGAAGTCACCCTCACCATGGACCCATATCTTACCGCCTGCACCGGTCTCGACGCGCTCAGCCATGCCGTCGAAGCCTACGTATCCACGGCGAGTTCGCCGGTGGTGGACGTCCATGCGCTGGCCGCCATTGAACTCATCCGCGATTTTTTGTTGCAGGCGGTCACCGAGCCCGCCAACCTGGCGGCGCGGGAGAATATGATGCTGGCCAGCCTGCAAGCCGGCCTGGCTTTTTCCAACGCCAGCCTCGGTGCGACGCATGCCCTGTCCCACAGCCTGGGCGGCTATCTGGACTTGTCGCACGGAGAAAGCAACGCTCTGTTGCTCGAACATGTCGTCCGCTTCAACTATCGCGTTGCCGAAGAGCGCTACCGACGCATCGCCCAAGCGATCGGTGTGCCGCTCGCGGGCGGAACCGGCGGGGAAAGGAGCCTCACCGGGGCATTGCAAACGCTGCGCGAAGCGTGCGGGATCCGCGATGGCCTCGCGGCGCGTGGCGTGACCTCCGGCGAGATCGTGGAGCTGGCGCCGCCGGCCGCCCGCGACGCCTGTCTGGTCACCAACCCGCGCCGCGCCAGTCTGGCCGACATCAAGGCGCTCTATGCCGAAGCCCTCTGAGCCGACCGGCGATCGCGCCTGGGAGTTGCTGCGGGACCAGATTATCGGTTTGGGCGAACGCTCCTTCCGCAAGAGCTACTACCCCGAATTGCGCCGTAACCTGTGGCGGTTGGAACGGTTTCGCGCGCTGTTGGACTTCGCCGGCGACATGGTGCTGCTCATTGCCCTGCCCGACGGCGAGATGATCGACGCCAACGCGGCGGCGGCCGAGATTTTCGGCCAGCCGCTCGAAGCGCTGATCGGCCGCCGGTTCGGCGAACTGGGTCTCGACCGCGCCACCGAAATTCTGACTTCCCTGGTCCGGGATACGGTCGGCGCCGCGCCGTTGCGGCGGATCGAAGCGACCGTGCGGAGCCGCTCCAGGTCGATCCCGCTCGATCTGACCTACCGCATCGCCGAACTGGATGGTCGCCGGTACGGCGTCTTGCTGGGGCGCGACGCCCGCGCCCGCATCGCGGCGGAAGCCCGCTTGCGCTTGGCCGAGCGGGTGTTCGACGATAGCGGCGAGGGCATCGTCGTCGCCGACACCCAGGGTCGCATCGTCGAGGTCAACCGCGCTGGCGAGAACATCACCGGCTACCGCCGCGCCGAGCTGGAGGGTCAGAGCCCGGAACGGTTTGCCATCGAGAGTCACGACCCCGGCTACGATCGGAATGCTTGGGCGATGCTGCGCGCGCAGGGCTACTGGCAGGGCGAGATCTGGAGCCGACGCAAGAACGGCGAAGTATTCCCGGTCTGGCTGTCGGTCAGCGCGATCCGCGACGAAAAAGGCGTGGTTTGCCACTATGTCGCCATGTTTTCGGACATCAGCGCGAGCAAGGCGCATGAAGCGCGTCGCAAGGCCGATGAAGCGCGTATCCAGCATATGGCGCACCACGATTTCCTGACCGGCTTGCCCAACCGGCTGCTGCTGGAAGTCCGGTTCGGGCAATTGCTGACCGAGGCCCGCCGCCGCCGCAAGCGGTTTGCCCTGCTGTTCATCGACCTCGATCGCTTCAAGAACATCAACGACACCTTCGGTCATGGCGTCGGTGACCGGCTTTTGTGCGGCGTGGCCGCGCGCCTGTCCGCCCTGGTCCGCGCCACCGATACCGTGTCGCGGCAAGGAGGAGACGAGTTTGTCGTTCTGCTGTCCGAGATCGGCGGTCCCGACGATGCGGTCCTGGTGGCGCGCAAGCTGCTGCGGGAGCTGGGCGAGCCGTGCGTGCTGGAGGGGCACGACCTGACGGTGACGCCCTCCATCGGCATCGCTGTCGCCCCCGACGACGGCGAGAGTCTGGAGACCCTGCTCAAGCACGCCGATCTGGCGATGTACGAGGCCAAGCGGCAGGGCCGCAACAACTATCAGTTTTTCCAGCAGGAAATGAATGCGCGGACATTGGAGCGGCTGCTGCTGGAAAACCGATTGCGGCAGGCCTTGAAGCAGGAAGAATTCGAATTGTTCTACCAGCCACAAGTCGATCTCGAAACCGGCCGGATGGTGGCGTTCGAGGCGCTGTTGCGCTGGCGTCATCCCGAGCGGGGACTGGTATTGCCGATGGATTTCCTCCCCTTGGCCGAGGAAACGGGCCTGATCCTGCCCATGGGGGTATGGGTGCTGCGGGAGGTGTGCCGGCAGGTCGCCGCCTGGCGGCGCGGGCCGTGGCCGGAAATCCGGGCAACGGTCAATCTGTCGGCCTTGCAGTTCCGGCAGCCGGCCTTGATCGAGCAGCTGCGCTCCGCCTTGGCCGATGCGGAGGTGGAAGCGGAGGCCATCGAGCTGGAGGTGGCGGAAGGCGTGGCGATGCAGGATGCCGGAGCGACTGTCCACATTCTGCGCGCACTGCGCGCCATGGGTGTCACGCTGGCCATCGACAACTTCGGTACTGGCTATTCGTCGCTGGCCTATTTGAAGCAGTTTCCGGTCAGCGTACTGAAGATCGACCGCTCTTTCGTGGGAGATATTGGCGAGGATATCGGCAGCGCGGCCATCTGCGCGGCGGTGATCGGCCTCGCCCGCAATCTGGGTCTCGATGTCGTGGCGGAAGGGGTCGAGACCGACGCGCAAATAGCCTGGTTGCGCGCCGCCGGCTGTTGCCGGGCGCAGGGGTTTTTACTGGGCGCGCCACTGCCCGCGGCCGGGTATGCGACCGGTGCGGATCTGGAGGTGCGATTGAATGACATGGGATCGCTCGAAGGCGAATAACGCATGACCCCGGTTCGATCCGCCGCCCACCCGCCGGGTGGCCCGGCTCGCCAGATCCACCTTTTTTCAGGATCGTCAACTTTATCATGAGCTTTGCAACGCTGATTGGGATACTCGCGGCGATGGGAATTGGCCTGTGGTTTTGGCGCGACAGTCTCGGCGCCCGCGAACAGGCGCGCACCGCCAGTTCTCGCGCCTGCCAGCAGAGCAACGTGCAGTTATTGGACGACACCGTGGCGCTGGAGCGGCTGTGGTGGCGGCGCGACCGCGATGGCCGGCTCAAGCTGGAGCGGTTGTACGTGTTCGAGTTCACCGATACCGGCCAGCGCCGCCAGGTCGGTAGTGTGCTGCTGGTCGGCTGGCGGGTGGAGGTGCTGCACATGGAGGGCGGCGATCTGCTGCTACCCTGAGATGCTGCCCATTATATATACCAATAAGATCATGATTTTTCTGAATTAAAAATAGGGAATCCCCTCCCCCGCAAGGGGGAGGGCGGTTTGTGTGTAACGGACAGCCCATAACGGCTCTGCATCATCGATACGGCCATCCCTATTTTCGTTTCTCGCCACGCTGTTGCTTTTGCTCGGCCAACCAGTGTGCCAAGTCCGTCGGCTTCTCGAAATCCAGCAAACCTCGTTCAGTATGCAAGCGCATCATCAATAGCGCTCCCGTTCCTGACGCGGGTTTTCACGCCTTAGTACACCCATCCAAGCTTTGATGAATGCTGCTCTAGCCTTAATGTTCTATTTTGATGCATTTTAAGAATGTGACAATGTGCGGATTGGCCAGCTAAAAGATGTTGCATTACTATATATATAAATATTTTATGCCATTTTAGAAAACACACTTGCATTGTGACACATACTTAGTAGTAACATATTTATACGTCATGCGGTGTGTCGATATAGCATTTAAGCCCCAGCGTGTTGGAAAAGTACGTTGTGAGACGTTCCTAACGAAAAATGTGGAGTAAGTGCCAATTTCTATTCGGCTTGGCAGGCGCAAGATTCGCGCTGTGAAGTCAACCGAGCTAACCGAGGGTCGAAGACCCTTGCTGGACTATAGTGTTGATATTGGAGGGGGAACCAATGAGCTTCTGTAATAAATTAGGATTTATAGTTGGGGTGCTAATGTTCGTATCGACTGCCATCGCCCAAGATGTGAAGCCAAATGAGCCTTTGCCGATGCCAATTGTTAATTATCAAACTACAACAAATAATCAAGGAGATACCATTTGGCGTGCTGATATTAACTCGGGTTGTCAGTATTCAGACCATAACTATGGCTTAGACATTCCGGTAGACCCTAGCTTGATGTCCGATATTGTCTTTACGATGACTAACTATGATGTGGATTATAATGACCCACAAAGCTGTTTGGGTGGACCAGAGGTTGACATTACAAAGATTAATAATAGTACTCTTGGTATCTTGACTGGAGCAAACAATTCTTGGAGCACAAACTCTTGGAAGCTGGATAAAAGCCAGATCGTCAAAGGCAATAATAAAATTTATATAGATACCGATTCAACTAATACAGGTTGTTGGTGTGTAGGGGTCGGCTATATTGAGGTACGCGCCAAGGTTGGGTTTGAAGTAACTTCATCTACCCCACAAGATAAAGATATCAATAGGGATTTTCGGGCCAATAAATTAAATTTAACATTTGAATTTTCTGATGATGTTGATCCAAGCACGCTGAGTGATAGAACATTTAGACTAGAATATCAAAGTGGAGGAACGCCAGTAACGGGGAACTTTCAGTTAGAGTCGCCTAAAAAAATACGCTTTACTCCCGACAGCGACCTTAAGGATGGTGTGCGTTATAAGGTCACCGTAGTGAGTGGTACGAATGGCGTCAAGGCTAAAAGTGGTGCGGAACTCAAAAAAGATTATGCATTGGCTTTTTCCACAGTGCCTAACTTGGATCTTTCAGATAGCTTTGATTATGGTGGTGGCTCTGTTTGCCCTCCTTCCACGTCACCATGCCCAGGTCTGGAAGTTGCTGTTTTTCAAACGGCTCGAAACCAGACTATGGTCCCTAATAAATTGGCTGTGGCACGCCTATATCTGCGTTGGAAGAAACATAACGGTGTGCCATCCGCTGATCAAATCACCGAGATGGACGTAGAAGCCAGTCTGAATTTAGCTGCAACAACACGAGAAACGGTTAAACGCCCTGACGGTTATACTGCTCAGCAGCGAGATCAGGCTGCAAACACCATCAATTTATATCACACGCCTAACGGGAATTATAAGTACGAAGCGACAGTTACGCCTCTTCCTCAAACCAATATTGAAATCGTTAAATTCACTCAAGCCAATGATCTCAATGGGATAGCTGAGCAGCCAAAAATCAAATTCGATTATTACACTCTTAAAGATGGTGCTTGGGCGACGGGCGTTCCAATCGGCGTCCAGCCTGCCAGTAAAAATCTCATGGCCAGTGGTTCTCAATTTACACAAGAGCAATTTCCTGCCATCAGTTTTACCTTTGATGATAAGGGTGAGCACTCCATTGGCTATACGCTCACGGGAAACACAAAAGATTACAATAATGGTTGTGGCGTAGTCAATGAGGTGAGCTGTCCTAACTCAAGGTTGTTCTTTTTTGCAAAGGATATGTCGGAAATCGATTGTGCTTATAGCAAACTATCTTCGATGCTTGGAGGTAAAAAGTTTGTAGCGGCAACTGTACCAAATAATTTGTGTGTTGGCGCTACCGCTTTTGCTATAGGAAACAAAGTATTCATGCATCAATTCGGTGCGGGTGGTAACCATGCTACTATTGCTCACGAAATAGGCCATATCTATGGTATCAGTAAAGCAAATGATCCTACACCGGGGCACCGCAACGATAGTACTGGCGTTGAAGGGTTTCGCGTGCTTCAACATGAAAACCGCTCCCGGATTGAAACGAACAATGCCCAGCGAACAGTTTCTTTAATGTACACGGCACTTCAGCCGGACAAGTGGATTCACAATGAAGACTATAAAGCATTGTTTGCCACTGTCAAAACAACGGCAACAGCTAACAATGCTAAGGCAACTGCCGTTGCTGGTAAGTTTCTTATCGTTTCGGGAACCGTCAATACGACAACTGGCGATGTCACCCTAGTTCCCACATTCCTTCAGGAAGTTCCTAATGATGACCTGCTGAGTGCGGGTGAATGCTTGCTTGAGTTGATCAATGGCCAACGCAGCGTACTATCAAGCACGTATTTTGATCCGGGCCGTGAAATTATTGTCGAGAGTGTAAAAGGCGGTCACGCTTATTCCAAGCAAAGTGTCACCGAAGACCGCCTGTTCAACGCTAGCCTGCCTTGGGATGATGCAGGGCGCGGTCTGAGAATCTCCTGTGGAAATGCTGTATTACTGGAAGAAATATTTACGGTGGCCACACCCTTGGTTAAATTCACTAATATTTCCGATGGCGATACTCTATCAGGGAAAAAAATCGTTCAGTGGTCAGCCAATGATACGGACAGTCCTAATTTGGCTTACCAGCTTCAGTCGAATCATGACAATGCGGGTTGGATACCCTTGACATTCCTGTTGTCAACTCCGCAATTCGAGCTTGATACCACGACACTGCCTTCCAGTGATCAAGTCCAGCTTCGAATCATGGTCACGGATGGCTTCAACACCGCCTATGATGTCAAAAAAATCGCCATCCAAAATAAACTGACTGTGACAGCTGTTGATCCCACCAACGAAGCAAAGGGTACGGGTGAGATTTCGATCAATACACCGATTAGCGCTCTATTCGATACGCCTGTTTCGGTAGATAACGTCACCAACAAGCGGTTGAATTTGTCTGCCAACGGGGTGCCAGTAAGCGGTGAATTATCATTGGCCAATGAAGATCGCAAGATAGTTTTTACGCCGGATAAGGCATTGTTACCCAGCACAACCTATACTGCTACACTTAGTGCTGATTTCGCTGATACTCATGGTAATACGTTGGAACAGATCTTTAGTTGGAGCTTTACTACGGAATCAGATCGTATTTCACCTGTTGTAAGCGGTGTCGATCCTGTTAATGGGGACATCGATGTGCCAATGAATACGGTTATTGAAGCGCGCTTTGATAAGGCCCTGAAAGGTTCAACAGTTTCCACTTCAAGCTTCAGTCTATCGGATACCCAACAAAATATGGTTTCTGGTAGCGTCAACTACAATGCCTCAGATAACAAGGCGGTATTTATTCCGAGTCAGCCACTAGCTGCTAACACGAGCTATATCGCGCGCCTTGCAACGACGATTACTGATACAGTGGGTAATTTTTTGGAGAAGGAGTTTACTTGGCAATTTACCACTGGAGGGTCTAGTGACTCCGGCTATCGCATCACAGATGTCTATAGAGATGAAGCTAACGATATTGACGGTGATGGTCTTTTTGATCAGCTAACGATTTTGGTTCAGGTACAGGTTTCCCTTGCAGGGATATATAACCTGAATGGCCGTCTGACCGATATCAATGGTCATTTGCTAGGGTGGGCAACAACAGGAAATATCTCGCTAGCTCCTGGGTTTCACGTTCTATCTTTAATCTATAGTGGAGTCAATATTAGGAGCAATGGGGTCGATGGACCATACTTCATGGGCCCACTCAGCTTTTATGCCATGAACGATCCTAATAATGGGGATTTGAGATTTAAGGCATATCAAACATTCCCTTATAAAGTTACTACGTTCTTCAGTGAACTCTCATTCGGCGGTATTCCAGATGTGACGGTGCAGCCTGGCCAATTCTATGATAATATTATAGATTTGGAGCAATACACCGCCCATGCAGTGCTGCCTTTATCCGAGGTAAGCTATAAGATCTTTATTAATACCGACCCCAAGATTGGTTTAAGTATCGATTCCAATAATAATATTGACATATTACCTCAACCGGGTGTTGGTAAATTTAGTGACGTGACTATCTTAGCCACGGATACCCATGGTAACAGTGTTCAGGCTTCATTTAGGGTCAATGTCGGGACATTGCCAGCACCTCCCCCTGTCAATTCTACGAGCATTCCTACCTTGTCTGAATATGGAGTGTTACTGATGAGCATTCTGCTTATGCTTTCAATATGGCTACGTCGCCGAGTAAACTAAACACTTTTGGCTAAGGATTGGCTTTGGTTTAGTAGCAACACTGGCAGTGCAGTGCGCTGAAGGCTGTCGATTCCACACATCTCTAATCGGTTGATTAGGTATGGAGATCGGAGGCCAATCGCATTCCCCAAGCGAGGTCGCGAGGTCGCGAGGTCGCGAGCGCGCTGTGCAACCCGATCCAGGCTTGGGGACCGGGAGGACCGTCGCTGCGGCCCAGATGGCCGCCGAGACGGGCGATCCAACCGAGCATGGCTGGCAGCAGTGGCTCAAGATCTGTGTAATGAACAGATGCAAAAGGAGACCACCTCTCACATCGCTTTAAGTCTCAGCAAAAGGCCCGCCAAATGGCGGGCCTTTGTTATAGCGACACTCCCTTTAGCACCTGACCTATTATATATATCCATAACATCATGATTTTTATGAATTAAAAATAGGGAATCCCCTCCCCCGCAAGAGGGAGAGCGGTTTGTGTATCGGACAGCCCATAACGGCTCTGCATCATCGATACGGCCATCCCTATTTTCGTTTCTCGCCACGCTGTTGCTTTTGCTCGGCCAACCAGTGTTCCAAGTCCGTCGGCTTCTCGAAATCCAGTAAACCTCGTTCAGTATGCAAGCGCATTAGGCTCAATGAGATCTCCCGTTCCTGACGCGGGTGTTCATACCGTTTCTCAATAGATTTTATGATTCAGAGGGGTAGGGCGTCGGCCCGTAACCCGCCGATTTGATTGTGACTTCGGCGGGTTACGCTGCGCTAACCCGCCCTACGCGGGAAATATAAAACTTACCGGGAATTGGTATCACGCCTCAGCTCACCCACCAAAGCTTCGACGAAAGATACTTGGTCTTAATGTTCTGCTTCGATACGTATATAAAATGCGACAATACGTCGGTCGTGAGCAAAAATATGTGTCGTCATTAATTGATTACAATATTTATTTTTTTATAAACACCGGCTTGAATTGTGACATGTACTTAATGGTAAGCTACCTTCGATGAAAACCTTAGGGATGTTTCATTGCTCTTCACAACATTTGGGATTGGGGGAATACATGAAAAACATCTTGTTGTTGGCTACGGCAACACTTGCCACATTCTCATTCTCGAACGGTACGGCTTTCGCCGCCTGCGCGGATGGTATCCGGGTTCAGGAAGCAAGAATGACCGCACAAGACGCTCAAGAAGCGGAATCATTAGAGGCCGCTTTCAAGTATATGAAAGAGGCCAAACTGCTCTGCGCCCGAGGCGACGAAAGCGAAGCAGCCAATGTTTTAAACCAGCTCAAAACATTACTAACAAATATGAGTCGGTAGTCATAACTGGGGGGAAAATATGAAACTCAAATACATGCGCAATTTGTTGGTTCTGGCTGCTTTGACATCATCACCCGCGTGGGCGATCTTTACCAACGGTGGCTTTGAATCCGGTGACTTCACGGGCTGGACGAAGACCATCGGAAGCAACCCGGGCCTGACTGGCACGCCGCCGTTCACTGGCGCCAATGTGGTGATCGGTGCCGGCGGCTCGGATACGAGTGCCGTGATCGGCGCGGGGGCTGACCCGCGGGCTCCGCAGCTCGTGCTGCCACGTGCGGGCGCTTGGACCGCGCGCGTCAATGATTTCAATAGCGGTGCCATCATCAACTCGATCAAGCAGTCGGCACCGATTACCGCCGCTGATCGCGACCCGAACGACAATAAGCTCCACGTCCGCTTCAGCTACGCTGCGGTGCTCGAGGATCCGAACCATACGCCCAACGCCCAGCCCTACTTCTACGTCAGACTGCGCAATGTCACCAAGAACACCCTGTTGTACGAAGACTTCACATTCGCGAACCAGCCCGGCAAGCAGTTCACGACAACGGTGGTCAACTTGGCCACATGGCTTTCGACGACCAATTTCATCAATGTCGATATCGTAATCCCGGAAACCGACATCGGCGATACCCTCGAGATCGAGGCGCTGGGTGCCGACTGCTCGTTTAGCGGTCACGGTGGCTACGTGTACCTTGACGGTTTCGGTTCGGCGGTTGTTCCCCCCGGCCCCACCACGGCGGATAATCCGATTCCTACGCTTTCCGAGTGGGCAATGATCCTGCTGTCGCTGGCTCTCGCGGGCGCCGTCGTATTTACGCAGCGGCGGCGCAACGGTTCGTGGCTCTGACCTTCCTTTAGATCGTGCGAGGAGCCTCCTGCGAAGGGGGCTCTTTCATTGCTAGGGAACGAAACTTATGATCGAGAGTTCGCGACTGCGATTCGTGTGGTTTGGGGTGGTGGCCGCGTTGCTCGTCTTGGGGCTGGCCGGCCCGATTCAGCGCTCGATCGCCACCCGCTCCAAGCCGGCATCGTCCGCCGATGCGCATCGGCAACAGTTGCGCCAGGAGTTCGACGCCCTCCGGGATGAGTTCATGCGTGATCGCGCCACCATCATCAATCGCGTCCGTTCGCTCCAGCGCGCCGACCATCACGACACGGCGATGAATTTGGCGGCGCGGTTCTATCCGCTGCAAGATCCGGAGATGAACGCGCTTTACCAAATTTCGGCCAGTGCGGAGGGTCAACGACAGCGGCTCGCCGAGTACCGCGATTTGGTCGCCCGGGAATGCACCGACACGGCGGCACGGACGCATGTGATCGAATACCTGCGTTTGGGGCGTAAACCCGAGGAGCGATCCGAAATATCCGCCATCACTCAATTGGCGTTGACAAGGCTATCGGGGAGCGCGATCCGCGCGGATGTGGTCAAGCGGTTACAAGAGCCAATCGAGGTGACGGACGCACCGGGCCATGAAACTGAGCATCACGATCATGCCGCAGCCGCGCATCGGGCACATGTACACCCGGATTTTGTCGCGGCTCTGCTCCGCGGGACCGCCGCGTATGACGAACTGCTTTGCGTGTGGGGGGGTGATGGTCAGCGAACGTGGGCGGATGGTTCCCGCCATTTCGAGCTGCTGCTGCTGCTTGCTCCGTCGGCCTCCGGTAAGAGGCTCGAACCTGAGGTATTCTTGTACGCCGAGCGCCCGCACCAATCTGCTGCTGCCACAGTGTCTGATTGATTACAGCGGTAGCACTCCTTAAATGCGCCCCGCGCACCGAGGATGTGAAGAAACTATCTTTCGTCTGGATGGCTTGTTGTTACTGCCTATATAGCGATCCCAGATCAGTTGTGGTTGCCGCCCGCCACACCCTCACCCCGCGCGGACGCGCTCCCCTTGTATGTTTTGAGTGAGGTAGAGTTTGGGTTGACGTGGTAGCGCGATACCCCTCTTGTATGTTTTGAGTGAGGTAGAGTTTGGGTTGACGTGGTAGCGCGATACCCCT
>JARSSH010000009.1 GCA_029624815.1 Candidatus Competibacter sp.
AGTCAATAGCTTAAGATCATTTTGAGACAAATTCAGCGAGGGTTTGCGAGGTTGTTAATTAGCGTTTTGAATGGCCATGCATGAGTGGCGACGTTTCCGGCAGAATTCTATGAATGAGCAACATTATCAATATGTTGCGAGTTGCGCATTAGAATATTAGGAAATTCTAATATACACCGTGCGATGGCAAGGGTTTTTGGCGTTGACGCCCCGAATGGCAACAGATGAGATTGATTCTTGTTTGGAGGGGGGTTTTAGCCGGATTGGGGAACCACTTGACAACCACTTGACAACCGACTTGACAACCGACTTGACAACCACTTGACAACCACTTGACAACCACTTGACAACCCGCTGATAAGGGAACGCGGCGCGTTTCAGCTTAAAAATATGGGAATAAATGAAATGTCCTATGCTATCAGTAGGTTCTGATAGAAGAGGGGCACAAAATGCAAAAACCCATTTCATTGTTATTGTTCATCGCGATTTCCACGGCATTCGCTCAAGCGCCGCCCATATTGGTGCCTGTTGATGATGTCACGCGGTTGGTAAGCCCGGCCAATCGCACTCCATCCCCCCGTACTCTTCCTCATGCCCCCGCGTCGCCACGCTTGACTGCGCCAGCGCAGAATCAAAAATCGGGGATGACGCCGGAAGAGGTTGAAATGTTCCGTAAAGCGGAAGAGCGAGGACGGCGCCAAGCGTTGGAGCAATCGAAAACGCAAACGTCAATCTCGCCCGACAAGAAAGAGTCGTGCAGAAAGATCGGGTTGTTCGCCAAGAGCATAGCTGAGGCCCGCCAGAAAGGCGTCCCTCTTCATGTGGCAGAGGCTGGAGTGGGGGTTATTCTTGGAAAACACACAACCCCAGATGGGCTTAAGTTTGCTAAGGACGTTGTAAGGTCAGTATATGCAAACAAATTAACCACGGAAAATGCGTCCGAGATTACTGCGGCATCCTGTGAGGTGATGGTGTTTGTTGGAACCCTGATGGAAAGCGACAACAAATGAAGGTCGAGTCGGTCTGGATAGGAGGCGCGTCACTGAAAAAAAGAATAACGTCATCCCCCTCTCTTTTTCACTTCGTATTCCCCCGGCGGTTCCGCTGTCGCAAAAGCAGTCTGTTCGATGATTTTCCTCCCCTTCTCGTCGCTATGCCGGTAATTGTCGAGTAGCGCCGCCTCCCTGCTGGGCAGCCGTTCCACCGAACGCTGGCCAGTGATGATGTATTGCACATCTGCCCCCGCTGCTGCGATAGCCGCCAAATAAGCGCTATCAGGCGCTCTTTTGTCCTGTTCGTAGTTGATCTGGGCAAGTTTCTTTAGGCCGCCAATTGCCGCGAAATCGGTTTGATTGAATCCCAAACGCTCTCGCTCTTCACGTAATCGCTCGCCTTGAGTTTTCATGTGAATAAAAAGACTATTGACAAGTTCTCGTTTGAATACCAGAATAGGCTCATTGTACTAGCCAACGATGAGCCTGCCGACGATGAAAACCTCAGAAAACCAAAAGGATATGGACTTCAAGGAGCGCCTCCGTAAGCGGGGAGATAGTTTGCGTGCCTGGTCGCTGCGCAATGGTTTTGCGCCGCGTACAGTGTACGTCACCATCAAGCGTTGGGGGAGTCGAACCGACCGCCAACCTCACGGCGGTTTTGGGCGTCAGATCATGGCCTTGCTACGGAAAGAAATGGCAGGCTGACATGGATGTGTGGCTGGAAGTGGCGGATGTTGTCGCCGCGGTCGGGATCAGCAGGCAAGCCGTTCGTAAACGGCTTGCTTCCCTCGTTGTCCGCAAGGTTCCCGGCGTTGGTCATGCCGGTGTGCGATTGCAACTCCTCCTCTCCAGTCTTCCGGCCGCCTGGCAAGCCGCTTACTGGCAAAAACAAGGCGATTCGGCGCCGTCCGCCGTTCAGAATGAAACGATCCAGTCTCTTTCTGAAACGCACCCCGCTGTTTCCGAACCGATTCCCGATCCCGACGCCCGTCCCCTGCGTGGCGCCTTGATTCCGATTTCCTCCACTCCCTTGCCCAAAGCCTCCAGCCCTGGAGGTCCCGTGACGGTTCGCCCAGCGCCCACCGATCCAACGGGTTCCAGCCCCCCGCCGCCTGACGCGCGGATGCCGGCCTTGTCTTCCGCGCGGGCGGTTTCGGGTTCCGTCCGCGCCGCTTCCGGCGACGCTTTGACGCCGGCTTTTTCTGCCAACGACACGGCGCACCTCAAGGACTGGCAGCGCCGCTGTCTGGATGCCCGCCTGGCCCTGCTGCAAGACCTGGATCGACGGATGCTGATGCAAACGACCGCCCGCGCCGCGCTGGACAGCCTGATCGCGGATGCGCACGCCCAGCAATTGCCGGTCGAACTGCAAGCCCTGGTGCCGGTCGCCGCCCGCAGCGGCGAACTGTCGCGGCGCACCCTCACGCGGTGGGTGGCGGAACGCGCCCAAGGCTTGACGCAACTGGCCCCGCAATCGATGGAGCGCTTTCAGCAAGTGCCGGTCTGGGCCGGCCCCTTGCTCAAGCTCTGGCAGCGCCCGCAAAAGCCCGCCCTGAAATGGGCGCTGGCGGAATTGGCGATGCCGGACGGCGCCGAACTGCCTAGCTACAGCCAAGCTCGGCGCTTTTTGAAGAAAATGGATGCGGTGGATCGGGAGCGGGGCCGCATGGGGCCGCGCGAATTGAAGAATATCCGCCCCTACCAGCGGCGCGACGCCTCCTACCTGTGGCCCGCCGAAATCTACTCGATGGATGGGCACAAATTCGATGCCGAAATCGCCCATCCCTTCCACGGGCAACCGTTCCGCCCGGAAATCACCACGGCGATCGATGTCGCCACCCGGCGGTTGGTCGGCTGGTCGGTGGCGCTGGCCGAATCCAGTCTGGCCGTGCTCGATGCTCTACGCCATAGCGTCGAAAACGCCGGCATTCCAGCGGTTTTGTACGTGGACAACGGGTCCGGCTACGTCAACGCGCTGATGGAAGACCCCGCCACCGGCTTCATGGCGCGGCTGGGCATCACCAAAAAACACTCCATGCCTTACAACTCGCAAGCGCGGGGGGTCATCGAGCGTCTCCATCGCACGGTGTGGGTGCGATTGGCCAAGGATTTCGCCACCTACATGGGCGCGGACATGGACGATGAAATACGCAAGCGCGTCCACAAGATCACTCAGCAGGACATCAAGGCGGTCGGCCGTAGCCGGCTGTTGCCGCAATGGCCCGATTTTCTGGCGCGCTGCGAAAAAGCGGCCGCCGATTACAACAATCAGCCGCATTCCAGTCTCCCAAAAATCATCGACGCCGCCACCGGCAAGGTCCGGCACCAAACGCCGAACGAAAGCTGGGCGGAATTAACCGCCACCCATCCTGAATGCGTGGTCGCCATTGCGCCCGACGAAGTGGCGGATCTGTTCCGGCCCTACAAAACCGGCATCACCCGCCGAGGTCAGGTGCAACTCTTCGGCAATGTCTATTACAGCGCCGACCTCAAGGGCTTTCACGGCGACACGGTTTTTATCGGCTACGACCTGCACGACCCCAGCCGGGTCTGGGTGCGGGATCGCAATCAGCGGCTGATCGCCGTCGCGCAATTGGACGGCAATAAAAGCAGCTACATGCCGATTTCCGCCCTGGAGCACGCCCACCGCACCCGCGCGAAAGGCCGAAAAGCCCGATTGGAGCGGCGCATGGACGAAGTGCAGCTCGAATTGCAGGGCAGTCGCCCGGTGATCGAGGGGCGCGACGCCACGCCCGAGGAAAAACAGATGACCGCCGACACGCTGGCGCGCATCGCGGCGGAGAACGCTCCACCCCCACCGGCCGACCCCAATGCGCGTCCGGCCCGGTTCACCACCGACTTGGAGCTGTGGCGCTGGGTCCAGGATCACCCGGACCTCGCCACCGCGCAAGACCGCTCCTATCTCGATGACTGCCTGAAGAGTTCCACCTTCCGGCTGCAAGTCGAGATCGAGGAGCAAAAAAAAAGCCGCGTGAGTAACGCGGCGTGAAAAAGTAAAACCATTAAGGATAGTCTACATGAAAAATATCTTCGCTGTCACTAGCAATGCCGAACGGTTTATCGGGGCGATTCGGGCGCTCGAAAACCGTGGCGCCGCCGAATCGACCTGGGTCTTGCTCACCGGGGTGCCGGGACTCGGTAAAACCGAGCTGGCCGAGTGGTGGGCGCTCACCGAAGACGCGGTGTATCTGCGCGCCAAGGCCGCCTGGACGCCGCGCGCCGCGCAACTCGAACTGGCGGAAAGATTGGGCATCGCGCCCAGCCGCGGCAATGCCGAACTATTCGGGCAGATCCTCAGCACATTGGGTCGAAATCCGACGGCCATCGTCATTGATGAGGTCGAGCACTGCTTGCGCGACGCAAAGGTGTTGGAGGTCTTTCGCGATCTGTCCGATTTATTGGAAATCCCCATCGTCATTGTCGGAATGGACGCGGTGCGCACCAAAATCCAGCGTCACGAGCAGATTTCCAGCCGGATTCATCAAGTGGTGGACTTTCTGCCCGCGACCCTGGCGGATGTGCGGATTATGGCGGAAACCCTGGTCGAGTTGCCTTTGCGGTGGCACGACGATCTGATCGAAAAAATCTGCGTGGAAAGCGAGGGGCGGTACCGCCTCATCATGGACGCGTTGGCGGTGGTCGAGCGTCAAGCCAAGCGCGGCGGCGCGACCGCCGTGCATGCCGCCGATTTCCCGGAGCGCCTCACTCACGACTGGCGCTTGCGGGTCAGCCGCCACAAAGCCGCCAGGGCCAATAAATCCGCCAAGCCCGATAAAACCGCCCTCGCCAGCGCGGGAGAACAGCCATGACGCCCCAACAGCAAGTGGAAGCGCGGGCGCTGCTGCTGGAGAAGCTGATTCACGCTTTCATGACCGGGGCATACGTCGCGCTGAAGCACCCGGAGGCCGTGTCAGAAATGCTCGACAGTGATATGGACGTGGTGAACGCGGAGTTTGTCAGGCAACTCTCGCCCGAAGTGGGCGCGCTCCTGAAAAAGCTCGAAACATTGGGGGTGACGTCATGAGCTGGCTCGCCCATCACGTCCTGACCGAATGCGCCCGCGACCCCCAGCAGCTTTTCACGTTGGACGACCTGGCGGCCCGCATCGACCGTCCGGCCAAAAACGTCGGCATGGCCTGCGCCGCGTTGTGTCGGCGCGAGCTGCTGGAGCACCCGGCGCATGGCCACTACCGCATCCTCCCTGATGGCCTGGCCCTGCTGGAATCCGGCAAGGCGCTGCGCTCCGGCCCCTCCCAGGGGCGAGCCGCCCGGATCAGCGCCAAGACCCTGCGGCACCGGGTCTGGAAAGCCCTGGGCCAACGCCGCAAGGCCACATTGCGCGACCTGTTGCGGCTGGCCTCGACCGGCACGGAAGGGGCGGCGGCCAGCAACATTCGCCGGTATCTGCGGGCGCTGGAGCAGGGCGGCTATCTGCTGCGGGTCAAGGCCCGCGCGCCCGGCGACGCCCCGACCAGCAACGGCCACCTGCAATTTGTGGTGCTGCGCTGGACCGGCCCACGCGCGCCCAGTTACGACGCCAGCCACCGCACGCTGCATGACCCCAACACGGCGGTCACGCAGCGCCTGGTCATCGAGGAGACCGCCCATGGCTGACCTCCCCGTGATCGACGCGGCCGAGCCGCGTAGCGACTGGCTGGAGCTGCTCCGCGCCGCCGCCGCCCGCGAAACCATCGCCGGCGCCGCAGAACGGGTGGGGCTGTCGCGGGCCACCGTCAGTCTGTTGCTGGCCGGTAAATATCCCGCCAAGTCCTTGATTCACGTCGAACGCAAGGTGCGCGCGGCGCTGGATCGGTGGTGGTGCCCCTACCTCGACCGAACCATCAGCGCGCAAGACTGCCGCGCTTATCACGATCGCCCCGCGCCGCGCTCCAGCTCGCGGGAAATCAAGCACTGGCAAGCCTGCCAGCAGTGTATTCACTCGAATACCATCGGAGGGAAATGACATGAGTCGCCATCGCAAACTCGACACCGTTCGCGCATTGGCCGCCAGCGTCTGGCGACCCGAGCCGCTCGATGTCACCGCGCCGACCGTCGTCGCCGTGGTCCCGCCCGCCGACGTGTTGGAAGAGTCGCCGCTGGCCGTGCCGCGCTTCGACGCCGACAAGCCCTGGTGGCCCAGGGACGAGGATGAAATCGACCTGCCCAGCGAGACGCCCGAGCCTCGCGTCGATGGCCTTCCCCACCAACTCTACATCGGCAGCGTGCGAGCCGAACGGCACGGTCCCACCGGCCCATTCGACATCGACGTGACCGTCGAGCCGCGCGGCGACGACGGAGAAAAGGATTTGATCTGGGTGGGGATGGCGCGCTTCGAACGCATCGAAGCCCTTCGACTGTGCAATTTTCTGGTTCGCGCGCTGCGGAGGGATGCGCCATGAGTCCATGCAAACCCAAAACCGGTATCACCTTCAACGCTACCGAGAGCCTGGCCGAATGGGCATGGAAGTATGGCGAGGATGCCATCCCGCATCGATATGTCGGAGGGTACTGGCTGTATCCCGACGGGTCGTCCCTCTGGAGAAGATGGTGCGTGCATACCGCGCGCAGTCATCGCCTTATCGTCGAAGTCACCCTCGGCCATGCGCCGACTTTGACGCGGAGCATCGCCTGATGCTCCCCGGCGTCTGCCCCGGCTGCGGCCTGCGCGCCGACCTGGACGTGTTCGCCGTCCAGGCCGACAGCAATCAAGCCCTGGCCGCCGCGCTCGATCTGCCGCCCAGCCTGGGTTCGCGGGTGCTGCGCTATCTGCGGCTGTTCAGCCCGCCGAAGAAGCCCCTGGCGCTGGCCAAGGCCGGTCGCTTGCTGAGCGAATTGGCCGAGGCGGTGCGGTCCGCCACGGTGACTCGGCGCGGCATCGCCCATGCCGCCCCCTTGCCATTGTGGTCCACCGCGCTGGATACCTTGCTGGCTCATCCGCCGGAAGTCCTGCCGCTTTCCGATCACAACTACCTGTTTCAGGTCGCCTGGAATCTGGCCGAAAAAGCCGCCGCCCGTCAGGAGCAGCAGCAGGAAGCCCGATTGCGGCGCGGCGATCCGTCCACCACCCCCGCATCGGCATCTTCTCCTCCCGTCGATGCGGGTTCCGTCCCGGCCGGCGTCCCGACAACTCCTTTGCCAGCCGAGACGGCTTTTTCTTCCTCCGCCCCCGAGCGCCGCGCCCGCAACGCGCGAGCCGCTCGGGATCTGCTCAAGACCCTCACCCCTCGACTTCTTCAACAACAGGAGTAATCCGCATGTTCACCAAGATCTTCCCCGGTTTCTCGGACAGCGCCGCCGAAACGCCCGCGCAAAAATCGCCCAGCGGCTTTCTGGAGCGCGACGGCCAAGCCATCCATGCCAGTCCCGACCTGGTCGCGCTGGCCATGGATGGCTGGGATCTGAAGTTGCGGATCGACGGCCTGCAAACGCAGCTCAAGGCCATCAACGAGAAGATTCAGAACGCGCTGGGCGCGGGCGCGAAATTGCGGGTCGATGGCCTCTGCACGGTCAACGTCAGCGGTCGCCAGAGCCTGACGCTGACCGATGTCGAAATGTGCCGGCTCCTTCTCGGTGGACGGTTTCAGGATCTGGTCGATGAGCGCGCGGAATACACCCTGAGCGATCGGCTCAAGGACATCGTGCTCGACGCGGACCATCCGCTGAACGCCGGCCTGCGGCAGTGCGTGCAGGTCAAGGACAGCGTCTCGGTCAGCTATCGCGCCGCCGCCAAGGCCGCTTAACCCACCACGGCGGGGCGCGTCGCGCCTCGCCCGCGTCCGAGGGAGGATGCATCATGACTGCTCGCTTTTCGCTGCTGACCCCCCACCCGCCCATGCTGCCGTTGGTCTATCCGCCGGCCCCACCCGCCCCGGTGTATGTGTGTTGTCACTGCAAGCGAGCCGTAACGGCGTATCGTTTTGCGTGCGATGGGCATCCGGTCGGCACCTTCCACTGCCGGCATTGCGGCGACACGACCGCGATCCTCAGCGCGGTGGTCAATCGGTACTGAGCCCATGGCTAACCTGAAGATCACGGCCGCGCGCCGCAACAATCTGGCGAAAATCCACATCGCGAGGAAGCAGTTATGTCTGGAGGATGAGGATTACCGTCTGATCGTCAAGCGGGTCTGCGGGGTCGAGAGCGCCGCCGACGCGGATTTTGCCGGCCATTTGCAACTGCTCAAGGAATTTAAGCGGTTGGGCTGGAAACCCAAGCCGGCGAAAACCGCCCAGGCGCACAGCATCAAGGATCCGCAGTCGCGGCGCATTCGCTGGCTGTGGCTGCGGCTGATCGAGGTGGGTCAGGTGCGGAGTACCGAGCTGTCCGCGCTGGCGAGTTATGTCAAGCGCCTGACCGGCGTGGATCGGCTGGAATGGCTGACGGCGGCACAGGCGCATCGGGTCATCGGCAGTCTGCAACAGTGGGCCAGCCGGGTGGGGGCACTGGATGAGCCGCTTAGAAAATCCTAATAGACCAGCGGCCCGGCAACTCGAATTCGCCGGCGACCCCTCGTTCGATCGCTCCGGGACTTCGCCCCTTGACGGTGAGTTAACGGACTTGAGCGCGGGCGTGCGGGAGCTTCTGGAGGGGCTGGGTTATGACGGCCTCATGCGGTTGCTCGATGCCTATGCCGGCGAGCAGATCTACGTGCCGCGCGAGGTGACGGCGGATCATGCGCTGGCCCAGGCGCTGGGGTTGGACACCGCCCAGGCGTTGTGTCGGACGGTGGGGTGCAGCGGCGGGTTCCGGGTGCCGACCGGCCACGACTTGCGCCGCAAGCTACGCGACCGGGAGATTCGCGCCCAGCGCGCGGCGGGGCTGTCACTGCGGGCACTGGTGCGGCGGTTCAAGCTGTCGGAATGCCGAATTTGCGCGGTGTTGGCGCAAGAAGATCGTTAGCCTGATGGGAGAATGCCCCATGAAACCCGACGCGCCCAGCCATGGCTGATCCGATCAATGCCGTGCATTGCCCGGCCTGTTCCGGCACGCTGTTGTTGCCGATCAAGCCGACCCCGATGGCCATCAAGATTGCCTGCCCACACTGCAAGCGGGCGCTGCGGGCCACACTGCGCGGCCCCAAGAGTCGGCCCGAGCTAAAGGTGATGCGTTGATTTTGCCGGATGCCGGGTATACCTTGCTGACCGTCCTCACCACCCTGGAGCGCGCCGTGCAAACCGTCGCCGCCGCGCCCGGCGACCGAAATCCCTCCATCGGGCAACGGAGCTAAAAGCCCCGCCGGTCCCCGCCATCATGGCGCTCAATGACACTTGAGCGCCATGCCATGCCAAACACGCTGTCCCCATCGTCCGCCGCGCTGGAACTGATCCACGAATTCGAGCAAGGCCCACAGGGCGGCATGGCGTCCGTGCCGTACCGCTGCTCGGCGGGAAAACTCACCATCGGCTGGGGGCATGTGATCCGCGATCATGAACAATTCGTCATGCCGTTAACAGCCGCCCAGGCGGATGCGCTGCTTCAACAAGACTTGGCCCAATTCGCGGCCGGCGTCAACGAGCGCGTCACGGTGCCGCTCACGCAATCGATGTTCGACGCGCTGGCCTGTTTCGCGTTCAACGTCGGGCTGGGCGCTTTCGCCGGTTCGACGTTGCTGCGTCTGCTGAACCAGCGCTTTTACGCCGCCGCCGCCGAACAATTTCCACGCTGGACCAAGGCCACGGACCCGAAGACCGGACAGAAGATCATTCTCCCCGGCCTGAGTCGCCGTCGGGCCGCGGAACGTGCGCTGTTCGAGCGGGACGGGATGCTGCCGTGATTCCCATTCGTGCGTTATTGAAAATCGATGTCGCGGCGCGCAAACAAGAGGCGTCCACCGCCGTGGCCATCGTTCGCTTGCTGGGCTGGTCGGGGGCCATTGGGCTGTGGTGGTGGTTGGGGGCGCTGAACGATGAACAAGTGTTGCTGCTCATCGCTGGCGTGGAGTCGGTTGCGGCTCTTGCGCGGGCCGTGCTGCCTGATCGGTTCGGCGGGGAGGTGGCTTCTTCCGATCGCGTTCTCGGCGCTCGTGGGATGCGCCCAACCGCCGACGTGCCGCCCGATGCTACAAGTTCGGGACGCCGGGTGGACCAGCGCGATACATACCCCGACGGGAATCATTGAGCACGCCGGCATGGCGTGTGAGTGGATTTATTGACCTGTGGAGAATGCTGATGAATGAGCAACAAATCGAACAAGAGATTCAAGATAAAGGCTTGACCGCCGCTCGGGTGACGCCTGAGTTGGTGGACGCGGTGATTGTGGGTGAGGATTACCATGTCTTCCCCGGCACGACGCTGACCGTATGCTGCCTGAAGCTGCGTAATGGCTTTACCGTGACGGGAGAGAGCGCTTGCGCCAGCCCGGAGAACTTTGACGCCGAGCTAGGCAGGAAAATCGCCCGCAAGAACGCGCGCGACAAGATTTTGGCGCTGGAGGGCTATGCCTTGTGCGAGCGCTTGTGGATTTCTCGGCAACCCTAGGAGAACCGCCTTGATCCATTTTAACTTGGCAACCGGTTGGTTTTTCGTCTGCCTGGTCGCGTCGGTGGTGGTGATCGGCAACGTGCTTCCACCACTCGGGCTCTCGTGGTGGTGGTCGCTGATCATCTTTGTCGTCGGAGCCCTGCCTATTGGCTGGATGTTCATCCGCCTGTTTTTCGCCATGCGGTCTTACCAGGAGTACCCACACTGAACTCGAAACCCTTTCTCTTCGCGGCGCTGGCCGCGTTAAGCACGCCGGTGCTGGCCTGCGGCGACTTCGGGCCGGATTACGGCGAACCGTGCCCACCGGGCGCGCCTATTTCGGTGAGATATTGAGGGGGTTTCTTCCGATGAGTGCGTTTTGGAAAGCGCTGTTGGTGCGCGCCGTCAGAGCATTGGCCGGCGCGGTGGTATGGGATGCGGCGCTGCGCGCCGTGGCCGACTTAATGAACGCCGATCTGCCCGGCGATGAAAAGCGCCGGCGGGTACTGGCCGATTTGAAAGCCGCGTTCCAGTACGTGCCGACCCGACTGCTGAATGTTGCAATCGAGGTCGCCGTGCTGGACAGCAAGACCTCGTAACCTGATCTGGAGACGCATCGATGCCCTATTCCTCTTCCTCTTCCCCTGTCGCCGGCCTGATCCTGAGCGCCGCGATGCTGATGAACGCGCCCACCCTGGCCTGCGGCGATTTCGGCCCGGATTACGGCGAACCGTGCCCGCCGGTCACTCCAGTCCCGGTGGAACGCATCCCCCTGGCCGGGTGGGATAGACCACTGTGGTTGGGGGCCGACGCCGACGGGAACCCCATTCCCGATGCGCCGGTGCAGGGATTCGTGGTAGCAAACGACTTCGCCGTTTTGGTGGCGACGCTGCCCAACGAAATCAAAATCATCGGCACGAGCAACCAGTGCATTCAGGCGTCTTGCCCGTGGCTGGGCAATGCCGCGCGCCAGGCGCTGGAGCACCAGGCCGATTTGGTCATGCGCGTGCTCCATCAGACGCCCTAATCCGAGCCGCCATGTCCGATCACCCCGCGCCGCCGCGCCGCCGCGCCTCCGACGCCATCGATGGCCCAGAATCGTCGGGGCCATTGACCCGGCGGGCCGTCGATCATGACATGCACGCCCTGGTTTGCTCGGTCCATCATTTGGGCGAACGCGTGTTGGTGCTGGAGACCAAAATGGGCGTGTCGGATGGTCGGCTTCGGTCGATCGAGGATGAAATCAGGGGCACGAAAACCGAAGTCGGTAACGTGTTGGGCTGTCTGCAAGGGCATATCCAGAACGAAGAAAAGCAGAAAAACCAGGTGTTAATGTGGGTCATCGCCACCCTGCTCTCCGTGCTCGGCTTCGGAGCGGCGGCGCTGATCAATCATCTGCTCTCGAAATAACATGCCGCGCGCACGCCACCCTGACGCCCTGGACGGCAACAACGGCTATCAAAAAAATATCCGCGACGAGGTGCGGGCGCTGTACGTGCATAGCCATCTCAATATTCCGCAAATCAGCGACCGGCTGAACCTGCCAACCCGCACGATCCACCGCTACCGCGCCAATGCCCGCAAGGACGGCGACGATTGGGAGGACGCGCGGCTATCGGCGCTGGTTGCCGGGCAAGGCTATCAAGCCGCTGTCTCGCAAGTCCTGGAAGGGCTGCTGAAACAGTCGCAATGCGTCATGCAGGCGATCAACGAAGACGAAACCCTCGACCCAGAAAAGAAAATGTCGATGCTGGCGCAACTGGCGTACAGCATGAACATGGCGCGAAAGGCCGCCGAGGGGCTGAACCCCAAAATCAGCAAGCTGACGGTGGCGCTGGAAGTGCTGAACCTGCTGACGCGCCACATTCGCGACGAGCATCCCGAGCACGCCGCCGCCTTCCTCGACATCCTGCAACCGTTCGGCACGGAACTACGGCGGCGCTATGCCTAGGCTCTCGACCGCCGCCCTGGAATTCCAGGCACAACTGGACGCGCTGGCAGACGATCTGCGTCGGCATATCGAAACCGATTGCCAGGCGTTCCCGCTGGACGCGGCGGCCACCTCGACGCGGCGCGCGCGGGTCATTGCCGGGGCAGACGGCTTCAAGTTCTTCTGCCAGACCTACTTCCCGCACTACTGCACCGCCGATCCGGGCATCCTGCACGATTTTCTGTTCGTGGCGTTGCCGGCCCTGGTGGACGATCCGCGCGGGCGCAAGCTGGCCCTGGCCGCCCCGCGAGGCGAAGCCAAGAGCACCATCGCCACCCAATTGTTCACGCTCTGGTGCGTGGTTACCGCCCGCAAGCCCTACATCGTCATCGTGATGGATGCACTGGATCAAGCGCTGCCGATGCTGGAAGCGATTAAGGCGGAACTGGACAGCAACCCTCGACTGCAACAGGATTTCCCCGAAGCCTGCGGACAGGGCCGGGTCTGGCAACAGCGGGTCATCCTCACCACCAACAACATCAAGGTCGAAGTCTTCGGCAGTGGCAAGCGGATGCGCGGCTTGCGGCATGGCCCGCACCGGCCCGGCCTGGTGCTGCTCGACGATCTGGAAAACGACGAAAACGTCCGTAGCCCGCAGCAACGCGACAAGCTGGAAAACTGGCTAAAAAAGACCGTGCTCAAACTGGGCGCGGCGGATGATAGCCTCGACGTGGTCTACATCGGCACCTTGCTGCACTACGACTCGGTGCTGGCTCGCACCCTCAAGCGCCCGCTGTGGGAAAGCCACGTCTTCCGCGCGGTGTTGGACTGGCCGCACCGCATGGATCTCTGGGAGCAGTGGGAAGAAAAACTGCTGAACGAGAGCGAAGAGGCTGCCGACGCCTTCTATGCCGACCGCCGCGCCAACATGGACGCGGGCGCGCGGGTGAGTTGGCCGGCGCAACGGCCGCTGTTGGCGCTCATGAAAGTGCGAGCGCGTGATGGTCACGCGGCTTTCGATTCGGAACTGCAAAACGACCCGCTCAACAGCGAAGACGCGCTGTTCCGCCAGATTGCTTGCTGGGTCGAGGAGCCGCGCGGCGGCCTGTATTTTGGCGCGTGCGACCCCAGTTTGGGAAAATCCGGCGCCAGCCGCGATCCCAGCGCTATCCTTGTCGGCAGTTTTAACCGCGCCACCGGCGTTCTCGATGTCGTCGAGGCGCGCATCGCCCGCCGGCTGCCCGACAAGATCATCGAAGACATCATTGCCCTGCATGCCCGCTATCACTGCCTGTTGTGGGGCGTCGAGGCGGTGCAGTTCCAAGAATTTCTGCGTACGGAATTGGTGAAGCGCAGCGCCGCGCGCGGCCTGCCCGTGCCCGCCCGTCCCATCGTGCCGCACGCCGACAAGCTGCTGCGGATCGAGAGTTTGCAGCCGCATGTCGCCAACGGCCTAATCCGGCTGCATCCCAGCCAGGCCACCCTGCTGGAACAACTGCGGCATTTCCCCTTCGCAGATCATGATGACGGCCCGGATGCGCTGCACATGCTCTGGACGCTGGCTACCGGTTCAGGGGCGTGGTTGGGCGCGATTCAGACCACCAGCCAACTCCAAGGCGCAATGGTCGGCTGGGGATCGGTGCCGGGCGATGGCTCGGTCTGGGCCAATTTTTGAGGTGCTCATGGGTAAACGCCAACGCCATCCCCCATTGCGGCCCATGAGGTCACGCGTGAATCCCGCTGATTTCGCCGCGCCCGCCGCGCCGGTGCGGCAAGAGATCGCCAGCACCGCTGATGGTCGCGATATCACGCGCTTCTATGTCCGGCCCGATCTGCGGCTGTCGCCGCAGGACACTATTCTCAATACCGCGACCTACCGCAACCTGGCTGGCTATGACCTGTTCCAGGATCTGTTGACGGACTGGACGGTGTTTTCGACGTTGCAACAGCGGCGGCTGGCCATGGTGTCCGCCGAAACCGAAGTGGTTCCGGGCGGCAAGCGGCAGGCGGACAAAAGCGCGGCGGCCTTTATCGAACAAGTGCTCAAGCACATCGGCTGGGATCGCGTCAGCGCGAAGATGCACTTTGGCATCTACTATGGGCTGGGCGTGGCCGAGTGTTTATGGGCTACGGATGGCGCGCAGGTCATCCCGGACGCGATCAAAGCCCGTGATCGCCGTCGGTTTTGTTACGACGGCGCGATGCGCTTGCGATTGTTGACCGCCGCGGACGCGCAACCGGGCGAACTCTTGCCCGAGCGCAAATTCTGGGCGTTTCAGACCGGCGCGGATCACGACGACGAGCCTTATGGTGTCGGCCTGGCGCACTGGTTGTACTGGCCGGTGACCTTTAAGCGATCGGGCGTCAAGTTCTGGCTGGTCGCGGCCGAAAAGTTTGGATCGCCCACCGCCGTGGGGTTTTTCCCGCCCGAACTCACCGAGGCGGATCAGCAAAAATTGTTGGTGACGCTGGGCAAGATCCGCACCGATGCCGGTCTGATCGCCCCGGATGGCACCCGAATCGATCTGCTGGAAGCCAAGCGCGCGGCCGGCGGCGATTACGGCGAATTGTGCCGGTACATGGATCAGGCGATTCATCGGGTGGTCTTGAGCCAGCTTGCCGCGACGGATTCGACCGCCAGCAAATTGAATGTCTCCAATGACGACCCAGCAACATGGCAGCGGCTCATCAAAGCCGATGCCGATCTGATTTGCGAGTCGTTTAACGACACCGTCGTGCGCTGGCTGTGCGACTGGAATTTCCCCGGCGCCGCTTATCCGCAGGTCTGGCGACGCACCGAGCCCGGTGCCGACTTGGCCCAACGCAGCGAAATCGAGGAGCGCATCTATAAGGTGGGCTATCGCCCGACATTGGCACAAATCCAAGGCGAGTACGACGGCGAATGGGAACCGGTGCCGGCGCCCGTGCCCGCACTGCCAGCCATCCCCCTTGCCGAACCCGCGCCGCTGGCCTTCGCCGCGTCGCCACCCCCCTTTGAAAAAGGGGGGGCGGGGGGGATTCATGACCGTCTGGGCCGCGAGGCCGCGCCGCTGATCGATGGTTTGCTGGAACCGGTGCGGTCGTTGCTGAAACGCGGCGCCGATTTTGATGAGTTGCGCGATGGATTGCTCAAGCTCTATCCCGATCTGGATGCGACCGCGTTCGCGGAGCTGCTGGGACGGGCGTTCGCGGTGGCGGATGCGGCGGGTCGGTTTGCCGTGATGGACTCAACGAAAGAAGGTGATGAATCATGATTAAATATGCAAAATCAAAAGTATTGGCGTTGGCGATGATCGCTTTTTCCTTGCCTGCCGCCGCCGACACCTATCAAGTCACGTTTGGTTGGACCGACCCGACGACGTATCTCCCCTCCGACGTGCCCGTTTACGAAGCAAAATATCGAGTGGCGGGCGGGGCCGAAACCGCGATCGCGGGGTTAGCCACGCCGGGGGGGGCTCGTGTAGTGACTGCCGCTCCTGGGCAAACGATTGAGATCGCCGCGCGGACTTGTAACTTGACCCTCTGTTCGCCCTGGACGCCATGGGTGACGGCTACCGCGCCACATCCGGCGACTCAGCCTGGGAACCAGACCGGTCTGACGATCACCGTGGTGCGCACGGGGCCGTGAGATGCGTCGCGCCCTTTCCCTGCTGCCGCTGGCCTTGGCGACGAGTGTCGCCTGGGCCGGGCTGCTGACCACGTTTGCTTGGGATGCCGATCCAGCGTGGCCAGTCGGTACCGCCGTCGAGCTTGAAGCCAATGGGGTCAATGCCGGCGGGATCACCGATGCCCAGCATACGCTTGATGTCCCTGTGTTGCCTGGGGGAGTCATTGCGGCGCGGGCGCGGGCGGTTCCACCATCGGGATATCAATGCGGAGAACCGATCGGCCCATGCCCACCGTCCGCGTGGTCTACGCTGGCGCAAACCCTGCCGGCCACTCCGTCTGGGCTGTGGGGGCGGTGGACACGTTTGGAGAGTCCACCCATGACCATCGCGCGGCGCGGCAGTACTGCTTACTCGGTTCAGTGGCTTAACAGTTCTAGTGCGGTCATTACCAAAGAGCCATCGGTCCAAGTCGGAGATATTATATTTATTGGAGTTTCCTCTTACTCGAACGAGGGCTTCAACGCAGGAGGCGCAGTCTCAATCTCGGGGTTCTCTGTCGTGGGGGGTGCTGGGGTCGCCTACGCAACCTATGGTGATGACGGAGCCTCCAAGGGAATCGTTTTTTATCGCGTGGTAGACGGTACTGAGGGGGCGTCTTTCACGATCAACACCAATCCGAATAGCGGCGCCTATCCATACGGTTCGGCGGTACTGCTTGCTTTTTCCGGCAGTTCAGTGTCGATTGAGGCGTTCGGCACGACAGACAACGCCAGTGGCACCAACCCCAGCGCCCCCAGCGTCACTGCCGCGGGTAGCAATACCTTGTTGTTGTCGTTTTATCTGTATTCAGACCCGGCCGCATTTACCGCGCCGACTGGATCTGACGGGTCATTCGCAAATAGCCCGCAGAACACCAATGGGTCGGCGGTATCGTGGGATGCCATCGCATCGTCTGGCGCTACGGGGGTGCGAATCGCCACGTTGGGGGGCTCTCGGGACTGCCTGGGATTCTCTGTATTACTGAAAGAAACGGCCGGCGGATCGGCGGTGACACTGCCCGGTATATCTGGGGCTGGCGCCATCGGGACCATCGCCGCGAGCGGTGGCGCAACCAAAACGCCGACTGGCGTCGCTGCTGGCGGCGCGGCTAACAGCCTCTTGCTATCGGGCGGCGCGGGGAAATTGCTATTAGGCCTGTTCGGGACGGGTGGCGCGGGCTCGGTTGGCGCGCATGGCGGCGCGGGGAAATTGCTATTAGGCCTGTTCGGGACGGGTGGCGCGGGTTCGGTTGGCGCGCATGGCGGCGCGGGGAAATTGCTATTAGGCCTGTTCGGGACGGGTGGCGCGGGTTCGGTTGGCGCGCATGGCGGCGCGGTTGTTGCGTCGGAAGGGGCAGGGGCTGGCGGCGCGGCGGGGGCCCTTTCGCTCTCGGCCGGGGCTAATGTGACCCCTATCGGCATCTACGTCACTGGGCTGGCGGGCGCTGTCTTTGCCAGCGCGGGCGGCAACGTCAATGTCAGTCTGTCCGGCCTGGTGGCCGTGGGCAATACGGGCGCGCTGGCGCTTTCCGGGGGTGCGCAACCGACGATTTCCGGTCTGGCGGCCCTCGCCGGCATTGGCGTGGCGACCGCGCATGGCGGCGGGACGGCCGCGACAGCCGGTGTTGCGAGTTCTGGAGCGGCCGGCGCGCTTTCGCTCTCGGCCACGGCTCTGCTGAATCTGCTGGGCGCATCGGGCGCGGGCACGGCGGGATTGCTGGCGCTGGCGGCCGATGCGGCGGTGACACTGACCGGCATCGGCGCCAATGGGCAAATAGGCACGATTACCGTTTCGGCTGGCGCCACCGCGTCAATCGCTCTGTCGGGCGTCGCCAGCATCGGCCAAATCGGTACGGTCTCGCTATCGGCGGATGCGCTGACGCTGTTGACGGGCATTCAAGCGCTGGGGCAGGCCGGATTCTTGCGATTGGTTGAGCTGATTACCCCGGCTGGCCGATTGCTGTTGGTCGAAAGCGAGGGGCGTTTGCTGTTGATCGAGCCCGAAGACCGACTGCTCTCGATCCAGTCGGACGGTTCCAATCTGAACATCAATTGAGGATCTCAAAATGGCCGCGACCACGGCGATGTGTACCAGCTTCAAATCCGAACTCATGCAGGCCCTGCATAACTTCCTGCTGACCGGCGGCAATGCCTTCAAGTTGGCGTTGATCAAAACCGGGATGGCCGGCACCTACGGCGCGGCCAGTACCAACTACAGCAATATCACCGGCAATAGCGACGAGGCCAGCGGCACGGGCTATACCGCCGGTGGCGCGGCCTTGACTCGGGTCGATCCGGCCACCAGCGGCACGACGGCCTATACCGATTTTGCCGATGTGTCGTGGTCATCCGCGACGATCAGCGCCGCCGCCGCGATGATCTACAACACCACCAGCGGCAACAGAGCGGTGTCGGTGCATGATTTTGGCGGCACGGTCACCAGTACGAACGGAACATTTCAAGTCACGTTCCCGACGCCAGACGCCAGCAATGCCATTCTGAGGCTGGCCTGATGCGTCCCTTGATCCACGACCGGCTGGCCGGAAAAACCGTCCAGGCGGTGCTGACCAATGGGCGGGAGTTGATCCTGCAATGCACGACGGGTGAAGAAATCGTGATTGGCTGGGGAATCGATGGTCCGGTGTTCCTGCGTCAGGATGTGCGGATCGTGCTGCCAACCACCGCCGCCGCTGGTGTCGGGGATCGGCTGATGATGCCCGGATCGGGGCAGACGATTACGCTCGATGCGTTGTTCCGGGAGCACTGATGCCCACCTATCCGTCCAACAAAGCCGTTCCCGCCGCGATGGGGTTCAAGGATCCACAAGCGATTCTGGATTATGCGTTTTTATGGCAGGACTGGCTGGCGGCGGACGAGACGATCACGGCGCACACGATCACGCCATCCGCCGCGACGATTACCGTGGATTCCAGCAGCGTCAACGCGGCGGCGGTGACACTGGACAGCGTTGAGCAGAAAATCGGTAGCGTGGTGACGGTATGGCTGTCGGCCGGAACGGCCGATACGATCTATGTGATCAGTTGCCGGGTGACGACCAGCGCCGGCCGCGTCGATGAGCGCAGTTTCAAGCTGATCGTGCGAGATCGCTGATGCCCGCCCAGTACGGTTCGCTGACCTTCGATGAGGCGCTGCAATACCTGCAAGAGCAGCTCGCGCTGCCGACCGAGCGCTGGGACGATTTGTTGGGCGCGGCGCATGACCGCGCTTTTGTGGTGGCCGGGGCGCTGCAAGCCGATTTGCTCCTCGACCTGCAAGCCGCCGTCGAAAAAGCCCGCGCCGAAGGCATGACGTTCGAGCAATTTCAGAAAGAGTTCGAACGGATTGTGGCCGAACGCGGCTGGACCGGCTGGACGGGCGAAGACTCGGCAGCGGGCCGAGCCTGGCGGGCACGGGTGATCTACGACACCAATCTCTTGGTCAGCGAGGCCGCCGGCCGTTATCAGCAGATGAAGCAAATCGCCGACCGCCGTCCCTACTGGCGCTATCGGCATGACGACAGCGTCGTTCATCCGCGTGAAGAGCATGAGGCGTGGGATGGCAAAGTGCTGCGTCATGACGATCCATGGTGGGGCAGCCATTATCCGCCCAACGGGTTCGGGTGCCACTGCTTCGTCGAAAGCTTGGCCGAGCGCGATCTTCGCAAGCTGAAGCTGAAGGTCGAGACGGGCAAGGATATGCCCCACGGCGGCACCGTCCGCTATGTCGATAAGCGCACCGGCGAGGAATTCGAGTTGCCTGAGGGCGTCGATCCGGGTTGGGATCATGCGCCGGGCGCGAATACCGGCACCGATTTGACGGCGCTGTTGCGGGCAAAGATGGCGGTCTGGCCCGAGGATCTGAAACGGCAGGCACTGGATGCGCTGCAAGGCAAAGTGGATGCGGCAACCTGGGCGGAGTTGTCGGCGTTGCTTAAATAAGGAGCATGAGCCAACATGGCCGGCGCACTGATCGAAATCGAGGTCAAGGATGATGAAGCCCGCGCGGCGCTGGAAAAACTCCGGGGGAAATTGGCCAGCCCTGAACCGGTGTTCCGCGACATTGGCGAAGCGCTGACGAACAACTTTCGCGATCGCTTCGGTCGCGGGGTCGATGCCGCGGGCCATCCGTGGGCGCCGCTGTCGCAAGTCACCCTCGACCGCAAGCGCAAAAACAAGGACAAGATTCTGGTGCTGGACGGCTATCTCAGGCGCCTCGCTTATCAGGCCGACAACAACGGCGCGCGAATCGGCACCGACCGCATCTACGGCGCCCTGCATCAGTTCGGCGCGCGAAAGGGCGAATTCGGCCGCACGCGACGCGGCGCCCCCATCCCCTGGGGCGATGTGCCGGCCCGCGAATATCTGGGATTGTCCGACGCCGACGAGGGCGATATCCTCGACATCCTCCACGAATGGCTGGTCTCGTAAAAACGGCGATTTCAGGCGCTCGCAATCATGACCCGCCGCCTTACCACCACCGAGCCCATAACCACCCGTTAACCCCCCGTTAAAATTCGCTGTGAGGCGGTTGTGACAGGCTGTTTGGATCGCGTCATGCCGCCTCGCCCGCATCGCGGTCATGGCGTCGATCAATGGCGCAATATCGCGCCTCCGTTACCCGACAGAGTTATCTGCTGATTGGCCGTCGCTTATATAGGGCGGCATGAGCGAAAAATCTCTTCCACTCCAGATTTTCAAGGTCGGCACCTGGACGGATAACGGTGGCGCGACCGCCGCGTTTTCCGATGCCGAATTAGCGGCGACCGCCGCCGCCTACGATCCCATCAACAGGCACGAAGCGCCCCTGGTCGTCGGGCATCCGACGCTGGAAGCTCCCGCGTATGGCTGGGTGCAGGCGCTGGCCGTGATCCAGGACGCGCTGGAAGCCACGCCGAAGCAAGTGGACGCCGAATTCGCCGATATGGTGCGCGAAGGGCGATTCAACAAAATCTCGTCCAGCTTCTGGCGGCCAGATGCGCCCGGCAATCCCGTTCCAGGGGTGTACTACTTGCGTCATGTTGGTTTTCTGGGCGCCGCCGCGCCCGCCGTCAAGGGCTTGCGTACTCCTGCCTTCGCCGCCAACGAAGCCGGCGTCATCGAGTTCTCGGCGGATTTCTCGGAATGGTCCAGCCGCGCGCAGCTCGATCTTTGGCGCAGCCTACGCGAATGGCTGCTGACTCAGTTCGGCGCGGAAACCGCTGATCGGGTCGTGCCGGGTTATGCGCTGGATAGCCTGCAATCCGACCTGGAGCAATCCGCTGTCGAGAGCGCCGTCGAATCCGTCTCTCCATCCCCCCCTCAGGACTCCTTATTTATGAGTGATGCCACCGAACTGGCCGCGCGCGAGGCGGCCATCAGTGCTCGCGAAACGGCCATCGCCGCGCAAGAGCAGCAGTTGCAAGCCCAGGCCGCCGCCCAGCGCCGCCGCGAAGTCACCGCGTTTGCGGAGGCGCAGGTCAAGGCGGGTAAGGTCTTGCCGCGCCAGCAGTCCGGCTTGATCGAGCTGCTGCTGGCGCTGCCGGAAGCGCCGTTGGAATTCGCCGAGGCGGGCCAGACCGTCAAGACCGAGCCGCGCGCCTGGCTGGAGCAGTTTCTGGCGACATTGCCCGCGCAAGTGGATTACGCCGAGCGGACGGGCGGGGCGGGCGTCATCCCGCCGGGTAATACCGGCCCGGACCAGCAAAAAGCCGAGTTTGCCGCCAGCTCGGATTTGCAAGCGGAATTCGGCACCGTGGAGCGCTACCAGTCCTACCAAAAATCCGTGGCCGACGGCCGCGCCAAGATTCATGGGGAGACCCGCTGATGGCCCTTTCCGCTGATACCGTCCGTACATTTGAGATCGGGGATATCAATACCCTGGTCGTCGCCGCCGGCGTCACGATCTATGAAGGCGCATTCGTCTTCGCGCTGAAAGCTGACGGGACCGCCGTGGTCGCCAGTCCGGCGATTTCCACCCATGTCTTCGCCGGCATCGCGATTTTCGGGCAGACGGCCGGCAATAAGGTCGATGTCAAGCACCGGGGCTTCGTCCAAATGCCGGTGACAGGGGCCAGCGCCGCCAGCGTGGGCGCCATCGTTTACGCCAGCGATGACAATACCCTGACGCTGACTTCGTCCACCAACGTCCCGGTTGGCTACGTGCATCGCCACGTGTCCGGCACGACCTGCATTGTCGAGTTCCGCAGCACGGCGGAACGCGATATCGCCGTCGCCTAAGGAGGCGCTTCATGAGTGCTCGTTCCCTCAGTTCCCGCGCCATCATCGGCGAATTCTTCCTGCGGCTCGATCAAGACCTGGCCGGCACCTGGATTCCGGGGGTATCCCGCGAATTCCAGTCCGATCAAGAATCGGAGACCTACAAATGGCTCGGCATGTCTCCGGCCATGCGGGAGTGGGTCGGCGGCCGTCAGCCGCGCGGGATGCGTGCCAATGGCATCACCATCCCCAACAAGAAATACGAGTCCACCCTCGAAGTGACGATGGATGAGATTCGTCGCGATAAGACCGGGCAGGTGATGATTCGGGTGCAAGAGCAAGCCGAACGGGCCAACGCTCATTGGGCCAGCTTGCTGTCCACGCTGATCATCAATGGCGAATCGACCGCGTGCTACGACGGGCAGTATTTTTTCGACACCGATCATAGCGAAGGCGATAGCGGCACGCAGTCCAACGATATCACCAACGATATCACGACCACGACGGCGCCGACCGCCAGCGAGCTGCAAGCCAGTATTCTGCTGGCGACGCAGGCCATTCTGGGCTTCAAGGACGACACCGGCGAGCCGATGAACGAAAACGCCCGTGAGTTCCTGGTGATGATCCCGGTGCCCTATCTCGGCGCGGCGGCGACCGCCCTGGGCGCGACGGTAATCAGTCAGACCAGCAACACGCTGATGGCGCTGGGCAGCCTGGGCGGATTCACCTACAAGTTGGCGACCAATGCCCGGCTGACCTGGACCACCAAGCTGGCGGTGTTCCGCACCGACGGCGCGATGTCGGCCTTGATTCGTCAATCCGAAGAAGCCGTCAAGATCGCCGCGCAAGCGGAAGGGTCGGCGGAAGAGTTCAACAACGACCGCCACCTCTACGGCATTTCCGCGCGCCGGAATGTTGGGTATGGCTACTGGCAGAAAGCCTGCCTCGTGACGCATACCTGATATGAGCTACGCCACCCAAGCCGACCTCGAAGACACCTTCGGCGCGACCGAAGTCCTACAGCTTGCGGATCGCGATCAAGACGAGGTGATCGACACGGGAGTCATCGAAGCCGCCTTGGCGCGCGCCGACAGCGTGATCGATGGCTATCTCTCGGGCCGCTATGCGCTGCCGTTGGCGACGCCCTTTCCCGCGGTCATCGTCGCTACCGCTTGCGATTTGGCCCGGTATTGGCTTCACGACAACGAAGCGACCGAGCGGGTTCGTGAAGGCTTCGAGGATGCCATGGTCTGGCTGAAGGATGTGGCGGCCGGCAAGGTGTTGCTGCAATTGCCCGCCGCCAGCGCCAATGTCGCGGTGGGATCGCCGGACGGTAGCGCGCCGGATCGGGTCTTCGATCTATCCGGCGAAACCCTGCTCAGTCAATTCTGATGCCGCAGCCCTACGCCCTGCCCGAACTGATCGGCGCGCGCTTGGAGGCGCAAAGCCTGGGCGTGCCGATTCTGTACGCCGCCGATCTGGATGGGGTATCCGAAAATTCCCAAGTCGCGCCCGCGATTCACGTTCTGCCGTATCAGTTGACGGTCGTCGATGCCAGTGACCCCAACGCCATTGCCTTGAAAGAGGTGGTGGTGGTGGCCGTCGTCGTTCGTTTCGCCAATCAACGTAGCGGCCAGGGCGTGCGGCAACTGGCTTCGCCCCTGCTGGCCCGCGCGGCATTGGCGCTGGCCGGCTGGCCGCCCACCACCGACTACGAAAAGCTGCAAATCGAAACGCCGCCCCTGCCTCGGCTCAAAAACGGCCACGGTTCGTATCCAGTCCAGTTTTCCACCCGTTACCAGTTGAGTGCCCCATGACCACGCTCATTAATTCAACCGTCGAATACGAGGCCGGGCAGTCGCAGAACGCGTTCGCCGCGATGACCGATTCCGGCGATCACGCCATTTTTACGCTGGCGGCCAAGCCTTGGAGTCAAGCGACCGGCTACGAATACAAGATCGCGCCTTATGGGTTGGCCACCGGTGGCGTCATTTCGCCGGCCGCCGCCGCCGGCAACAATAACGTCGATGTCGCGGCGCTGACGGCTTATGCGCCGGGCATGACCGGCGCCAGCGCGACCACCGGGCTGATTTCGGTCGGCGCCGCCACCAATATCGCCGCGACGCGCGGCACGACCAATGGCTATCGGATCACCTCGATCACCGTGGATTCGACCGGAGCGGTGGTCGCCGTGTCGGGCACCGAGTCTACGGCTTTTACCGAGACGCGCGGCGCGGCCGGTGGGCCGCCATTGATTCCGGTCGGCAGCATCGAAATCGGCCAAGTACGATTGAGCAGTATCACGGCCGCCGTCATCGCTTCCACCGAGATCTTTCAAGTGGTGGGCACGCATCAAGAGCGCTACGACTATCCGGTGTGGTCGGAAGACCCAATCCGGGGACAGGTCGAATTTTCCTCGGCGTTGCCACTGATTCATACCGGCCCCGTGCCAAAGAAGGTCATGGCGCGGGTGGCGACGCCCCTCTTTGCAGTCATCGAGCCGGCCCGCAACTGGAAGCCGGCGGAAACCTCCAACAGCGCCAGCTCGCAGCAGTATTACAACGGCAAAACCGTGGGGTCGTTCACCACCTCGCAGGGACAAGCAAGTGTCGAGCTGTCGTTGGGCGATGGAGTCAGCGATGCCATCATCGCCAAGATGGGGCAAAACCTGTGCTGGCGCTACAAGCCGGACAAGTACCGGACACCCTATCAGATTACCAAGGGCGTCGGCAGCATCGCTCGCACCAACACGGCGGGCGCGAGCCCGACCGCGACGATCACGATTTCGGTGCAGCAGCCGTCCGTCGATTTCGCGTCGTAAGCCGCCATGACCACCGACTTTGATTTCGAAGCACTGATGGCCAAGCCGTGGGAGCCGCCCACGGCTCAGGTCCAAACTCCGACGGCCTTAATACTTCATGGCGCCCCCCCGCATTTCACGGTGCGCATGGCTACTGCCGAGGAAATGGCGCGGGCCAACGATGCCCGCATGATCGCGGAAAAGGCGCGGGCGATGCTGGAGGCGCTGGCGGGTCTGGGTGGCCAGCGTCAGGCCGCGATCTACAAAGAGGCGGTGGGGTTGTCGTCCGAGACCGTTCCCGATGAGTTCGTCAAGCAAGTCGAGTTCGTGACGATGTGCACGGTGTCGCCGCAGCTCAATCATGAGCGAGCGCTGTGGCTCAGTCGATTCCAGCCGCTGTTCTTTAAGTGGCTATTCCTCAAGATCATGGAGCTGTGCCAAGAGGGCGCAACGTCGGGGGAAGCGCCGCCCTCTACCGAGACCCCACAGTCCGCCTAGCGCTGGCCTTGTGCCGCGAGCATGGGCGTTTTCTGTTCGAAGCGCTGCCCGACCGGTTTCCGGGGCGGCGCTTGACTCCGGTAGAGGCGCAGGTGTGGGGGCTGTACTACAACGATCTGAACGCACAACGCCATGGCTGACCTGACCACCGCAATCAAAATCATTCTGTCCGGCGGCGATACGGTCAGCGCCGGATTGCGCGCGGTCGGCGGGGCGATGGGCGATCTGTCTGAGCGCGGGAAAAGTCTGACCCAGCCCTTCGCGGATGCAACATCCGGGATTTTGAAGTTCGAAACCGGCGTCCTTTCGGTCGGCGCGGCGGTGACGGGGTTTGCGATTGGGGCAGCCGACAAGTTCGACGCCTCGTTTCGAGAAATCGCGACGCTGACCGATCAGTCGGTGGAAGGCTTGGGCGATTTTCGCCAGGCGATCCTGGATTATGCGTCCAGCTCTACCCAAAGTTTGGAGAACATTACCGGCGCGGTTTACAACGCGATTTCCGCTGGCGTTGATTATAAAGATTCCCTCAGTTTCATATCGGCGGCGGAAAAGTTGTCGGTCGCCGGCAAGGCCGAATTGAATCAAACCGTATTGGCGTTGGTGAGTACGCTGAATGCCTACGGTGCATCCACGGATCAGGCCGGCAAGTACGCCGACATCTTCTTCCAGGCCGTCAAACAGGGCCAAACCACCTTGCCGGAGCTGGCGTCGTCTTTATCAGGCGTAACCAGCACGGCAGTCTTGGGCGGCGTGTCCTTCGAACAAGTTGCGGCGGCTCTCGCTACCCTGACTGCCGCCGGAGCGCCGACCAGCGAAGCAATTACCCGCGTCAACGCTTTGTTGTCCGCCATCATCAAGCCGAGCGGCGAGGCGGCCGATCTGGCCAGAGAATTGAGCCTGCAATGGGATATCCAGGCGCTCAAATCCAAGGGCTTGTCGGGCGTGCTCGAAGACATGGCCACCAAGACCCAAGGCGCGGGCGACAAGATGGCTATTTTGACCGGTGGCACGGAGGCGCTGAACGCCGCCAATGTCCTGGCGATCAGCAGCGCCGGCAAGTTCAAGGATAATCTGGCCGCGATGGAGCATGCGGCGGGCGCGGTGGAAACGGCGTTCGGGAAAATGAAGGACGCCACCGATACGCTGGGCCAGGCGTTCACGGTCGCGCTGATCAGCCTGGGGGCGCCCTTGCTCGATGAATTCAACGCGATCGAGGATGCGCTAGCGGAGCTGGCCAAGTCCGTTGGCACGGCGGTGAAATCGGAAGCGTTCGCGCCGCTGATCGCCGTGATCGAAACCAATCTGGGCAAGATCGCGGCGCTGATTGGCGATACGGCCAAGAACCTGCAGGCAGCCATGAACGGCGTCGATTTCAAGCCCTTTGCGCAATCGCTACAAGGCTTATTCGATAGCGTTGCCAAGCTCTTCAACTTCGATGCGCTTTCCACCGAAAAAGGGCTGACAACGGCCATTCAAACCATCGTCAACTTGCTGACGCAGACCACCACGTATTCAACGGGCGCTTTACAGTCGATTGGCCCCTTTGTGAATAAACTGGGCGAAGTCGCGGTGGCCATTTCGACCATCGACCTCGATAAGATCGCGGCCATCGGCCAAATTGGCGGTTATGCGCTGGCGGCCAATGCGGCTCTGGGTTTGCTGGGGACATCGGCGCTGGCGATTTCCGGCGCGGCGAACGTGACATCGGCCCTGGGCACGGCGTTCGCGGCGGTCAAGGCCGAAGCGGCGGCGCTCAGTTTGGTCCTGGTCGGCGGCGGGACGGGGGGCTTGTTGGCAGCGCTGGGCACCGCCGGCATCGCGGGCGCGGTCGGCGTCCTCAGCTATGAGGTCGCGAAGTCCACGGGACTGGGCGAATGGCTGAACGATGTGCTGGCGCCGGATTGGTTGACGGGGAACGGATCGACGCTGGGTACCGCCATTGCGGATGTCGCCGAAAAAATGGGGCTGCTCGGTGGGGCGGCCGAACAGGCGCAACCCAAGCTCGCGGCCTTGCCGCCTTATTTCGACGCCGAGGCCAAGGCGGCGGCGGCTACCCGCGCGGAAATCGACGGCTGGCTCGATGCGCAAGAAGCCGCAGCGAAAAAGGCGGCGGATACCGGGCCGGAAATCGCCAAGCTGACAGAACATTTCCGCGCGCTGGGATATGTCTATGATGCCTTGACAGGCACGCTGACCAAGTTGAACGTGGAGCAGGCGAAAAACAACGATACCTTGCCCGATGGAGTTAGGGTGTCACTCGCGTATCAATCCGCGGGGGCGCAAGCCGGCATTTACGCCACGGCGCTGGAAGGCATCGCGACGCAGTATGAGCAGGTGGGAGTGAAAACCGTCAAGGCCACCGGGGCATTCAAAGCCGTCGGCGACAGCGCCAGCGATCAGGCCAAGAAAGTCGATGAGGCCACCAAGAAATCCCAGGAATACCAAGCCAAGATGGAGGAAATCGCCTCCAACGAACGGATCAAGATCATCGAGGCAAAGGTCACGCTGAATGTCGCGGAACTGGAAGCGCAGACCAAGCAAGTCGAAGCGGCCTTTGACTCCATCAGCACCACCATCAACAGCACCGGTGACCTCATCGGGTCGCTGTTTGGCAACCTCGCCGGTGCGGACACCTTCACCAAGCTGGAAATCATTGAGCAAATCGAGGCCGAGAATAAGCGCCGCGATGCCGCGCTGGAGCTTCAGAGAAAGCTCACGGAAGCCGAGATTGAAAACGTCCGGGCGAAGACGCGCGCTCTGGATCGTGGCGACTCGCTAATCAAGATTGATGGAACAGGGCTAGCCCCTCAACTTGAGGCGTTCATGTGGGAGGTTTTAAAGGCGATTGAGGTGCGCGCTAATGCGACATATCTTGAATATTTGCAGGGATTGCCGGCGTGATTTCGTTATCAGCGCCCACTTATGACCCTGCCGGTTTCTTGATCATCAAGACATTCATGTCTAATCCGTATGCCGGGAAACGGCGCGGGAACGTTACGGCCACGCTTGATGGGGGGGCGTATCAATATGATGCGGGTTATTCGGACAGTGATATCACGCTCACGGCGCGTCTTTCAAAGCCGAGCAAGGAAATCGTACAAACCTTGCAATATCTCGTCGCCTATTACTCAAAATGCATTTTGGCTTATGAGCGCGGATGCTTTTGCGTGATTCCATCGTTCGAAGTATCTGGCGTCGATCTTCGTATGGAGTTCAGAATCCTTGAAAGGCTGGATATATAATGGCTTCGACGATCACGCCATACACCCATTATTGGGGATTGATACACACAGCCGGAGTTGACCTGTCATCGGCAACCATCAAGGTTGCTTTAGTGTCAAGCGGTTATACGTTTTCTGCGGCTCACACGATTTTCGATCCGGGCACGGATGATGCGGCGGACCCAAGCTATAACGAAGTAGCTAGCGGTGGCGGATATACGACGGGCGGCATTACGTTAGCAAATGGCTCGTCTCATCCTGCTTATATTGGCTACGATAATCCGGCCTGGGTGGCGCTCACCAAGACCTTTCGCGGCGCGATTTTCTATTTTTCCGGGAGCGTCGGTGGGTTGACAGACCCGCTCATCGCTTATTTGTTATTCGATTCGACGCCGGCGGATATTATGGTCACAAACAGCAGCTATGTAATCGCGCTTGACTTGCTGAAAGGTCTTTTTTATAACCCGGCGGCCTATGCATGATCGTTGTTTATGTCTGCGGAGTTGTTAATTCAACGGTCTATGTCCGCTCCTACTTGTGGGACGGCGCAACGGTCAACTGGAGCTATAACCACGGCGCAACCCTCTACGGGATTGCCATCGCGCCCGATGGCCGCATAGCGATATGCGGCGAGTGTTATGGGCAAGTTGGCGTTCGTGTCTTATCCGAAAACGGCGTTCAATTGTGGAGCTACATTCACGGGGCGACCGCCCCCGTTCGCGCGGTCGCTTTTGACTCATCGGGGAATCTGATCATCGGTGGCGATTATAGCGACGGAACGAATCTTTATACGCTACGCAAGCTGGATTACAGCGGGTCAGTGCTCTGGTCAAAAGCCGCGAACGGGACCCGAACTCGATGCGTGGCGGTGGATGCCGATGGTCGGGTCTATGCGGGAGGAAGCGACGGCGTCTTAAGACGGTATCTATCAGACGGCACTGTCGATTCGACGTACACGCACAACGCGGAAATCTACGGCGTCGCGATTGATTCGGGCGGAAATGTTTATCTCGGTGGCTCTCGCTATCTGAGCAATTCCACCCGCAAGCTCAATTCGTCAATGTCGCTACAGTGGTCGAAAGACCATGGCAATGCCGTTTATGCGGTTGCGGTAGACCCTGACGATAACCTGATCACTGCAGGCGCGGTCGCGAGTTCGACGTATACCACCCGCAAATATCAGCCGGATGGCACGCTGGATTGGTCGGTGAATCACGGCGATATCGTGTATGGTTGCTGTGCCGACCCAGCAGGAAACATCTATACGACCGGCGTTCGGATCGGATCAACTACAACACGAAGGTATCTTTCTGACGGATCGCTGACGATTGATCCCTGGATTGATTGGGGAGCCACTTCGTATGGTGTAAAAGTGCGCTGGGACACGGCGCCGGCTATTCCGTTGGGGCTGGGTATCGCGCAGCCGCTACCGCTGCGGGAAATCGGTTCATCGGCGCTGCTGACCGGGTTTATTATCTATCGCTGCTACCTGACAGGTGGCAGCGGCACGATTCAAATCCCGCTTTCCTCCTTCCAATCCCGTCGCCGAACGGATACGCCCGTTTGGCTTTCCGTTGTTTCTCCCGCCGCAACAGACACGATGATTACCGACATCAATGCCCGCGCCGACGGACAAATCATCATCAAGCGTGGTGTCAAATACCCGGACGGCAGCGAACAGCTCGATGAGCTTATGCGCGCCGATTTTGAATCGCTGCGGATCGACAAGGGCGCAACGTCCGCCAGTCTGTCACTGACCGGGCGATCCACGGAGATCGCCACGGCTAAAACCCGCGTGCTGCAAGGCGTCTCATATCGCCCCACCAGCAGCGGCGCGCGGCGCGTGCGGTGCGCGGTGGATACCTATCTGGCGCCGGGCGATACGGCGGATTTAGGCGGGGGGGAAACAATGCCGGTGAATGAGATCGTGATCTGGGTCAGTCCGCAACAGGCGTACATGGAAGTCGCGGAAGCCTAAAGCATGGGTCGCGCCACCATCCTTTCCGGCGGCACGGACGGCCTCTATACGATCCGTCCCGAATACAACAATGCGCCGCTGGACAAGCTGATTGCCGACCTGACCGCCGCTAAGGATGCGGCATTACCCGTGCTGGGCCGCGCCACATTAACGCTGAGCCTCCTGGAAGATGAGACGGAAATCGCCCGAGCTGCGATGAATCAAGTCATCAATCAATGGCAACAGGATTTGCTGAATGCTGGCAATCCGCCGCCGCTGGAGCCGCCCACGGAAGACGACCCGGAAACCGGGATGCCGTGGGACCCATCTGATAAAGCACAGGAAGGGCCACTCTTCGATGCGATCAATGCAGCCCGCGCCGCCGCTGGGAAAGCCGCGCTGACTCGTGATGACGACCTGGACTTTGCCGCGCGGCGACAGGTCTATGATATGTCAGGCAGCAAGCTCATGGGGCATGTCGGCAGCGACAAGAGCGTCCCCAGCAGCCGTGTCGCGGCAACCGGTTACCAAGCTGATTTGGTTGTTGAGTTGCTCTCATGCGGCGCTTTTACGGCTGCCAGCGCCGTCAACGTATGGACCGTCAATGGCTCATATCCCATCTTTTCGGACGTAGCGACGCAAATCGGCGTCGCCTACACCTACAGCACCAACCACCCGGCTACACATATTTGGGTCGCGTTGCTCGCGCATCCAGATCCCGATCCTGACCCATCGCCGCCCACGATCACCTACCCCGATGATCCAGCGCAAAAAACGGCGCGTGAGCAAGAGGCAGGGCTCGAAAAGATCGAGCCGCCAAAAACCGAGGTGACGACCCCTGAGAAACTCGGGGAAGTCGTGCGGAAATTTGGCATCGCGGCTGCGAAAGAGGCGGCGGCGCGACGGGAACTTGCGCGGCTACTGGCTGAGTATGACTCGAATGTCCGCAAGCTGAACGAATTGGAGGCGCTGAAAACCGCGCATGATGCCGCGTCTATCGAAGCCTGGTGCGCTGATCTTTCGGAAGAAATCGCCGCTTCAACCCTAGTGGACACCTTCGAGCCGCCCGGTTATCGGGACGGCGATGCAATCCACATTGCGCCCTACGAGTCCGATCCGCATTCGTGGGATTCAACGAAAGTGGGGCAGCTTCGATATGCGGCAACGCTGAACGAAGCCCAAGTTTTTGTGAATCTGGCGATGGAAGCCGGACACTTGAAATGGAGGCCGCTTTGGCGCTACGGGATCATTACGGATATCCAAAGCGGCGCGGATACCTGCAATCTGACCCTTGAAGCGGCCACTTCGCGCGGGCCGGCCGGCGCTCTCTCACTGAATGAAACAGCAAATCTGGCCACGGTTCCCGTCGTCTACATGAATTGCAACAGCGCCGCGTTTGAAGTGGGCGACCGCGTGATCGTGCTGTACGAAGGCCAGGACCGCACGCAGCCCAAGGTCATCGGCTTTGCGGATCACCCGCGCGATTGCGGAGGGTGGATCGAGAGCTTTGATGCAGCAGTTTACGACTTGGGTGCGAACGATCCGACCGCATGGGCCAGCTTGATCGTGCCGTCCGGCGACGGTTGGCCCATATCAAACACGGTGCCGTATCTCGGCGCGCCGGGCATTCGCTTCCAAGAGTGGGCCGGCGATCAATACTGGTGGGTTGCTTCTGGAATAGTCAGGGCTAACTGGCCCGGCGGACAATTTTACTCGAATACCGTTGATGATTTGACAACAACCGCCGGTTTATCGGTATTTATGACGGGCAGCCATCATAAAATGATCGTTGTTGATGTTAACGAGAACTCATCAAATTCGGCTTATGTCGGCGATGGAAGTTTGCTCCTTTCTTACGATGCCGGAGATAAAGACGGATTGCCGCCGCGCCGGCATAGTTATGCGTATATTTTCCCCGACGATTGCCAGGACTTTCTTGTTGACGGCGAGGCTTCATTTGATTTTCCGATTTGGCTGGACTGGGATAAATTGGAGGTGCAATTCACGGTAACGGCTAATCCTTCATCCGGGGGCGCCGGCCTAGAGCCGGCATGGCTAAAGTTGTTTTTTTGGGCCGGGTTTAGTTTGTACGATTTTACTATTTCCGGGCAGAGGCATCTCGGGTTGTATGGCGTTAGCGATGATGGAAATCCGCTTGGCACCAGCATGGCATTTTGTCCATTTGAGCTTGGCGATTACTCGCATGGAGACTCGCCAATGGGGCAACTTTGGCATGACCGTTATTTGAGCTATACCATTACCCATAACTATGATCATTATATCTGGAGCAATAATAACCCGTCGCCATACGATTTAGGATGGGCGCACGCGCCGTCCGGGTGGCGCTATTATTGCGTTTATGACCCATCAATAAAGATGATGATCAATGAGGTTGGTGGATTTGACGGCGTTTCGAGCGCGATCAATGGTCGTCACACATTTAAAACAGAAAGATCATTGATCGACCCCGATCATACGATTGATTGCGTGCAAATCGCGGCCGGCGGTCTTGGGGCGGTGCGGCTACATTCGGTTCGCTTTTACAAAGCAGAATAGCCTTTATTAAGATTCAGTAATCAATTGACGTCCTCCCTGCCCTGCACTATTGCGGGGCGCGCCGAATGGCAACAAACAAGAATGATTCTCATTGTGCGCCATTCGGGGTGTAAATATCAACCGGCGGGGCAAGCCCTTCATG
>JARSSH010000010.1:0-90813 GCA_029624815.1 Candidatus Competibacter sp.
ATCAAAATACAACTATATTACAATAAGTTGGGATTTGTGGGTAAACGGGTGCCTTGAGGAGGTTGTTCCTGTTGGGCTAAGAGAACGGTGGAGTTTAAAGAGAGTGATAAGGAAAAAATCGCTACCAAAATACGTGGTTGCATTGAATTTCTCCTCAAAGGTATGTGCTTACAAATTTTGCGCAAAAGGCTGCCAATGCTGGCCACCATCGATGCTGGCCAGCAGTTCGCCGGTGCTGGTCGTGGCATAGAGCCGTTGTGCGTCATTGGGGTCAATCGCCAGATGCGTGAAGTAACCCTCGCCAAAATCGCTGGCGCTGGCAAGTCGGGTCCAGTCATGGCCCTGACGTTTGAGAAAACCGACCCCGACCATGAAGACATATACAGCGCCGTCCTTGTCCGTCTCAACCAGGGAAGCCGGACGGGTGATCAAGTAGGCCGATTGCCACGAGCGGCCTTCGTCCTTGCTTTCCAATACGCCTTCAGTCGTTCCAGCGTAGAGGGTCCGCGCATCCGTGGCTGACGCGGCGAGATCGATCACTTTTCCTGGTGCTGGACCGGCGATGGCCCAGGTATGACCACCGTCCCGGCTCACTTGGATGCTTCCATATAATCCATACATCACTTTGGGGTCAGCGTTGCTGATCGTCATGGCATGGAAATCCACCGGCCCTTTCACGCCGGGCGACAATTGCCCCCAGGTTTTCCCGCCATCGGTGGACGCGATGAACCCCAGATTGCCGCCGCTGGACGGATGACCGCTGCCGAAGAGCCGATTCGGTTCGGTGGGATGCACGGCGAACCCCATGAAATCGTGATTCGCGTCGGAAACCTGAACAGTTTTTCCGTCGGGCGAGACCAGATATAGCCCCCGATGCGTGGCCAGATACAGTTGCGACGGGTCACCGGGATTGACGGCGATGCCGTGGATGTGCCCCGCCTGTTTCATGAAGTTGGCAAACGCGGGGGACTCGGCGGCATGGGCGCTCAGGGTTCCGAAACTCAACAGGAAGGCCAGGAGAACGGTCGGTTTTTGCATGATGCACGGTTCCTGAATGAAGTAAGGTGGTCGATGTCCGCCGTGCAAGAAAACAGCGGGAAGGTGGATTCGCCCCGATCAACGACGCCGATGCTGCCGTGCATGAAGCGTGGCCGGATTACTGCAACAAGGTCCGCTGGAACTCGTGGCGTTGTCGCGCGCGTTTTCGTCCAGATAACGCCACCAGCCGTATTTCAGTCGATCCAAAAAACGCTGTCGCGGGGGATATCCCGCATTTCTCAACGCCTCGACCACCGTTTCGACACCGATCAGCGCGTTATCGTAACGAACGTGAATACAGTCGTGCTGGAGGTCGAGAGTGATGCCTCGCACACCCGGTTGTTGGGTTAAGGCACGGGCAACGGTGTGTGCGTGAAGGCTATCGTTCAGATCCTCCACGGCGAACCGCCGATTGACGGAAGAACCGCTATTTTGATTAGTGGATTCGTTGCGTGTTTCGAATATAGGTTCCTGCATCATTCCGACTCCTCAATAAAACGCTCCTCAATAAAACGACCGCTCTTGCCGCGTGTGTGATTAAAACCAGAACCGAACGCCGGCCATGAAAGCGGTCCGCTCGATATCCTCACCCTCGGCGCGGGCGAAATCGGCGGTTTGGCCGTATTTCCTTTCCCAACTCACCCCGATGTAGGGGGCGAATTCGCGGACGACCTCGTAGCGCAAGGTCAGGTTGAGCTCCAAATCGTTTAGACCGGAACCGACGCCGCGTTTTTCGTCGCTGCTGGCCGCAAGGTTCATCTCCAGCAGCGGCGACAGGATCAGTTTCTGGGTCAGCAGCAGGTCGTACTCCGCTTTGAACCGGGCGGAGACGTCGCCCTGGTCGCTGATAAACGCGCTGGCGTCGATCTCGAACCAGTACGGCGCCAGCCCTTCCACGCCGATCACGGCGAAACCGCGTTCGGGTTCCGGGTTGAAGTCGTAGCGCAGACCTGCTTGTAAATCCCAGAAATCCGCGATCAGCCGGCTGTAAAGCAGTTGCACCTCGGCATTTTCGACTCCACTGCCATTGATTCGCTCGCCCTCGGTCTTGAACCAAAGTTTGTGGTAATCGCCGCCGACCCAGCCTTCGGCGTCCCAATTGAAGCTGTCTCCATCACCGATGCGGTAACCGAGTTCCTCAGCGCGAAAGAAGGTGTAGATTTCCTCTTCGGAGGCATACGTGGTCGTGAATAAGGCTGACGCCAATACACCCGCCAGCAGCGTCGTCGGCCAGCGGCGCGATAGGTTATGGTTCGACATGTCTCTGCTCCATCAGATACGCGCGCCGCTGTCATCGACAATGACCTTGCGCATCATGCCAGCGTGCATGTGATAAAGCAGATGGCAATGAAACGGCCATTCACCCTTGGCGTCCACCGACACATCGGCATAAACCGTCTGTCCGGGCAACACACTGATGACATGCTTGAGCGGGTTGAAAGCGCCCTTGCCCACGTCCAATTGCATCCACATGCCGTGCAGATGAATCGGATGGGTCATCATGGTGGTGTTGGTCAGCTTGAGGCGCACCCGCTCGCCGTATTTGAGCCGGATGGGGTCGGCATCAACGAATTTTTCGTCGTTGAGCGTCCAAATGTAGCGTTCCATGTTGCCAGTCAGACGAACTTCGATCTCGCGGTCGGGCGCACGGTAGCCAGGATACGCCGTCATGGCGCGCAAGTCGTTGTAGATTAGGAACTTGCCGCCATTCGCCGCCGTTGGATACAAGCCGCTTTGCGGGTTGGGCTTGACTTGGTTCGCCGGAGTTTGCTCCGCGTTCGCCGCGCCGCCGTGGTTCATCGTTGAATGATCCATCCCAGCCATCGAGCCGTGATCCATCTTCGAATGATCGATGGTTTCGGCATCCATACCGGCCATCGAACCGTGATCCATTTTTGAATGATCGACGGTTTCGGCATCCATGCCGGCCATTGAACCGTGATCCATTTTTGAATGATCGACGGTTTCGGCATCCATGCCGGCCATCGAACCGTGATCCATGCCGCCGTGTCCGCCATGTCCGCCGTGTCCGCCGTGTCCGCCATGTCCGGCCATGTCTGTCATGGTGAGCAAGGGGCGCGGGCGCAGTTCGGGAATTGCGCCGCTCATGCCCTCACGCGGGGCCAGCGTGGCGCGGGCATAACCGGCCCGATCCAGCGATTCGGCGAACAGGGTATAGGCTTGGTCATCCTGGGGCTGGACGATGACATCGTAGGTTTCGGCCACGCTGATGCGCAGTTCGTCCACCGGGGTCGGCGTCACGTTATTGCCGTCGGCTTGCACCACGGTCATTTTCAGGCCGGGGATGCGCACGTCGAAAATCGACATGGCCGAGCCATTAATCAGCCGTAATCGCACCCGTTCGCCGGGTTTGAACAGCCCGCTCCAGTTCTGCTCCGGCGTCCGGCCGTTGACCAAAAAGGTGTAGCCCGCCACGTCGGCGATGTCGGTCGCCATCATCCGCATCTGGCCCCAGTCGAGACGGTTCTGAACGGCGGCGTCCCAACCCTTGGCGCTGACTTCGCGAAAAAAGTCCGCCACGGTTTGCTGGCTATAGTTGTAATAGTCGCTTTGCTTTTTCAGCTTGCTCATCACCGTGTGCGGTCCCTGATCGGTCCAGTCCGACAGCATGATCACGTAATCGCGATCGTATCGGTACGGTTCGGGCTTGGCGGGTTCGATGACGATCGGTCCGTACAGCCCGGCCTGTTCCTGCATGTCGGAATGGCTGTGATACCAGTAGGTGCCGCTTTGCCGGATCTTGAAGCGGTAGGTGAAGGTCTCGCCCGGTTTGATGCCAGCGAAGCCAAAGCCCGGCGCGCCGTCCATGGTGTAGGGCAGGATAAAACCGTGCCAGTGCAACGAACTGTCGGTATCGAGCGCGTTGGTCACGTTCAGAACGACTTCCTCGCCTTCCTTAAAGCGCAGTAGCGGCGCCGGCAATTGGCCGTTGACGGTGATGGCCTCGCGGGGCTGGCCAGTGACATTGACTGACGTTTTGCCGATGGTCAGGTCATAGGTCGCCGCTTGAGTGGCAGTGGCCAACAATAAGGCGGCAGTGGCGAATAAATAGGGCGACATGCGGCTTTCCTCTATCGGCCGATGGCGATCTGGCCGACCATGCCAGCTTCGCTGTGGCCGGGGATGTTGCAGGCTACTTGCAGCACGCCGGACTTGGGAAAGGTCCAGACCAATTCCATGGTTTTGCCCGGTTCGATCAGCACACTGTTGGGGTCGTCGTGTTTCATGTGGCCCATGCCCATCTGGCCATGATCCATGTTCATTTTCTCCGGATTGATCCCGGTCGGCGTCAACATGCCGTGCTCCATCATCATCGCCATTTCCTCGCGGTGATGAGCGTGCATGTCCATCGTGCCAATATTGAATTCATGGAGCAGTTGGCCTTCGTTTTTCACCACGAAACGCACCGTCTCGCCGGCTTTCACGTTGAGGGCTTCCGGCTTGAAGTACATCTCGCCCAACACGATTTCAACAGTGCGTTGGGTAGCGGATGCCTTGCCGGGTTTGCCGATGTCAGCGTGGCCCGCATCGGCCATGGCGTTGATGGAGAAAGATAAGGCGGCGATAGCAACAAGTGCCTTGATCGGTAAAGACATGCAGGAAATCCTTCGAGAGTTTTGAAGCCGCGCCGGGGCGCGGCGTCGGATCAGTAACGATCGCAAAGCCTATTTCTTTTGGAAAGACTCCGGCTTGGCGGGCGCATCGCGTACTTCAGGATGTTCGTGCGAGTGAACTTCCGTTTCTTTCACCACATCCGCTCCTTTGTTACTGAAAGGCTCCGGATTGGCGGGTGCGTCGCGCACCTCGGGATGTAAATGCGTGTGGACTTCCGCATGCGAGGCATTGTTCTTGCTCTTATCGTCGAAGCCGGGCTTGGTTTCGTCATCCGCCAGAGCCGGCATGGACAGGATCAGAAATACACTAGCAAAAAAAGTAAATTTGGCGAGTTTCATGGCTGCTCTCCTTTCGTGGGTTGTCTGCATCGACAGCCCATAAAGCACTAAGCGTACCATCCTATAAATTATGATTTAAATCAATTAATTGGTCTGATTATATGTGTGGGGAGGGTTGCAGCGGGTTAACAAAGCGTTCAGTGGTTGAATACTTCGTTAAAACATTTCGGATCGTTCAAGCAGACAAATCCCGCGGGCCACTCCGCTTGCGCCGGATAGTCTCACGACCAACCGCATACGCTGTCTCTCAATAAGAGAGCGGGGATCGCTGGTAAAATACCTATCTTTAGAGCCCAGATATTCATTATGCTCGCAATGGCTCGGGAACGTCTTTGTACGGCCGCTGAGCGCCCTTACAAAAACGAGCCGATCAGGCAAACTGTTTGAGAAGGAGAACCCTCATGCTGGTGTTGCCCGACGATTTCGAACCCGGTCTGGTTCGCTCGCCGGTTGCCAGAGATGCCGGCTGGTGGTTTGTGTTCGGAGGCAGCGAACTGCTGGTGCGAGTCGACGGGGCCGAAGCCGAGTTGCCGGTAGCGGTGGACTGGCCGTTTGCCGGTTGGCCGGTGGTGCGCCGCTTGTATCTGGGAATGCTGCGCGGCCGGCCCTGCCATGCCGTCGAAGTGGCGGAAGTCCCGCCGCCGCCGGGGATGGCGTTCGAAGGATTGCGCGGTTTGTGGTCGCGGCTGGACGAGGCGCTGCTGGGAGTGGCCAGTCACGCTTTGCAATTGATCGAGTGGGACCGTACTCATCAATATTGCGGCCGGTGCGGCGCGGCTACCCAGCGGCGCGACGACGAGCGCGCCCGATCCTGCTCGGCCTGCGGGATGGTTGCCTATCCGCGGTTGTCGCCGGTGGTGATGGTGCGCGTCGGCCGGGGCCGCGAGATCCTGCTGGCCCGCGCGCCGCGCTTCCTGCCGGGGGTATACAGCGTGCTGGCGGGTTTCGTCGAGGCCGGCGAGACCCTGGAGCAGGCCATTCATCGCGAAGTGGCGGAGGAGGTAGGCGTGCGGGTTAGCAATCTACGCTATTTCGCCAGTCAGTCGTGGCCGTTTCCCCACTCCCTGATGATCGCCTTCACCGCCGACCACGCCGGAGGCGAGCCACGAGCCGACGGGCGGGAAATCCTGGACGCCCGCTGGTTTGCGCCGGAGCATCTGCCGGGGCTGCCCAGCCCGATGAGCATGGCGCGGCGCCTGATTGAGGACTTTGTGGCGCGCGTCGGATAGGACGCAAGCAACCTTCGGAGGCCAGCGATGTTCGAGCGATCCAGCAAAACCGCCGTCGCACCGGTGGACAACGGCCTGATTCGGGAACGGGCCCGTTTTGCGGCCTTGTGGGAACGGCGCCTGCGCGGCGGCCGCGCGTTGGCGGAAACGATTCACGCCCGTCTGGTCGATCTCTACGGTGAAGCGCATCGCCGCTACCATACCCTGGATCATGTCCGGCACTGCCTGAGCGAATTCGACCGGGCGGCGGTGCTGATGGACGATCCCGATGCCGTCGAGATGGCGCTCTGGTTCCACGATGCGATTTACCGGTCGGGCGCGGTGGATAACGAACGGCGCAGCGCCGAACTGTTTCGGCAGTGGTCGGAGGGGCATGCGGATGCCGCCTTCCTGCGGCGGGTGGACGATTTGATCATGGTCACCACCCATCGCGATTCGCCCGCCTGCCGGGACGAGCGTTTTATCGTCGATATCGATCTCTCCAGCTTTGGGCTGCCGTGGGATGCGTTCGAACGGGATGGCCGCCGGATTCGCGCCGAATGCGCGGATATCGGCGACGAGGTCTACTATCCGGGTCAGTTGCGCTTTTTGTTATCCCTGCAAAGCCGGCCGACTTTTTTTCTTAGCGAATTTTTCCAGCGGCGTTACGAGCGGATCGCGCGTGACAACATCCGCCGAGTCATCGAAAATTTGCGCGCGCGCGGTTACGGCTGAAAGCGGCGTCGGCATTTTCCGGGGGTGCGGGGCATGAAACTGAAATTAGGCAACCTGAGAGCGACGCCGGGGGATCGGGCGGTTTCCGAGCAGCAGGTGGCGGCGGCCATTCTGTTCGCCGATATCTGCGGCAGCACCCGATTGTTCGAACAGCACGGCGACAGGCGGGCGCGGCAGATCGAAACACGGGTGCTGGACGTACTGACGTCGGGTACCGTCGCGCATGACGGCGTGGTGATCAAAACCATCGGCGATGAAATCATGAGCCGGTTTTCGAGTGCCCAACAGGCGGTGGGCGCCGCCTGCGAGATGCACCACGCGCTTAAGAAAGATAAGGAATTGGCCGAATTGCACCTCGCCGTCAAGATCGGCCTGCATTACGGGCCGGTCCTCGTCGAAAAGGGCGATCTGTTCGGCGACGCGGTGAACGTCGCCGCCCGGATGGTTGCCTTGGCCAAGGCCGATCAGATCATCACCACACGGGAAACCGTGGAGTGCCTGCCGGCCGATTTGGCCCAGGCGACTCGCGATCTCGGGCGCTCGTGGGTGCGGGGCAAGCAGGATGAAATGGATATTGTCGAGATCATCTGGCACGAATCCACCAGCCTGACCCAACTGGCCAGCGGTTGCCAGGAGGAACTTCGCAGTTTGTTGTTCGCTCGACTGGTGCTGGACTATCGCGACCGGACCATTGAGGTTGTGCCCGGCTCGCAAATCTTTACCATGGGCCGTGGCGAACGAAACAATTTGATGGTGGACCGGGAACTGGTTTCTCGCAGTCACGCCGACATCGAGTTCCGACAGGGCAAGTTTATCCTGGTGGAGCACAGCACCAACGGGACTTATCTACTACTGGAAAATGGCGCGCGCTTTTTCGTGCGCCGGGAGGAGTTCGCCTTGCATGATCGTGGGGTGATTTGTTTGGGGCAGGCGATCGCCGATGACAATCCCGATTTGATCCGTTATCGGTGCGTGCATGGGTGATACGACATGTTCGCCATCTATCTTGATGGGGATAGGTTATGGATCAAGGTCGCGTGTCCAGACCAGGGTGCGGTTGTTGACCGGCATCGGATAATCCCGCCGAAATCGTAGGCCGTTATCCCGCGCGAGCCGGTCGAGATCGATGAAGTCCCGAATCCCGCTAGCCGGGTCGCGGTGTTTGAGCAAATCGTCGAATTTGGCGTTGCTGGCGCTGGTGTGGCGACCCCCATAATTAAACGGCCCGTACAGGCAGAATGCTCCACCCGCTTGCAGCACCCGGCCGATCCCCTGGAATAAGCCCTCCACCGCAGGCCAATTCATAATATGGGTGGTGTTGGCGGAAAATGCGCCCATCGCGTGAGTGACTGGCCACGGCGTGCGGCAGGTATCCAATTCCAAGGGTTGACGCAGGTTCGTCAAGCCGGCTTCGGCGATCCACAGCCGAAGGCCGGGCAGGTAGTCGGCTTGATCGGTTGGTTGCCAGTCCAGATGCGGCAACTCCCGCGCAAAGTGAACGGCGTGTTGCCCGGTGCCGGCGCCGATTTCCAGAATCAGGCCCGGCTCGGTAAAAACCTCGCGAAGCACCGCCAGAATCGGTTCCTTGTTCTGTTCGCAGGCTTCGGAATAGGGTTTGGCGTAAAAGTTCATGGTGCTCTTTCTGGACGGACGTCATGGCGACATGCCGACTGCCTGAAAATGATTCAAGTTGGAGTAGGTCTCAATGTCAAATCCAAGTGGCCCGATCAGGCTTGCGCGAAATTCGCCTCGAACGCTATACGTGGCGGACGGAGCATGGTCAGCCCGCTGGATTGGCGCCGAGATGCCCTCGCGTCCGCCGAAACCGCACGACTCGACTGTTCCCTGTCGTCGATGAAACGACTCGGGGAGACGTGGTCCATGCTGGAAACCTTAAGGAGAAAACCCGTCGTGATACGTCTATTACTATTGTTGGCGCTCAGCTTGCCGTTGGCGTCGCCGGGCTGGACGGCGCCATCGCCGGTGCAACGCTATTTCCAGGATCTTCGATCGTTGCGGGCCGATTTCATTCAGCGGGTGTTCGACGAGCGGGCGCGGGTCGTGCAAAGCTCCAGCGGCCAGATGCTGATGCAGAAACCCGGCAAGTTTCGTTGGGATTATCGAACGCCCTCCGAACAGATCATCGTCGCCGACGGTAATCGTTTGTGGGCCTACGACATCGATCTGGCGCAAGTGACGGTTCGCAAGCTGGATCGGGCGTTGGGTTCGACCCCGCTGGCCCTGTTAAGCGGCGCGGCGCCGATCGAGGAGACTTTTACCGTCGGCAACGCGCTCGGTCGGGATGGGTTGACCTGGTACGAACTGGCGCCCAAACAACCGCAACCTGAATTTCGCCTGCTGCGGGTCGCGTTCAAGGGCGACCTGCTGGTCAGTCTGGAATTGGAAGACGGTTTCGGCCAGCGCACCCGGCTGGATTTCCAGAAACTGGAGCGCAACCCAATGCTCGATCCCGCACTGCTGAAATTTACGCCACCACCCGGTGTGGACGTGGTCGGCGATGCCGGCTGAAACACCCCACATCGACGCGCTCCGGCCGCTGGCCGACCGGTTGCGCCCGCGCGGTTTGGACGAATTTGTCGGTCAATCCCATCTATTGGCGCCCGGCAAGCCGCTGCGGGCGGCCATTGAGCGAGGCCAACCGCATTCCATGGTGTTGTGGGGACCGCCCGGCACCGGTAAAACCACTTTGGCGGAATTGCTGGCCGGAGCCTGCCAGGCGGAATTCATTCGGCTGTCGGCGGTGATGGCCGGGGTGCGGGAGGTGCGGGCGGCGGTGGAACGGGCGCAGGGGCTGTGGCGCGAGCGGCGGCGTCGCACCGTGCTGTTCGTGGACGAGGTCCACCGTTTCAACAAGGCCCAGCAGGATGCGTTTCTGCCCTATGTCGAGGACGGCACCCTGACCTTCGTCGGCGCCACCACCGAAAACCCCGGCTTCGCCCTCAACAACGCCCTGTTGTCGCGGGTGCGGGTTTACGTGCTGAACGGGCTCGACCCCGCCGCCATCCGCCAAGTGGTGGACCGCGCCCTGAGCGACGCCGGGCGAGGTTTGGGCGGTCGCTGGCCGCTATCCGAGGCGGCGCGGGATCGGTTGGCCGAGGCCGCCGACGGCGACGCCCGCCGCGCCTTGATCTGGCTGGAACTGGGGGCGGAACTGGCGGACGCGCAAGGCGCGACGCTGGAGGCCGCGCTGCCGGAGGCGATGGGCGACGGGGCAGGGCGGCGCTTCGACCGGGGCGGCGATTTGTTCTATGACCAGATTTCCGCCCTGCACAAGTCCGTGCGCGGCAGCAGCCCGGACGCGGCGCTGTACTGGTTGACCCGGATGCTGGACGGCGGCTGCGATCCGCTGTATCTCGCCCGGCGGGTGGCGCGGATGGCCAGCGAGGACATCGGCAACGCCGATCCGCGTGCTCTGCAACTGGCGCTGAACGCCTGGGAGGCGCAAGAGCGAATGGGCAGTCCCGAAGGCGAGTTGGCCATTGCCCAGGCCGTCGTCTATTTGGCGGTTGCGCCCAAGAGCAACGCGGTCTATACCGCGTTTGCGGCGGCGCGGCGCGATGTCGAACGTCACGGTACGCTGGAGGTGCCGCCGCACCTGCGCAACGCGCCCACCAGGCTGGCGCGGGATCTGGGACACGGCGAGGGCTACCGCTATGCGCACGACGAAACGAATGCCTACGCCGCCGGTGAATGCTATTTTCCCGAAGCGCTGAAAGCCGCCCACTATTACCAACCGACCGCCAACGGTTTGGAAGGGCGGATCGGCGAGAAACTGGATCGGCTGCGGGAACTGGATCGGCACAGCGCTCGCCGGCGCTATTCTTAATCGAAGATCGGGTCTTGATGCGTGATTTGGCGCTGTTCACCGCATCGCGATCAGCACAGGGGGAATATCGTTATGAGTCGCTTAAAAGGCAAAGTGGTGATCGCCCAAGGCGGCGGTCCCACGGCGGTGATCAATCAGAGCCTGGCCGGGGCGGTGCTGGAGGCGCGCAAGTTTCCGGAAGCGACGCGGGTTTGGGGTGCGCGGCACGGGGTGCGCGGCATCCTCGCCGAAACCTTCGTCGATCTGTCCGAGGCGACCACCCACAATCTTGAACGGGTGGCCCAGACTCCGTCCGCGGCGCTGGGCTCGACCCGCGACAAACCGGATGCGGAGTACTGCCAACGCCTCCTCAATGTTTTCAAGAAGCACGACGTTCGCTATTTCTTCTACATCGGCGGCAACGACTCGTCCGATACCGTGCGCATCGTCGCCGAGCACGCCAGTCAGGAAGGCTACGAATTGCGAGTCATCCATATCCCGAAGACCGTGGACAACGATCTGCCGGTCAACGACCACTGCCCCGGCTACCCTTCCGCCGCTCGCTTCGTCGCCAGCGCCTTCAGCGGGATCAACGCCGATCTGATGGCTTTACCGGGCGTTTATATCGGTGTGGTCATGGGCCGTCATGCCGGCTGGCTGACGGCGGCCGCGGCGCTGGGGCGTCGGCACGACGATGACGGGCCGCACCTGATTTACCTACCGGAGCGACCATTTTCGATCGAGCGCTATCTGGCCGACATCGAACGTGTGCATCGGCAACGGGGTCGTTGCGTCGTGGCGATCTCGGAAGGCGTGTGGGCGACCCTGGACGGGAAGGGCGGGGAAATTCCGCTTGCGGCCGAGCTGATGCGCGGGGCGGGCCGCGAGCCGCAGGTCGATGCCCACGGCAATATCCAGCTTTCCGGCGGCGCGCTGGCCGACGAACTGGCCGATGTCGTGCGGAAACGGCTGGGCATCAAGCGGGTGCGCGCGGATACCTTCGGCTATTTGCAACGCTCGTTTCCGGGCGTGGTGTCCAGCGTGGACGCCCGCGAGGCCCGCGAGGTGGGCGAGAAGGCGGCCCATTACGCTTGTGGGCGCCACACGAGCGGTTCGGTGGTGATCAAGCGCGTCGGGGATTACGCGGCGCGGTACGAACTGGCCGATCTGAACGAGATCGCCGCCCAGACCCGGCACATGCCCGACGTGTTCGTCAACGCCGAAGGCAACGGAGTGACCGAGGCGTTTCGCGGCTATCTGCGACCGCTGCTCGGCGACGATATGCCCTGCCTGGAGCGGTTGTGGGCGCCGGCGGCCAGCGTCGGCAGCGACTTGCCCGGCTGACTACCGGCGCAGGTAGGTCAGTTCCTTGGGAAGAGCGATGTTATTGCCGAAACAATCCTCGCCGTAACCGGATTGGGCCAACAACAGCAGGTCGCTCAAGACCCGTTTGTCGCCGGCGAACGCGATGGTCAGGTCGGTTTTGATATCGATCTGACCGGTGGCCAGCAAATGGGCGATTTCGGTGGTGATATTTTCCAGCAGGATCCCTGCTCGATCGAATTCATTCGATAGTTGCAGTGGCTGTTGGTAGAGAAAGAGCTTGCCCTGTTCGGCCAGCTTGAACACCACGTTCAGAATAGCGGTTTGAATTTGACGGTCGTTCAAGTTGCCGGACGGTAATGGAAAGTAGCCGATTTCCCGAATCAGCCAGCGCCTTTTCCTGGCGTTGATCTTTTCGTTGGCTCTGAAGATATCCATGGGTAAACTGGCATCGTAGGACTGGCCGTCCAATTCCATTCGTACATCGCTGCCATAATGGCGCACGATTCTCGCGATCAGAGTAGCCGGTCGAACGTGGAGCCCTCTGTAGCAGGGAACAGGCACTATAACCCTTCCCACTTCGGCATACCGTTTGAGCATGGTGTGACAAAGAGAGCGTCCCTGATTGAGGTAAAGCCCCGCAAAGGCGATCGAATAGTTCATCAGCATGGCCAGCAAAGTCTGGGGCGCGACGACCGACTTTCGTCGTAACGAGGAATCGCCTGTATCTATATTGAGGTGACGTTCGTAGTAATGGACCAGTTGGGTGGCGATTTCCAGCAGGTGATAGACCACGCTGATATGGCCGCGCAAGATCGGTAAATTGGCATCCATGCCTTCGACTTCGCTTTCGGAGACGTGAGTGTCGTAGAGAGATTGAAGGCTGTGAAACCGGAATTTCAGAAAGCGCAGATTGTCCTCGCTGACGGGATCCGGAAAACAGGCCGAATATTCCGCGGGATTGGTTCTGTCGACGATGTTCAGAAGATCGCTTTCGGCGGCCAGATTTAGATAGGCGGTGGCGAGTTGGGTGACGGTTTCCGAGGCGCTCTTGACCTTGCGCGTGGCCCGGTCCCGCGCCAGACAGCCGGAGGGAAACTCTTCGGTGAATGGTTCCGTTGCAGCGCCCCCGACCGGAATCAGCAGGCCTAGGCGACTAGCCTGCACGATGATCCAATGGGTTGCCGTAGCTAGAATTTCGCCGGTAAGTTCCAGCGCCTGGGCGGTGCTTGCGGCGAAGTTTCGGTCGATGGGCAACAGCCGGTAGGATGGTAGGGAGTACTTGATGTGGAGCAGTTCGTAACAGACATCGGTAAACAGTTTAATCGTGGCGGTCAGCGATCGAAACCGGGACCAGCGGCGGTTGTTGCGTGCGCCATAAGCATCAAGAAACTCTTCCAACTGAATGGATTGAGATAATAAATCACCTATAAAAAAGCGGGTTAGATAGATGGGATCCGAACTGTTCGTCGAAAATAGATGCGCCAGTTGCAGCAAACGACAGGCGCGTTTGCCGATCAGATGAGTGAACTCATGGTCGTTGATGATGCCCGCCGCCGCAAATAGGTTTGGGTCTTTTCCGAGGGTCATGACGGTATCTCTTTGGCGCCGCCAATCCGGGTACGGCGTCGAACCGATGAATCCAGTCGGAAGGATAGCTTACTTACGGTCGGTTATCATGAGTGCCACAAGATAAAGCGATAACCCAATCTGGCGGCAAAGGGCATTAGAGAATCATGATCCTTCTCGACCGTTTCCAGTACCGGTAACCGTCCGCGCCCCACGTCGATATCCAGCCAGCACCGGACGTCTTGGCGCAAGAGCCCGCTAGGCCAGCGCCCACCGCGCACGATCTGGCATCCACGCACATCCGCTCGCCAGCCAAATCCAGTTTTAAAATATAAAGATAAAGATTTCTAATTTGATCTTATATCATCATCTAATGCGCAACAAAAAATCAGGCTTTCCATCGGCAAACAGCGGGAAAAATTGACATACACCAAAATTAAGCTTTACTTTCCAACGTCCTTCGCGCGCTGCTGCAAAGTACGCGCGGACACGCAAGGTAGGAAACTTCGGCAATTAAGGCCTGGGACGGGCCGAGCCAACGCGCAACTACCGTAACCATATAAAATATGAGGAGTAACTAATGGCTCTTAAAGAAGTCGTGATTGTCAGCGCCGCACGCACGGCAATCGGTAAATTCATGGGTAGCCTCAAGGATGTATCGGCTCGCGATCTGGCGATAACCGCGGCCAAGGGCGCGATCGAGCGGTCCGGCGTTCCAGCCGACAAGATCGACGAAATTTGCATGGGCCAACTGTATACTGGTATGCAAGGTTCCTTGCCAGCCCGCCAAGTGAGCATGCGGGTTGGCTTGCCCGCCTACAGTAGCGCCGTGTCGGTCAACCAGAACTGCACGTCCGGCATGCGTGCGCTGGAAATCGCTTGCCACAACATTATGCTGGGCCAGACCGAAATCGGCTTGGCGGTCGGCGTGGAAAGCATGACCAACGCCCCCTATCTGCTGCCCAAGGGTCGCATGGGTTACCGGATGGGGCAGGGCAACATCGAAGACAGCATGATCCATGACGGTCTGTTCGACGAGTTGGTGCCCGGTCACATGGCCATGACGGCGGAAAACGTCGCGACCAAATACGGCATCACCCGCCAGGAATGCGACGAACTGGCGTTGATCAGCCACACCCGTTGCACCACGGCAACCAAGGAAGGCATTTTCAAGCGCGAAATCGTGCCAGTCGAACTCAAGTCCAGGAAGGGTCCAACCTTCTTCGAGGCCGACGAGAATTTCATCCCGGACGCCAGTCTGGAGAGCATGGGCAAGTTGAAGCCAGCCTTCAAGAAAGATGGCGTGGTTACCGCCGCCAATGCTTCCAGCATCAACGACGGCGCCAGCGCGGTGGTGATCATGTCGTTGGACAAAGCCAAGGAAATGGGCATCAAGCCCTTGATGAAGCTGGTCGGCATCTGCAACGCCGGCATTGAGCCGGAAGTCATGGGACTGGGTCCGGCGGTGGCGATTCCGAAGTGCCTCAAGCAGGCCGGTTTGAAGTTTGGAGATATCGATTACTGGGAAGTCAACGAAGCCTTTGCGGCGCAGTGGCTGGGCGTGGGGCGGATGCTGAAAGAGCAAGGGATGAGCCTGACTCCGGATAACTGCAACTTTAACGGTTCCGGCATTGCTCTGGGCCATCCGGTCGGCTCGACCGGCCTGCGTATCGTGGTCAGCCTGTACTACGAACTGGAACGGCAGGGTAAATCCCTGGGTGGTGCTTCCTTGTGTGTCGGCACCGGCCCGTCGATGGCCTCGCTGTGGACTCGCGATGTCTAACTTGATCTAAGTGACTTATCCAGGCGGCCCAAAAGGCCGCCTTATCGATCTTCGATATTTATATCATCATCTAAAACCGCAACCTCCTTCGATTCCGATATAATCCACACACTCAGACAAACACAGGAACGCCCATCTTCATGCTGGATCCCAAACTACTTAGAAGCGAGCTGGAACAAACCGCCGCTAGACTGGCCCGGCGCGGCTACACGCTGGATACAAAGCTTATCGGCACTTTGGAAATCCGGCGCAAGAATCTGAAAATCAGAACGCAGGAGCTACAAAACCAGCGCAATACCCACTCCAAGGCCATCGGTCACGCCAAAGCCAACGGGCAGGACATCCAACCACTACTAAACGAAGTCGCTTCCCTTGGCGACAAACTCAAACAGGCCGAAAGCGAACTAGACGCCATCCAGGCCCAATTACTTACCTTCCAACTGGAAATTCCAAACCTACCACACGATAGTACGCCAACCGGCAACCGCGATTCCGACAACATCGAAATTCGTCGCTGGGGAGAGCCACGCCAACTTGCATTCGAGCCACGCGATCATGTAGACCTTGGAGCGGAAGGCGGCCTGGATTTCGAGGTGGCAGCCAAGCTAACCGGCGCCCGATTCGTAGTGATCCAGGGCCAATTGGCCCGATTGCACCGGGCACTGACCCAATTCATGCTCGATTTGCACACCCAGGAACACGGTTACCGGGAAATCTACGCACCTTACCTCGTCAATGCCGACAGCCTACGCGGCACTGGGCAACTGCCAAAATTCGAATCCGACCTGTTCAAGCTAAGCGGCGACCTGAGCTATTACCTCATCCCCACGGCGGAAGTCCCCATCACCAATTTGGCGCGCGACCGCATTTTCGAAACCAACGACCTTCCCTTGCGCTACGTCGCGCATACTCCCTGCTTCCGCAGCGAAGCCGGTTCCTACGGCAAGGATGTACGCGGCATGATCCGCCAACATCAATTCGAAAAAGTAGAATTGGTACAGATCGTCCGTCCCGAGGAGTCCTATGCAACGCTGGAAGAACTGACCCGCCACGCCGAGACCGTATTGCAACGGCTGGAATTACCCTATCGGGTGATGGCCCTTTGCACCGGCGATATCGGTTTCGCTTCGGCGAAAACTTACGATCTGGAGGTCTGGCTGCCCGGTCAGCGGAAATACCGGGAAATCTCCTCGTGCAGCAATTTCGAGGATTTTCAGGCACGGCGACTGCAAGCACGTTGGCGTAACCCCACCACGGGAAAGCCGGAATTGCTTCACACTCTCAACGGTTCTGGCCTGGCGGTCGGGAGAACCCTGGTGGCGGTGATCGAAAATTACCAAGACGAACGGGGGCATATTCGAATTCCCAGTGCGCTCAAACCCTACCTGAGAGGGCTGGAAGTCATCATCCCGGATGGGCGCTAAGCCACCAGAACCGCGGATTCGACAACACAGCGGTCATGGTCGGACCCACATCAAACCCAACCATGGACCGGCGGGTTCCAAGCCCTCGCGAACTTCCTAGACAAACAACGCCATGATTATCATTCTGGATGCGAATATTACGGAATCCTCCGAAGAATATCGGATGACGCTCGACTATCTGTCCCAGTTACCGGGCATCACCATGCGCGTTCACAAGGTACAAGGCGCGCGGCAGATACTTACCGAGATTTACCTAATCGGCGATACCAAGACCCTGTCAACCGAAGATCTCCACGCCCTACCGGGGGTGGAGCGGGTCATCCGGGTATCCGAAGAGTACCGTATTCTAGGTCGGCATCGAGACGAGCGGCGTACCAACGGCTTCGAATACAACGGAATTCGATTCAGCCAGGATACCCTAAATATTTTCGCTGGCCTGTGCGCCGTGGACACCCCCGAACATGTGGAACAGATGCTTGCGGCCCTGCGGGACCACGGACAGACCTGCACCCGGATGGGCGCCTACAAACCTCGCACCAATCCCTATTCCTTTCAGGGTCACGGCAAGAACTGCCTGCCGTATGTATTCGAGCTGGCGGGTCGATACGGCATCAAAGTCATCGCCATGGAGATCACTCACGAAGATCAACTCTCGGAAATTCACGAAAGCCTGGAGCAGGCCGGACGACCCGCCGGGGTCATGGTGCAGATCGGCACGCGCAACACGCAAAATTTCGAACTGCTAAAAGCAGTAGGGCGCCAGCAGGAATTTCCGGTGCTCTTCAAACGGGGGTTCGGCATCACCCTGAACGAGTCGCTCAACGCCGCCGAGTATCTGGCCAGCGAAGGCAATTCGCGGGTGGTGTTCTGCTTGCGTGGGGTAAAAACCAATATGGGCGATCCGCATCGCAACCTGGTGGATTTCAGTCAAGTGCCGGTGATCAAGCGGCTGACCCGCATGCCGGTATGCGTCGATCCCTCGCATTCGGTCGGGTCGCGCGAGCACTCTCCGGACGGAATCTTGGACTTGATGCATGCCGCCGCGCAAGGCGTGGTGGTCGGCGCCAACATGGTGCTGGTGGATTTTCATCCGGAACCGGCCAAAGCGCTGGTGGATGGTCCTCAAGCTCTGTTGTTAAGCGAGCTGGGCTGGTTTCTGGACGATCTCGCCCTGGCGCGGGAATGCTACGAGAAGCGGCTAGCGCTCGGTCATCGGCAGCGCGCCCAGCACTGAAAATCCCTATCGGCAGAGCAGCACGTCCCGCGCCCGATTGACCCGCGCGGCCAGATAACTAGAGCCACCCTGATCGGGGTGAACCTTTTGGATCAAACGACGGTAGGCGGCCTGGATTTCGTCGCGGCTAGCGTCGGGTCGCACGCCCAGGATCCGGTAGGCTTCGGCTCGATCCATGCGATTGTTTTCGGCGGCCTGTGCCTGCTCGCCCTGCCCAATGCCCGCCTGTTCGCGCCAATCGGCATCGGCATGGCGGTCCAGATAGGTTTCCAGCACCGCCGCCGATTGCGGATCGGACTGGCATTCCCGCCAAAGCTCCAACAGTTCCGGGAGGGTGAGATCTCGCAGGGAACGACCGACGAACCGGCCGGCGCGAACCGAACCGGATACGACTCCGGAGGCATGATCGAGTGTCATGGACAGGAAGCGGGTGGTGACGACGGATTGGTCTGGATCGGTCCGACCGGCTGAAGCGGGAGCGGGGATCTGCAACCAGCGAAGCAGGAACGGGGCCAGCACGGCGAGCAGGGGCACGGCGACTTCGGCGCCACCGCGCGCGGTCAGCAATACCAGAAAACCGGCGATTCCAACCGCCGCCACCGCGCGCGGCAAGCGGGAACCCGAACCCGGGCGGCGCAACCAGCGGACCGAGAGATACAGGCCGAACAGGATAGCCGCAACCAGCAACACACGAATCAGCATCGACTTTCTCAGAGCTGGCGAGTCAACCGTCGAATTAGACCACCGTGGCGCCGGCCGAATTCCTCCAACGCCGGGCGTCCACCCGCGGCATAAACCGCCACGGCGGCGAGCAATTCGCGCAACTGCCGGGCGCTGCCGCTATCGAAGGCGCAGTAGGCGCCTCGCGTCAACCGGGCGATTTCCCCGAAACCCAAGGCGGCGTTGGAGTCGTTGCCCTCCTGGAAGACAAAGACCGGCACTCCCAGCAACCCGAGCTGACCAGCCTGATGGCAAAGCGGGTCCACGGCTTCTTCGAGACAGTCGCCGACCAAGACCAAAGCGTTGACTCGGTGCAACCGGGTTTCGCGAGCGGCATGTTCCAGTACCCGACCGATCTGGGTCAGGCCGCCTCGGCATTGCACCGAGCTCATGCGCCGTTGCAGGTCGGCGGCCTCGCTCAACCACGGTTCGGCCCGAAACTCGCCATAACCCCGGTACCAGACCAGTTGCACGGCCAGCCCGCCGATCTCCGCCGTCGCCGCGAACATATCTCCCTGCAATTGACAAGCTCGATCCCAGGTCGGCTGACGGCTGGCGGTGGCATCCAGCGCGAAGATCAATCGGCCTGAGGTTGCGACAACCGGTGTTTTCGCTGCTTGGCGCAGAAACACGGCCACCTCGGCAGAAGTGGATTGGATCTGTTTCATGGCGGTCATCCTCTTTGACAGTGAATTATTCCTTTAGATGGCTGATCCATAGCTGTTGTCGAAAACTCGATGCTTGGGTTTCGAGCAACGGGAATTTCGCCTTAAGCAGGCTAAGCTCCAAAGCCGCTATGGTTCGCTGATACTGCCGGCCAGTCTTTAGTATCGACACGCAGTTTTCAAGTGTTATTTCCCGGCCAAGCAGATAGCGAGAGTCTCGTTGGTATTGATCCTGGTGCGCAATCCACCAAGCTTGAACTGCTTTCGCATCGGGTAGAAGAAGCTGTGCCTGTTCCGTGGAACCTATAAACTGGCTTTCAGAAGGGTGTATCACCCTAGGACGCATCAAGCCCTCGTCAATCAGATCGACGCCTGTAAGAAGCGTAAAAGCTTCTCCAATGAAGCCGGCGCGTTCTGGAATGCACATCGATTCAATCAACCCTGAAATCCACGCTGTATTTTGATAAGCACTGACACCGAGCATTGCGGCATGCAGGCGAGGATTGTGTTTCGCTACCACTGAAATCCAACGATCGACATCTTGACGATCCGCGACTCGCAGCACCAATTGTAGAGCCTGCTGTTGTCGCAGCGGCATCGAGGAATACAATGAGAAACTCTTCAAAACCTCCAAAGCAACCTGACGGTCACCTAAAAGAACGGCTGACCATGCCGCCCAAAAGCGATGGTCTTCATGCTTTGATCGCAGATTTTTTGACAGGATATGCATCGAATTCCCGCAAGCCAATTTACCAATAGCTTTTATTGCAAGCGATTTGATATAAATATCCGTATCATTACTCAAATTTTCCAGAAAATTTTCACAGTCAATATGATTGATTATGACGATTAGGACTCCTAAGTGACGCCATTTTGAAAACTTTGAGTTTAACAGTAAATGAACCTTGTCTTTGGCAATCGATGGCGGTATCCAGCCAAACGCCGATATAAAGCCATGATCTATACTCGATCGAGCGAGGGCTATATTAACAACTTTACGCAATCGCTGTATTTTGTTACTTTTCAAAGCGATAAACGATGCCGCGAAGAGGTGGCCCGCTTTCCATTTTTTTGTGTCGAGGCTATCCAGCTTTTTCCAAATGTTTTCCGTTATTTCTGGAAGATACTCGAGATAGGATCTTAGATAATTATTTGTTTCGCAAAGCTGATGAAATAAAGAATAACGAGCGGTTGCCAAACTATTGTATAGCTGCCAAAGTTCAGCAATTTTTTCAAAATACCACTCAAATGTAACCGGAGATAAAATTATGATCGAACGCTGTTCTTCCGATTCTGGCCTAGCCAATGATCGTGCTTTTCTCCGCTTCAATGGCACGGTGGATCGGCTGCGCGGGCATGGATGCTCGGATTGTATTTTAGGGTGGGTTGAGAGGATATTACGTGCGGTCAAGATGGTTGCCGAGGTTGGCTCGGGAAGCGGAACGATCCATTCCTCCCCCGACAGTACCGCCCCGGACTCGCTCGGATCCAACTCGGCCCGAGAAACCTCGGCTACGGTCGAGGCGGTGTTTCCTCTCGTGGTGGACAGCGCTGTTCTTCGGAACAACCAACCCTGATCGATCGGTCGGGTGAGTTCCATCAAGGCGTCTCTGGCGGATACCAGGGATACATCGATGGATTGATCCCGCACACGCCTAGGCTTCCGCGACGAACGCGGTATAGTCGGTAGATCGGCGTCGAAATTCAGCGCTTCAGGCGCCAAGAAACTTTCTCTGACGGTCGAACGCATCCGGGACGGGGACGGGAGGGGAACCGTGCTGCGTGAGTCGTCGCCAGCCGGAGTGGCGGATCCAATCGCGCTCAACCATTCCCACTGCCGAAAGCCGGGCGCTTCGATGGGAAAAAATGTGGTTTGCGGTTCCAGCAACGCCAGTTCTAATGCGGCGGCGGCTCGCTGGAACTGGCGACCGTGAACCAACACCTGCCAACACACTTCAAGACTTATCGGAAATCCCATCAGGTAGCAGCGATCTTTTTTATAGCGGCGACGTTGCTGGCTCCACCACTGGTTGACGGCTTCCGGGTTCGGGCGAGGCAGGCGCTCTGTATCGGCAGGTTCATTTTCCGCCGGTTCCAGCGCATGCGCTAATGCTTCTTTGACCAAATCGACGCCCGTGATGAGGCTTAATGCCGCACCGGCCAAATCCGCTTGTGCCGACGCGCTGCTCATGAGACGAATCAGCCAGGGAATAGCGGAAGTGTCGCCGAGAACCCCAAGGCCATGAATGACCAGCGGGGTTAAATGCTCGTCCAAGAGTAATTGTCGGATCCAGAGCCGTGCTGGTTCGAGGTCGATGGCCCGCGCCAGCAATTCGATCGCGCGTTGCTGGAGCATCGGTTCGGCATTGTATTCGACCATTTGTTGCAATATATCCAAGCCGCCCCTATGGGCCAGCAGACTTGCTGACCAGGCTGCCCAAAACCTCAATGTCTCGTCTGCATGATTCATGTTTTGTCGCAAGACGGGCAAGTAGCGTTGCAGGCGCAATTCGCCGACCAGGCGCAGGGCGCGGGCGCGCAAGCGAAGACTGGAATCCTTGAGTGCCGCGTCCAGATAGTCGCCAGGATCTACTTGGTGAAAACCACAGACCGTAATGCCGGCATAACGCAGCAACGGCGAGGTTGAAACCAGCAGTACATCGCGAACCCGTCCCCGCAGGCGGTCTGGAGCGACCCAGCCCAAGGCGGCGATCAGCTCGCGAACCGTGTCGGGCGTGGTGTTGATGTGGTCGGTTAGTTGCTTGAAGGGTGTATCGTCAATATGGCTGACGGCGGTGGCGGCGGCCGTGAAGATGGCGCCTGGCCGACGATTGTTGGTCAGGCTATCCCAGCAACATTTCCAACCCAGGTCGCCGGCTTCACGCAGCAGAGTGAGTTGTTGCTCCAATCGGCTGTCGAGTTCAGTCAATTCCGGAAGGGTAGTCATGGGAGCACATGCTGCTCGGTCGCGTTCCATCCAGAGCCGGGCGGCGTTTTCGACACAGACTTGCAGGGTATCTCGGACATTGAGTAGATTTTGTTGTTCGGCTGCGGGGGAATGAACGGCGAACAGGGGCATCCCGGTCTGGATCAGCGCCAGTTCAAGAGCGGCGGCGGCGCGCTGGCGTTGGTAGCCGTTGACCAGGACATGCAAGCAATGATCGGGGGTGATGGGGCGACCCAGCAGGTAGCGGGTTTCCCGTTGGAAGTGGGTTTCATTGGTCTGCCACCAAGTAGCGATTGATTCCGGATTGGGCCAAGGCAGACCGCTCATGGGATCTTTGGAGTTGGTGGAGCTGGGCGCCGTCGGTTGTGCGAGGTGGTGTTCAACCAGATCAAGGCCCGTGATCAGGGTAAAGGCTTCACCCGCCACTCGCGCCAGTTCGGGATACTGCATTTGTGTGATCAGCCACGGGATTTGCCAGGGGTTTCCCGCCGCGCCGACACTGGTAATGGCGTCGCGGGAATATACGGCTTTGTCCTTGATCGTCTCCAGCCAGCGTTGACGCTGCGGGTCAGGCAGGACACGAGGCAAGAGGGATAGGGCATGTTGGCGCAGCGGGGTATCGGTCAGGGCAAATTCGCTGAGGATCTCGATGGTTGGCCCGCGTTCGCCCATGCGGACGGCGGACCACGCCGCCCAAAAGCGCCAGTCCGGTGATTCTTTCGTCAGGCATTGACGCAGGAGGGGTAACAAGTCGAGGCGACCTAACTCACCGACGGCTTTAAGGGCGCAGGCGCAGAGTTCGGGAATATCGCTTTGCAAGGCGGCAACCAGATAATCGCCGGCATCGGCGCGGTGTTTGGCGCAAACGGCGAGCGCGATGCGTTGGTGGAGTGGGGTTGCTGCTGCCAGAAACTGGAGCAGGGATGCCTTGATACTGTCTAGCGGTAGCCAGCCCAGAGTCTCAATAACAACGGTGATTGATTGTTCGTCGGTACCGATCAGTTCAATGAGAAAGTCACGCCAGTTCGGGGGCGCGGTTTCGCTGAAGGCGAGTACAGTGACGGGGAGGAGATCGTCCAGTGCGTATTGGGGACTGCTGAATCGCTGTTCAAGTAGTGACCAGGATTGAGTGCTGTTCTGGCGCAGGGCGTCCAGTTGCTTGTTAATCTGGCTATCGAGGCTGGTCAAGTCGCGCAGGGAAAAATAGGGGGCGTCAATGCCAATTTGGCGTTTTTTCCATAACGCCTTCGCTTCGCCAATGCAGTGGGTGATTCCGTCCTTTATCGTATTGGAGGGCGTAGCTGGCATTGCGGGTTCCCTTGCCGGTTGGGAAATTTTATACCCTACTAAATTTTGGTCCTGTTTTTTGGTTTTCGCCTATCAGGAACTTGAAAAATATCAAATATAATATACCCAGAAAAATCGCCAACTTTCTGCCCAAGCCAAGCACTGCCTTCCTCTATTCCTATACTTGCAACGATTTCTTTTCCTATTTTAAATTTTCCACCTAAAGATACAACGTCACCGATCACAGACCCCCCAACCCTTCCTAAAGTCTCCCACATCTTACCATAACCCCCGCGTATATCGCCTTGCCTTGCTAGCTCCTGAACCTCTTGATCCCCTTCTAAAAGGGTATTAAGAGAGTCAGCGCCACTTATGCCTTTATCTAATATATCGAGGCCTTTCTTAATTAGTGTATTTTTATAAAATAATCTTTGTGTTTCCGATATATTAGCTTGAACTTTGTCACCCTCAAACTTCAATTTATCATATTTTTTCTTTAGGTCACTCCACTCATCATTAGATAGATTGTAATCAGAAATCTTCTCAGATAAATCCTTTAATTTTTTCTCTATTGATAATTTTCCACCAATTAGCTCTCGTATCTTTTTATCAAAGGCCTCCTTTGTTTCTGAAGGGATTTTATCATTGATAATATCAGGAATTTTTTGCAAAACTTTATCCTGCACTTTTTCAAATAGCAATTCTTCCTGTTGAGGAGGGCTCTGACCCTCTTTCTTTTCGCCACCTTCGCGGTTCCCGTTACCGGAGCCTTGATCCTCTTTCTTTTCGCCACCTTCGCGGTTCCCGTTACCGGAGCCTTGATCCTCTTTCTTTTCGCCACCTTCGCGGTTCCCGTTACCGGAGCTACCAATATCTTCTTTGCTAGCCCCACCCCCCGATGGTTGTCCATCTCCAGCACCTCCGCGAGCCCCACCCTTCGGCACAATCGGCGGTGAAATCTTTACCGATGGCCCACCAATCAAAACTGTCGCTGCTCCGGTCAACAGGTCGCTTGGTATTGCGGTATCGCTCGTCACCCGGCCCACGGGCATCCCGCCCGCCAGCACCGTGGCTGCTCCTTCAAGAATGATTTTCTTAGATGGATCAAGCAAATCGGTAATTCGTGAAATCGGCTTACCTTCCACTAATACCGTCGAAAAACCAGTAATTACAATATCTACTTTATCGTCCTTGGAATCTTTGTGTGCTGCTGGCAAAATAGCAGCGGAATTCATTCCATTAAAGAAAAGATCAAACCATTTTCCAAGACCCTCCAAGCTGTTGCCGAATCCATTACTTAAATTATCCATGGCTATACCCAGTTGACCTGAAAGCGCGTCCTTCACGAAGCTCTGCATTTGTTTAGTGATATCCTCCTTGATCATGCCCAATGCTTGCATTCCATACTGATGGGCTACGTGTTCAAGCGTACTAGAATCATCATCAACTTTCCATGCATCAGTCAGGGCGCTGAATCCCATATCCGTCAATCCCCCAACCGCTATGCCCGTTACATCGTCCATACTCATGTTTGTCAATGGATTTTTCATTGCCCCGCCCAAGTCACCGGACATGAGCCCGTCCAGCAATTTCGGGGCGTATTCCAATCCTTTGCTAACTGCCTGTTTGGCAATACCCCGAAACTCTTCCGGCACCTGGCTGAGCGCAAGGTCGGTCAATTGCGATTGAAGTTGACCCAGAATAGCCCCCGTCACCGATCCACCCTTTGCAACACTATCCACGATACCAGTAGTTAACTGTCCCATGAGCGCTACCGGATCGGGGAAGCCACTTGCTAATGACTCGGGCGATGCAACCTTGGACAGAGCGTCCACCGGCATGAAACCGCCTTGGCGCATATCCGCCAACGTGCCGAGTTCCGAACTGGTGATATAGGGCAGGGCAACCGGGGAGTCGCCAATAGTGGGTATAACCAGATAATGATCGCCCTGTGGGTCAGCGAAAACCTGACGGATGGGCAATTTAGGGAATGGCAGTTGCGCGGGATCAAATTGCCCGGAGTCGGCGGCTTCCATCAGGTGACGAATGGTCTCAGCATCATCCAGAAATAGATCAGGCGGCAGAAACTCTATGCCCGCAAGCTGTAATCCAATCTTATCCTCGGCTCCCATGATCGCTGTTCTCCGCAACGATGCCGATTAACCGTTAATCTTAACAACGGGCCCCATGACCAAAGTTTCACTCCCACTGACGAGTTCCGCTTTGCCGCCCTCGAAGTGTCCCAGCGAAGAACCGACTACTCGGGTGATAGTGCCATTCACTAAATTGACAGCTCCAGTAGTGGTCATCAACGCCGCTCCCGTCACGTTGGTAATCGGCGCCACGACGTTGATATTGACAGTTCCGGCTACCGTGATCAGCGAGCCACTGATCGTAATCACCCCCGCCTGATTCATGTGAATCAGGGATGCCCCACACTTAAGCGTAATCGAAGTGCCCGCCGTGATAACCTTGTTTGCGCCGATAGACTCGCTGGAGGTATTGCCAACCGCCAGCGTTTCATCGTTACCTATGCTGACCGTCTCGTTATTGGCCACGCTACGGGTTAAATCATTGCCCACCTGTGATCGTTCGTCATTGTTGATCGTGGAATCCTTGTCGTGCTGAGCGTGCAGCCGCATCAATTCCTGCCCAGCGGTATCATCCATGCAGATTTCATTGTAGCCGGGGCCACCGCCTTGCAAGATGGCCGGCTTGACGAGATTGCGGACGCTCCCGATCAGTTGCTCGAAATTTTGGCCAGCAGGATTGATAAAACGAACGGCCTGCCCCGATGCGGTTTGGCCGGCCTGGCTCTCGCCAGCGCCCGATGCGGCGTAAGACGGCCACCCTAAATCGTAAGGCGACGGCACGTCGCAAACCAGACGGTACGAGTGATTGGCGTCATCGCCAGTCTGAAGCGAGTAGCGGTAACTGCCCGCACTTTCCCGAACCGCGGCGGCGGGTGGCGCTGGATCTCTATTTTCTTGATAGGCGATCTTACCCGTGGTGTTGGTCTTCATCCCGCTGATGACCGCACCCACTGGCAGCGGGTAGGGCGGCATGTTCCCGCCGTTGTAGACCCGTCCGGTAATAATGGGCCGATCTGGATCACCTTCCAGAAAATCGACGATGACTTCCTGGCCGATGCGGGGAATCGAGATCCCGCCCCAGTTTCTACCGGCCCACGGCTGCGAAACCCGAATCCAGCAGGAGCTGTTCTCATTCGATTCGCTGTAGCGATCCCAATGAAATTGACATTTGACCCGCCCATGCTGATCTGTCCAAATCTCCTGACCCTTCGGTCCTACCACCGTCGCGGTCTGCGGCCCGCGCACGATGGCTTTCGGCGTCACACGCGGCGGGCAATAGGGTTCCTTGGTGTCCATGGCGGTAAACCGGCAATCATACAAAAACCCAGATGGCTGACCCTCCAGGCGCGATTCATAGTCGTCGGAATCCAGCGTGATCGTCGTCGCGGTCAGCAGATATTGATGGTTTTGGTCTTGCCGCGGGAAGTGAGCCAGCGAGAACAGCCATCCGGCCGCCAAACCTCGCGCGTCGGCACGACCTTCGGCAGTCTCATATTGCGTCCGCAGTTCCTCCAGCCGAACCCGCGCATAGGTTTGGCCCAGTTCTGACTCGGTGTATTTACCTGGGTAGTCGTAGATTTCGTAGTGATCCCGCGCATGGCGGCGGCGCATCTCCAAGCGCCGATACAAATTCTTGCGGGGAACCTTGAAATCAAAATCGGTGTGGGCATACGCGCCCGGTTGAACGCGTTGGGTCAATTCCCAGTCATGAATATGTTCCCCATGGCGGCGTTCGTGCATCTCCGGCGGCAGATAGGACACCTCGCCGTAACCGGGAAAAGACTCGTGCGCCGCCATCGAATCCGCCAGAATTAGGATGTGCTTATCTTGCCTGTGCTTGAAGTAGTAGTAGATGCCTTCTTCTTCCAGCAGGCGGCTCACAAAATCCAGGGTTGTTTCCCGATACTGAACGCAATACTCACGCGGTGGGTGGTGGCGCTCGGTCAGCCGAATTTGAAAATCGCTAAAACCATGTTCCCGGAAAATGGACTTGACAATATCGGGAACGTTAACGTTCTGATAAATCCGGCAATCCGTCGTGCGACTGAGAAACCACAGCCACGGTCGCAGCGTTGCCTGATAAGCGGCGTAACGGCCATGCCCCCGGATTTGTCGAAACTGACTCACCAGGCCATGAAAGTAGCGAGCCCGATCCTTGGGTAGATTGAGTCGCACCACCATGGGTTGCCCCAGCATGTCGGTGAACTCGATTCCCGGATTTTCGCTGAAGATATCCAGATGGAACTCAAACGGTTGGCTGAGCTGTTCGCGCGCCTCCATTCGCCGAAACAGGAGGGCGTCCGCGCCGAGGGCGCTGGCGACGGCAATGATTCTATGTTTTTGGGTGGCAGCCATGGTCGCGAATCCTGGTTTTTCCCGTTGAGACTAGCTCAAAAATCCTACAACTAAAACCACCAGGTTGCATCGTGCGGGCTGGAGTTTACTCATCACTACTTCTGCAACACGTAGGTACCCGGCGCTTCGCAGATCGGGTATAGACCTTTCTCTGGCATACCCATCGGCGGCGGCGAAACCTGGTGCGCCGCCGAATGCTTGACCAGCCATGCTTCCCAAGCGGGCCACCAAGAGCCTTCCTGCTTGGGTACGGTCGCCTGCCAGGTGTCCGGGTCGATATAGCGATCCTGATCGTTGCGGCAGGCCATCTGGAAGCTGCGCCGCCGGTGCCCTGGCTCGCTAACGATACCGGCGTTGTGGCCACCACTGGTCAGCAGAAAGGTAACCTCATCGGCATCCGCCAACAGGTTGATCTTGTAGACCGACCGCCAAGGGGCAACATGATCCTGCTCGGTGGCGACCGTGAAGACCGGGGCACGGATATCGGTGATCGAGATCGTGCGGTCATCGACTTTATAATGGCCGGTGGCCAGTTCGTTACCGAGAAAAATGTGCCGCAGGTATTCGGAATGCATGCGAAACGGCATCCGGGTCTGATCGGCGTTCCAAGCCATCAGGTCGTTGATCCGCTGGCGGTGACCCAACAAGTAATCATGGACCAGTCGCGACCAGATCAAATCGTTGGAACGCAGCATTTGGAAAGCGCCCACCATCTGATCGGCATCCAAATAGCCCTGATCCCACATCATGTCTTCCAGGAAGGAAACCTGACTTTCATTGATGAACAGCAGTAGCTCGCCCGCCTCGGTGAAATCGGTCTGGGCCGCGAACAGTGTTATGCTCTTAAGCCGGTCATCGCCATCGCGAGCCATGGCGGCAGCGGTCAGAGTCAGCAGGGTGCCACCGAGGCAGTAACCGACCGTGTGGATCTTGCGTCCGGGTAGAATCGTGGAAATGGCGGCCAGCGCCGCCATCGCGCCATGTTGGCGATAGTCGTCCATGCCGAGATCACGATCCGCGGCGGTCGGGTTTTTCCAGGAGATCATGAAGACCGTATGGCCCTTTTCCACCAGGAATTTGACCATGGAATTGTGCGGCGACAGATCGAGAATGTAGTACTTCATGATCCAGGCAGGCGCCACCAAAACCGGCTCGGCGTATGTCTGAGCGGTAACCGGTTGGTATTGGATCAGCTCGATCAAGTGGTTACGGAAGATGACTTTGCCTGGAGTGACGGCTACATCGCGGCCGACCACAAATTGCCCTGTCCCCGCATCCAATTGTTTGCCCGCCACCGTCTTTTCCATGTCGTCCATGAAATTGGTCCAGCCACGCACCAGGTTTTGACCGCCTTCCTCCATGGTGGCCTTTAGGATCTCCGGGTTGGTGAGCGGTGAGTTGGAGGGCGAAAACATATCGAGGATCTGCCGTGTCACAAAGGAGACGATCGCTTCATTCTGTTTGTTGACGCCACGGATGCGGGTGGTGGCGTTGTACCACCATTGCTGGGTCAGCAGAAACGACTGCGAGATGAGGTTGTAGGGCCATTGCCGCCAACTCTCGCTGTCGAAACGGCGGTCCTGAGGCAGCGGTTCGATGCAGAGCGGGGTCTCCGGGCTTTGACTCGCCTTGAACGCGTAAAGCGCCAGCCGCACCATCTTGCGAACCGCCTTTTCGTTCAGCAACGCTTGCTTGCCTGGGGAAAGACCCAGATGCATCAGCCAGTCGAGGTAGGCCATGGCCAACACCGCCGGCGAGGTGCCCGCGGTGCCGCGAGCGAGGTTGGCGCTCACCATCCGGTCGATGGTTTCGGGAATGTGGGTGCCGAGAAACGAGCGTTCGATGCCGTAGGCGCGGTGTGCCGAGGACGTTTGGCCGGACGGGCCAAGCCAGGAACGCAGCGGTTGTTTGGGGGTGGATTCGATCTCGGGGGCGACTGGTTGCTCGGACGTCGCGACTTGGACGGGAGCGACCGGGGCGGTCTGCTTGGAGTCTGGCATGATTGCACACCTCACGGATACGAGGATTACGCGGCGCCGGACAGCGATGGAAGCGACAGATCCACCATTGCTCGCACCGCGTTAACAGTGTAACGCAAACCCAGTCAGCCAGCCAAAGGTGAAGCCCTAGATTTGCTGGAAAAGTGAAGGAGCAGGGATGCATCCTGCCAGTTTGAACGCCGTGGCAGGCGTTGGAACCGACCAACCCGAGAGGAGCATCTCAGATGGCTAGAGTACCGGCGAGCGAGCAGACCCGCAAACGGATTACAGAATGTTGCGCAGTCCGGTGCGGCCGATCATCGAAGAGGCGTTGGAGGCCGAGGTGACGGACGTGTTGGGGCGAGGTTACCACGCGCGGGGCGAACACTGGTTGGGTGCCGGAACGGTAACCCCCTAGGCCGGCTCAAGACGATCGGGGAGATCGTGTGTGCTCCAGGTGGCTGGTCTGTGCGAGCCGTGGGCCAATGAAGCGAAGCAGGCTCTGCGAGTTCTGGCAACAGACCGCACCAGCACAATCGACCGCATTCCGCCTCCTTAACCGACATGTCGCGTATGCCGGTGATGGGTGAATTGTAGGTAAGCGGTCGCTATACAAGGGTCTATATTATTACAGTGGGTATCTGTGTGGAAAAGTGACGCCATGTTTTATCTTCCCGCAGGCTTTCATGGTTTCCATTCAGGCACCCATTGAGCGTCCATCGATGCCGAGAGCAACAACGACTTAGTTCGGCACTCGGTGCTCGGTGGCCATTGACCCTACGTCAGATAGGGAGACTTGCCATGATGAGGAGGAACCATGTCGGACGAGACGACCGCGCATGCGGAGCATATTCTGTCCGTGGTGCAGGGAACCAGGACCGAATCTTCACCAGAAGCCAGTATTGCCCGTTCCTGGATCCGTTGCGTCAATAACTACGGCATTGACGCCGTTCATTTTCATCAGACCCAGGTGCTCGAACAGATTCGTTTGCGCGAACACCAGCAGCGCCTGGATGACTTTCTGGACATCGCCCGAATTGAAATGAACGGCCTCTATCAGCGGATCGCTGGCTCGGGCTTTGCCGTGATTCTGACCGATGGCGATGGCGTGATCGTCAACTGGATTTGCGATGCCAACTTGAGTGGACCTTTCAAGCAAGTTGGTCTGTGGCCAGGCGCCATCTGGGATGAAGAAAACGAAGGAACCAACGGCATTGGCACCGCGCTGATCGAACAGCAGGCCCTGACCGTTCATCGCGATGAACATTTCCGTAGCCGGCATACCCAATTGACTTGCTCGGCGGCACCGATTTTCGGCCCGCGGAACCAATTATTGGCGGTGCTGGATATTTCCTCGGTCAGTTCCCAGGATTCCAGACAAAGCCAGTTTCATACCCTCGCGCTGGCTGCGCTGAGCGCCCGGATGATCGAGCACGGGTTCTTTCTGCGGGTGTTTCGCCAGCAATGGATCCTGCGTTTCCATCACCAACCGGAATTGATTGGTGGGAGCAACGAGGGTCTACTGGCTTTCGATGATGGCGGACACATTCTGGCCACCAATCAGAGTGCGGCGGATCAGCTTCGACAACCACGCCATCGGTTGGTCGGCCAGCGTGTCGATTTTCTCTTCGCCATCACTTTGGAGACCCTGCTCGGCAACGCCAGTGGCCAACCTAAAACGTTGTGGCCCATTACCGACAAGACCGGCCATCGGTTTTTCACTCTGTTGTACGGAACCGAACGACGCTCATCCAAGAACCGTCCTCCGCGCCTGGCGGCTGAGGAAACCGAGCCTTTGCTCCCGCCGATGAAAACCCTGGAGGGTTTGGCCGGGAGAGACCCGCTGATGGCGTACAACGTCGATTGCGTTCGGAGGGTCATGAACAAGCGCGTCAATATTCTGCTGACTGGCGAAACCGGGACCGGCAAGGAGGCTTTCACCAAGGCGATTCACGATGCCAGTGCGAGAGCCGACAAACCCTTCGTCGCCGTGAATTGCGCCTCGATCCCGGAAACCTTGATCGAAAGCGAATTGTTTGGCTACAAATATGGAGCATTTACCGGTGCGCGCCAGGAAGGCCGGCGCGGCAAGATTCTGCAAGCCCACGGTGGCACTCTGTTTCTGGACGAGATCGGCGATATGCCGCCGCCCTTGCAAACCCGACTGCTGCGAGTCCTGGAAGAAAAGGAGGTGCTGCCGCTCGGCAGCGATACACCGGTGCCGGTGGATATTTTCCTGATCAGCGCCACTCATCGCAATTTGCGGGAGCACATGGCCTCCGGGGCATTTCGGGAAGATCTCTATTATCGATTGAATGGTTTGGAATTACGCCTGCCGGCTTTGCGCGAACGCAGTGATCGACTGTCGCTAATACGCAGCCTGCTGGCGGCGGAAAGCGACGGCATGAGCGTGCGCATCACCGAAGATGCGCTGATGGCGCTGAACGCTTATTCGTGGCCGGGCAATATCCGTCAATTGCGCAATGTATTGCGCACGGCGGCGGCACTGTGCGATGAACAGTGTATCCGACTCGAAAATCTGCCCGCGGAGATTACCGGTCTAAAGCCGCATGACCCGATGTGGCGTAGCGTGGCGATACCTAGCGACATGGCCATGGGTGGCCTCGCGCATGCCGAGCGGGAAGCGCTGTTAAGGCAACTGGAGCGTCATGGTTGGAATATCACCAACACCGCCGCACACTTGGGCTTCAGTCGCAATACGCTGTACCGCAAGATGCGCAAGCATGGCATTCAGCCGCGTGAATATCCGACGCCATGAAACGCGCCAGCGCGGCGTTAACCGCGCCGATGATTTTGCGGCTCCATTCACGCGCCATGCATCAAAAGACCCAGTCGCTCCAATTGCACGACCGCTTTGACCAGTGTCTCGCCCGTTGATGGTGACATTTCCTGAGATGTCAGGAAATCATCCAGCGTTTCCTGCAATGAGCGACAGCCATCCAGACAGTTCACGAACTCGACCGCTCGATGGGAATGCAGGAAATACAGGCGACGGTTGTCGTAGCGGTACACCAGACCGCCGAAGCGCTCCGGGCGGATCGCCACCCCCGGAGCCAGCCGGTAACAAGCCGCAAGTTCGACCGTTGTGTTCATTTCAGCATTCTCCCCGCATCGATATTGAGCTTCTGCCCAGTCACGTAGCGCGCTTCGCCCGAAACCAGCCATAAAGCCGCCTTGGCGACATCTTCCGCGTCGATCAGTTTGACCGGCAGGGCGTTGCCGTGACGAATGAATTCGACCAGATCCTCCGTCGCCATGTCGGCGGCTTGGGCCATGCCGGTGATGATGTCGGTATCGACCGCGGTGGGGTGCAGCGTGTTGACGGTGATGTGGTGCGGCGCGAGTTCATGCGCCAGTGAATGGGCCAGTCCGACGACGCCCCATTTCGACGCGCAATAATGGGCCATGCCCGGTTCACCGCGCAGACCGGCGACCGACGAGGTCATGACGATGCTGCCGCCCGTTCCCTGAGCCAACATCCGTGGGACGACGTATTTCACCGCCAGCCAATAGCCCTTGAGATTGACGTCGAGCATCATGTCCCACCATTCCTCGGTGATGTCCCAGGTCAGGGCCATGTCAGCGATGCCGGCATTGCAGACCAGGATGTCGATGTGCCCGAAAGTCGCTATCGTCTTCTCGACGGCGGCGGCCATCGCCGCGCTATCACGGACATCGGCGACCAGCTCCAGGGCCTGGCGTCCGTATTCCCGAACCTGTCGGGCGGTTTCCTCCAGGTCGCTACGCATCGCTAGCGAATAGCGTGGATAGGGAAGATCGCGGCAGATATCCAGCGCCGCGATATCGGCCCCCTCGCGAGCCATCAGCACCGCATGCGCTCGGCCCTGGCCGCGCCCCGCGCCGGTAATCAATGCTACTTTGCCTTCCAGCTTGCCCATGAGTTCCGCCTTGCCCGGTTTCAGCCGGCCTTAACATGACGACGTTGACGACAACGGTATGGCTCACCGGCCTTTCGGAGACGGGTGAGCGCTGGCCTCAATAAACGCCGCACATGCCGTCGATGCTGACTTCTTCGATCAGCAACTCTTCCATGACCTTCGGCAGTTCTGTTGGCGGCTCGGGCTGCCGGGTTGCTATCTCGTGCGCTGTAACCTTGGCTAGCGGCGTTGCATGGAGAGCAGGCGTTTCGGGGCGTTGTTCGACAGGAATGAACATCGGGATAATCTCCTTTAGGTTGACGATGCACAGGGATATGACAACGGTAAAACACGGCGGGGATTGATCATGATCGATTATCTCCGCCAGATCAGGCGTGGCAGCAGCGGACGCAAGGTGCGCCGTTGCCGACAGCCACGCCAGAGTCCTACTTGATACGCGGCCAGTTCCAATCCATACAGGCCGATGAAGACCGGTAGGGAAAGTTGGGGTTGCAACCGCCGATGATCGGCCAGCGGCGCGACGACGAGCAACAGGAGGATGGCGGGCAGCCCAGGGGGCTGTATCCCACCGACGACGAGCAGCGGCAGGCTGTAATAGCGGACGACGTTGGCGCTCAGGTGATATAACGCCGCCGCATGTTCGCGGCCCAGCGCGACGGCGACTCGACCGATGGACAGCGCGACCCCGATGCGCCGCAGCTCCCGCTGTTTTTTCGTCAGTTCCGCGCTGAACAGGCTCAGAGCAACCGCCGCTGGTCCCAGTCCCCAGAATCCGAACCATGGCGTGAGCATCACGCTCAGCAGCAACAACAGGCTGACGCGCGGCAGGTGCATCACTCGCCGACCTTCGGGATAGCGTTGCTGCAAATCCGCTTCGGACGAACCGTAGTCAGCGCGGCGGCGCAACCAGTCACCCCAGCGCACGCGATGATCGTGCACGACTCGGCCGGTGGGGACGTACCAGGCGCGATGCCCGCTTCGTAAGGCACGCCAGATGAAATCCACGTCTTCGCCGATCCGCAGCGTCGCATCGAAGCCGCCATGCGCCAGTAGCACGTCGCGCCGCACCAACAGGTTGCAGGTCGGTAGATAGGACACGGCGGCATTCGGAGTGACTTCCGTTTCCATTGCCCCCATGTCCAGCGGCGAGCGCACCGCTTCGAAGGCGGCCACTGCGCCTCGCGCTGGCGGAGCGACGACCCGGCCACCGATCATAGCGACCGATGGGTCATCTAGATAAGGCAATAAGCCGCGCAGCCAGTCCGGTTCGGCCACACAGTCATTGTCGATAAATGCCAGAATCTCGCCATGGGCCAGCATCGCCGCCAGGTTGCGGGCGGCGGACTGGCCGATGTTGCGTTCCTGGCGTAACAACCGGATCGGCAAATCGTGCAACGCTTCGGCCAACGGTGGCGTGGAGGCATCGTCCACCACGATGATTTCACGGCGGTCAGCGGGATAATCCAGCGCCAGCAAGGAGCGCACGCAGCGGCGCGTGGCCTCGGCGCGACCGTGCGCCGGGACGATGATCGAAACTGCCGGCCAGACGGCCACCTCCGCCGGATGGCGGATCAACAATCGGCGGCGCAACAGCCTGTCCAGAAATGCGGTGATAGCCGCCGGCGTCATGCCGGGAACGCTGGCCGCCAGTTCGGCGACACTGCGAGGTTGCCGCAACGCGCCGAGCAACGTCGTGGCCTGCCGATTCAGGCGCAGCGCCAGCAACGGGCGCAAGCACAGCAACAGACCACCCCGCTCGTCGACCACGACGGACAGATTGGGTTGCAAGGCATAGCGCGCCGGTTGGGCTGGCGGTGGGGTAGGCAACGAGGCGATGGCGGCACCGCCGGTATCGCCGCGCCTTTCCGCCCATTTCACGCCGGGTTGGGTTGCAGGAGCCATTGTCGCCACGCCGCCTCGTAACACACTACTTGTGCCGCCAGATAACGTTCGCCCCGGCTCGCGTTCGCCGAGCGAGGATCGCCCACCACGCCGGTCGCCGTCAGCGCCCGCGTCCCGTTTGCGACCAAGGTTGCCAATGCCGCGTCCATATCGCCGGTATGGCCGGGCGCGGCTCGATCCATGCGCACCTGCTCCGGGTGCAGACGCAGCAGTTCCGAAGTTTCCCATTCGCCGGCGTGCAAGCCGAGGGCATTGAACGGCAAACCCGCCTCGGCGGCGATGGCCAACACCGCTTCGCCGCAGATCGTCATGGCGTCGGGAATCCACACCGCCAGCACCGGTAATTCCTGGCGCAAGCGCGTCTCCGCCAACGCCAGCGCCCGTCCGTTGCCGCCGTGCGCTGACAATACGACCAAGCGTTGTACGCCCCAATCGACCATGCGCCGGGCGCAGTCCACGATCACCGTCGCCAGCGTTTCCGCTTCCAGACTCAACAGGCCGGCAAACCCGCTATGCTCGTCGGAACAGCCGATGGGTATGACGGGCGCAGCCAGCGCCGGTAACCGTTCCGCCAAGCGCTCGGCCAGCGCCGCCGCTCGGCAGGTATCGGTACCCAAGGGCAAATGCGGACCGTGTTGCTCGGTCGCGCCCAGCGGCAGAATCACCGTCGTCATGCCAGCGGCGACGGCTTGCGCCACGTCCGGCCAGCTCGATTCAGCCAATCGCTGGGTATTCAAGTCGGCTGTTCCAGGAAACCGCGTTGGCGCAAGAACGCGATGATGGCGTCGGCCTGCTGTTCCGGCGTACCACTCTCCAGGATTTTCCCCGTCTTGCCGGCAACCCCGGCGGACATGATTTGCGCCACCCGTTCCTGTACTGACCCGTGGATATCTGGCGTAAACATCACTCGCGTCCGTGGGCGCGGCGGCATGACTTCATGCAGGGTCATTGCTGGAAAATGCAAATCTTGCGGCGACAATCCCAACTCCTCTAGTCCATACAGCGGAATCGGCGTGTGCTTGACGCGCATCAAGTTGGGCAGGCTGGCTTGGCGCAGATGCACCAATCCCGATTCCAGCCCTAGAATCGCCGGCAGGGTAACTTCGCTTTCGGCTCGCGCCCCGCGCGCCAGCCGCCGCTGTACGCGCATTCGCCCGGACCGCAACTCAAACTGAGTCACATCGGTGGCGACCGGCCAGTCCAGATGTTCCGCCAGCAGCGCCGGCACCGTGCCCGATCCGCGATCCACGCTATGCCCGCCGCACAGCACTAGATCGGGAAGTTCCTTGACTCGCAGCGCCGCCGCCAGCAGCATCGTGGTCACGATGGGTTTGAGGCTGCCGAGTGAGTCATCCCATACCCGCAGCGCCGCATCAGCGCCCGCCGCCAGCGCATCTTGTAACAAACGATCCGCTTCGACCGGTCCCACGCTGAACACGGTCACGGTTCCATTCGACGGTCGCAGCCGCAACGCCAGTTCCAGCGCGCTTTCATCGGCGGGATTCATCATGTACAGCACGCGACCGGCATCGATCAAACCGGTCAGCGGATCGACCTCGATGGTGCTGGGGTCGGGGACGTATTTAAGACAAACCGCGATACGCATGAGTCAACCCTTCAGGATTCCCGGAACGTGACGCCGTAACCGCCATCGGGATAGGACCAGCGAATGGCCCCTTCCTGGTTGCAGGCGACATAACAGGTACCGCATTCGAAGCATTGTTCGTAGTTGAACAGAATGCCGCCATCGTCCAGCGGAACGAACAGGTTGGCCGGACAAACGTAGACGCAGGCGTGGACCGAGCAGTCGTTGCGGCAGATTTCCGAGTTCACGACGATATGCGGTGTCGCTCCCACCCGGAACCGTACCGTGCGCATTTTCTCTTCATGGGTTGTCATCACCATAGATAAGCCCTCGCCACCTGGTAGACGTCCCGGAGCAATTGCCCCGGCTTGATCGTAGACTGACGGACCATCCGGTAGGTCAGCGGTAGAATCTTCCGCTTGGGCGTGCCGTCCACCCGGAAGATTTGTTCCATCCCCCGCGCGACCATTTCGGGGTAAAGGTTTTGCAGGCGCGGCCCGTTGACGAAGGACGGTGCATGGCGGTAGGCCCGAAAATCGGTGGATACGTGGCGTTGCTTCAAATTCTTTTGATAGGCCGCAAGGACGCGCGCGGAGAAATTATTCTTTTGGCAAGCGAATATCGCGGTTTCCGCCGCTGCCAAGCCGGATTGCATCGCGTAGTTCATGCCTTCCAGATACAGGCCGGCGGCCAAACAGAAGCCCGCCGCGTCGCCGGCCACCAGCATTCCATCGGTGTACAGTTTTGGCTTCATCGCCCAACCGCTTTCGGGAATCAGATGGGCCGAGTACTCGCGCAGTTTGCCGCCGCGCACCAGCGGCGCGACCGCCGGATGCGCCTTGAACCGTTCCAGCAGTTCGTAGGGGCGCTTGCGTCGCTCGACCAGCGACGACACTTGGCCGATCACGCCCAGCGACAGCGAATCCCGGTTGGTATAAAGAAATGCGCCGCCGTGAACGTCTTCGGTAATCGCGCCCAGATATTCAAAAGCGATCCCGTCGTTGTCGGTGAGGTGAAAGCGATCCTGAATGATCGCCGGGTCCAGCCCGATCACTTCCTTGACTCCCAGCGACAGCTCATGCGGGTGAAATTCGCGTTGCAAACCCGCTTTCTTCGCCAGGAAGGAATTGACTCCATCGCAAGCGATCACCACTTTTCCATAAATCTCGCCCTGTTCGCGGCGCACCCGCACCCCGACGATGTGGCCCTTTTCCCGCAGCACGTCATCGACAACCGCCGAAGTTAACACGAACGCGCCCGCCGCTTCGGCCTGCGCCGCCAGCCAGCGATCGAACTTGGGCCGCAAAACCGTGAAGCCGTTGTAGGGCGCGGTGGCAAAACCGACGCCAGCGCTTCGAAAGTCGAGCGCCACCGCAGTGGTCGGCGACATGAAGGCGATGTCGCGCCGGCAAATGTGACGCTCCACCGGCGCTTGTTCCCACCAGTTGGGAATCAGCTCGTTGAGAATGGCGCTGCCGTAAAACACCGCGCCGGAGGCGTTCTTGGCTCCCGGATATTCGCCGCGCTCCAGCAGCAGCACCTTGAGGCCAGCGCGGGCGGCGAGCAAGGCGGCGGCGCTGCCCGCCGGGCCGGCACCGACGACGATGACATCGAACTGTTGGTTGGCGGGATGCGTGGTCATGGCGTCATCTCCAAAGTCCGATGGACGACGGAGGAATCGGTTGGCGCGGCCGGTTCGCCAGAATTCGAGGAGGCATCGGTCACGGCGAGCGCCCGTAATTTACTGAGTAAAATCGGCAGGATTTGATGCAGGTCGCCGACGATTCCCAAATCCGCCCGTTTGAGCATCGGCGCGGTACGATCGCTGTTGACGGCAATCACGGTTTCGCTGCCGGTGATGCCGGAAAGATGTTGACCCGCGCCGGACACGCCGAACGCCATGTACAACTTTGGGGCGACGATCTGGCCGGTCGAGCCGATGAAGCGCTCGGCCGCCAGCCAGCCGCGATCCGCGGCAACCCGAGTGCCGCCCAAAGCCGCGCCAATCTGGTCGGCCAATTGCTTTATCAGCGCCATACCGTCGGGTCCACCCGTGCCAAAACCGCCGGAGACGATCCGTTCGGCTTCGCTCAAAGGCACGGTTCGTGGATCGGCGGGCAAGGTTCGCAAGGTGCGGTCGCGGAAACGCGCGGGATCGAGTTCCGGGCGCACGACAGCGACTTCAGCAGCGCGTCCATGCCGGGGCGCATCGATTCCGCGCACGCCGGGCGTGAGCATGGCGCAAATCAGGGTGGCGTAAGGCCAAACCAGCCGTTCCTGACAGGCTCCGCCGTAGGTGTGACGAATCACTTCCGGGTAACCGTCGCCGACGATGCTGATGCGCATACAGCAGCCAACCAGCGGCAATCGCCAGCGTACCGCGAGCCGGGGCAGCCAAGCGCGCGCCGGGCCGCTGTCCGGGGCCAGCAGCAGCGCCGGATGGGCCTGGAGCAACACCGGGGCCAGCGCCTGCAACCAGCCGTCGGCGCTGAATTGAGCTAGCGCTTCATGCTCCACCACCGTGACCCGATCCGCGCCGTGAGCCGCCAGCGTTTCCGCCAGTGGCGTCACGCCGCTCCCGCAGAGAATTGCCTGGACTTTGGCGTCGAGCCGGTCAGCCACCTCACGACCTTCCTCCACGCATTCCAGGCTGGCGAGCGTCAATTCACCGTGTTCGCTCTCAGCGATGACCACAACAGCCTTGTCCATTACACAGCCCTCCCTGCCCGTTCGCCTTCAATGATCGCGGCGTGCGCGCGCCGAGGCGCGACGCAGTCGCCGATTCGGTGGAGTGCGGGCACCCGCCCTTTCAGCGTTCGATAAAGATTCTCATCAACCGCGCGGACTTGCGAAAGCATGTGAGTCGCGTGGGCGTTGTCGGCCTTGAGCGCCTGATACAGACGGTCGTTGGCCTGCCGGTGGATTGCCAGCACCACGGTATCCACCGGGGGAAAATGCGCCATTTGACCGCTGTAGTTGTGCAGCGCCATGACCACGCCATTGTCGATGCCGAGAACCGAATGGTTCGGCGTGCAGCGAATGCCCAAGCGCCGCGCTTGGCGATACCAGTTTTCCAGATCGAGGGTGACGCCCAGATCCTGGCCGACGTACAGGGTGGGGGTGACCACCTCCACTTCGCAGCCCTGTTCCGCCAGAAACTCGGCGACGCTGGTCGCTTCGTGAAAACCGAGTCGATCCACGATCAATACCTTGCGGCCTGGCGTGACTTTGCCCGACAGGATATCCACCACATCCGCCACGCCGGGGCTGTCGCCACCGGGAATGGCGGCGCGATTGGGAACCGAGCCGGTCGCCACGATCACCGCATCCGGTTTAGCGGCCAGCACTGAATCCAGCGTCGCCGTGGTTTCGGTGTGTACCTCGACGCCCAGCTGCTCGATCTCATGCAACAGATTGCGCACGATGTCGCCAAATTCGGCGCGTCCGGCCACCCGCACCGCCCACACCACTTGGCCGCCCAAGCGGACTTCCTTTTCCAGCAAGGTGACGTGATGCCCTCGACGGGCGGCAACGGTCGCGGCCTTCAATCCAGCGGGGCCGCCGCCGATCACCAGTACGCGCTTGGGTTCGGCGACAGTGGACAACGTACTGATTCCGTAGCGTTTTTCCTGCCCGGTCGCCGGAGTTTCGATGCAACCCATCCACCGGTTGAGTCCCATCCGTCCCACGCATTCCTGGTTGCAGGACAAACAGAGCCGGATGTCCTCGGCTCGGTTTTCCCGCGCCTTGCGGGCGAATTCGGGATCGGCGATCTGGCCGCGCACGATGCCGATCAGATCCGCGTGGCCTTCGCTGAGGATGCGTTCGGCCTGGATTGGATCCTTGATCCGACCGACGCCGATCACCGGCAAGCGCACCGCTTTGCGCAGGGCCGACGGAATGAACAGTGCGTAGTCGGGACGAATCCGCATCGAGGCTTCGATCATGTACAGGGTTTGCGTCGCGGTGCCGATACTGGTGTTGATCAGATCAATCAGCCCATCCGCTTCCAGCAGTCGCGCCACGGCCACTGTTTCGTCCAGAGTGATACCGTCACGGATCAGTTCATCGCCGCACAGCCGCACGCTGATCACGTAATCGCGGCCCACTTCGTTGCGGATGGCGGCGATGATCTCGCGCAGCAGCCGAGCGCGGTTTTCCAGGCTGCCGCCGTATTCGTCGCTGCGCTGGTTGGTGTTGCGCGACAGGAACTGACGGACGATGGACGAATGGGAGCATTGCAACTCCACGCCATCGAAACCGCCCTCGCGGGTGTAGGCGGCCACCCGCGCATAACCCTGGATGATCTCCAGAATATCCTCGTGTTCCACCGCTTTCGCCACTTCGCGGAACAGCGGGTCGGCCAGAGCCGATGGCGCCCAAGCCGGCAGCCGGGTGAACATGCCGCTGCCCTGTCCGCCATTGTGGTTGATCTGCGCTAGGATCGGCGTTCCTTCCGCGTGGACCGCCGTGGTGATTCGTCGATAATGCGGGATCACCCGGCGGTGGAAGGCGTGAATCAGCTTTTCGTAGGGGTGATCGGTGGGATGGGTGGATTGTTCTTCGGTGATGATCAACCCGGTCCCACCGCGCGCCCGCTCCCGGTAATAGTAAAGATGCCGCTCGCTGGGCATGAAATCCTCGGCGTAGTTGGTCAGATGCGCCGAGAATACGATCCGGTTCTTGACCGTGATGCTGCCGATCCTCAGTGGGGTAAACAGCAGTCGTGGACGATTGCTCATGGCTTAGACCCCCCGTCCGGCGCGATACCCTTCCAGGATCGCGTGACCGAGATAACGCGGCGCGACGCAGTCACCGGCGCGAAACACCCGCAAGCCGCTCGCCTTGAGCGTGAAATACAGGGTTTCGTCGGGCACTTCCGGCGACACGTCCACCACCAGATCGATTCCGTCGAGACGGATTTCCCGCTGGTCGAAGTGATCCGCGCCGATGACGCTGTGTTCGGTCACCTCCAGCGTGTCGAATTGCGGGCGAAAGACAATGCCACGGGCGGCGGCGCGCTGGTTCCAGGCGGTCAACTCCAGCGATGCGGTCAAGCGTTGGCCGACGAACATGTCGCTGGTGACCATTTCGACTTGCCAGCCGCGCTCGACCAGCCATTCGGTCACCGCCATGCCGACCGGATCGCCGAGGGTATCGAGGATGACGGCGCGACCCGGCGAGGCCGAGATTTCACCGCGCATGACCTGCCGAGGATTGACCATCGGTGCGCTCGGGTGAAAGCACACGCCAGCTTGCTGGCCTGGCAGGCCTCCCACGGCCACAATCACGGTATCGGGAGATTCCTCGCCAATTTGTTCGGCGGTTATGTCCACCTCGGTCCGAATGTTCACTTTCAGCGCGCGGATTTGCCGTTCCAGCCAATCCACGGCCAACGCCAACCGCTCCCGGCCGGGCGCGGCGGCGGCGAGCCGGATTGCGCCGCCAAGTCGCGGTTCGCGTTCGCACAAGGTGACGTCGTGTCCGCGCAGCGCCGCGACTCGCGCCGCTTCCAGACCGGCCGGTCCGCCACCCACGACCAGAACCCGGTGCGGCGTCCGGGCGTGTTTCAGAGGCGCAAATTCGGCCTCGTGCTCGTAACCGGCGGTTGGATTGTTGGCGCAACTCAAGCGTGGGTTCTGCACTAGGCCGATGATGTTGTCCTGATTGGCGAGCAGGCAAGGGCGAATGTCGGCGGCGCGGCCTTCACGCCATTTGTGCGGCAAGTCCGGATCGGCGATCAGTGCTCGGGTCATTTCCACCGCGTCGGCTTTCCCGTCAGCCAGCAGCGCCGCCGCCATTTCGGGATCGACGATGCTGCCTTGGGCAAAGACCGGCAGCGCGACCGCCGCCTTGATCCCCGCCGCTAGAGGGATGGCAAAGCCGGGCGGTTGATACAGACCGGGCCGGGTGAGGTGACCGGTGTAGATGCTGCCGCTGGTGACGCTGATGAAATCGAGCAACCCATCGCTCGCCAGGCAGCGGGCGATCTCCGCCGCGTCTTCCGGCTTGATACCGGCCCATGGCGCATATTCGTCGCCTGCCAGGCGCAGCCCGACGATGGCATCGCGACCCAGTTCGTCGCGCGCGTTTTTGATGATCTGACGGGCGAAACGCAGCCGGTTGTCCAGCGAACCGCCGTAGTCGTCGCCACGTTGATTGGTCAATGGCGACAGAAATTGGCGAATCAGGCTGTCCTGACCGGCGTTCAGTTCGACCCCATCCAGGCCGCCGTCGCGGGCGTAACGGGCGGCCTGTCGGAAGCCCTGGATCACAGCGGCGATATCGTCGGCGTCCATGGCTTGGGGCAGTTCGCGGCTGTTGACTTCCGGGACTGGCGAGGGCGCCCACAGTGGCAATTGGGAATAATGGCTGCTGCCCTGCATCCCGCCATGAGTCAAGTGCGCCAACGCCAGCGCGCCATGGCGATGCAGCGCATCCGCGATTTGGCGATAACCGTCCACCACGGCGGCCTCGTAGCCGAATATCGCGTACTCGTAGGGCCAGTCCGAAGGGTGAACGACGCTGCCTTCCAGAACGATCACGCCGACGCCACCGGCGGCACGGGTTTCGTAGTAGGCGACGTGCCGTTCGGTGAAGCGGTTATGGGTGGCGAAGTTCGTCTGATGAGCGGCGAACACAAAGCGGTTCGGCGCTGTCTTGCCACCCAGCGACAGTGGGGCGAAAAGCCCGGCATGGCGATCTTGCGGCTTGCTCATGGCGTTGCCTCACGCGCTACGGATTTCAGGTATTGCTCGGATCGAATTCATGGCGATGCGATGCTTGCCCGTTGCGACGCGGCCTTGACCGGTATCGGAAACGGCGTCGGTTGCTGAAACACGCAGTCCGGGTCGGGCGCATCCAGGGATTGCTGGGTGAAGTGCTTGACGGCCATGCAGCCGCCGTGGCATTTGTCGTAGGCGTTGCAGCTCTGGCAACTGCCGCCGACCTGCCATTCCCGCAGGTGCGCGAACAGTGGCGAGTGGCGCCAGATGCCGGCGAACCCGCCCGGTTGACGCACGTTGCCGCCGGAAAACTCCGGGGCCAACATGAACGGACAGGCGTACACCTCGCCGACTGGGTCCACACAACAGACGATGCGCCCGGCACCGCACAGGTTCAGCCCGTCCATCGGTTGCCCGTAAGCCGACAGGTGAAAGAAAGAATCGCCGGTCAGCACGTCGCGATGGTTCAGCAGCCACTCGTACAATCCACGGTTTTGGGCGTGAGTCGGGCGCAGGCTTTGCCATACCGCACCGCCGCGACCGGTGGGCCGCAGCCGCGTCAGGCGCAATTCGGCTCCATAACGTTGGGACAGGACGTATAGATCGTCGATTTGCGGATAGTTGTGGCAGGTGACAGTGGTGTTGATCTTGAACGGAAACCGGTGCTTGGCCAGCCGCTCCATCGCTTGGCGGGCACGGTCGTAGGAACCTTCGCCGCGGATGGGATCGCTGGTGTCGGCCGTCGCGCCATCGATGCTGATCTGCACGTCCAAATAGTCCCGCGAGGCGATCCACGCCGCCGCTTCATCGTCGATCAAGGTACCGTTGGTGCTGAACTTGACGCCGATTCCGCGTGCCAGCGCGTAGTCCATCAATTCGCGAAAATCCTTCCGGCTCATCGGCTCGCCGCCGCCGACGTTGATGTAAAACACCTTCATTTCCGCCCATTCGTCGATCAGCCGCTTAGCCTCGGCGGTAGTCAATTCCTCGGGCCGACGCTTGCCGGAAGAAGACAGGCAATGCACGCACTGCAGGTTGCAGGCGTAGGTGATTTCCCAAGTCAGGCAGATTGGCGCATCCAAGCCCTGCCGAAAAATTTCATAGCTCATCGGCTCACCCTGCGAACGGTAGTAAAGCGGATCATCAGCCTTCGGCGGTGGTCGGGTCGATGCCCACCTTGATTTCGGAAATGCGGTTGGCTGGAAAACCGCCTTGCTCGGCGTGCTGTTTCACCATTTCGGCGTTGGGCGCGATGTAAACGCAATAAATCTTGTCGTCGGTGACATAGCTTTGCACCCATTGGATTTGCGGCCCCAATACGTTCAGCACACTGCAAGATTTTTGTGAAATAGCTTTCAGATCGGCGGGAGACAGCTTGCCAGCGCCGGGTAGTTCGCGTTCGATCAGATACTTGGGCATGACGTTAAACCTCTTTTCGGTGATTTTTTTATATTAGGGTTGTCATCGAGGTGCGTTCTGCATCCAGCGCCGCCTGTTCCTCGTCCGTAAACAATCGTGAACGGGTTAAAAAACGTAAACCTTCCGGGCCTTCCAGGGAAAACATGCCGCCCCGACCCGGAACGACATCGATGGTCAGTTGGGTATGTTTCCAGTACTCGAACTGGGCAGCGCTCATATAGAGCGGGCAACCGCCGATGTCGCCCAGCCGCACGTCGCTGTCGCCGACCAGTAGATCGCCGTCGGGGTAGCACATCGGCGAACTGCCGTCGCAACAACCGCCGGATTGGTGGAACATCAGCGGGCCGTGCTTGACTTTGAGCCGGTCAATCAAATCCAAGGCGGCGTCGGTCGCCAATACGCGGGGTACGATGGTCATGACGAGCCTCCATCGAGTGGAACCCGCATCGCCCTCCACCCCTCTCCTAGTTGGAAAGGAGGGAGAGGAGCGCGAGCGGTGATCTCAGAAGAACCCCATCGCCTTGGGGTTGTAGCTCACCAGCAGGTTCTTGGTCTGCTGGTAATGGTCCAGCATCATCCGGTGCGTTTCCCGCCCAATGCCGGATTGCTTGTAGCCGCCAAACGCAGCGTGGGCGGGGTAAAGGTGATAGCAGTTGGTCCACACCCGCCCGGCTTTAATGCCACGGCCCAGGCGGTAGGCGACATTCATATCGCGGCTCCACACACCCGCCCCTAGTCCATACAGCGTATCGTTGGCGATAGACAAGGCTTCGTTAACGTCTTTGAAGGTGGTCACCGCCAGCACCGGTCCAAAGATTTCCTCCTGGAACAGGCGCATCCGGTTGTGGCCCTGGAATACGGTCGGTTGCACGTAGTAGCCGTTGCGCAATTCTCCGCTCAGCTCGGCCCGATGCCCCCCCGTCAGACACTCCGCGCCTTCCTGGCGGCCAATGTCCATGTAGCTGAGAATTTTTTCCAACTGCTCGGAGGAGGCTTGCGCGCCCATCATGGTGGTCGTATCGAGCGGATGCCCCTGTTTGACCGCTTTTACTCGCTCCAAAGCCCGCTCCATGAAACGCTCATAGGCGGATTCCTGAATCAGCGCCCGCGAGGGACAGGTGCAGACTTCGCCTTGATTCAAGGCAAACATCGTGAAGCCTTCCAGGGATTTGTCGAAGAACTCGTCGTCTTGGGCGCAGACATCGGCAAAGAAGACATTAGGCGATTTGCCGCCCAACTCCAGCGTGACCGGAATCAGATTTTGCGCGGCGTACTGCATGATCAGCCGCCCGGTGGTGGTCTCGCCGGTGAAGGCGATTTTGGCGATGCGCTTGTTGCTGGCCAGGGGTTTGCCGGCTTCCAGCCCGAAGCCGTTGACCACGTTGAGGACGCCGGGCGGCAGCAAATCCTGAATCAGTTCCAGCAGCACCAGGATCGAGACCGGCGTTTGCTCAGCGGGTTTCAGCACCACGCAGTTGCCGGCGGCCAGCGCGGGAGCGAGTTTCCACACCGCCATCAGGATCGGGAAATTCCAGGGAATAATTTGCCCGACCACGCCGAGCGGTTCGTGGAAGTGATAGGCGACGGTGTCGTCGTCGAGTTCCGACAACGCGCCTTCCTGGGCGCGGATGCAGCCGGCGAAATAGCGGAAGTGGTCAATCGCCAGCGGTATATCCGCCGCCAGGGTTTCCCGCACCGCCTTGCCGTTATCCCAGGTTTCGGCCACCGCCAGCATTTCCAGGTTCGCTTCCATACAATCCGCGATGCGATTAAGCCGGTTAGCCCGCTCTGCGACAGAGGTGCGGCCCCAAGCGGCGGCGGCGGCGTGGGCGGCGTCCAGCGCCAGTTCAATATCCTCAGCGGTGGAGCGGGGGATTTCACAGAACTTTTGTCCAGTGACCGGACTGACATTTTCAAAATACTCGCCTTTCACCGGCGCGACCCACTGGCCACCGATGAAGTTGCTATAACGGGATTTAAAGGTGACTTTGGAACCGGTCTGGCCGGGAGTTGCATATAACATCAGGGTTTCTCCTTCGGTTTGGTGGTGCTCGGCGATGGGCTTATGCGTCGCCGTTTTTTCAGGCGGTGAGTGGCGATTAGGCCGCCTTACTTCTACCTCCTGAGCAAGGGCAGACTTTTTGCCTCTCGCAACAAGAGTGAATTTACATAGGGTTAGCAGATTACAAGCCTCTCTTGGAACAGGTGGGTTGCTCCTTAGAAAGAGCGTAATTCTGGTTACGATGGTGTGCGCTCCCATTTAAAAGAACAGGCTGGCTCCCACCGCGAAAGTGTTTTCATCCGCGGAGTTACCGCCTTGGGCCTCGGATTTGGTGTATGTGTACTCACCAGATAGTTGCACCCAATCGGTCAACTTGTAATGAAGTCCGAAGAGCCAGGAACTGTTCTGCTTGACCAGCAGCGGATTGTCCTCGGCACTCGCTTCGTCGAGATAGCTCGCGCCGTAACTAAGCCCAGCGGTAAAACGCTCCAAAAACTGGTAAGTGCCCTGCACGTAGAAACCGTGAGAATCACGCGCCTGACCATCCTCGCTTACCGCGTCGAAGAATAGACCCGTCGAGCCGAGCGCCTTGCCGGTATAGCCGTACAGCACCAGATTGGCTGGTCCAAACCCGATATTAGCGCCGAGATCGAAGCCACTGGCTTGCACGCTCTGGCCTTTGGGCAGCGCTTGTGTGTTATCGGCGCTCTCTAGCTTCTGGGTCACGAAGCTGGTCCACAGCTTGGCTTTCGTGCTGCCAAGGTCTGTGTCGTAGACCAGTTGGCCCTGGACGCCGGGCTGGTCGTGCCCGGTGAGCTGGCCTGACACGGAACTGAAGTTGACGGCATCAAGCGGTGTAAACAGACCGAGGCTGACCTGCAGGCCGTTGAAAGATGGACTCGTATATGTAATCTGCGGAATGAAGTCCGTATAGACGTAGCCGAGACCGATGCGACCGAAGGTGGTATTCGACGGCGCTATATTCGAGCCGGGGGTACCGACACTCACTAGGCTGAAGTCATTGAGAATCGCCTGCGAACCGAACAGCCCGATGTCGCGACCACCCTTGAAGGTGCCCATGGACGGCGTGCCCACTGTGATGAACTGCTGGCGGAAGTCGATGCCGGAGGTGCCGAGTGCCGATGGATTGCCTGCGGAATTAGCACCGCCGTTGTTGCTCACACTATTTAGGCCGGGGTAGAAACCGAAAGTTGCCCCCACATCGAATCCTTGTTGTTGTGTTTTGAGGCTGATGCTAAAGTTGCCAGGCAACAGGCCGTTGCGTATCGACGCCGAATCTTGGCCATCGATATTGGCGATGCCACCCAGCACAACATTGTTTGCGTTTCGGTCACCGACCTGGTTCTGGACATAAAAGGCGTTGATGCCACCGGAGAAGAGGACGTCCACCGAGCCGACGCGTAGACCGACACCTTTATCCATCATGCGGACAAAAGAACCTGTCGGTGCCGCAGCCGCTTGATTCGGTTCGGGTTGGGATGCAACAGTCTTCGGTTCCGCGACCGGCCCCGCTGGGGACGAAGCCGCCGCGACCGGCATTGCTGCCGGTGTGCTCAGCTTGGCGTATTCTTGTTGGCTCAGAATCCCCTTGGCCTTGAGCTGGAGCATTAGCGCGTCAACTACTTCCGCCTGACCTGTCGGGGTCGATGGCGCCGCTGCCCGCTGTTTGTTCAGCTTGGCGTATTCTTGTTGGCTCAGAACCCCCTTGGCCTTGAGCTGGAGCATCAAATCATCGAGTTGATCCGCCCGCGCCGACGTCAAGAACACCAGCACACTGGCGCCAATGACTCCAAAACGCAACAGATGATTACATTTACACACATATCCCTCCTCTGGAGCATGGTAATTGCTCTTTAGTTATGATGATCTTGATGCTCTTGCCTGGAATCTACTCTGAGTGTTGCTGCTCAGTGATACCGGTCGCTAACCAGCCAACCGCCGTGATGCTCGAAGTACTCGCAGCGTCCGCCCAAGGCATGTCCCAGCGCCAGCAAGCGTTCGCGGTCGAAGACCTGCCGATGGCCATAGCGGGGATCGGGCGTGTCTTCGATCGGCACCGCGATAATCAGTCGCCGGGCGGTGAGTCGCCAGAGGTTGGCAACTGCTCGGTTGGTTTGCTCCGGTTCAAGGTGTTCCAACAGATGCAGTGCGGTGACCACGTCGAAGCGCGCCGGTAGCGGCGCCAATTCCCGCTCCATATCGTCGGCCAGAATATCGGCGACGCCGAACCGGGCTTGGGCCAGACCTTCATGGCGAGTGTAATCGTCGGCGAACCCCATCAGAGCTGGATTCAGATCGCAACCGGCGATATCCCCCAAGATCGGGTCCGAGACGCCCACCCGCGCCAGCAGCAGCGGAAAAAAGCCGAAACAGGTTGCCACGTCGAGGACGGTCAGCGGCGATGCGGCGGCAGGTAGTTCCTCGATCCGTTCCAGTGCGTACCGATAAATCGCGCCGAACAGCCCGATAAAATCGTTCGCGGTTTCCTTGGGTCGCCCCGGCGGTTGCCCCAAACCGGCGCTGGCCTGCGTGGCGTTCAGGGTGTTGGCGTAGAACAACCGCCAAGCGTGGCGCTCGTTGCCGGCCATGGAGCGAACGATGTCGCCCACCGAACGCTCGAATAAGTCCTGTTCGCTGTAGCCGGTATCGATCCGCTGGCGCTGCGCCGTCAGCAACGGCAACAGTTCGCTGACGACGTAGTAGCCCAAATTATTGTCGATCTGCGTCGCGCTGAAATCGTGGACGATGATCAACTCATCGGCGGGCGCGGTCGGCGTTGCCAAGGGCGTCAGGGCGTAAAGCTGGAAGTGTGCGCTGACGGCCAGCGGATCGGCGCGTTGTTCCAGACCGTTGACCAGCAGCGCGTGGCGGTGGCGTGACAGCATCATGATGGGGAGCGCTCCGCGATCAATGGGGCGTCACCGAGCGCCGCAGCAGATCCTCGGCCACCCGACCGAGCTGCCGCAGGCTGCGGACCACTTCGGTTTGGTGACAGACCGGCTCGTACAACGACATATCGCAACTACCCATCTTCCAACTGCCGCGCGGTTCCGGCGACAGCCAGAGCAATTGCTTGGCGCGGCGGCGGATTTCCTCTAGCACCCATACCTGTGGTGGGTTACGGTTACCACGCCCGTCACCAAGGATGATAACGGTGGTTTGCGGCGTCACCGCCGCTAAATGGCGATTGTGGAACAGGCTCAAGGCGTGGCCGTAATTGCTGTCCACATCGGTGTCGATCAGACCGCCGTCGAATACGGTGCTAATCGCTTCATCAATGTTCTGTTGCTCGAAACACGCGCTGACTTCCACCAGGTCGCTGACGAAGGCGAAACTGCGCACCTGGCCGAACAGGCTTTGCAGGTTATAGACCAGATGCAACATGAAACGAGCGGTGTTGCGCACCGACAGACTGACATCGCAAATCACCACCAACCGGGGTTTTTCATTGCGGTAATGGGTCATGACCGGCTGAAATGGGATGCCTTCATATTTCATATTGCGGCGTAGGGTGAGCGGAACGCTGATCCGGCCATGATGGCTAATGTGTCGGCGATAGGAACGAGCGCCCCGCATCCGCCGGCACAGTCGCTGCACGATCTCAGTCATTTCCCGGCGTTCCTGTTCCGAAAAGCGGTAGTTGGGCATGGCGCGGCGCGACGGCTCAGGCATCTTCGGTGGTGGTTGCAGCGCCAGCTCCCGTTCCAGATAACGCTTCAGCAGTTCCGGCAGATTGGCAATGCCGCCGTCCAGTCGGCTGGACAGACGCTGGATCAGATTCTTGTCCACGTCCATGTCGTTGAGTTCATCCAGCAATTCAGTCACGGCTTCGGCGATCACATCGGCGTTCAGCGCCACGATAGCCTCGTCCAAGTTCAACTCGCCGGCCCGTCCGACGCTCTTCATCCGCCGCGTCTTCAGCCATTGCATGGCTTTCCGTATCACCTGATCCAGCAAATCCCGGTTGCGGCTCAACAGCAGGTTCTGGCCAAACTCGGCCAGACTGAGATCATTGGCGTCCTGATGCGAATCGAAATGAGTTGCCATCGACTCATCATCGAAATAGTCGCGGATATCGAGGGCGTCTTCATGGGCGTTATCACCGTCGGGTTGACCGGTGATCTGAGTCTGCTCCGCGACCGTTGCCGGTGGTTCCGGCGCGGTTTCGGGGTGTGGCGGCGGTTCCGCCACCGATTCAGGCGACGGCGATGCCTTGGGCAAGCTGAAGAACTGCTCGAACAGCTCTTCGAACACCGGCTGATCACGCACATCCTTGATCAAGGTGCTTCGCAGAACCGTGCGCACCGTATCGCGATCGTGCAGCGCGACCCATGCCAATGCCTGCATCGCGTCCTGCGATTCAGCTGGTGAAATTCGCACTCCCCGCTTTTTCAGCAGAAAAATGAAACGATTGATCACGGCGTCCATCGTCAGCCACCGGTACGGCCGTCGGTACGGCCACGATAGCTGGTGAAGTAGCGGGCGGTGTGCTCCTGGCGGCGTTGCTCCAGATAGTTCACATCCGGCTCGGCGGGTCGCGCCGGCGGATGCAACAGAGTTTCGGCGGCCGAGGCTTCCGGCGGACTCCGCGATTGCAACGATTCGACGATCCACGGCAATCGCTCATTGACTTGCTGAGTATCACGCTCGTATTTGATCAACAGATGCAGCGTTTCCTCCAACAAGGTTGGAGTCAGCGCATCGGCGTTGAGCAGCACGAGCGCCCGCGCCCAGTCCAGCGTCTCGCTGATGCTGGGGGCTTTGCGCAGTTCCAGGGCGCGCAGCCGGCGGATCACCGCAACCACCTGCGTTGCCAGGGTTTCCTGCAATGCCGGTACCTTCATTCGCAGGATGTCCAGTTCCCGCTGCTCATTCGGATAGCCGATGAACAGATGCAAACAGCGGCGCTTGAGCGCGTCGCTCAGATCGCGGGTGTTGTTGCTGGTGATAATGACATAGGGGATGGTCGTGGCTTTGACCGTACCGATTTCCGGCACGGTCACCTGAAAATCGCTCAGCACTTCCAGCAGGAAGGCTTCGAATTGCTCCTCGGCGCGGTCGAGTTCGTCAATCAACAATACGACCGGGTCGGGGGAACTGATCGCTTGGAAAATGGGGCGGCGCACGATGAAATGTTCCGAGAAAAATACATCTTCATGCAGATGCAATTGCTCAACCGCCTCGTGCAAATCGCCAACGCCCTCGAACAAGCGGCTGATTTTGTCGCGCAGAATCTGCGTGTACAGCAATTGCTTGCCATATTCCCACTCATAAAGCGCATGCGCTTCGTCTAGCCCGCCGTAACATTGGAGCCGAATCAATTGGCGATCCAAGGCGGCGGCCACCGCCTTTGCCAATTCGGTCTTGCCCACGCCCGCCGGTCCTTCGATCAGGATCGGTTTGCGCATGTGCAGAGCCAGAAAAGCCACTGTCGCCAGTTTACGGTCGCAGAGATACTGCTGATCGCGCAACTGCGCGACGGTTTGCTCGATCGATGCGAACATGCGCGACTCCAGACCCGGACCCACTGGCGCATAGCCAGCGGTCCGGGTTATCAAGGGAAGTACTCAAGACTGAGCTTGGAACCCAAAGGGAGCCAGTTCTAGTAGGTGCCGACCAGGGAATGGCGCACGACCGGCGCTACCGCTTCATAGGTGCATTCACGAGCGTTGCCCGGCGTTGAACCATCACCTAGCACATGATGCGTGATGCGGTCGATATCGCGGTCATCGGCGGCAATTTTGGCGCTACTCAACTCAGCGTAGCGTCCCTGCCCCATCCGCGACTTGGTGTAAGGGCCGACACTGGCGAAGTTGGCCGGGATATTGAGATCCTTGCTGAGCCGGATCGCGGCTTCCACGGCGCGTTCCGCGGCGGAAACATCGGACAGACCGTCCACGTTTTCACCCATTGCCTTGGCGATGTCGCGGAAGCGCTTGTAGTTGGTTGGCATGTTGTATTCCCAGACGCGGGGCAGGGCAATAGCGTTGTTCAAGCCATGGTGTGAATCGTAGAAGGCGCTGACCGCGTGGGAAATGGAGTGAATGATGCCGAGACCGCCACTGTTGAACGCCTGCGCCGAGACGTAGGAGGCGTACATCATATTGGTGCGGGCTTCGAAGTTCAGCGGTTCCAGCACCGCGCGCCGCAGATTCTGCGCCACCAGTTCGATGCCCAACAGCGCGCTGCCCAAGCTCGGCATGAAATCGATCCGCGAAACATAAGGCTCGGAAGCATGCGCCAACACATCGAAACCGCAGAAAGCAGTCAAGTCCTGCGGCATGGAAAAGTGCAGAACCGGATCGTTGATGCTCAGCGTTACCGGGACGTTTTCGTCCAGCCCCAGCCATTTATAAGGAGCCTTTTCCGAGGTGGTGTCAGTGATGACATAGGCCCAACTGGTTTCCGAACCGGTGCCGGCGGTGGTGTTGATGGCGATATGCGGCGGATTATTGGGGTTTTCGGATTTGTTGAAACCGTCGAATTCGTTGATGTTGCGGCCATCGTGGGAGACGACGATGCGCGCGCCCTTGGTGGCGTCGGTCACGCTGCCACCGCCGACCGAGACGAAGCTGTCGCATTTCTCGCGAGTATAGAGGTCAGCGATGTCCATGACGTTGTAGTCCTTGGGATTGGACTCAACTTTGTCATAGACCACGACGTCGATATCCCGGTATTTGAGTTTACCAACGATGTCTTCGACAATGCCGGTGCCGCGTAACCCGGAGGTGGCGAGTACGCAACGCTTGAAGCCGAGCTTATTGGCTTCCAGTCCCACCATTTCATAGGCGCCGGGACCAAGCAGGCCACGAGGAATACGATGAAATTCTTTGATTGGAAACTGCCAGAGTTTGTGTGCTTCCACAGTTGATTCCTCTTCACTTTGATGGTCATGAGCGGATGGAATCCGCATTATTTTCCCTATCGAGAGATAGGAGCGTTGCCTTTCGAGCTGATCGAGTTGCGTTCGAGGCCACTTGGCAATCGTTTTTCGGCAGGGAAGAATTCGCTTGCCGTGTTGACTTGGGAAGAGTTTTACAACAAGTGGGCCAACATTATAAATGTTGTTATTATTTTTTTATATTTTCATAATTATTAAGCGATTTTTTTTGTAGGAGGGATCGCTAAATCCATTTAATCCAGAGCCAAACATAATAATTGTGAAAAAAACGTGGCATGCGCTGTATCAAACTGCTCCATCTTTGGATGAGCAGGAATCGATTCGTGGGGGTGCGGGGCGGGCGATAACTCATACCAAGGCCCACCGTAACAGTCGCTTGGATGGGCGACCGATTCATTGGGCTAAATTGAAATTGTCGATCAACGAACTGGGTGGCCGGTCGTTTGAATCGAACGCGGCCTATCTGGCATGGTGCTACGAGCGGGGGCAGCCCGTCCCGCCGATCACCGACAGGCTGCAACGTGGAGGGATGGGGGCGTGATATTTGGCGATCTGGTCATGGCGGCCACCGTTCTCAACTCCGTGTTGGCCGAATCTGTTTACTTGTCCTGCTTGCGATGGTCCACCACCCGCACGGCCTTCCCTTCGGAACGAGGAATCTCGCCGGTGGTCTTGACCGCGACCTTGGCGGTCACGCCGATGAAATCCTTGATGTCCTTCTGGGCCTTGTGCGCGACCCGATCCATTGCCTCCCGACCCTGGGCGACTAGCGGCGGGCTACCTTCCACATTGACCGTGAGTAGATCGAGGTTATTTTCGCGGGATATTTCCAGTTGGTAAAATGGCGACAGGGTTTCGGTCTGCATAAGGATGGCTTCGACCTGCGAAGGGAATACGTTGACCCCGCGAATGATCAGCATGTCGTCGGTACGGCCGGTGACGCGCTGCATGCGAACGTGAGTCCGGCCGCAACGGCAGGGCGCGGGGTCGAGCACCGAGATGTCGCGGGTGCGGTAGCGAATCACCGGAAAGGCTTCCTTGGTCAACGAGGTGATCACGATTTCGCCCGGTTCGCCGTAGGGAATCGGCTGGCCCGTGTTGACGTCGACCGCTTCGATCAGGAAGTGATCCTCGAATACATGCAGGCCGCTTTTGGCTTCGATACATTCGATCCCCACGCCGGGGCCGATCACCTCGGACAGACCGTAGATATCGATCGCATCGATGCCCAATCTCGACTCCAGCTCGTAGCGCATTTCCTCGGTCCACGGTTCCGCGCCGAACACGCCGACCTTGAGCGGCAGCTTGCGCAGATCCACGTTCATATCCTCGGCGGTTTCGGCGAGGTTGAGGGCATAGGACGGCGTGCAGGACAGGCCGGTGGGCTCGAAATCCCGGATCAGCATGATCTGGCGCTGGGTCTGGCCACCGGAAATCGGAGTGACCATGACCCCCAGCTCCTCGGCGCCGTAGTGCAGCCCCAACCCGCCGGTGAACAGTCCGTAGCCGTAGGCGTTGTGCAGGCGATCGCCGGGCCGCATCCCGGCGGCGGCCAGACTGCGGGCCATGACGCGCGCCCAAGTACGAATATCGCGACGGGTGTAACCGACCACCGTGGGTTTGCCGGTGGTGCCGCTGGAGGCGTGGATGCGGACCACCTGGTCGGTGGGGACGGCGAACATGCCAAAGGGGTAATTTTCGCGCAGGTTTTCCTTCTTGGTAAACGGCAACAGCCGGACGTCGGCCACGGATTGGATATGGCTGGGCTTGACGCCGAGTTCGTCCATGGCTTCGCGGTAATAGTTGACGGTCTGGTAACAGCGTTCGACGGTGGCGCGCAGCCGGCGCAGTTGCAGGTTTTGGAGTTCTTCGCGCGGCAGGGTTTCCTGTTCGATATCAAGAATCATGAGGGCTCGGTTCCGTTTTTCCGTTTTAAGAAGGGGTTCGGGGCAGGAGTGGATTTCCCGGCGCCTCACGCCACCGGCAGCGTTTCGGCGAGCAGTTCGTAGCCCAGTTTTCGCAGGTGCTGGTTCAGGGCGCGCGGGTCGCTGGCGCGATAGCGGACCACCGCCACGCGCAGGCCGGTTTGATCGGGATGCAGAGGCGAAACGACGGTGGCGATGTAACCGCCGGCCTCGTTGATCGTGGTCAACAGCTTGCCCAGTTGGCCGATGGTGTCGGGCAGGTATACGGCGATGCGGGTGGCGTCCTGCATCAGGCAGCCGGTGATGTCGAGGAAAAAATCCAGCAGATCTTCATGGGTGACGATACCCGCCAGCTTGCCGCCTTCCGCCACTACCGGCAAGCACCCAATTTTTTCCTGGCGGAGCAGGCGCGCGGCTTCCTCGACCAAGGTATCGGGCGCGCAGGTAATCACCTTGGCGCGCATGACCTTGGCGGCGGTGAGCTTGCCCAGCAGATAGTTCGCTTCGCCGACCGATAGGGTGGTGATCGGCGAGGGTGAAACTCGTTCGAGGTCGTGGGAGGTAATGAGTCCCACCAGATGACCGTCGCGCACGACCGGCAGATGGCGAATATGGTGGTCGCGCATCAGCGCCGCCAGTTGCGGCAGGCGGGTTTCCTCGGCGACCCGCACCACCTCGCGAGTCATGATCCGGTCTACGTACATGGTTCCTGTCCGGTAAGGGGGAAGGGTAGTGCTTCAGACGTGGATATTGAGTTCAATAACTACTTTATATTCATTTAGTTGATGGTCATTATATCCACATCAGGAACACCACCGGGGGAAGTTAACGATTGTCCTGTGTTAATAACCCAGATAGGCCCGGCGCACTGCGTCATCGGCGAGCAGTTCCATCGCCGGGGCGGTCTTGATGATGCGACCGGTTTCCAAAATATAACCCCGATTGGCGATGGCCAGGGCGGCGCTGGCGTTCTGTTCGACCAACAGAATGGTAACGCCCCGGCTGTTCAGTTCGACGATGACCCGAAAGATTTCCTCGACCAGCAACGGCGCCAATCCCATCGACGGTTCGTCCAGCAGCAGCAGGCGCGGGCGGCCGAGCAAGGCGCGACCGATGGCGAGCATCTGCTGCTGGCCACCCGAGAGGGTGCCGGCCAGTTGTCGACGCCGCTCGGCCAAAATCGGAAACAGGGTGTAAACGTGTTCCAGTTCCCGCCGCACCCAGTCGTCGTCACGAATCCGGTAAGCGCCCAGCCGTAGGTTGTCCTCGACACTCAGCGGGGCGAAAATCTGCCGACCTTCGGGAACCTGGCAGATGCCGGCGGCGACGATACGGTGCGCCGGCCAGCGGGTGATGTCTTGGCCGGTAAAACGAATGCAGCCATCGCCGGAGGGATGCAAGCCCGAGAGGGTGTGGAGCAGGGTGGTCTTGCCGGAGCCGTTGCCGCCGACGATGGCCACCAGTTCGCCGGAATGGACTTGCAAGTCGGCTTGATGGATGGCACGGACCGGACCGTAGTCGCTGCTCAGGCCGGCGACTTCGAGCAAAAGCTCCTCCTGTTTCCAGAGGGGGGATTCAGACGGCATACCGCACCGCGCCTCCCAGATAAGCGGCAACTACCCGCGGGTCGACCTGAATTTCCGCCGGCGTGCCTTCAGCCAGCACGCTGCCGTAATCCAGCACCAGCAGGCGATCCGAAACGTTCATCACCAGCGGCATGTGGTGCTCGACCAGCAGCACGGTTACGCCGGTGGCGCGGATGCGAGCAATCAACTCGCGCAAGGCCAAGGTTTCGGTGTCGTTAAGGCCGGCGGCCGGTTCGTCGAGCAGCAGCAGGCGCGGGTGGGCGGCCAAGGCGCGGGCGATTTCGACCCGCTTCATCAAACCGTAGGGCAGGGAACCCGCCGGTTGCGCGGCCCGATCCATCAAATTGCACAATTCCAGCGCTTCACTCGCCCATTCCCGTAGCCGTTGTTCCTCACGCCGCACGCGGGGCAGTCGCAGGGCGGCGGTCAGCAGATCGGTCTTGGCCCGCAAGTGACAACCGACCATGACGTTTTCCAACACCGTCATGTTGAAGAACAGTTGCAGGTTTTGAAAGGTGCGGGCGATGCCCAGCGCGGCGATGCGGTGCGTCGGCAGGCCGCGCAGTTCGTGACCGTCGAAGCGGATTGAGCCAGACGAGGGTTGACAAAAGCCGCAGAGGTTATTGAACAGGGTGGTTTTACCGGCGCCATTGGGGCCGATCACAGCATAGATCAAACCTTCCGGTACCTGAAAACCGACACCGGCCAAAGCCATGACACCACCGAAGCTTTGTTCCAGATCGTCGACCGCGAGCAAATTTTTCATCATCGGACATAGATGTCTATTTCGCTATCGTGACACTAAAGCGCTCAATTTTAAATTGACTGAAAGTCATTGGGGTATTGTAAGTAAAATAGCTATTGGAATTATTGTCCTCTCTTTGATCCAAGAGAATTTCTAAATCAGCCGTATTTCCGTTTTTTGGCTTTACTATAAAATTTAAACTAATACCCATGTGATTATAAATTTGATAAGCACTCTTTAGGAGATCGTCTTGATTAATCTGGCGACCGCTGCTAAAAAATTTTGTAATTTGATTTCGCTCATTTTCATTAAAATGCCGACTAAGCAGCACATTTTCTATGCGCCAGCTTTCTTTAGGGTTAACGGCGGCGGTTTCTGTTTTAACAAATGGTTTTACTGTTGCCATGGATTGAGGTTGCACAGATGGGGTTCTTTGAGTCGAATTGGATAGGGTTTTAGTTTCCGGTCTTGCCACTGTTTGTGTTTCTCTTAAAATTTCTTGTAGATTATTGGCTAACCTTAAATTTTCATCAAGATCATTTTTTTCTTTTATGATAGCTTCAATTTTTGTGTGTATGTTTGTGATATCCGCACGAATTTTTATAATCTGTATTCTATATTTGTCAGATGCCGCCAAATTAGCAAGTTTTTTCTCCTGCTCTTCTAGTTTCGTCTGGATGCTGAATGCTTTCTCTTGTCGTTTCTTAGCATCGGCTAACCTCTCTTCCAACTCTACTATTTGCTTATTCAATGCTTGCAAGTTGGTTTGGGTGTAACCAAGAGATTGTATCGCAGTTATAGATAACAATAAAACAATAAAATAAAGTTTTATTATTTTAGTATTCATGGCAATATTCCATCATGATGACTTTTGAAAGTCAGCTATCTACCTAAAGATTTATCAAGCGCATCAACGGCGTTCTTGATCTCCATAATTTCATCTAGAATCGCATCGTCTTCCTTTTTAGGAGATATTGCTGTCGATTTGGTAGTTTGGCGCTCCGTTTGTTTTGATGATTGGCGTAAGGCGGTTTGGCGCTTTTGCTCTGCTAATATGCGAACTTTCTTCTGCAAGCGTAACAATCCGTTGTGGTTTGAAACTGCCGCTAATCCCTTTTCTATTTGCCGTAAACTGGTTGAATAATCACCATCCCGCTGATAGTTCAACGCCTGCGCCAGATATTGATCTGCTTCCCGCCGCGCTTCTTCCTGGCGGCGTTGTATTTCAGCTTGACGTTCCTGATTTTCTACCCGCGATTTTAGTTGCTCGCGTAAGGCCAATAGATCCGAGTGATTGGGAACCGCCAACAAACCTTGCTCGATATGGGCTAGGCCGATTTCCAATAGTCCTTCCTCAAAGCTTTTTTTAGCTTGTGTCAAAAATTGTTCGGCTTGCAGCAATTTATTCTGTTGCTCTTGTTCAGTCTTTCTGGCTTTCTGTTCAGTAACATACTGCTCAGTTTCTTGGTATAGCCGTGTCAATCCCTCATGTCCCGGTACTATCATTAATCCTCGCTTGATCTGATTCAGACTCTCCTGTGGTTCCCCTGCCTGAAGGCGTTGTCGTGCCAACTGCTCATATTGCTTGGCGATATTTTCCAAACCAGCCAGTGCCTGAGTATTATCCGGATCTAGTTTCAGAACCTGCCGATAGGCAGTTTCCGCACTCTGTGCGGATTCGTCCGTTAGTAATTCATTTTTAAGTTGCGTCTCCGCTTGCTCAAGAAATGCCGTTATTTCTTTCTTGCGCTGTATTGGCACCATCGCTTCGATCAAATTTCTGGGTTTTTGTAATTTTTCGACATTTTCAATTTCCATGAAGTTTTTTAATCGAAGCGTGTAAATCGCGGCCATCAATAACACTAAGACAGTCACCGTCGAAGACCAGATGAAGAATCGCGATCTTTTTCTCTGTACGCGCCAAATTTTTCCATTGGTGGGTTCCCCTATATCTGGATTGTCGTTGTTTAAATTCCATTCTGGTCGTAACTTGGCATCGCTAGTAATGATTAAATCAAGTGCCTCAATAAGTTCGTTGGTATTTTTATATCGATTCTCGCATCTCTTTGCAAGTAGCTTGTTTAAAACAGGCTGGAGATGCGCGCACTCCTTGGGCAAATCAGGAATGGGGTCACGTAAATGCTTCAGCATCAAAGCTAATGGATTATCGGCTTGATAGAGAGAACGCCCGGTGAGCATCTCGTGTAGAACTACTCCAAGCCCATACAGATCGGATTGTGTTGTGGCGCCTTCTCCCATAGCCTGTTCCGGGCTCATATATCCTGGACTACCAATCATTAAGCCAGATGCTGTAAATACCGTTTTTGAATCGAGCATTCGCGCGACTCCAAAATCGGTTAATACTGGGGTGCCATCTTGACGAAACATAATATTAGAAGGTTTTATGTCGCGATGAATGACGCCTCTTTCATGCGCGTAGCCGAGTGCTTTTGCGATGGCTCGAGTTATTTCAATCACAGCATCCAAAGACAAGCCTTGTCTGATCCGATCCTTGAGTGTACCGCCGGGAAGATACTCCACTGATAGGTAAAGCTGGTTATGTTCGGAGACCCCAATGTCGTAAATCGTGACAATATTAACATGTAGTAGTTGGGCGAGAATGCGGCCTTCTTTTTTGAAACGCCGGGCAAACTCACCGTCATCGTTGGGTTCCTGCGCCATGATTTTTATGGCTACCTGACGCCCCAGGGATTGTTGCATGGCGCGATACACGGTGGCCATCCCTCCGCGTCCGATCTCACGCTCTATCTCATAGCCCAGGATTTGCACCGATTGTGGCGGATACAAGCTTCCGCCACATTGGCCGCTTTCAGGAAAAAACTCTGGAGATGAACCGTTGAAACTCAAAATTTAGCCTCCTCAATTTCATCGCTTTTCTCTCTATGCTAGTGTCCTCCCCCATCTCCGGCCGTCTGGGCAACGGTTAATGTTTGATTCGCAATGGTCAGCGCGCCTAACCGCGCCGATCCACTCGAATTAATCGCTACCGAATACGTCACCGTGCCGGGTCCGGTTCCATTCGTTCCCGTTGCGATCGTGATCCAGTCGACCTTACTTTGGGCGGTCCAGAAGCAGCCGTTTTGGGTGGCTACCTCCACGCTGTAACTCCCGCCCCGGGCAGCGGCCGTATTGTTGGTTGGTGAAATGGAATAGGAACAATTGGTCGCCGAATCGATCCGGTCGATGGCGAAGCCTTGGGCGGAGGGACGCCAAGCGAGGCGGACGGTGTAAGGCTGACCCTCGGCCAACAGATTCTGGACGGTGAGTGCGTTGCCGGCCCGGCCGAGGGTGGCCTGATCCAGATTGACCGCCGCCGGGTCGGCCATGTAGGGGTTGGCGAAGCGGACCACGTTCACGGTGGCGCTGGCGTCACGCGCGCCGCCACCGGCCTCGTAGGCCCGCGTGGTGAAGGTGTGGGGTCCGGCCGCCAGCGCGGAGTAGTTGAAAGCCATGGCGTAGCCGGAGTCGGCCGAACCGGGGTGGCTGGGGTAGGCTCCGCCGACGTCGGCTCGCCGTCCGCCAAGGGGGACGTTGCTGAAAAGCTGGCCGTCCACGTACAGCTCGACCCTTTGCATCCCGGCCGGGGCCACCGCCCAGCCGCGCACGTTGGCCACCCCGGAATACGTGCTGCCCTCCGCCGGCTCTTCCAAGGCCAGGACAATGCTGTCGCCGGCGGCAAGGGTGGTCGAGAGGGTAGCGACACTATGGTTTTGCCCAGTGGAAGCGGCGGACGGGGGAGGTGGATCGCCGACGGGTTCCCGACGGGTTTCGGAGCGCGGGGTCATGCGACCGACCGAATCGATCCGGTCGATGGCGAAGCCTTGGGCGGAGGGACGCCAAGCGAGGCGGACGGTGTAAGGCTGACCCTCGGCCAACAGATTCTGGACGGTGAGTGCGTTGCCGGCCCGGCCGAGGGTGGCCTGATCCAGATTGACCGCCGCCGGGTCGGCCATGTAGGGGTTGGCGAAGCGGACCACGTTCACGGTGGCGCTGGCGTCACGCGCGCCGCCACCGGCCTCGTAGGCCCGCGTGGTGAAGGTGTGGGGTCCGGCCGCCAGCGCGGAGTAGTTGAAAGCCATGGCGTAGCCGGAGTCGGCCGAACCGGGGTGGCTGGGGTAGGCTCCGCCGACGTCGGCTCGCCGTCCGCCAAGGGGGACGTTGCTGAAAAGCTGGCCGTCCACGTACAGCTCGACCCTTTGCATCCCGGCCGGGGCCACCGCCCAGCCGCGCACGTTGGCCACCCCGGAATACGTGCTGCCCTCCGCCGGCTCTTCCAAGGTCAGGACAATTCCATTGTGATTGTTATTGGGGCCAGTAGCGCCCACTTCCACTGCGCCGATGTCTACTTTGCCATTCACGATGCGCGGGCCATAGCCGCGCTGGTCCGTAGTAGTTTCAGCCGGGATTAGGGCATTGTCGCCGGCGTCAATCGCTGGGCTGCCCGTGACTGGCAAATGGGTTGGGGTTGGACCGCCATTATTCGCCAGGGAGCCGATGGCCGTTTCCAGCGCGCCCGCCAGAACAAGGTCGCTGGCTTGTGGGCTGGCGTTGGTCATGCCCGAATCTCCGTTCGTACCGAACAGATTGTGTCCTTGAGAGCTAAAAGTAGCGCTATTGCAGACTTCATTACCCGTAGGCGCGGTGTTGCCGCTAACCAAGCTGTTGGCAATGGTCATGGCGCCATCGTTAGCGATGCCACCGCCACAGTCACCCGCCTGATTGCCTGATAAGGTGCTGTTGATAACGCTCAATTGGTTTTCGCCGTTCCAATTGCGAATGCCACCACCGCGACCACCGGCATGGTTACCAGACAGGGTACTGTCGATGATGATTAGCGCCCCACTCGAACCGCTGCCGACGCCACCCGCGTCTGCTTGAGCGGAATTGCCCGATAAAGTGCTATCGATAATAGTCACCTTACCGCCCGCACTACCAATACCGCCTCCATTCCCACGGGATGAGTTGCCGGAGATAAAACAATCTTTGACGGTCAGCACACCCCGCTCGTTTAAAATCCCGGCCCCATCAGTGGGGGAGCGGTCGCTGGGAGGGTGCCCGTCCTTCGCGGCAAGCGCTTGAATAGTAACCGCGATAGTCCCGCTGATATGGAAAACCCCCGAGTTGTTGTTGCCGCTGATCGCCAGAATGTTGGCTCCTGGACCTTCGATGACTAGGTTGTCGGTGATGAGCAGTTCCCCACTCGTCAAAGCGATGGTTCCCCGCACGTCGCTTTGGAAAGTGATTGTGTCGGCCCCTGGCGTACTGTTCGTATCGAGAATGGCTTGGCGCAGCGAGCCTGGACCACTGTCGTTGAGGTTGGTCACTGTCAAGGTTGCGGCCTGGGCCATGGAGAGATTCAAGGCCATGATCGGGAAGAGGCTGGCTATCCTGGAGCACCAACTCCGTAGAGTTGGCTGGCGCCAAACGTGGTCAGCGTCGATCCGGGTTGACATGGCAAGCCACGACGAGGATGAGGTGAGCGCAGCGGAGGAGCGGTTGCAGGTCATGACGACACCATTTCAAAAATCTCTGGCAATTATCGTTTTGAGTTTAATACATAATCCTCCCATTTGATGCGGAATTTTTTGGGTTCCGCGACGCCGCGAGCGATCTTCACAACCAAGCAAGCAGTCTGCCGATAGGTGGAGGCGCTGTATAGCAACCCTCTTTGGGTTGTGGAAACATGAATGATCGAGCTAAATCCCCCCTGCCGCTGACGCGGTACCCCCCCTTTGAAAAAGGGGGGTTGGGGGATTTCCGCTCCTGGGTCGACCACAACTCATTGAGGAGATCTATATAAAAAAACCGCTCCCATCTGTTCTCACAGGTGGAAGCGGGATCCAAGCAAAAGCGTGGTTACGCGGTCTCTGGTTAACGCATGACCTGATTGATCGCGAAGCCTTGGGCGGCGGAACTCCAGGCAAGACGGATGGTATAGGACTGACCATCGGCCTTCAGATTCTGGATGGTCAGGGTATTGCCGGCCCGGCCGAGGGTGGCCTGATCCAGATTGACCGCCGCCGGGTCGGCCATGTAGGGATTGGCGAAGCGGACCACACTCACGGTGGCGCTGGCGTCGCGGGTCGCGCCGGTGGCGTCGATGGCCCGCACGGTGAGGGTATGGGGTCCAGCGGCCAGCGTGGAATAGTTGAAGACCATGGCGAAGCCGGAATCGGCCGAGCCGGGGTAGTTGGGGTAGGCGCCGCCGACATCGGCCCGCCGCCCGCCAAGAGGAATGTTGCCCTGCAGGGCGCCGTCCAGATACAGCTCGATCCGTTGGACACCCCGCGGCGCCACCGCCCAGCCACGCACGTTGGCAATCCCCGAGTACACCCCGCCGCCCACCGGCTCTTCCAGAGCAAGAACGATACTGTCACCGGCGGATTTTTGAATGGCCGGAACCGAGAATGCGTTGCCTTGCTCCTCCACTTGGCGTGTATCGGATGCAGCCACGCGCTGGGCCGGCTCGATCTGTTTGATCGCGAAGCCCTGGGTGGCCGGGTTCCAGTTTAACCGAAGGTTGTAGAGTCGATCTTCGGCCTTCAGATTCTGGATGGTCAGGGTATTGCCGGCCCGGCCGAGGGTGGCCTGATCCAGATTGACCGCCGCCGGGTCGGCCATGTAGGGATTGGCGAAGCGGACCACACTCACGGTGGCGCTGGCGTCGCGGGTCGCGCCGGTGGCGTCGATGGCCCGCACGGTGAGGGTATGGGGTCCAGCGGCCAGCGTGGAATAGTTGAAGACCATGGCGAAGCCGGAATCGGCCGAGCCGGGGTAGTTGGGGTAGGCGCCGCCGACATCGGCCCGCCGCCCGCCAAGAGGAATGTTGCCCTGCAGGGCGCCGTCCAGATACAGCTCGATCCGTTGGACACCCCGCGGCGCCACCGCCCAGCCACGCACGTTGGCAATCCCTGAGTACACCCCGCCTCCCACCGGCTCTTCCAGAGCAAGAACGATCTGACCGTTGTTCTCGTTCGCATTTCTAAAGCGGGCTACGTTTTCACGAATATTGTTTAGGGAGCGGGCATTGTCGGCGTAGTCGGCGATCCCGCAGGATTGGCTCCCCGAACATTTAATGTTTGGGTTGGAGAACTTGCCGACGCGCGGGTTGATATAACTCATGATCGTGCCGAAAACGCCTTCAATACCGTGACCGTAGGAGTAGGGATAGGCGCCTTGGGTCGTGCTGTTGGCGTGGTCGTGATCGCTGCCCATGGCATGACCGAGCTCGTGAACCAGGCTTGAATCGGGACAGTAATACAATGAGCCCCCGATATCGTTGCCGTCGCCAACCACGGCGAAGCCATAGGCGGGATTCATGGCTTGACCGTTGAGACCGTTCAGCCAAGTCAACCCGCAACCGGCATGGTTGCTAAGGCTGAAGGGTCGCAATAAAGCGACCAGATCCGCGCCGTATTGATCCCGCCATGCATTGACATTGGCCAGTGCCGGATCGGAACCGTTGGTGAGTGCGTTGAGCGCATCGGCGTTGGAAGTGGTTTCGCTGTAGTTAACTTGGGCGTGGTGGACCAAGCGCAGAGCGATATTCACCTGGCTGTCCAGATAGGCCTGGTTGGCCACCGCGATCAAACTGTCGAGATGCGCCTGCAGACCCGCTCCGTAGTGCTTGGCCAAGTCCGGCGTGTACAACAACATCACGTCGATGATGGTGACGCCGGCGGCTTTTGGCAGGGTCGTTAAGTCCGTCGGGGTGACGGTGTTTGGGGTTTCTTCGAAGGAAGGAGGTACAACCGTATCGTCGTAAGAGGCAGCCGGTAGCCGGCCCGCTTCCCGCGGATCGACCAGCCATGTTCCCGAGTCATCGCTTTCCACTAAAAACTCGCCATCGGGGGTCAGGATTCGCCCAAACGAATATCCCTGGCGGGTGGTGATCATCACTCGATAAATGTCGTCGTAACCTTTGAGATGACCCACCCAGGTAGTGCCGTTGCTGGAATGCAAGATTTTGTTGTCCTGGACAATTTCGTAACGGGCGCCATTGGGTGCGGACAGGAAAACGGTGCTTGACGGTAAACCCGCCTCACCTAACCGGGCATTCATCCGTACCGGGTAGCGGCCGGCCTGCATTGCCATTGTGCCCCGACGCTGGGTCGGACGGCTATCCGGTATGAACAACTCCGGTATGTCCTGCATGGTAACGACCACCGCTTCATCCGTCAGGTAACCACCCGCGGCGAGACTGGACGGCGCCGGCAAAACGACCAACAGGCACAAGGCGAGTAAGACGAAGCAAGAGCGGTTTAACATGGCGGCACCCTCGTACTGAACTGTATATGAATTAATACTATCGTATATTTTAACTACAGTAAAGCGAAAAATATGGCCGATTTTTGGCTGATCAAAAGATATGACGCCTTGTGTTTTGAGGGCAATCGGCGTTAATTTGCTTATAAAATAATACTATATAAATATTATTTGACAGTATCGTGCGGCCCATGGCGTGGGGCAAGCGCGCCATGAAGGGATTGAAGAGACGGATCGAGCAAGCCGGCGGGAAAAATTCGATCTTGTGGAGATCACGCTGCTGCTTGAGGCGCGGAACAGGAGAATCGTGCGGCGTGTGGCGCTGAAACGATGAGAAACCAGGTGGGGCCGCGGAGAAGAAGGGAATCTTGGCGACGGGCGCTGTTGGAATTGCTCCATGGGGATTCCCCCAGCGTAAGGTGCTGGGGGAGGCAAGCGATCATCCAGGAGACAATGGGATCAAAATCGGCCGCCGTGCACAGTCATGGGAGGCGTTTGCAAGTTGGTCACAATCTCTATCTATTGAGGAGGAGATCCATGGCGGGATAGCACCGCAATCCACAGCCGCCGTCCCAACCGATTTAAGCCCACGAACAAGCCCTGCGGCAGAAAGATCATTACCGTCATCAACAATGCCCCGTGGATCAACATCTCGTAGTCCTCGAACACCACCAGCCCTTCGTTCAGCAGGGTCAGGGCGATGGCGCCGCAAGCCGCGCCAAAAGTGGAGGCCATGCCACCCAGCACCACCATGATGACTAATTCGACCGAAACGAGCAGATTGAAGGAATCCGGGCTGACGAACGCCTGCTGGTGAGCAAACAAGCCGCCGGCGAAGGCAGCGAACAGCGCGGAAACCACGAACACCTGGGTCTTGGCGCGGGTGGTATCGATTCCCATCATCCGTGCAGCGAATTCGGAACCGCGCACCGCCCGCAAGGCCCGACCAATCCGTGAATCGACGATGTTGAGCGACAGCCAGATCGCCAGTAGCGCGGTGGCGGCGACCACGCCGTACCAGCGCCGGTCACTGTCAATCTCCCAACCCAGCAGATTCAGTGGCGGGATGCCGGCCATGCCATCCGGACCGCCGGTCCAGTCGGTGGCTTGCACCATGACGACATGGACGATGATGCCGAAGCCCAGCGTCGCCATGGCCAGATAATGACCACGCAGGCGCAGGATTGGTCGGGCCAGCAACCAAGCGATCAGGCCGGCAGCGAGCAGCCCTGCCGCCATGGCCAGCAACGATGGCCAAGCGTAGCGGGTGGTCAGAATGGCGGAGGCATAGGCGCCCATGCCGAAAAAGGCCGCGTGGCCGAGGGAAATCTGCCCGGCGTAGCCCATCAGCAGATTGAGGCCAACCGCGAGAATGACGTGCAGGCCGGCGGACACGCCAACCACAGTGACAAAATAATTGTCCGGGAACAACACGGGTAGCAGAGCCACCCCTGCCGCAAAGGCGCTAAAGCCAAGCAATCGCATCGTCTTCAGACCCGCTCCGCGGTCTTATGGCCGAACAGTCCGGTCGGCTCGAAGAACAGCACCATCAATACGAACAGGAAGGCGATGGCGTCCTTATAGCCGGAAGAGATCAGGCCCGCGCCGAGACTTTCCAGCACTCCCAGCAGCAGGCCGCCGGCCACCGCGCCCATCGGGTTGCCGATGCCGCCGACGATAGCGGCGGAAAAACCCTTGAGTCCAAGCATGACGCCCGCCTCGTAGGAGGTAAAGGTAATCGGCGCGACCAGAATTCCGGCCAATGCGCCCAGAGCGGCGGACAGGGCGTAGGCCAGTCTCAGCATGACCCGCACGTTGATGCCGACCAACTGGGCAGCGTTACGGTTGAACGAGCAAGCCAGCAGCGCCTTGCCGAGCAGGGTGTGGTTAAAAAAGGCGCGCACCAGCACCACCAGCAGCGCGGTGATGCCAAGCACCCACAAACTCTGCGGCAGCAGGGTCGCGCCCCAGAATTGAATGGGTGCGTCGCCGGTGAAGGGGGGCAGGGCATGAAATCCCTTGCCCCACAGCAGCAGGACGACGCCGCGCAGGAAAATCGCCGCGCCGATGGTAATGATAATGGTGCTGACCACCGACGCGCCCGCCGCCGGTTCGATGGCGAAGCGCTCCAGCAACAGGCCGACCAGCGCGGTCAGCAGCGTCGCGACGACCCCAGCCAGCGCCAGCGGTAAACCGGCGTTCAGCAAGGCGACGGTGGTCATGGCGCCCAGCATCACGAACTCTCCCTGAGCGAAGTTCACCACGTCGGAGGCGTTGTAAATTAGGGCGAATCCCAATCCCACCAAGGCATAGATCGAACCGACCGTCACCCCGGTCGCCAAAAACTGGAGCAGTTGCTCGGGCATCGGCGGCGCTTATTCGACGATCTTCCAGGCGCCGCCGCGAATCTCCACCATTTTGAAGGCGTCCAGGCTCAAACCCATATGGTCCGTGGGGCTCATGTTGAATACACCGGCCGTGCCGATGAAACCACGGGTTTTCTCGATTTCGTCGCGCACCTTGGCCTTATCGGGGCCACCGGCCCGCTCGATGGCCGCCACGGCGATCATCAGACCGTCGTAAGCGTGGCCGCCGAAAGTGGAAACCGGCCCGTATTTGGCCTCAAAGCGTTTTTTGTAGTCGAGCAAGATCGGTTTTTGAGGGTCGGCGCCGGGCAATTGTTCGGCGACGACCAGGACCGCCGCCGGCAAGCGCACGCCTTCGGCCGCCTCGCCAGCCAGATCGATGAAGGTTTTGGAGGCGACGCCGTGGGATTGGTAAAGCGGCAGATCGATGCCCAACTGTTTCATGTTCTTGGTGACGATGGCCGGCGCCTGGCCCAGGCCGAAGTTAACGATCGCCTGCGCTCCCGAAGGGCGAATTTTGGTCAACTGGGCGGTCATGTCGGTGTCCTTGTTGCCATAGGACTCGTCGGCAACGATGGCGATGCCGTACTGAGGCGCCAGATCGAGGAGTTGCTGGCGGCCAGACTTGTCGAAGCCGCCGTCGCCCGTGATCAGCGCCACCTTGGTCAGACCGCGCTTGCGCAGATCCTCGTAGATTTTGGCGACGGCCATGCGGTCGGTGTGAGGGGTCTTGAACACCCATTTCTTGACCGGCTCGACGATTTCCACCGCGCCCGCCAGCGAGATGAACGGGATGCCTTCCTTTTCCACGTCCGGAATGACCGCCATGGTGTCTCCGGTGGTTGTTCCGCCGATGATAATATCCACATTATCGTTTTTAATCAGCCGCTTGGAAAAACTTACCGCATCCTTGGCATTGCCGCCGGTGTCGTAGTGAAGCAGTTCGAGTTTCCGGCCTTTCACGCCGCCTCTGGCGTTGATGTCCTCGACGTACATTTGCAGCGTTTTCAGTTCGGGATCGCCCAGAAACGAGGCCGGTCCGGTAACCGCCAGGAAAGAACCGATCTTGATCGGTTCGGCGGCCCCGGCGAGTTGGGCGCCGGCCAATAGCAGCGCCGATACCAGGATATTGCTCCATACTCTGTCTTTCATCGTTATGTCCTCCCCGGGGGCGAATATTTTGGTGCGCGGAAGCGGTTCCCCCGATCCGCTCTCGTCGCCGGTCATTCGATCGACAGATTCGCCGCCGGTCGCGCCACTGCTCTCGCATGACCGGCCTCCCGGCCAGCGTCGAACGCGCGGGCGTTGATATCCGCCAATTTAGGTTTATAGGCGCGGAATCCCTCGACGATGCATTCCCTGAGCACCGCGGCGGGGAAGGGCAGGTAGTCGCCGATCGCGCCCAGCATGATGGTGTTTACCAGCTTGGCATTGCCCAGTTCTTCCGCGATAGCGCCGGCGTCGAAGGCATGAACCTCGATGCCGGCCCCGGCCAATTCGCCGATGGGATCGGCGGGATAGTCGTACAGGCCGACCGATACCACCGGCGGCGCGAGACGCAGGGTGTTGACCATGGCGACCCCGGAGAGGCGCAGGTGGGGCAACCAGCGCAAGGCCTCGGCGGCTTCGAAACCGATCAACAGATCCGCTTCGCCGGGATCGATCTGCGGCGAGTAGACCTTGGAACCGAAACGGACGTGCGAGGAGACCACCCCGCCGCGCTGAGCCATGCCGGCGACTTCGGTTTTTTTGACATCGCAACCCTGTTTCAGGGCGGCGCGCGCCAGCATTTCGGCGGCGGTCATCACGCCCTGACCGCCGATGCCGACCACGAGGATGTTGGTAATACCGTTAAGCATGGGGCTGAATCCGAATGACGCGGTTTTGCGGTCGCGGCTGGACAATCGCCTCGGGGGCGCAGGTCTCGACGCACATATGGCAGCCGGTGCAGATATTGACGTCGATACGGGCAAAGATCAGTTCCTTGCTCTTGCCGTTCTTGGCGGTCACCGTCTCGCGGCGCGAGACGAAGATGGCCGGGCAACCGAGGTCGACGCAGTTGCCGCAACCGGTGCATCGGTCGTCGATGACTTCGTAGGGCTGAAAACGCTCGAAGCGGTCGGTCAGCGAGCAGGGGCGATTGGTGATGATGACCGAAGGTTCGTTCATCTTGGTTTCTTCCCGCACCAGCTTGACCATGGCCGGCAATTCGTAGGGATCGACCATGCGGATGCGTTCCGGGCGGACGCCGAGCGCCTCGGCCAGCTTGGCGAAATCCACTCGCGGGGCCGGCAGGCCGTGCAGATCCTGACCAGTGCCGGGATTTTCCTGGCCGCCGGTCATGCCGACCGAACGATTGTCGAGCAGCAACACGGTGACGTTGCCCCGGTTGTAGATCATGTTCAACAGGCCCTGCATCCCCATGTGCAGGAAAGTGGAGTCGCCGATGACCGCGACGATGCTTTTCTTCTCGTCGGACTCGCCGCGCCCCTTGTCCATGCCGTGGGCCATGCTCAGCGAGGCGCCCATGCAGGTGCAGGTATCCAGCGCGTTCCAGGGATGGCCGGCGCCGAGGGTGTAGCAGCCGATGTCGCCGACGATGTTGAGATTGCGGATGTGGGAGAGGGCGAAGTAGGGGCCAAGATGCGGGCAGGACGCGCACATGGTCGGCGGACGCGGGAAGACGGTTGATTGCGGGCGGGTCGGAAGCTGGTAGGGTTCGCCCAGCAAGGGTTTGATTGCCGGACGCAGCACATTGGGGGCCAGTTCGCCCCAACGCGGCAGGACATCCTTGCCGCGCACCTCCAGACCGGCGGCGCGGATCTCGGTTTCCAGCAAGGGCTCGGTTTCCTCGACCACCACCAGGGTATCGACCTGGCTGGCGAAGGCGCGGATCTTTTCCAGCGGCGGCGGGCAACTGAATCCGAGCTTGAGCACAGGAGCGTTGGGGAAGGTTTCGCGGACGTGCATGAAGGCCGGTCCGGAAGTCACGAAACCGATCCGGCGATCATCGCCGGTGAACGTGATGTTGAGATCGCAGGTTTCGCTCAATGCCTGTAGTTGCCGCTCGCGCTGGTGCATCGCCGGCAGGCGTGGCTTGGCGTTGGCCGGGGTCATCACCCAGCGCCGGGGATTTTTCACGAAGCCGGCGGCGGTTTGTTCGATCCGTTGGCCCGTGACCTTAACCATGGCCTTGACATGGCAGACGCGGGTGGTCATGCGGACGATGACCGGGACTTCGTAGTGCTCGGATAAATCGAAAGCCCGCTTGACCATGTCGTAGGTGTCCTGGGAGTCGGCGGGTTCGAGTATGGGCATGTGGCCGAAGCGGCCCCAATAGCGGGAATCCTGTTCGTTCTGCGACGAGGACAGGCCGACGTCGTCGGCCACCACGATCACCAGACCGCCGACCACGCCGGCTAGCGACTGCGTCATGAAGGCGTCCGAAGCGACGTTCATGCCGACGTGCTTCATGGCCGCCAGGGCGCGCGAGCCCGCCAGCGAAGCGCCGATGGCGACTTCCACGGATACTTTTTCGTTCACCGACCATTCCGAATAAACGTTCGGATACAGCGCGATGTTTTCCAGTATTTCGGTGGAGGGAGTGCCCGGATACGCGGCGGCGACGCGGACGCCGGCTTCCCATGCGGCGCGCGCCACCGCTTCGTTGCCCGAGAGCAAATGACGGCTTTCGATCTTGGCGTGAACCACGGCATTCATGAGTGTTGGAGACCTCGTTAATTTTGTCGGGGTACGGGGTGGATATTTTATCCGCCGACTTGAAAATACGATGATTTTAGTGGTTATTTCCAATGATAAACAGGGAGCGCCGCATAAGGAATTACTCCGATTCGGGAGAAGTCCTGGGGTCAGTCCGTGCCTGCCGGCTCATTTCGAAGGATTGCCGCAAGCGGTTTTGCGCATCCAGGGCCGTCCTTAACTCGTTGCGCAAGGCGTCGGTGGCCCGTGTCATATCGCCGTAGCGATTTTCGGCGGCGACCAGCGCGGCGCGGACTTGCCGCAATTCGGTATCCCGCACCCGCAAGCGCTCCTCGGCGATGGCCAGCGCGGCGCGGGTATCGATAGTCTCCCGGCGCTGGGTTTCCAATTGTATGCGCCAGCCGGCTTCCCGGTTTTTCCATTCCTGACGCTCGGTCGCGAAGGCTTGCCGTTCGGTCGCATATTCGGCGCGATCCCGATCGAGAAGATGCATTAATCGGGTCTCGTTGGCCTCGGCGCGTTGCCGCTCGTCGTCGATGCGCTGTTGAGCTTGCAGCTGCTGACTGGCCATGTCGATCCGCGATTGTTGCAGCACGGCGTCCATCTGAGCGATCCGAGCCTCGGTCTCGGCCCGAATTTGCGTGACGGCATCGATCGCGGCCTGGGCGCGTTGTTCGGCGGCATCGATCGTATTTTCCGCCGCCACGCGGCGTTCCTGCGCCACCAGCAATTGATCGGCGAGTTGGCGCGCGGACACGCTGGCGGCATCGAGCTGGCGGCTCAAATCATCAGCGGCGGTTTGGGCTTGCCGTTCGCCGGCGACGGCGGCATCGCGAGCCTGTTCAGCGGCGGCCACGGCTTGAGCCGCCGCCGCGCGCTGTTCCTCGAAGGCGGCCTCGGCTTGTTGCACCGCGATTTTCCAAAACGGTTCCAGCGCCGTCATCACGGTTTCCGGAACGGTGGGAGGCAAAACCGCCTTGGGCGACTCGGCCAGTTGTTGTTGCCAACGTTTCAGGTGCTCGCTGATGGTGGTGTTGCTGCCGGTGCCGAGCAATTCGCGCACGCGCTGAATGGTGGGGTTGAGACCCCGACCGAGCAGAGTCTCGGCGGCGTCCTGGACTTCTTCGTAGCGGATTCCGGAACGAGCCATGGGGAACTCCGAGGTGGTTTGCGTGGAGATTTAAGGGTAGTTGTTGATAACATGATTACATAATACGTATTTTACATCAATGTGTAGAGGTAAAATTCAAGATTATTATTATTATCATGAATTAAAATAGTTGGGCTGCGAGCGCCTGAACCGCCTTGGGTTCGACTCGGATATACTGCAACGATCTTCCCAAGAGTCGGGTTTTGGAATCAATCCCATGAACGACGCGATCGCCGTGCTCATTCCATCCGCCGCGCCCTTGCCCCTGGAGCGCCTGCGGGTGCCAGAAGCGCTCGATGGTCGCGCCGGTGTCAACCGGGCCGGACCGGACGTGGTCTGTCAACTGGCCGCCGGCAACGACATGGAAGCCATCCAAGCCTGGTTGTCCGAGTTTCGCGACTCGCCGCAGACCCTGCGCAATTACCGTAAGGAAGCCGAGCGCCTACTGTTGTGGGCCTTGCTGGAGCGAGGCAAGCCGTTGTCCGGCCTGACCCGTGAGGACTGTTTGCGGTACGAAATCTTCCTTGCCGATCCACAGCCGCGCGAGCGCTGGTGCGGAACCAAGGCGCCGCGTTTCAGCCCACGCTGGCGGCCTTTTCTCGGGCCGTTGAGTCCGGCCAGCCGCAAGCTGGCGATGCTGATTGTCAACTCCCTTTTCAGCTACCTGGTCAAGGCCGGCTACCTGGCCGGCAACCCGTTGGCGCTGACCCGGCGTCGCACTCGCGGTCTCCAACCCTTGCGCCAAGTGGAACGATTTCTCGAACACGATCAGTGGCAAGCACTGCTGGCCGCCGTCTCCGCCTTGCCTCGCGACAGCGAGCGCGACCGCCAGCACCACGCCCGGGCCCAGTATTTGGTTGCCTTGCTCTACCTGCTTGGCCCCCGCGTCGGCGAAGTCGCCGGCCATACCATGGGCAGCTTCACCCGGATTCGTGACCGCTGGTGGTGGCGCGTCGTCGGCAAAGGCCGAAAGGAAGCTCAGGTGCCTGTCAACCAGGATATGCTGGAGGCGCTGAGCGAATACCGTCGTTTTTATGGTCTGTCACCATTACCCACACCCGCCGAATCAACCTCGCTCGTGTTGAATCTAAAAGGCACCGCTGGCATCGGCGACAACATGATCTATCGAATTATCAAAGACTTGGTTACGCGTGCGGCGGCTCGACTGGAAACGGACGATCCCCATCAAGCCGAAAAATTGCGACGGGCATCCACTCACTGGTTCCGCCACACCAGCATCACGCACCAAGCCGATGCCGGCATTGATCTCCGCCACCTGCAGCGTAACGCCCGCCACGCCCGGCTCGATACCACCGGCCTCTATCTGCACGCCGAGGAAAAAGAATGGCACGAGGCCATGGAGCGCCACCGTCTTAAGGAGTGAGTGGATTCGGAACCGGTCGCGACAGGAGCACGGCATGAAGTGGGCGCGATAGGCCTCCATCCGCTCCGATGCTCCGGCATGGCAGTTGCGCGACCAAAAATCCAATCATACTATTGCCCGCTGCCGCCAAATTTACTGGCTGGCGTGCTTACCCGCGCTGGGTGCGTGGACTTTATTTCGTGGGGACGCCACCCTCCGACCGTGATCGAGGAATGCCTAATGCGTCATTTTGACCAAACCTCCACTCACCAGGGTCTTTATGACCCGCGTAACGAACATGACTCCTGCGGTATTGGCTTCGTCGTCGATATCAAGAACCGCAAGAGTCACCAGCCGATCAGCCAGGGTCTGGAAATTCTCGCCAATCTGAGCCATCGCGGTGCGGTGGGCGCCGACCCGCTATCCGGCGACGGCGCGGGCATCCTGCTACAAATTCCCGATGGTTTCCTGCGCTCCGAATGCGCCTCGCTGGGTTTTGAATTGCCCGCGCCCGGCGAATACGCGGTGGGCATGGTGTTTTTCCCCAGGGACGCGAACGCCCACGCCCAGAGCGAAGCCGCGTTGCGCCGCGCCCTCGCCGCCGAAAACTTCCAACTGCTGGGTTGGCGGAACGTGCCGGTCGACAATGCCTGTCTGGGCCACAGCGTGCGCCCCACCGAACCGGTCATCCGCCAGGTGTTTGTCCGGCGCGCTCCGGACTGCCCGGCCGGCGATGCGGTCGAACGCAAGCTGTTCGTCATTCGCAAGCAGGCTCACAACGCAATCTGGAATCAGGAATTGCTGGGGCGCCAGCAGTTCTACATCGCTTCGCTATCGGCGCGGACCATCGTCTACAAGGGCATGATTTTGGCCCGCAACCTAAGTATCTACTACCCGGAACTGCGCGACCCGCGCATGGAATCGGCGCTGGCCCTGGTGCATCAGCGCTTCTCCACCAACACCTTCCCATCCTGGGCGCTGGCCCAACCGTTCCGCTACCTCTGCCACAACGGCGAGATCAATACCCTGCGCGGCAACATCAACTGGATGCTGGCCCGCCGCCACAGCATGACGTCGGACCTGCTCGGCGCGGACCTGGAAAAGCTGTGGCCGCTGATCGGCGATGGCGCCTCCGACTCCGCCACCTTCGACAACGCCCTGGAGCTGCTGCTGTCCGGCGGTTATTCGCTCCCGCACGCCATGATGCTGATGGTGCCGGAAGCCTGGGCCGATAATCCGCTGATGGACCCCAAGCGCCGCGCGTTTTACGAATACCACGCCGCTTTGATGGAACCGTGGGACGGTCCGGCCGCCATCGCCTTCACCAACGGCCGTCAGATCGGCGCCACGCTGGACCGCAACGGCCTGCGCCCCGCCCGCTACCTGGTCACCAGCGACGACCAGGTGATCATGGCATCGGAAATGGGCGTGCTACCGGTTCCCGAGGAGAAGATCGTCAAGAAATGGCGCTTGCAACCGGGCAAGATGCTGCTGATCGACCTCGAACAGGGCCGCATCATCGACGACGACGAGATCAAGGCCCAGTTGGCGTCCAAACATCCCTACCAGACCTGGCTGGACGCCACCCAGATCCGACTCAAGGATCTGCCGGCCGAAATCGGACCGATGGCCCCAGACCCCCAAACCCTGCTGCATCGTCAGCAGGCGTTCGGTTATACCCAGGAAGACTTGCGAACCTTTCTGATTCCGATGGCCGTCAACGGCGAGGATCCCATCGGCTCCATGGGTCGCGACATCCCGCCCGCCGTGCTGTCCGACCGGTCCAAGCTGCTCTCCGACTATTTCAAGCAAAAGTTCGCTCAGGTCACCAACCCGCCGATCGATCCGATTCGCGAGGAGCTGGTGATGTCGCTGGTCTCCTTGATCGGACCTCGGCCCAACCTGCTCGATCTCGCCAGCGGCGGCGCCCACAAGCGGCTGGAAGTCAAGCGTCCGATTCTCGGCAATGCCGATCTGGAGCGAATTCGCCGCATCGAATATCATGTGGATCGGGCCTTCCGCACCCAGACCCTGAGCATCTGCTACCCGGTTGAGCGCGGCGCCGACGGCATGGCTCGGGCCTTGGGGGATCTCTGCCGCGAGGCGGCCGATGTGGTGCGCCGCGGCTACAATATCCTGATCCTCTCCGATCGCAAGCTGGATGCCGACCACATCGCCATCCCCGCCCTGCTCGCCACCGCCGCCGTTCACCACCATCTGATCCGCACCGGCCTGCGCACCGAGGTTGGCCTGGTGGTGGAAACCGGCGAAGCCAAGCGAGTGCACGATTTCTGTCTGCTGGCTGGCTACGGCGCCGAGGCCATCAACCCCTATCTGGCGCTCGACACCCTGTCCGCCGCCCTCCCCCGCCTGCCCCAGCCGCTGACCGAAGCCGAGGCCCACGAGCACTACACCAAGGCGATTTCCAAGGGCATCCTCAAGGTGATGTCCAAGATGGGCATTTCCACGTATCAATCCTACTGCGGCGCCCAGATTTTCGAAGTCGTGGGGTTGGCCGACGAATTTGTCCATCGCTTCTTCACCGGCACCCAGGGCGTCATCGAAGGCGTGGGTTTGAATGAGATCGCGCATGAAGCGGTGCGCCGGCACCGGCTGGCTTTCGGCGACGCCCTGCTTTATCGCAACGCCTTGGATGTGGGCGGCGAACTGGCCTATCGGATTCGCGGCGAACAACACGCCTGGACTCCGGAAACCATCTCCCTGCTCCAGCACGCGGTTCGTTCCGGCGATTACGGGCAGTTCAAGCAATACAGCCGGGCCATGAACGATCAAGGCAACCACCTGCGCAGCCTGCGTGGCCTGTTCGAATTTCGCTTCGCCAACCAGCCCCTGTCGCTCGACGAAGTGGAGCCGGCCAGCGAGATCGTCAAGCGCATGGCCACCGGCGCGATGTCCTTCGGTTCGATTTCCTGGGAGGCGCATACCACCCTGGCGATCGCCATGAACCAGCTCGGCGCCAAGTCCAACACCGGCGAGGGCGGCGAGGATCCCGAACGCTACCAGCCGCTGGAAAACGGCGATTCCTCGCGTTCGGCGATCAAACAGGTCGCCTCCGGCCGTTTTGGCGTCACCACCGAGTATTTGGTCAACGCCGACGCCATTCAGATCAAAATGGCCCAGGGCGCCAAACCCGGCGAGGGCGGCCAGTTGCCCGGCCACAAGGTCAACGACTGGATCGCCCGGGTCCGCCATTCCACGCCCGGCGTCGGCCTGATCTCTCCGCCGCCGCACCACGATATCTATTCCATCGAGGATCTGGCGCAACTTATTTTCGACCTTAAGAGCGTCAATCCCGAGGCGGCCATCAGCGTCAAGCTGGTTTCCGAAATCGGCGTCGGCACGGTGGCGGCGGGCGTGGCCAAAGCCCATGCCGATCATGTCACCATTTCCGGCGAGGACGGCGGCACCGGCGCCAGCCCGCTGACCTCGACCCAGAACGCCGGCTCGCCTTGGGAAATCGGTCTGGCCGAGACCCATCAGACCCTGGTGCGCAACCATCTGCGCGGGCGCATCGCGGTGCAGGTCGATGGTGGCCTGCGCACTGGGCGCGACGTGGTGATCGGCGCGCTGCTGGGGGCCGACGAGTTCGGTTTCGGCACCGCCGCGCTGATCGCCGCCGGCTGCGTGATGATGCGCAAGTGCCATCTCAACACCTGCCCGGTGGGCGTCGCCACCCAGGATCCGGAATTGCGCAAGCGCTTTCCCGGCCAGCCGGCCCATGTGATCAATTTATTCACCTTCCTGGTTCAGGAAGTGCGCGAACTGATGGCGCAACTCGGTTTCCGCACCTTTAATGAGATGATCGGCCGTTCCGACCGGCTCGACATGCGCCGGGCCATCCATCACTGGAAAGCGCGCGGGTTGGACTTCAGCCGTTTGCTGGCCACCCCCCCAGCGCCTCCGGGCGTGGCGGTCTATCGCTGCGAGTCGCAGGATCATGGTCTGGACAGCGTGCTGGACCGTCAGTTGATTGCCCAGGCGCGGCCGGCTCTGGAGGAGCAACAGCCGGTACGCATGGAACTGCGGGTGCGCAACACCGATCGCACGGTGGGCGCCATGCTGTCCGGTCGGGTGGCCAAGCATTACGGTCACCGGGGGTTGCCGGACGATGCCATCCATATTCGCTTTCAGGGCACCGCCGGCCAAAGCTTCGGCGCGTTTCTGGCGCGCGGCGTCACGCTCGAACTGGCCGGCGAGGCAAATGACTACGTCGGCAAGGGAATCAGCGGTGGGCGAATGGCCATCTACCCGCCCCATGAAAGCACCTTGCGAGCCGAGGACAACATCATTGTCGGCAACACGGTGTTGTACGGGGCCATCGCCGGCGAATGCTATTTCCGCGGCGTGGCGGGCGAACGCTTCGCGGTGCGTAACTCCGGGGCGCTGGCCGTGGTGGAAGGGGTCGGCGATCACGGTTGCGAATACATGACCGGTGGCGTGGTGGTGGTGCTCGGTTCGACCGGCCGCAACTTCGCCGCCGGCATGAGCGGCGGTTTGGCCTACGTATTCGATGAATCGGGCGATTTCGCCCGTCGCGCCAACTTGGCCATGGTCGAATTGGGACCGTTGAGCGATATCGAGGAAACACTCAATGTCCGGGTATTGCGCGACGACTGGCGCGGTTTGGCCGAAGCCGAACTACCGGAAGACATGCTGCGCCACGATGCCCGCCGGCTGCAAATTTTGCTGGCCCGCCATCACTTGCACACCGGCAGCGAACCGGCGCACCGCGTTTTGGAGCACTGGCGCGAATCCCTGCCGAAATTTGTTAAGGTGATGCCGCTGGATTACCGTCGGGCTTTGCAGGATATGCAAGCCAAGGCGCGCGTCGCGCGCCGCAACGAGCCAGCCGACATGGCTGTGGGAGCTTGAGACTTATGGGTAAGCCAACCGGTTTTCTGGAAATTACTCGTCACGATCACGATTATTCCCCGGTCGAGGAGCGGGTCCGGCACTTCCGCGACTTCGTGCTTCCCCTGCCCGAGCCGCGGGTGCGCGAACAGGCCTCGCGCTGCATGGACTGCGGCATTCCCTACTGCCACAACGGTTGCCCGGTCAACAACATCATCCCCGACTGGAACGATCTGGTGTATCGCGGCAACTGGCGCGAGGCGTTGGACGTGCTGCATTCCACCAACAACTTTCCGGAGTTTACCGGGCGGATCTGCCCAGCTCCCTGCGAAGCGTCCTGTACCCTGAACTTCAACGATCAGCCGGTGACGATCAAGGATATCGAATGCGCCATTATCGATAAGGGTTGGGCCGAAGGCTGGGTGACGCCGCAGATCCCCGCGCATCGCACCGGCAAGCGCGTGGCCGTGGTCGGTTCCGGTCCCGCTGGGCTGGCCTGCGCCCAACAACTGGCGCGAGCGGGCCACGGCGTGGTGGTGTTCGAGAAAAACGACCGTATCGGTGGCTTGCTGCGCTACGGTATTCCCGACTTCAAGCTGGAAACCGGAATGATCGATCGCCGTCTGGCGCAGATGCAGGCCGAAGGCGTCGAATTCCGTCCCAACAACCATGTCGGCCCCGACATCTCCGCCCGCCAATTACTGGCGGAATTCGATGCCCTGGTGCTGGCCGGCGGCGCGGAGCTGCCGCGCGATCTAACCGTGCCGGGCCGTGAGCTGCGGGGTATTCATTTCGCCATGGAGTTCCTGACCCAGCAAAACCGCCGGGTAGCGGGCCAGAAACTCGTCGATGAGGAAATTCTCGCCAGCGGTAGGGACGTGGTGGTCATCGGCGGTGGCGACACCGGTTCCGACTGCGTGGGCACATCGATCCGGCAGGGCGCGCGTTCAGTGACCCAACTGGAGATCATGCCCAAGCCGCCCCTGCACGAAAACAAGCTGCTGACCTGGCCGAACTGGCCACTGAAGCTGCGTACCTCCAGCTCTCAGGAAGAAGGCTGCGAGCGGGATTGGTCGATCGCCACCCAAGCGTTCGCGGGACGGGACGGGCAGGTCAGCGCCATCAAGCTGGTTCGGTTGGAATGGCGCTCGGTCGATGGTCGGCAGACTATGTTGGAGGTGCCGGGCAGCGAGTTCGAAATTCCGGCCGGTCTGGTGCTGCTGGCCATGGGTTTCGTTCACCCCATCCACGAGGGAATGTTGCGGGAGCTGAACGTCGCGCTGGACCCGCGTGGCAACGTGCGCGCCGATACTCGCGGCTATCAAACCTCGCTCAATAAGGTTTTCAGCGCCGGCGACATGCGGCGCGGCCAGTCGCTGGTGGTCTGGGCGATCCGCGAAGGCCGGCAGTGCGCCCGGGCGGTGGACGAGTATCTGATGGGAAGATCGGATTTGCCGGTTTGAGCGCAGTCGGGTAACCCGGTGGCTGGCGACAGCAGGAGCGATCGACGCCAGCCATCCATTTCGCGCCAGGCATTGCGACTCGAAGGAGAGAGGCCCTTTGCGAAAGCCCCTTTTATTCTCCCTCGGCCAATGTCGCCAGCACGCTCAGGGCTTGCGCCTTGCAGCCGTTGTTCGCCATCCATCCGGCCAGCGCCGCTGGATTGGCCGCCGGTTCCATCCTCTTGTGGATACGCAACCGGATCGACTGGCCGGATCGTTGTAGCAGATAACTCTTACCATCCTCGAAAGAGCCGCTCGATAGCGGCCAGCGCGCCTCGCTGGCCGGCCAGGTAAAGCTGGCCAGCGGCGGCGTGCCGTGGGCGTCGGCCAGCAGCGTGACCTGCTCCGAATGCGCGATGCCGCCGCGCCACAGCACAACCGTTTCCCCCGTCAGACAGTGATCTCCCGAATGATCCACGTTAATGAGATTGGTGGTCGATGCGTCCCGCAAGCCGCCGCCGCGCATGACGCCAAGCGAACTACCGCCGCGCATGACGCCAAGCGTCGAGGCCGACTCCCGATGCCCCCGCAACAGTCTGGAGATGGCTTCCAGGTTGCTGCTCTCCTCTCCTTTCGATCCGCCTGAGTCCGGCACGCCCGAATACGGCCCGATCAGCTTGAGCGTTTTCCCATCCTCGGCCAGCAGGGTCAGTTGCGCCCCCTCGGCCAGCTTCACCGGCTGCTTGCTATCCAGCAAGGCGCCTTTCCGCAACGAACTTTGCTCGGCGGCGATCACGACCCACTGTCCCGCCTCGACCGGCGGCGACGCCCCCAACGACAAAACCAATCCGAGCGATGCCGTCACAACCCCGACCATGCCCTGCGTGTTCATTGGCGAACCTCTCGAAGACCAGGTTAAACGACTTTCGCAAGGAACCCACGAGGTGACCCGTCCCCGCCCTGAAGCCCGAAAACCGGGTCCGGGTGGAATCCTTGCCGAAAATCGCTGAAAAGCATGAGATTTCTGATGCTCACCGTCAAATCTCGGCTACTCTTGTAAAGAGTTTAGTTGCTCCGCGCTGGATTTAAACCAGACCCCTTCATGAACGACCAACACCACGATTGGCTCCTGTTCGCCACCTCCGCTCTGGGGATAGCCATGCTCGCATGGTTGCTGGTGGCGCAAGGTCCGTTACGACAGGCGGAAAACTGGGTTGGCGACTTGCGGATAGCGTTGATGACCCCGCGCCAACCGCCACCCGACGACTTGGTGCTGCTCACGGTCACCGAGGATACTCTAAGCCAGTTTCCCTACCGATCCCCGATCAACCGTGCTTCTCTTGCCGAGTGGATCGTCACGCTGAATCAAAAGGGAGTGCGAGCCATTGGTTTGGATATCCTGTTCGACCGGCCGACCGAGCCCGCCGCCGACCGGATGTTGGCGGAAGCCTTGCGCAACTCCACTGTACCCGTGGTGGTGGCCTATGCCGACCAGGAACATCTGACTCAGGAGCAGCAGGAATTCCTGGATGCCTTCACCACCGGATTGCCGCGAGGATACGTCAATTTGCCGGTGGACAACGTGGATGGCGTCATCCGCACGCTGTTTCCAGGCCGGATCGCGCCGGACGGCCGATTCACGCCAGGATTGGCCGCCGCCCTGGCGGGTACCGCCCTAACGACGGATGCCGACGTTCTCTTGCGCTACCGTGGTCTGGCCCCCGACGCCGCGGCGGACGACTTGATCAGCGCCTTCAAACGCTATCCGATCCATCTGGTCACCGCATTGCCGGCGGCCTGGCTGGAAGGCAAAACCGTCCTGATCGGAGCGGAGTTGCCGATGAGCGGTGAAGACATGTTGAAAACGCCGTTCGCCGTCCTGCTCGGCGACCGCCAGGGGCGGATGCCCGGCGTCGCGATCCAGGCGCATGCCTTGGCGCAGTTACGGGAAGGACGACATCTGCTCGTATCGTCGCCTTGGGGGGCGCTGGGCCTGTATCTGGCGGCCGCCGCGTTGAGCATACTCCTGACGCGGCTGGACTGGCCCGCCTGGGTCGGTCTGGGATCGACTCTGGTGCTGTTGTCCGGTTGTTGGGCGCTGGGATTCTGGTGGTATCGCCAAGGAGGGGCGCTGGTGCCGCTGGCGGGGCCGTCGCTGGCGCTGCTGGGCACGGCCTGGTGGTCCTACGCTCAGGCCGGTCGTCAGGAACGCCGCCAGAAACGTTTCATCTACGGCGCCTTTTCCCGTTACCTGCATCCCGCCTGGGTAAAGCAATTAGTGGCCGATCCCGATCTGTTGCGCCTTCAAGGCGAGCGGCGGGAAATCACGGTTCTGTTCAGCGATATCGCCGGGTTCACCGCGATCTCCGAAATGCTGCCCCCGACCACGCTGGTGCATCTGTTGAGCCGCTACCTGGAAGGCATGACCCAAATCATCCTCGATCACGGCGGCGCGGTGAACAAGTATTTGGGCGATGGGATCATGGTCTTGTTCGGCGCTCCGGTGATCCAGGCCGATCATGCCCTGCGCGCCGTGCGCTGCGCCCTGGCGCTCGATGCATTCGCCGAGGCGTTTCGCCGAGCGGCGACCGATCCCGACGGTCGGCCGGTCGCCTTCGGCCAGACCCGAATTGGAGCTCACAGCGGCGAAGTCACGGTGGGCAATTTCGGCTCGACGGCCAGACTGGAGTACACCGCCATCGGCGATGCGGTAAACGCGGCTTCGCGGTTGGAGGGCCTGAATACCTACTTCGGCACCCGCGTCGCGATCAGCGGAGTGACTCGGGCTCAGATAGGAGATGGGAAACTGTGGTTTCGACCCATGGGGCGGGTGGTGGTCAAGGGCAAGCAGCAGGCGCTGTCGGTATTCAACCCACTGTTGGCCGGGAGCGAACCGGATGACTTGATGGAGGAATACGCCGAAGCCTACGCGCTGTTGGCCGCCGGCAATCCTCAGGCAAGCCACCGTTTCGCGCGCTTGCGGTTCCGCTATCCCAACGATCCGCTGGTGGATTTTTACTGGCAGCGCGTGCAAGCTGGTGAATTGACCACTCGGATCAAGGCGACGTCAAAATAACCCCACCCGCTCGCGGGAGCGAGGGAGCAACGAGGCTAATACCAATTCCCGGTAAGTTTTATATTTCCCGCGTAGGGCGGGTTAGCGCAGCGTAACCCGCCGAAGTCACAATCAAATCGGCGGGTTACGGGCCGACGCCCTAACCCGCCCTACCCCTCTGAATCATAAAATCTATTGAGAAACGGTATAACCTCTTGACCGGTCAGCTTTGGAGCCCATCGATATAACCCACGGCCCCCGCTCCGATGTTGGCCGCGTTGGCTTCATCGGTATCGATGTGCATGGCCAGGCGGAAATTCGGATGCACCCGCACCAGCACGTCGCCGAAAATCAGCTCGCGGTTGCCTTCCACCCGCACGCGCACCCGATGCTGGTCGCGCAGGCCGAATCGCAGCGCGTCCTCGGGCGACAGGTGAATGTGTCGCAGCGCGCAAATCACGCCTTTATCGAGACTGACCGTTCCAGCCGGACCCTCAAGCAGGATGCCTGGGCTTTGCTCGACATCGCCCGATTCGCGAATCGGCGGCAAAATTCCCAGTTTGAATTGCTCGGTCATGGCAATTTCCACCTGGGTCAGGTTGCGCGCCGGGCCGATCACCCGCACGCGGTCGATCCGTCCCCGGGGTCCAATCAGGTTCACCTGTTCCCGGCAGGTAAATTGCCCGGGCTGGGATAGGGTCATGGCCGGGGTCAATCGATGGCCGGGGCCAAACAGGGCTTCCACATGTTCCTGACAAAGATGGACGTGATGGGCCGACACCTCGATTGGGACCAGCAGTTTTTCCGGCGTGTCGCCGCGCGGGCTCAAACCGTGGGAATCGTCACTTTTCCCGAGGACCGAGGACTTGGTCTCCTTCCGCGCGTCCAGCGTTCCCAGTTGGCGGGATCGCTCCGAAATGATCCTCGACAGAAACCGGACCGCCGGCGGATGGGTCGCCAGCACGGACGAAAACAGCGCCAGCGGGATCAGGAGAGCCGTGCAGCGATCGACGCCGATGATGTCGGCCATGCGCTTCTCGCCGGTCATCACCGCCATCTCGCCGAAAATGTCGCCAGAACTTAAGGTGCCGAGCAGATAGGTTTGGCCGCTGTCGTCGGTATGGCAAACCTTGGCTACCCCGTCGATCAACACCCCGATGAACCAGCCTTCCTCGCCAAATTTGACGATGGCTTGGTTGGCTTCGTAGGTGGTGACTTGGGAACCGTCGACCAACTCCCCCAGCCTGTCGGGAGGAAAATCCTTGAAAATCGCCACCTGTTGTTGGAGGAAAGCGACAAGACGTTCGGCGTCAAGGTGCATCATGGTCAGAGAACTTCTCTATAAGGTCATGACTGGCGGCGGTGGCCGAGACGACCTTATGGCCGTAAGGGAGCAACGCCGGATAGCCGGCCCGGTCGGCGCGCAGCTCGAAGCGCCAGTCCGCCGCCGGCCGGCCGGCTGGATTTGGCGACGCGGCGCGTAATATCAAAGCCGCCGGGCTGGCGGTTTTGGCCTGTGGAGAGACGGTAATCCCAGTTGTTGCGAAAGCGGCCATTGGTTCGACTCGGTGAAGCAGGAAACCCTGATTGTGAAGTCAGGAATCCTCACCCTTCAGGGCGGAAAGGATGTCATTGCCTTGACCTTCTGGTGGCATGGACCCAGGGCGACCAACGGCATGGCGCCCTTTCCGGGCGGATCGATTAGAACAACATGGTGACGTGCAGGGTGTCCTCATCCCGTTCCGTGGTGACGTTGTCGCAACAAATCTTGGCTAGATTGACCATCTTTTTATTGTTCGGCAGGATTTCGGCGACGAATCCCCGGATGCCGCGCGTGCTGGCGTGCTCCATCAACCGTCGTTGCATCGCGGCGCCGAGACCGACGCCCTGCCATGACGGGTTGATCATGAACGCGGCCTCGGCCAAGTTGATGGACGGATTGAGAAAGTAACAGGCGTGCCCCACGATCTCCTCGTGTTCGCGAGGGCCGGTCGTCGCCACGAAGGCGACTTCGGTTTCGTAGTTCACATTGCACAGCCGCTGCACATCGCGATTGGACAGCCCCTGCACCCGCTGGAAGAAGCGGGTATACACATCATCCTTGGAAAGATGGTGAAACAGCTCGCGGACAGCGGCGGCATCGGTGGCGGTAGCCGGCCGCAATCGTGCCGATCGGTCGTTTTTGAGGGTGATCGTCCGTTCGTCCTCCACGGGATAGGCGCGCAGGTTTTCGAGCCGCTGATCGGCGGGCGCGTACCTCAGTTTCTTGGCTTCCTCCAGCAGCCAGGGGCGGAACCGGGGGTGGGCCACCTCGATCAACGCAATGGCCCGCTCGCGAATGGATTTGCCGAACAGATAGGCGATGCCGTATTCGGTGATCACGTAATGGACATCGGCGCGGGAGACGACCACGCCTTCATCGGTCCCCAACGCCGGGCGAATGCGCGAGGTTTCCCCGTCGTCGGTGGTGGCGGTAAGGCAGATGATCGGCTTGCCGCCGGGCGAACGCGCCGCGCCGCGCAGAAATTCGCCCTGCGCCGCCACCCCGCCGTAGTATTCCCCTTCGAACTGATCGGCGCAGACCTGGCCGGTCAGGTCGATCGCGAACGCCTGCGACACCGACACCATCCGATACTGCGACGCGATCAGATTGGGCCGGCAGACCACCTGGATGGGCTGGAAGGAAAACAGAGGGTTGCCGTTGATGATGTCGTAAAGCCGGCGGGTGCCAATGGCCAAACTGGTGACGATCTTACCGCGATGATCGGTCTTCTTGCGTCCGGTCAGAATGCCTTTTTCCAGCAGGGGAATGATCGCGTCGGTGACGACGTCGGAATGAACGCCGAGATCGCGCCGGTCTTGCAGATATTTGAGCGCTTCATTGGGAATGCGTCCCAGACCGATTTGCAGGGTGGAGCCGTCCTCGATCAGGCTGGCGATGTAACGGGCGATGCGCTCGACCGCCTCGACCTTGACCGCCGGATGGATATATTCGGTCACCGGAGTATCGATCGGCACCAGCTTGTCGATTTGACTGATATGAACCGTCGAATACCCCATGCTGCGGGGCATGTGGGGATTGACCTCGGCGATCACCAGCCCGGCCCGCTCCAGCGCCGCCGGGATGACATCGACCGAAACGCCGAGGCTGACATACCCGAATTCGTCCGGCGGCGAAACCTGGATCAGGGCGACGTCGATCGGAATACGGCCCAGCTCGATCAACCTCGGCACCTGGACGATGGAGATGGGCACGTATTCCGCCAAACCCTGTTTGACCGCCGCCCGAATGTCCGAACCGACGAAGAAGGTACGGTGATGGTACTTGGTGACGGAACGATTTTCGCGATACGGCACCGCGTCGGTGGTGATGAAATGCACCAATTCGACATCGGCGGGCGGATTGGGCAGATCCTCCAACGCGGCCACCAGGGTTTTCGGCGTGGCGCAGGCCGTGCCGACGAAGACGTGCTGACCGGCGCAAATCAGCCGGGCGGCGGCGGCGGCCGAGACGACCTTATGGCCGTAAGGGAGCAACGCCGGATGCGGGGACGGTTGCGGTGTCATGGTTCCAGCCTCGGTTGGCCGACGAAGCGCCAGATAAAGCGGCGGGTCGGGGTGGTCAGGGTGGCGGGCGCGCCGTCGCGCAGGGCCGCCGGATCGTCGGCCGGGTAGCGGGCCCCGGTGTCCTCGTCGAGCAGTTCGGAACGGCTCAGCACGTCCGGCGGCCCTTCCCAGCGCAACCGCGCCGGATAGCCGGCCCGGTCGGCGCGCAGCTCGAAGCGCCAGTCCGCCGCCGGCCGGCCGGGCGCCCGGAGGTCGCGATCGGGACGGTAATCGCTGGCGTAGTCGCCGGCCCGCGGCCCCCAGTCGGGATGAGGGAACACCACCGTCAGAAAGGGCGAACCAAACGGCGCCAGCTCGGGCAGGTCGTGTACGTCGTAACCGACCGCGCCATCGGCCAGTTGGCCCAGCACGTTGTTGCGGTCGCGCAGACCCAGGGTCGGTTCCTCGACGATCAGCCGGACGTGCCAGGCCCGGTCGGCGGGCGCCGGTTCGGCCACGGCGGGCGCGATCAGCCAGTCCAACAGCGCCGGCCCGCCTTCGATCGGGCGGGACGCGGGCGCCGCCGGGGTCGTCGGGACCGCCGGAACGTGGCCGTACTTGGGAATCCGCGGGATCAACAGCTTGACCGTGTGGCCGAAGCTGGCGGCCTCGACTTGCACCCATACCCCCTGCCAGGGTTGCAGCAGGCCGACCATGCCGGGGGTGTGGCCATCGTGGGCGTCGTAGCCGTTGCCGTTCCAGACCCAGTAGGTCGGCGCGACGTAACGGGCCTGGGTGACGGGATCGCGGGCGGCGTCCAGCGGGTAGGCCACCCCGTCCACCTCGACCCGAACCTCCCACCAGCCGACCGGATAGGGGAACGGCATCCCGACCAGATTGAACAGGGCGTCGCCGGCCAGGGCGGTCAGGGCGATTTCGTGGCAGCCGGCGGTCGAGGGGCAGTTCGGATTGCCGAACGCGACCGGCGCGGCCGATCCGACGGTCAGCGCCAGGGTGGCCGCGTCGGCGTGGCCCTGGCGCAACCAGTAGCCGACCCCCGGCGCCACCGGGTCGCTCGACTCCAGCAGGACGTATTGATCGGCGTTGGCGTCCCGCCGCCACGCCGTCCAGTCGGCCCCGTAGGCGCCGCTCGGGCGGGTCTCGAACGCGCCGCGCACCGTGGCCGGCGCCGGCGGCTCGGCCGGCGGCCCGACCAGGGTCCAGCGGTCGCGGATCAGGGATCGCTCGTCGCCCCACGGCCGGGCGAAGGTCACGCGCGTCGCGTTCGCGCCCACCGCCAGGAACCGATCGCCCGACCAGGCCACCCCATGGAGATCGTCCGTCGTCCCAACGTCGTGCGCCGTCCAGGCCGCGCCGTCGGGGCTGGTCAGCAGCGCGCCGCCGCCGCCCACCGCCGCGAAGTGGCCGCCCGACCAGGCCACCCCGTACAAGTCGTCCGTCGTCCCGGAAACGTGCGTCGTCCAGGCCGCGCCGGTGGCGCTGGTCAACACCGCGCCGCCGCTACCCACCGCCGCCCACTGGCCCCCCACCCAGGCCACCCCGTACAGGTCGTCCGTCGTCCCGGAAACGTGCGCCGTCCAGGCCGCGCCGTCGGCGCTGGCGAGGATCGTTCCCCCCGCGCCCACCGCCGCGAACCGGTCGCCCGCCCAAGTCACCCCGTACAGGTCCGCCGCGCCCGTCGGGAGCGTCCGGTCGGTCCAGGTCAACCCGTCGGCGCTGGTGAGGATCGTTCCCCCCGCGCCCACCGCCGCGAACCGGTCGCCCGACCAGGCCACCGCCCGGAGGGCGCTCGTCGTCCCGGAGACCGGGTCCGTCCAGGTCGCGCCGTCGGCGCTGGTCAGAATCACGCCGCCCTCGCCCACCGCCACGAAGCCTTGGCCCGACCAGGCAATGCCGTGCAGGTCTTGCGTCGTCCCGGAGGTCCGCGCCGTCCAGGTCGCGCCGTCGGCGCTGGTGAAAATCGCGCCGCCGTCGCCCACCACCACGAATTGCTCGCCCGACCACGCGATACCGGCCCGGCCGGCGATCGCGTCGTCGTTGAGGATCGTGCCGGTGCCCTGGGCCACGGCCAGGGTGGCGTTGGTCGGGTTGCCGAGGTTGA
>JARSSH010000010.1:90913-94584 GCA_029624815.1 Candidatus Competibacter sp.
TGCCGGGTGCACCGGCGATGACGGTGCCGCCGTCCCCGCTCACCGCTACCGCCGAACCCAACTGATCGAAGTTCGGCCCAATGTTGGCGGTGAGCTTGGCGGTCTCGGTGGCGGTGGCCCAACCCCCCGCCGGGCGGACGAACACGTAGGCCGCGCCGCGAGACGCGTTGTAAGTTGCGCCAGCGACGATCACGCCGCCGTCCGCGCTCACCGCTACCGCAGTACCCAGATATTCGAAACTGGCCCCATCGCTGGCGGTGAGCTTGGCGGTCTCGGTGGCGGTGGCCCAACCCCCCGCCGGGCGGACGAACACGTAGGCCGCGCCACGATAACTGGCGTTGCTGTGCTCGCCGGCGACGACGGTGCCGCCGTCCGCGCTGATTGCTACCGAGGATCCTAAGAAGTCATCGTCTGCCCCATCGCTGGCGGTGAGCTTGGCGGTCTCGGTGGCGTCAGCCCAACCCCCCGCCGGGCGGACGAACACGTAGGCCGCGCCACGGTTGGAACCACCGGCGTCATTGCCGCGCGCACTAGCAATGACAACACTCCCGTCTGCGCTGATCGCCACTGTAATGCCTAGGCCGTCATTATTCGCCCCATCGCTGGCGGTGAGCTTGGCGGTCTCGGTGGCGCCAGCCCAACCCCCCGCTGGGCGGACGAACATGTAAACCGCGCCACGGTTGGAACCGCCAGTATCGTTGTAGGGCGCACCGGCAACCAGGGTTCCACCGTCAGCACTCACCGCCACCGCAGAGCCCAATTCACCGCCGCCAACATCAGCAACAGTAGCCAGCTTGGCCACTTGCACCCACGGATCGATGGTCAGCGGATAAGTCGCCCCGGCATCGTTCACCGCCAGCCGCACTTGTTCGCCCTCGACCACAAACCGGGCCGGCAACTCGCGCCCGTTGGCATCGAACGCCAGCAGTCCGGCATAGCGCAAGTGGGTCATACCGTGATCATCGTTCAGCGTCAGGCTGCGACCGTCGGCGTCGGCTTGGGCTGCCAGTCCTTGCGAACGCAAGGTCAGCGTCAGCTCGCCCTCGCCCGCCGGGCGCTCGCGCACCGTCCAGCCCTGTTGCAAGCCCAATGGCCCGTTGACGTACCAAGCCGTCAAATCGCCATTCGTGTATTCCACCCGATTGGCCTGTTGAACCGGAGCAGGATTCAAGGCAGGCCGCATCAACGCGCCGTCCCGGCCCCAGCCAGTCAGGGTCAGATTCCAGTCGATCTCGCCGGCGCGCACCTGTAGCGCAGTCGGGCTGAGGCTCGCGCTCAACCCTTGACGGGGGTTGTTCGCCTGCGGCGTGGGAGCGCTGCCATCGACGTGATACGCGGGATCGTCCCGGCCAAACTGGGCGGAAACGGTGTATTGCGCGGCGGGCGGCAAGTCGGCCAGGGTAGTACGCCGCGCGGCGGGCGGGCTGTCCGCCGGCGCCGGATCGGCGGCCCGACTCACTCCCGCCAGTCCGAAAAAGACCAGCAGGCCCAGCGCCAGCAGGTGGATCAAAAAGGATTGCGAGCGGTGCCGATTCATTGCCTTTACCCTGAAATTATGGTTTACAGAAAACCGTTCCGAAAAAACTCCATCGCCTTCTTGTGGTCCTGGATTCCAGAACCCGATTGACGACCCGCATCCAGCCTGGAGAGACACCATGACCGCAGCGACCTCGGACGAGGTTTGGACCTTGTTGCGCGAACTGCTCGAAACGCAAAAGGAAACCGACCGCAAGTTCCAGGAAACCGACCGCAAGTTCCAGGAAACCGACCGCAAGTTCCAGGAAACCGATCGCTTGTTGAGGGAACAATCGCAAGCGGCGGACCGGCGGATGAAGCAGTTGGACGAACAATTGGGCAAGCTGGGCAACCGGCTGGGGGAATTCGTCGAAGGGTTGGTCCGCCCGGCGCTGGTGCGGCTGTTCCGGACTTGGGGGATCGCGGCGCGCGAAGTTCATGCCGACGTGTCGGTGGAAGAACCGGATGGTGGGATGCAGATCGACCTGCTGGTGGTGAACGGCGCCGAGGTGGTGCTGGTGGAGGTGAAAAGCAAATTGACCCAAGCGGACGTCAACGAGCACCTCGACCGGTTGGGCAAATTCAAACGCCTGTTGCCGCGCTATGCCGACGCACGGGTATTGGGCGCGGTGGCGGCGATGGTGATTCCTCGCGAGGTAGGGCGCTACGCCTACCGGCAGGGACTGTTTGTTCTGGCGCAGTCGGGTGACAGCGTGGTGATTCTCAACGACGCCCAGTTCCAGCCTCGGACATGGTAGGACGCCCACCCTGCCCTCCCTGGCCGCATTCGGCATTGGGGCGCCGCCAAACAGCCCGTCCACCGCTCAAAACTCCCAACGAAATTGCGCGGTAATGGCATTCTGATTCAAGTGATCGTAACCGAACAGGGTACGATACTGAAGCAGAGCCGTCGGCCCCCTGTTGAACCGAGCCGTCACTCCCAAACCCAACTCAAAATAATTTGGATCGATCGGATCGACGAGCAGATAAAACAGGTTGTCGGGACCGACGGCCCCCTCGACAAACTGGCCGCTCACCAAGCGGTTGTTGCTCTTGAACTCATGCAGCCAGCTCAACTCCGCTTGCGGTTGCAACGTACCCCACGGCTGCTCGATCAGATAGCTGACCTGCCCGCCCACATGGGAAACCAGCGATTGCAGGTTCTGCTCGCCGATCGCCACCGCCCAAGCGGAACCCGCGCCGTCGTTATTGGCTCGTTCCCTGAACGAATCGACCTGCATATCGAGATAACTCAGGCGGATCTTGGGGCCGAAGATCCAGTTGTCGCGCGTGAAGTTATACCCGGCGCCCAGATCGACGAAGAACTGTTTGCCACCGTAACGACTGGTGAATTGCTGCTGTACGTCGACGTCCGACAACCGATAACGCACGTTGCGCTGCTGGTCGTAGTCGTTCCAGCCGTAATCGATGATGCCCTCAATATAAAAATTGTCCGATTGGTAATAGGTTCCATACAACGACAAGCTATAACCCTGGGTATCCAGGGAATCGCTGTTGCCGGCGCCGTTATTTTCGTTGGCCACATACGAAAAGGCCGACCCCAAAACCAAGCGTTCGGTAAACCGATAATCGATACCCACCGCCAAGGCAATCGTCCTGAAGTCGAAGCCCGTCTGATTCTCGGTACCGTTCCGGTCTCCAAAATTGAACGAACCGCTGGCGAATATCCCAAACTTGCCCAAGTCCGTCGATGGAACTTCCGCGCCGGGGGTTCCACCTCCGTCCACGCTGGCCAGCAAATAGCGCAAATCGTGACCGGAAAGCGTCCAGCCGCCACGCTGGATATTCAATCGCTCGATGTCGATACCCATGATTCCGGCGCGCAGGGACGACATCCGGGATCGAATATTAAACATCTGAGTCTGAGCATTGGTTTGTGTGACGGTGGGCGCGTTGCCCATGGTGTTGGGCGTGATCTGCTCCAGCGCGGACCCTGGGTTGGGGTTGTCGATTAGCGCTTCGCAATCTCGCAGGAAATTGGCGCTGCCCGCTCCGCTGGAACATAGATTGTCGATCACGGCGCCAACTTCCATGGCATTGGGATTGTCGGTGCTATCTTCCAACCCCTCTTCGTCGTCCCCGTCGTCCCCGTCGTCCCCGTCGTCCCCGTCGTCCCCGTCGTCCCCGTCGTCCCC
>JARSSH010000010.1:94684-157399 GCA_029624815.1 Candidatus Competibacter sp.
CCCACCGCCGTGTCCCGCGCCGTCGTGGCCGCGTCGTTGACCGCCACCAAGGGCGGCGCGGTCGCCGTCACCGTCACCGTCACCGTGGCGCTGGCGGTTTGGCCGAGCGTGTCCCGCGCCGTGTAGCTGAAACTGTCCGCGCCGACGTAGCCCGCCGCCGGGGTGTAGGTCACGATCCCCCCGCCGATCACGGCCGCGCCGTGCGCCGGGGAACCCACCGCTTGAATGCTCAGCGGCGGCGCGCCGCCCGTGTCGTTGGCCAGCACGGCGATCCCCACCGCCGTGTCCCGCGCCGTCGTGGCCGCGTCGTTGACCGCCACCAAGGGCGATGTTCCAGCACCGGCTCCAACACCGGCCAGATTCGCAATCAGCGTCCCGCTTGGATTAACCTCGCCGGGCGGCGGCGGGGGTAATACGGTATCCCAATCGACGCTCAGGGTTCCGCCCTGACTCCCGGCGCTGACCGGCGTAAAGCTGACTTGAACGGTGCAGGACGCTCCGGGGGCTAGAACGCCAGGACAGCCATTGACGGCCGAAAACGGCGCGGTCGTTTGAACGCTGGCGATCGACATATTGGTCAATAACGAGTTGTTGACCGTAAAGACGACGGGGCCTCGGGTATTGCCGACGGTAACGGTTCCGAAGTGATGGCTGGTTGGCGATAAAGTCGGCAATACAGTTTGCGCCTTTGGCGCATCTCCCCAGTCTGGCCATAGCGCCAAGAGCAAACCGGCAACGGTCAAGGCGACAATCTGAACCCAGAATCCGGAGTTACGATGAAATAGCCAAGGCTTCATGGTCGAACCGTCCTGATTGAATTGCATATATCGGGTAAGCGAGCGACAACCTTTTCCGCCAGCAAGGCATCATGGCGGTGGGCTACTTTCACCAATCAGGGTAAACGCCGCCCAGAAGATCGGATGCGACCGGTCCGGCTGGTCCATCAACGCCAGTTGCGCCTGGCGCAGCGCCTCCGCCCGTCCCCGACCTGGCGCTTTCCGATATGCCTCGAACGTCCGGGTGGTTAAAAAGACCGTGGGTTCCGAAACCACGTTCCAGTGCGAAGCCAGCAGCGCCCGACTACCCGCGTAAAGGAACATGGTGGCCAAACCGGATAATCCCTCGCCGCGCAGACCGCCTCTCCCTCCGGCGGTATTGCAGGCCGACAGCAACACCCATTCCGCGTCCAGCTTCAGGTCGGCGACGGCGCTGGCGGTTAGCAGGCCGTTGTCGCCCGACTTGGCCCCGGCCTGGGGCGTCAACACCAAAGCCGGTTCCGCCAGACAGTCCAGTTCTCCCGGTAACAAAGCGTGCGTGGCGAACGCGACGATGCGGTAATTTCGCAGAGCGCTGGTCTGAACCGCGGATACCGTCGCCTGGCGGCCCAACACCACGCTGCTCGGAGCGGCGCCCAGGGTGCGGGCCAGCGTTCGCAACTCGATCGCGGTTTCCGGAAGAGGCGGCAAGCGGCCGAGACTCTCGGCGGCCAATGGACAACTCTGTCCGACTGGGGCGGCGGCGCCGTCGCCAGGCGCAGCGCCGGCTTGCTCGGTAAAGAGGGGATTGCCAAATCCGATGAAGGGCTGGCTGGCCCGCGAAGCCTCGGCTACCTGACGGAATTGCTCCAAGGCCACCACCGATGGCAATAAACTGAGCGCCATGTCGCGAATCAGCCACCCTGCCCCGCGATAGTCGCGGGAATCCGCCGGGGGCCGGCGCACCAGCAGCGCGGGCGGCAGACTCAGTAGCGCCCCTTCCGGCACAACGATCAGGTGCTGGACACCGGCCAACGCCGATTCCATTGGCCCCAGCAGTTGCCGGTACAGCGCATGGGCCCGCGCCAAATCGAAATCGGGAAGCTGGCCGGAGCCGCCGTCCACGCCAGTCCGCAGCCACTCGACCTCCGTGGTCAATTGCGCCGCCGACAGCTTCAAAGCCGCGCCGCGCAAGGTTCCATCCGTCTTGACAAGAAACACCCAGGTGGCATTTTTACCCGGCAGGATTCGCAACAACGCCTCGTCGCGCCCCAGCAGTTTGGCGACGGCCGCCGCGTTCAGCGGGGTTGGCGTCACCAGGCGGCCATAACGCGGAAACTGAATCTGCAAACGTTCTTCCCGCTGCCGATAGTCCGCCGCCGCCGCCCGCAGCCTGGCTTTGAGCGCTGCCTCCCGGGCGGCGTTTCGCGCCGCGACCGGCTTGCCCTGCTCCAGACCCAGCTCATATTGAGTGTCCTGGCGAATCCTCAACGCATCCTGCAACGCTCGCGCGGCCTCCCGCACCGCCGGATCGGACTCGGCCAGCCGCGCCGCCGCCTGGGTGACCGCGCGCCCGGCGGCTGGCGCTTGCCCCAACTGCGAAACCGCGAAGGCTTCGTCCAGCAATGCGTTGCCGTCCGTGGCCGCATCGGTTTCCGCCAGATCGAACAGCAAATCCAGATAACCCTCGATGTCCTCGGTGCGCAATTGCGCCAGCGTGGCCCGATCGTTCGATAGCATGTCCCGAGCCGTGCGCCACAACGCCAACGCCTGCCGAGCTTGGCCCGCGTCGCGCTCGATGGCGGCCTGAACCATCAGCGCCTCGGCCAGCGCCCGCCCCTCGCCGAACAGAGCGCGTTTCAGATCCACCGCCGCCTGGGCTTGAGCGCGGGCCGACCCAAAGGCCTGCTGGCGACGATAAACCTCGGCCAGGCGTTCGTGACTTTGCCCGACCCAGTGATAGTCGCCGCCCCGCGCCGCGTCGAAAATTTTGAGCGCCTGTTGATAAGCGGACTGGGCTTCCGCCAGCTTGCCCAGTTCGACATACACGTCCCCCACCCCGATCAACGAATGCGCGATGCGCGGATTCCGCTCCCCTTGCCGGGATCGCCCCGCCGCCGCCCGACTCAATTCCCAGGACTCGGTTGCATCCCGATCGGCTTGCGCCCGATTGCCCCGGCTCAATTCATGCCAGGCCCGGTAGACCAGAAACTCCGGGCGATCCGCGGGGTTGGCCGACGCTTGAACCAATCGCTCGGCGCGCTGGAACATGGCGTCGGCGGCCCCCGGTTGCAGGCGGCTCAGTTCGCGGGCGATCCGCGCCGCCAGGTAGCCGGCGCCGGCGTCGTTCGCCCCCTTGATGCGTTCGTGAACTTCCAGCGCTCGCTGAGCCAGTTCCAGCGCCCGTTGGTGATTTTTCGCCGAGTTGTACAGGGTGCTGAGTTCGTCCAGCGCGACGAACTGCCCCATGTCCTCCAGGCCGATGGCCTGGCCTTTGGCCAAGATGGCCTGCTCGGCCAGCGCGATCAGTTGGGATTGCGTGCCGGCCAGTTTGACCTGGCCCGCGCCGGGGCGCGAACTCAGGATAAAGCCCTCGAACAGCGGCGCCAGATGCGCCGGCCCCCAGAGCACGAAGGTCTGGTTGTCGCTCCCGGCAACGATGAGCAGATAGGGGAAACCGCCGTTGTGGGTGACGCAGCGGCGCAGGCTGGCGGGTTGGTCGTCGAGAACGCGGGTCGATTCGGACGCGCCGCAGTGTGCTTCCGCCTCAATGGACTGGGCCAGGTCGCTGTTGTCCAGAAAGCGCTGTTGCCAGTTGATCGCCGGGCGCGACAGGGCGCCGCGCCACACCTGCCCGGCGGGACGTTCCCAACCGGGACAGCGAATTTCGAATTGCTCCAGGTTCTGCTTCTCGCCGGCCTTGTAGAATTCGCAGGCGACATCGCCCAGCGCCTTGATGTTTCCGGGCAGACTAATCCGGGAACCGATAGGCAATTCTCCCGGCGCCACACTTTGCTTGGCCGCGCATCCCCCCAGCGCCAGCAGCATGATCAGCGGAAAGACAACGCCCTGCCGACGCGCGTCGTGAATCATAAAATTCCCCCTATGCTTCCGAACCCCAAGCGCCCTTACCGCAAGCGCTCGCTGAAGACCGTCTGTCCGGATGTTGAACACCTGCGGCGGCCTACGGGGCATGTATCCCGAAAGGAAATAAATATTATTTATTAATCAACATGCTACGATTTTAACTGTGTAACCTGTATAAAAGTTACGCGGTTGAAGTCATAGCCCTAATAGTTTGGCTATAATGTTAAAAATGCTGTCCCCTGGGCAGGGGACATTTGAGAAGAGTTACAACAGAGCGGATGCGAGCGGACGCGATCGAAAAGGTGGAAAGAGTGATCGAATACGGGCGCCGCAAGTAATCGGCGCCGCCGCTGTTGTCACAAGGGGGGATGGCGTCTTGGGAAGCAACCCGTTGCTAAGCTCCCCCTTCCCTTGCGGGAGGAGGTTGGGGGAAGGGGTGTGAACGGTTACCGCCCGGTTAACCCACGGCTTGGATTAAACGATGAAACGCGCCAAGGCTCTCGCTTCTCTTCGTCAATTATGCTGCCTCGGTCTCACCCGGGAGGTTCTGATTCCGGAATTGCTGCGCGCCTTGCACGCGATCATTCCTTCGGAAAACAATGTATTTAATGGGGTCAACGAACATCTGCTACCGACGTTCGTGATTCCAGAATTTGTGATTCCAGAAGTGGTGGAAACAGTCCAAAACGAGTGGAATCGACTCTATGTCAAGCCATTTCACGCACGGGCGCTTGATTGGTACAACCGCCATCGCGTGATGCCGGACGTGCGTATTCTGGATGAACGGTTTTACCACAGCGATTTTTATCATGTGGTGTTCCGACCCTATAACCAGCACTACAGGATACAGGCGGTGCTCGAAAGTAATGGCGTCAAGCTCGGCGGGATCTCGCTGGCCCGCTCCCAGCGCCAACGTCCGTTTGATGCCGAAGAAATCCAGCAACTCAAGCGTCTGCTGCCTTATTTGGAGCATGGCTTGCAAGCGCATGGCGAAACGATTACGGACTATGTGGACAGCGGCAGGACTGGATTGGTGATCCTGACGCGCGGTGGCTCGGTGGTCTATCTTAGCGATTCGGCGCGAAGCCTCCTGTTCATGGCCACCCATGGCGTTTTCCCGGTAGGACAAGGACATTTCAGCCCAACGGTTACGGTGCCACCCGTATTGCGGCAACTCTGCGCCAATCTCGACGGAATCTTTCAGGGCTGGGAGGCTCCCCCGCCCAGCTTTTCTCACACCAACGGCAGCGGCCGGTTCGTCTTTCGCGCCTACTGGCTGCAATCGCCCACCACGGCTCGCCCGAGTCCGGATACCCTGGTTCATCCTCCAAGCGACAACGGTTTGATCGGCGTGCTGATCGAACATCAGGAACCCTTGCGGCTCCAACTCCATCGCGGGTTGCAGGGTTGGCGCCTATCCCCTCGGGAGCAGGAAGTCGGCCTGGCGCTGGCCGAAGGTCTCTCGCAGGCGGCCATCGCGGCGCGGTTGAACATCGGCATTCAGACGGCAATCACCTATATACGTCGCCTGTATGCCAAGCTGGAAGTTCACAATCGTGCGGAATTGCTCGATAAACTGCGGACACCGACGTCGAATACCGTTTAACATCCATAGGTTAGGGTTTCGCTGCGTGAGGACTATCGGACGAAACCCCCGAACTTTCTTCTGCGTTCCGAGAAATCGTGAGTTTGTGAATCGGCGACGAGGTTTTGTCCGGAAGTCTTTATAATCGATGTTCGAATCCACCTTAGCCTCCTCGAACTCAAATCGGTTGATTTCAAAGATGCAAAACCCCGAGTCAACTCCCAAGCCCCAGACCCTGGACCCCTCGGCGCCTCTTTTCTACGTCGGCATTGGCGCCTCGGCCGGCGGCCTGGAGGCGCTGGAATCGTTTTTCTCACAGATGATGGCCGACAGCGGGATGGCCTTCATCGTCGTCCAGCACCTCTCGCCCCACTACAAGAGCATGATGGTCGAACTGCTCTCCAAGCGCACCGCCATGCCGGTGCAACGGGCCGAGGAAGGCATGCGGGTCGAGGCCAACTCGGTGTACCTGATCCCGCCCAAGAAGAACCTGTCCATCTTCCACGGCAAGCTGCTGCTGAGCGAATCGGACCACGCGCGCGGACTCAATCTGCCCATCGACGTGTTTCTGCGCTCGCTGGCCGACGACCAGGCGGAAAAATCGATCGGCGTGATCCTCTCGGGCACCGGCAGCGACGGCATGCGCGGCATCCGGGCGATCAAGGGAGCCGGCGGGATGGTGATGGTGCAAAGCGAGGAGTCGGCCAAGTTCGACGGCATGCCGCGCGCCGCCATTTCCACCGGGCTGGCGGATTTCACCTTGCCTCCCGACGAAATGCCCCAGAAGTTGCTGTCCTTCGCCCGCCATCCCTATGCGGTCAAAGTGGATCGCCCGCCAACCCTGCTGCTCGACGAGGACAATCTGGCCCGGATTTTCGCCCTGTTGCGCGAACGTGCCCGGGTGGATTTCACGTTCTACAAACCCAGCACGGTGATCCGGCGCATCGAGCGGCGCATGACGGTGAACCAGGTTCACGATTTGCGCGATTACGTTCGCTTCATGGAAAACTACTCCGAGGAAGCGATGACCCTCTACCGGGAATTGCTGATCGGGGTGACCAGCTTCTTCCGGGATCGGGAAGTATTCGAAGCCTTGGAAACGCAGTACCTGCCGGCGCTGTTCAAGCGTGTCACGGACTGGGAAATTCGGTTTTGGGTCGCGGCCTGTTCCACCGGCGAGGAAGCCTATTCGTTGGCCATGCTAAGCCGCGAAGTCCTGGAGCACATCGACAAGCGGCTGGAAATCAAGATCTTCGCCACCGACATCGATCACGACGCCATCCTGCGCGCCAGCAGCGGCCTCTATCCCGAAAGCATCGCCGCCGATCTGTCCCCCAAGTTATTGGCCAAATACTTTCACCGCCGGGACGATCATTATCAAATCGACCGTTCGATCCGCGAAATGGTGGTGTTCGCCCAGCATAACCTGGTCAAGGATCCTCCCTTCACCAACATCGAGCTGGTCAGTTGCCGCAATCTCTTGATCTACCTGCAACCGGTGTTGCAGCGCAAGGCGATGGAATCGATCAACTTCTCGCTCAACCCTCAGGGTTTATTGGTGCTGGGGAGCAGCGAGACCACCGGCGAATTGGCCGATCTCTATGAACCGCTGAACCAGGGTTGCCGGATTTACGTTTCCAGGGGCAAACGCTATCCGAGCGGCGGATCGGATTTTTCCATCATGCCGGAGACGGTGCCCTGGCAGCATCGCACCCGGTCGATCCATGGCGTTTGGCCGCGTGGGCACGACGAGGACCGGTTCCTGAATCGCATACTGCAAGCGTTGGCGGGCGACTACATTCCCCTGATGGTGGTGATCAACGAGCAGATGGAGGCGTTGCACATCCTGGGGAACTCGGACGGTTATTTCCAGCGCCCTTCGGGTTTGCAGACCAATGACGTCACCAAGAATGTGGTGAAGGATTTGGCCATTCCCCTGGCGACCGGGTTGCAGAAAATATTCAAGACCGGCGAGGAACTGAAATACACCAACATTCGCATCCACTGGCGCGATGAATTGAAAACCGTGCAGATGCGGATTCGGTCGTTGCCCGGCAAGAAAGGACAAGAATCCCTGGCGGCGGTGTTCATCGAAGAGGTCAGCAACCCGCCTCGGGAAGCCGCCTCCGATGGCGCACCCGTCTACGATGTCGGTTTGGTGGCGGAACAACGCATCCACGATCTGGAGCAGGAACTACAATTCTCGCGGGAAAATCTGCAAGCGACCATCGAGGAACTGGAGACCTCCAACGAGGAATTGCAGGCGACCAACGAGGAATTGCTGGCCGGCAACGAGGAATTGCAAAGCACCAACGAGGAACTGCAATCGGTCAACGAGGAACTGCATACGGTCAATACCGAGTATCAGAGCAAGATCCTTGAGTTGACCGAGCTCAACAACGATTTGGATAACCTGATCGCCAGCACCCGGATTGCCACGCTGTTTCTGGACGAGAATCTGGCCGTGCGTCGCTTTACTCCGGAGATTCGTCGGGCGTTCAAGATCCTGGACGGCGATATCGGTCGCCCGATCAATCACCTGACGCATGAGTTGGTGGATGTGGATCTTCTGGATCTCGTGCGGAGCGTGGCGCGTCAAGGCCAAGAGCAAGAACGAGAGGTGCGCACCCGCAATGGCGATTGGTTTCAGATGCGCATCCTGCCTTACCACATCAGCGCGACCTTCGTTTCCGGCGTGGTGTTGACCTTCATCGACATCGGTTTGTTCAAGGCCGTGCAAGACATGCTATCCGACCGCGAGACGCTGATTTCCAGCCTGTATCGCGCCGCGCCGGTGGGGATTAGCCGCATCGTCAATCGGACGTTCCTGGAAGTCAACGACCAACTCTGCCGGACGCTGGGTTACTCGCGGGAGGAATTGATCGGGCAAAGCGCGCGTCTGCTGTATCCCTCCACCGCCGAGTTCGATGCGGTAGGCCAAGATCTCTACCAACAGGTTCGCAAATACAGCGTTGGCACGATGGAGACCCGTTGGCGCCGCAAGGACGGCACGGTCTTTCCCGTGTTGCTGAGCGCTTCATCCCTGCATCCGGCCAATCCCGACGACGGCACGACCTTCACCGCCCTGGATCTGTCCAGCCATGAACGGGAAGCCGCTCGGACTCAGGCCAGCGAGCAGCGTTATCGGCAATTGGCGGATAGCTTGGAAGAAGGGGTGGTGTATCAAAACTTCCACGGCGCGATCACCTTTGCCAATGCCGCCGCCGAGCGTATCTTGATGCTCGCCCAGGATCCGGAAAACGGGCGAATCGTCGCCAATCCGCATTGGAGCGCGCTCCGTGACAACGGACTGGAATGGCCAGCCGACCAACATCCGTCGATGATCGCTCTGCGAACCCGGTTGCCGGTCAAGGCGACGGTCATGGGTCTGCGCAATTCCCGGTCCGGTCAAACCCGCTGGCTACGCCTTAGCGCCATTCCGTTGCTTGAATCGGATGCGGAACAGTCGGCCCTCCAGGTTTGTTCGGTTTTCCACGAGATCACCGATATCGTGGAAACCGCGCGGCAACTGACCCATGTTCAGGAGGATCTGCGGCAATTGACGGCGCTTGCGCAACCAGCCTTGGTTGCGCTGACCGCGCGGATCGCCGCCCTGGAAGAGCGCGACACGGCGGATGGCGACACGGCGGATGGCGACTCGCCCGCTTGGCGGGATTGCGCCCACGAAAGTCTGAAGCTGTTTCAGGGTCTGGTCGGGAAAATCGCGGCCCTGTCGTCTTCTTCGGAACCGCCATCGTTATCGTCCCGTTAGGATTTCCGGACAAAACCTCGTCGCCGATTCACAAGCTCACGATTTTTCAGGGCGCGGCGGAAAGTTCAGGGGTTTTGTCCGATGGTCCTTGGCTTCTTCCAGCTTCAATCTTTGCGTCAAATCGTCTTGCGTCATCGTATGCAGCGCGTCCAGCAACGCCACCTGCAGACTCCCCGGCCCCCGCGCCTGCTCCGCCGCGATTTCGCCCGCCACGCCGAACACGGCCAGTCCCGCCACCGTCGCCGCCAATGGATCGATCTCCACCGCCAGGAACGCCCCGATAACCGCCGTTGCCGAACAACCCAGCCCGGTGACCCGCGTCATCAGCGGATGACCGTTGTGGATTTCCAGAACCCGCGAACCGTCGGTCACATAATCCACGGCCCCGGTCACCGCAATCACTGCTCCGCTTTCCCCGGCCAGGCCCCGCGCCGCGTCCAGCGCCGCCTCCGAACCGTGCAGGCTATCGACCCCTCTGCCCTGCCCGACCCGCTCCTGCCGCGCCAAGGCCAGAATCTCCGAACCATTGCCTCGAATCACGCTTGGTCCCAATCGCGTCAAGGCCAGCGCCGCTGCTTTCCGGTACGGCGTGGCCCCCGCTCCCACCGGATCGAGCGCCCACGGTACGCCGGCTGCTTTCGCTCGGATTGCCGCCAGCTTACTGGCGGCAATTTGCTCCGAATACAGTGTGCCGATGTTGATGACCAGCGCCTGGCTGAGGGCGACGAAGTCCTCCACTTCATCGCTGGAATGCACCATGGCCGGCGACGCGCCGAGGGCTAGCAGCGCGTTCGCGCTGTTGTTCGTCGCCACGAGGTTGGTGATGTTGTGAATGAGGGGCTGTCGCTTGCGGAGGGCGGTTAGCGATGTCCAGATCCTGTCGGCGATCATCGGGATCAGATGCGCCCGTACAGGTGCATGAGATGTTGGTAATGGTCGGCCACATGCGGTGCGATCTGCTCCCAGCGGAACCGCCAGCGCCAATTGCCCTCCGGTACGCCTGGCCGGTTCATGCGATCCTCGCTGCCCAGCTCCAACAAATCCTGCATCGGGATCACCGCCAGTCGCGCCACGGAAGCGAATACCGTTCGCACCAACAGATCCGGCATCCGCTCCGGATCGCCGCCCAGGTAGTCGAACAGATGCGCCCGCGTCGGCTCGTCCAGTTGGCGAAACCAACCCATGGTGGTGTCGTTATCGTGGGTTCCGGTATAGGCCACCGCGTTGATAACGTGATTGTGCGGCAGGTAGGGGTTGTCGGCCCCGCCGCCGAAAGCGAAATGCAGAACTTTCATGCCCGGCAGGCCGTGGGTGTCGCGCAAGGCTTCGACTTCCGGCGTGATGATGCCCAGATCCTCGGCGACCAGCGGCAAGCGGCCAAATTCTTCCTGCAAAGCCTCGAACAGCGCATGGCCCGGCGCCTGCCGCCAACAACCCTTGATCGCCGTCTCGGCCGCCGCCGGTATCTCCCAGTACGCCTCCAGGCCGCGAAAATGGTCGATGCGCAACAGGTCGAACTGGGTGAATTGGGTGCGAATCCGCTCCTTCCACCATGAAAACCCGTCGGCGCGCATCCGATCCCAAGCGTAATGCGGATTGCCCCAGAGCTGGCCGGTGGCGGAGAAATAATCGGGCGGTACGCCGGCGACGACTTTCCGCCGCCCTTCGCTATCCAGTTGAAAGGCATCGCGGCACGCCCACACATCGGCGCTGTCGTAGCCGACGAACAGCGGAATATCGCCGAAGATCAGGATGCCGCGGTCATTGGCGAAACGTTTGAGGGATTCCCATTGCCGATAGAACAGGAATTGTTCGAACTTGCACTGCTCGAAGGCAACCCCATACTGTTGCCGCGCCGTCGCCAACGCTTTTGCATTGCGGTCGCGCAGCTCGACGGGCCAATCGAACCACGCCTGCCGCTGGTGAGCCGCGTGGATGGCTTGATAGAGCGCATAGTCGTCCAACCAATATGCGTGCTGGCGCTGAAACGCCGCGTAGGCATTCTGCTCGGCGCCGCCATGCCGCTGGAACCCCCGATAGGCTTCGCCCAGTCGCCGTTGGCGGTAGATCCAACCCTCCTCTCCCGCTTGCGGTCCTTGATCCGCTTGTAGCCAACCGGCTTCGATTAACGGGTCGAGCGCGATCAGTCTCGGGTTCCCGGCGTGGACCGACTGTGCCGAATATGGGGAAAGATCGTCGTGGGGCGGTCCCAACGGCAGCGTTTGCCAAACGCTAAAGCCGCAGGCAGCCATGAATTCGACAAATCGATAAGCATCCGATCCCAGATCGCCGTTGCCGTGACCTCCGGGTAGCGAAGTGGGATGCAACAGTAAACCCGCGCGCCGTTGGTCGAGTGGCGAACCCTGATTCATGATTGATTATCTCCTTGAATTTATGAATTTTTATTCTGTGAAATCGGAAAGGGCGCAGTAAGTTGCCGGATCAGCGAACGGGAGGGGATTCCTGGCCCAGCATTTCGCGAGCGACCAGGACCACGCCTTGTTCCGTGCGGTAGAACCGCCGGGCGTCCTCTTGCGGATTTTCGCCGATGACGGTTCCCGGTGGAATGATGCAGGCGCGGTCAATGATCACCTTGTGCAGTCGGCAATAGCGTCCGATATCGACGCCCGGCAGAACCACGGCATCCCGCAGCCGAACGTAGGAATGGACCTGGACCCCGGAAAACAGCAGGGAATGGTTGACGTAACCGCCGGAAATGATGCAACCGTCCGCAATCATGGAATCCACCGCCATCCCGCGGCGACCTTCGTCGTCGAAGACAAACTTGGCGGGTGGCGATTGATCCTGATAAGTCCAGATGGGCCAATGCGCATCGTATAGATTCAGTTCGGGATCCACGCCGGCCAGCTCCATGTTCGCCCCCCAGAACGCATCTACCGTTCCTACATCGCGCCAGTAGCTTTGTTCCTTGGTTTGGACGTCGCGAAACGGATAGGCGATCACCCGATGCCGACCGATCAGGCGGGGCACCAGATCCCGGCCAAAATCATGGCTGGAGTCCTCGATATTGGCGTCCTCGATCAGTTTCTCGAACAGAAACCGAGTATTGAATACATAAATGCCCATCGAGGCCAGTGTGACATTGTGCTGCCCCGGCAGGGTTTCCGGATTCTGCGGTTTTTCCACGAAACGGATGATTTCGTTATGTTCGTTGACCGTTAGCACCCCGAATTCATGAGCTCGTTCGTGGGGAACCTCAATGCTGCCGACCGTGACGTCGGCCTTGCTTTCCACATGCTGCGCCAACATGGGGCCGTAGTCCATCTTATAGATGTGGTCGCCAGCCAAAACAAGAATGAATTCAGGAGAATGTGTTCTGATGATATCTATATTTTGGTAAACCGCGTCGGTGGTGCCTTTATACCACGAGGATTGGTCGATCCGCTGTTGGGCCGGTAGCAATTCCACGAATTCGCCAAACTCGCCTCGCAAAAACCCCCAACCGCGTTGAATATGTTGGATCAGGGAATGAGCCTTGTATTGGGTGAGTACGCAAATTCGTCGAATGCCGGAGTTGATGCAGTTGGATAAAGGAAAATCGATGATTCGATACTTGCCACCGAAAGGGGTCGCCGGTTTGGCGCGCCATAGGGTGAGGTGCTTGAGCCGGCTGCCCCGGCCACCCGCGAGAATCAGCGCGAGAGTCTCCCGGGTCAGGCGACTGACGAAGCGTGAGGTGATGGCTGCGCTCATGCGTTGGATTTCTCTCTCTGTTATGATTTCCCTTCACGGGTTCGAGATTCCGATGAATGTGGCGGGTCGCTTCCAGGTCGGAGCCCACATACGGCGGATAGGCGATGTACGATCTCCAAACGAATTATAGTAGGTCTCGAATGCAGCTTTTTGCCACTTGTAGCGCTCTGGTTCGGGTTGCTGGAAGGCGATTGGGAACGAGAGCGCTTGACTTTCCCCGATGACCCATCCTGACCACGAAAGCATCCAGCGGCATTGGACTTCCCTGGCTGACATCCCCATGATCGACCATGCCGTTTTGCTGCAAGCAGGGCGACATCCGGACCCTGGAGCGGTGCTCGGACGTCATGGTCGCGGCGAACGCATACAGATCCGAGCGTTCCTTCCCGGCGCCCGCCAGGTCGGCCTGGTTGGCATCGAACAACCGCTGTTGCGGTTGGCTGATACCGACTTATTCGAATGGCATGGTTTGCTCGACATGCTGCCGGCTTACTATCAATTGAATTGGCTGGATGCCGAGGGCAATCGGCGTGTTGCCTACGATCCTTATGGTTTTGCGCCGCAGTTGAGTCTGTACGATTTGCACCTATTCAACGAAGGGCGTCATATGCATGTCTACCGCGTGCTGGGGGCGCATCTGCGCGTGGTGGATGGCATTGCTGGAGTTCTGTTCGCGGTTTGGGCGCCGCATGCCGCCTGTGCGAGCGTGGCCGGCGATTTCAACGAGTGGGAAGGCCGGTTTCATCCCTTGCGGCGGCGCGGTGAAGTTTGGGAACTGTTCGTGCCTGGCGTCACGGTGGGCATGCGCTATCGCTTCGATATTGTCGGTCGCGAAACCGGCGAGTTGCTTCGCAAGATCGACCCCTATGGTCGTGGTTTCGAGCGACGGCCGGCCACTGCCTCGGTTGTTGTGGACAATACCCCCTATTCCTGGCGCGACGATCTCTGGGTGCGGCGGCGGCGACAGCGGGACTGGACCCGGTCTCCGCTATCGGTCTACGAAGTACACCTCGGTTCCTGGCAGCGCGACGAAGCTGGCGTTTATTTGTCTTACGAGGAGTTGGCAGCCCGTCTGGTCGCCTACGTTAGCTCCATGGGTTTTACCCATATCGAACTTATGCCGGTAACCGAGCATCCGCTGGATGCCTCTTGGGGCTACCAATCCACCGGTTATTTCGCGCCGACCAGCCGCTATGGCACGGCCGACGATTTCCGTTATTTGGTTGATTGCTGCCATCAGGCAGGCATTGGGGTGATCCTCGATTGGGTGCCGGGCCATTTTCCCAAGGATGCCCACGCCTTGGCGCGGTTTGACGGTGTACATCTTTACGAATATGCGGATCCCGCGCGCGGCGAGCACCGTGCTTGGGGCACGTTGGTATTTGATTATAACCGCAATCAGGTTAAGAATTTTCTATTGGCCAGCGCCTGTTTTTGGTTGGAGGAATGTCATCTGGATGGATTGCGGGTCGATGCCGTGGCTTCCATGCTCTATTTGGATTACGCTCGCGAATCGGGCGAGTGGGTACCGAATCCGTTTGGAGGCAATGAAAATCTGGAGGCGATTGCTTTTCTGCGTGAACTGAATGAGGTCATTCATCGCCGTTATCCGGAAGTATTGATGATTGCCGAGGAGTCTACCGCATGGCCCTTGGTTACCCGACCGGTTTGGATGGGCGGTTTAGGTTTCGATATGAAATGGAATATGGGATGGATGCACGATATTTTGGAATATCTCTCGTTCGATCCAGCGCTGCGCCGCCATCATCACGAATTGCTGACGTTTGGTTTATTATATGCCTTCACCGAGAATTTCATGCTGCCCTTGTCTCATGACGAGGTTGTTCATGGTAAGGGCTCGCTGTTTGCCAGGATGCCGGGAGATCGTCGTCAACGCTTTGCTAATTTACGATTACTCTATGTTTATATGTGGATGTATCCAGGCAAGAAATTTCTGTTCATGGGTAATGAATTCGCACAAGAACGTGAATGGGACTGCGATGGCGTGCTAGATTGGGAGTTGCTGCGTTTGCCGGAGCATCGAGGTATGCAAAAACTACTTCGTGATCTTAATATGTTGTATCGTTCCATGGATAGTCTGTATAGCCTGGAATTTAGCCAGGATGGTTTTGAATGGTTGGATTGTCATGATGCGGCTCAGTCGATTGTGGTGTATTTACGCCGTAATGATGGCGATAATCGACTTGTAGTGGTTGCATTGAATTTTTCGGCTATAGGCCGCTTTGGTTATCGTATTGGGGTTCCGGTATCGGGGTTTTACAGGGAAGTATTAAATTCTGATGCTGGTTGTTATGGAGGTAGTGGCTTAACTAATAATGCCAATGGGAGAGATATTCTTGCCGTGTCGGTTTTCCATATGGGACAAACTTATTCATTAGTAGTGGATTTGCCTCCATTGGCGGGCGTGGTCTTTATGTCTTGTTAGCCATTATTCATAGTGGATTGGTTCGGCCAATTTTTGTTGGAGTTGCTTTGTGAAGTTGCAACAACTACGATACCTGATTGCGATTGTACGTAATAACCTGAATATTTCCGCTGCGGCCGAGAGTTTATATACTTCACAGCCAGGTATTAGTAAGCAACTGCGGTTGCTGGAGGAAGAACTAGGGGTTGATCTGTTTAGCCGAAATGGTAAACACTTGACTGAAGTGACTCCGATCGGCCGTTATATTATTGCCAAGGCAGAAAATATTCTGCGCGAAGTGAATAATATCCAGATCCTGTCGGAAGAATACCGTGATGATCGGCGTGGCAGCTTATCCATCGCGACTACGCACACGCAAGCGCGCTATGCCCTACCGCCGGTCATTAAAGTGTTTCGAGAACGTTATCCTGCGGTGACTTTGCAGATTCATCAGGGTTCTCCTGGGCAGATTGCCGAGTTGGTGCAATCGGGTAAAGTGGATTTTGCTATTGCTACCGAAGCCTTGGAGTTGTTTGAGGATTTGGTAATGATGCCCTGCTATGTTTGGCAGCGTTGTGTTTTAGTACCGCGTGGTCATCCGTTGAGTGAATTATCTTGTCTGACTTTGCATGATGTTGCTCAATATCCGCTGGTCACTTATGTGTTTGGCTTTACTGGTCGCTCGCAGTTGGACGAAGCTTTCCGTAGCGTTCATATTAAGCCGAATGTTGCGTTTACTGCGACAGATGCGGATGTAATTAAAACTTATGTACGATTAGGCATGGGGGTCGGTATCGTTGCGCGGATGGCCTACGATCCATGTCAGGATAAAGATTTGGTTCAGTTGAATGCTGGGCATTTGTTTGCGGCTAATACAACCAAGATTGGATTTAGGCGAGGAACCTTTTTGCGTAGTTATATGTATGATTTTATTGAGCTTTTCTCTTTACATTTAACCAAGGAGCGTGTGCGGGAGGCGGAACGGGCCTCTTCCCCAGAGGAGGTGGCTGCTATTTTTAGTGCCTTGGAGTTGCCTTTATGGTGAGGTTCCGTTTTTTTTGAACATTTGTAGATGATGGTATAAAAGAAAGGAAATGTGCATGACAGCCCCATCGGCCATTATTCTGCGCCTCGCTTTGCTGGAACGATTCGAAACGTTAATTCGGCGCTTGGATATATTTTGCACGGCGGTTCGGCGAGACGCGGCGTTGTCGTCCTGGGTATCGCGTACCGATCTTGAACTGGTGGCTAATCTCGACATGCGGCTGAAGGCCATTCAGCTTTATCGGGCGCTTTGGTATGAAGACGCCAAGGATGGCCGAGAAACCATCACCTGCCCTGGCATCGTCGGCGCGAGCCCCGAAACCTTGATCGCGGCGCAGGCCTGTAACGCTGCGAAAGATGGCTTCAAGCAAGCCGTGCTGGCTTTGAAGACGCTCGGCCGGATCGAAGCGAACGCCGCAATGGCCGACTTCCACCATCGTCAGGAATCGGTTGCGGCGGCAATGCGACGGATGGGGGCCGCTCGTCTGAACCTCAAGCAGGCATACCGACACCTCCCTCTACTTGAACGATGGCCGTTGAAAATTGGCTTCACTTGGTCCAAACAGGGCCGTGTAATCCAGCGCACCAGCGTGGCCGCAGCCCGCCGACTACTGGAGCAGCGGGTTGAAACCGAGCAGATCCGCCTGGAACTGCAACGGTTAACCGAAGTGCCCGTCGATGAAATGCTGGCGCGCGTGCGAAGCGTTTGCCCTCACCTGCGAGCCAATATCGTCTTTGCCGATCCTCAAGGCGCCGGGGTGCGGCGGCGCTTGATGCAGGTTCCCCTGCCGGTATTGATACCCTTGCGCCGCGATGAGCGCCTGCCGGAATTCGTGCCGGTCGCGCCTGAACCCGTTGCCAGTCCCCGCTTGCGGCGGGCCGATGTGCGGATTGAAGACGAGCCGTTTCTACCGTCGATCCGTGTTCACCGCTACCGTCGTAACTATCGTTAGGAGTTGAGGTGAGATTTATTGAAAAGATGATATAAGATTATTTTATAGACATGCAAAACGAGCACTTCGCGAGAAATGTCATACACTGTTTTCGAAGCGCCATGGGCGAGGGTTCGCCCAAACGCGCATCTTCGATTGCCATCACAAGACCTAACTCCCAGGAGAACCCACCATGTCATCGCGCGCCCGTGTGTGGCCAGGCAAACCCTATCCGCTCGGCACAACCTGGGATGGCAAGGGCGTCAATTTCGCGCTCTTTTCCGCTCATGCCGAAAAAGTCGAACTGTGCCTGTTCGACTCTTCGGGCCAGCGCGAGATCGAGAGACTGGTCTTGCCGGAAAATACCGATCAGATCTGGCATGGTTACGTGCCTGGACTATGGCCGGGCGCCCTGTATGGCTATCGGGTGTTTGGTCCCTACGAACCGCAGATCGGCCATCGTTTCAACCATCACAAGCTGTTGCTTGACCCCTATGCCAAGCAGTTCTACGGTTCGCTGCACCTGCGCGACGAGCACTGTGGCTACCAAGTCGGTCATTCGAACGCCGATCTGTCCTTCGATACCCGCGACAACGCTCACGATATGCTGAAATGCGTGGTGGTGGACACCAGCTTCAATTGGGAAGGAGACCACCCTCCCGAAACTCCCTGGAATCGAACCGTCATCTACGAAACCCACGTCCGCGGTTTCACCATCCGCCACGAGGGTGTGCCCCACCATCTGCGCGGCACTTTCGCCGGTCTGGCCCACCCCGAAATTATCAAGCACCTGCAGGCTCTGGGCATCACCGCCGTCGAATTGATGCCGGTCCATGCCTTTGTCGATGACCGGTTTCTTACCGATCGCGGCCTGCGCAATTATTGGGGGTACAACACCTTGTGCTTCTTCGCGCCGGAATCGCGCTATCTGAGCGGCGGCGATCTGGCCGAATTCAAGACCATGGTCAAGCGCTTGCACGACGCGGGCATCGAAGTGCTGCTGGACGTGGTCTATAACCACACGGCCGAAGGCAACGAGTTCGGCCCGACCCTCAGCTTTCGAGGTATCGACAACGCCTCCTACTACCGGCTCCGGCCCGACGACCGCCGCTTCTACATCAACGACACCGGCTGCGGCAACACCCTCAATCTGATTCATCCGCGGGTGCTGCAAATGGTCATGGATAGCCTGCGCTATTGGGTCAACGACATGCATGTGGACGGCTTTCGCTTCGATCTGGCGGTCACCCTGGGCCGGGAAGAATACGGCTACGACCGCTGGGGCGGCTTTTTCGACGCGATCCGCCAGGATCCGGCCCTATCGCGGGTCAAAGTCATCGCCGAACCCTGGGATATCGGTCCCGGCGGCTATCAGCTCGGCGGTTTCCCAGCCGGCACCACCGAATGGAACGACCGCTTCCGCGATACCGCGCGCCGGTTCTGGTGCGGCGATGACGGCATGTTGCCGCGCCTGGCCTCCAACCTGCTGGCGTCCAGCGACCTGTTCGATCACGACTGCCGGCGGCCTTGGGCCTCGGTCAATTACATCGCCAGCCACGACGGCTTCACCCTGGCCGACCTGGTCAGCTACAACGAACGTCACAACGAGGCCAACGGCGAAAACAACCGCGACGGCCATCCTTCGAATTTCAGCTACAACCAGGGCATCGAAGGATCCACCGACGACCCGGCCATCCGGCAGTTGCGCCTGCGCTTGCGCCGCAACATGCTGGCCACCGTACTGCTGGCTCAGGGCACACCCATGTTGTTGGCCGGAGACGAATCCGGGCGCACTCAAAACGGCAACAACAATGCCTACTGTCAGGACAACGAGATCAACTGGCTGAAGTGGCACGATATATCCGCCGACGATCTGGAATTTCAGGATTTCGTGCGCCGGTTGCTCCACCTGCGCCACGAACATCCGGTGTTGCGGCGATCGCGCTTCCTGCACGGGTTGCAGATTTCCAAAACCACGGGTTTGCGCGACATCGAATGGATCAGCCCCGGCGGCGGCATCATGAGCGATTACCACTGGCAGGAGCCCAAGGCCCGCTGTTTCGGTATGTTGCTGGCGGGAGATGCCGGCGAATGCTTCACACCGGACGGTTATCCGGAAACCGACGACACCCTGCTCGCCATCTTCAATGCCGGGAAAGCCGCCGTTCCGTTTCGCATGCCCGACGTTCGCAACGCCCGTTGCTGGCGCTGCCTACTCGACACCTCGCGACCCCAGCTTACGGTGGGTGAATTCCTGGTCGGTACCGGCGACGATTTCCAGATTGAACCTCAGACCGTCACCGTGTTCGCCCTGACGATGGATGAAGCGGTTTGAACTGAACTCTCCACCGAGACGACATGAACCCCATCGACCAGATCGCCGAGGCCCGCATTCGCGACGCCATCGAGCGCGGCGAATTGAGCGGCCTGCCCGGCGAAGGCAGGCCGCTGCAACTGGACGACGATTCGGCGATTCCAGAGGAGTTGCGCGCCGCCTACCGAATCCTGAAGAACTCCGGTTTCCTGCCGCCGGAACTCCAGTTGCGCAAGGAACTGCGCGATGCCGAACAGTTGTTGGGTCTACTGCCGGAAAGCGAACGCAGCCGGGCGCGGGTTCGCCTTGAATTATTGCAACTACGACTGGCCGCCAGCCGCTGCCAACCGATCAATCTGCTGCTGGAAGATCGCTACCGGCAATGCTTGTTGGATCGTCTTGACGGCGTGCAAAAGTAACGCTGTAAGATGATGATATAAAAACTATTTGAAAATTGCCATTGCCCGGCCATTGTCGCCGGGCGCCTTGCCAAGGCTTCAATCTTCCCATTCGTCCTCGGTTTCGTCGAAGTCGCTTTCGGGGTACAACAACAACACGCGTTCGGGCATGAATTGCGCCAGCTTATCGGCGGTTTCCCGAGGCACCAACGGGAAGTCAAATTCATCGCGGTCGCCGCGGACGATGGCCAGCCGCCCCCTGGCCAGCACCTTGCGTTGGGCGGACGTGACGCGGATGGCGCGGATAAAGCGACCGTCCCGAAAGTTGTAGATCGCCTCCGCCGACGGCTCGTTCAGCCGGTGGGCATCGATCAACTGACGGGCTCGGGCGACCAACTCCCGAAGCTGCCTTTCTGCTTCGCGCTTCCGGTTTAGCTGTCGGTCCTGCTCGCGCTTGCGGGCGGCTTCGGCCTCGACGCGCTGGCGGGCTTCCTCGCGCCGCGCCTCCTCCGCGACGCCCAGCGCCTTGTTTTTCTTGCGCTGGTGCTCCTGCCGGCGCGTGTCCGAGTCCCGCTTTTTAGCCTGCTCGGAGGGAATCAGCCCCGCCTTTAACAACTCATCTCGCAACGACATCGCCTGTTGACCTCAGTGCCGCGCCTGCATTGGTCTTGCCGGTTTAGTATAGAATCCGGCTTCGAATCGTACCGTCCACTTCCTCCAACCGTTTCTTCAAATACAGCGTCTCGGCGCGTTCGTGGCTGTCCAGATCGATCACCACGTAACCGATCCGGGCGTTGGTTTGCAGGTACTGCCCGGCGATGTTGATGCGCTGCTCGGAGAAAATGGCGTTGATCCGCGACAACACGCCCGGCTGATTGCGGTGGATGTGCAGCAAGCGGTGCTTGCCGGGGTGTTCGGGTAGCGACACCTCCGGGAAGTTGACCGAACTGAGGGTCGAGCCATTGTTGCTGTACTTGATCAACTTGCTCGCCACTTCCAGGCCGATATTCTGCTGGGCTTCCTCGGTGCTCCCGCCCACATGCGGAGTCAGCAGCACGTTATCGAAGCGGCGCAGCGGCGACACGAATTCCTCATCGTTGGCCTTCGGCTCCCTCGGAAATACGTCAATCGCCGCTCCGGCCAGATGTTTGGACTCCAGCGCCGCCACCAGCGCGTCGATATCCACCACCGTACCGCGGGCCGCGTTGATCAAGCGGGCGCCCGGCTTCATCCGCGCCAACTGTTCGGCCCCGATCATTCGAAAAGTCTGCGGGGTTTCCGGCACATGCAGAGTCACAACGTCGGCGAACTCCAGCAGCGCGTCCAGCGACGGCAGCGCCTGGGCGTTGCCCAGCGCCAGCTTGGTCTCGATGTCGTAAAACACCACCCGCATGCCCAGCGCCTCGGCCAGCAACCCGACCTGGATACCAATGTGGCCGTAGCCGACGATACCCAGACACTTGCCGCGCGCCTCGTGGGAACCGGTGGCGGTCTTGATCCAACCGCCGCGATGCGCCATGGCATTGCGCTGGGGAGTGCCGCGCAGTAGCAGGATGATTTCCGCCAACACCAGTTCGGCCACGCTGCGGGTATTGGAGAACGGGGCGTTGAACACCGGGATACCGCGTTCCTGGGCGGCATCGAGATCCACCTGGTTGGTGCCGATGCAGAAACAACCGACGCCGATCAGGCGGGGAGCACGCTCGATGACGTCGGCGCCTAACTCGGTGGCCGAACGGATGCCGACGAAATAGGCGTCGCCGATCGATTCCAGCAACCGTGGTCCGGACAGCGCTTTCGGATGGACTTCGATATTGCTGTAGCCATCCGCCTGAAACGCCTCGACAGCGCTGGGATGGATGCCTTCCAGCAACAGAATTTTGATCTTGCCCTTGTCGAGTGAGGTTTTGCTCATGGCTGCACGGAGTTTCGCCGGTGATAGAATGCGGTTGAACGAAGTCTGACCCTTAAATGGACGGATAACCTTACCCTCTTTTTTCCCGCGGCGACAACTGTTGACGACCATGCCTACCCTCGACGAATCGGCCACCCCTCTGCTCGACGGCCTCCGCGCCTTCATCGACCCCGCCCAGGTTCGCACCGACCCGGACAGTCGATTGAACTATGGTCGCGATTGGACCCGTCTATATGCGCCGAATCCACTGGCGGTGGTGTTACCGGGCAACATCGAACAGATTCAGGGACTGGTGCGTTACGCCAACGAACATCGACTGGCGCTGGTGCCGTCGGGTGGTCGCACCGGTCTGAGCGGCGCGGCGGTCGCCTGCCGAGGCGAGATCGTGGTCTCGATGGAGCGGATGAACCGGATTCTTGAATTCGACCCGACCGACCGCGGCGTCACTTGTCAAGCCGGCGTGGTCACCGAAGCGCTGCAGCATTTCGCCCGCGAGCGTGGCTTGTACTATCCGGTGGATTTCGCCTCGCGCGGTTCCAGCCAGATCGGCGGCAACATCGCCACCAACGCCGGCGGCATCAAGGTGGTGCGTTACGGCCTGACCCGCGACTGGGTGACGGGTCTGAAGGTAGTGACGGGACGCGGCGATTTGCTCGATCTCAACCGGGGATTGATCAAGAACGCCAGCGGTTACGACCTGCGGCATCTATTCATCGGCAGCGAAGGCACGCTGGGAATCATCGTCGAGGCAACGCTGAAATTGACCCGGCCACCACGCGAACCGAGCGTCATGGTGCTGGGCGTACCCGACCTGAATGGCGTGATGTCGCTGTACCATGTTTTTCGCAACAAGCTGGAACTGAGCGCCTTCGAATTTTTCTCGGAACTGGCGTTGCGCCATGTGTTGAAAAAGGGTTTGCAGCGCCCGTTCGACGCCGAAACACCCTATTACGTGCTGGTCGAGTTCGAGAACCCGGACGAATCGCACACCGATCAGGCGCTGGCATTGTTCGAACACTGCGCCGAACAAGGCTGGCTGGCGGACGGCGTCATCAGCCAGAGCGAAACGCAGGCCAAGGAATTGTGGCGGCTGCGCGAGGATATCAGCGAGTCGATTGCCGAGCATCAACCCTACAAAAACGACATCGCGGTGCGGATTTCGCGGGTGCCGGCGCTGCTGGCGGAAATCGACGAACTACTGGCGCGGGAATATCCGGATTTCGAGGTGCTGTGGTATGGCCACATCGGCGACGGCAATCTGCACGTCAATATCCTCAAGCCGACGGATCTAGACTCGGCCACGTTCGCGCAAAAATGCGGAGCGGTGAGCGAGCATCTGTTCGCGATGCTGCAACGCCACGGCGGCAGCATCTCGGCCGAACACGGCGTCGGCCTGACCAAAAAGCCGTACCTGCACTACACTCGCGACGAGACCGAAATTGGCTATCTCCGCGCGATCAAGCAAGTGTTCGATCCGAACGGCATCATGAATCCGGGGAAGATTTTCGACTAATCCACCACCCCGAACACGCGCGCCCGCTCCAGCACCGCCGCCGCCCAGCGCCAGTGGGTGGCGGGCTCGCAAAACGTCTCGCGCAGCTTGAACACCGCCGCCGCGTCCGGCGCCAGCACCGCCACCGCCAGGTCGTAGTCCTCGCGCGACACCCGGTAGCAGCCCTCGATCACCGGAATCTGCGTCGGATGAATCGCGGTCTTGCCGGCCAGACCGTGCTGGAGATCCGCCTCCACCTCTCGCGCCAACACCTCGGGCGCATCCAGACGATCGAATACCGGCGCGCTGAGTCGATAGCCGGCCGGATGAAAGACGCAGGCCAGATCGGCGATCACCCCGCGCAGCGGCGTGTCGTACACCGTCGCGTCACGCGCCCGGCGGACGCCAAGCAGATTCAGCAAATCGTTGCCGCCGATACGTAGGCACAAGACTTGATCGCGCAGGCCGCTCTTCTCCAAGCGATCGCGCAACAGTTCCATTCGGCGACGGTCGAAGGCCGCGGCGGTCTCCAAAATCGGCATGAGATAATGACCGTACCGGTCATCCCAAGCCTTCAGCCAATCGCCCAGCGTATGCGGGTCGAATTTGGGCGGCGCGAAGCCCCGCACCCGCTCGATGCCCTCCATCCGCAACAGCCGCCGCAGCACCGCCGGACTGCGCGGGCGGATAAACTTCAGCGGCGGTCCGGGGTCGAGTTGCGGCAGCAGCGCCGCCAGTTGGGCCAGCGCCCGCTCCAAATCCCGTTCGTGCACCGCATCCTCGGTGCAGAAAATCAGCGACCGGGCACCGGACCGCCGATGGTCGCGAGCGATGGCCGCCAAATCTGGCCGGCTGGCGGGTACGTACAGCGTGGCGCCCAGCAGCGCCGCCGACAGCAGGGGCGCGTGTTCAACGCGAACGTGCTCCTGCCCGCCGGAATGCAAGGCGCACGCATCGAGGGGAATGATGCTCATGACAAATCCTCGATCAGGGCGGTGGCCTGGATGGGCATGGCCGGATCGATAACGACGGGAACCCGTTTCTCCTCCGCCAGCAAGCGCAGATGCTCGACATCGGGATGATCGGCCTCGCGCAACAGCAGCAGGCCCGGCAAGCGGCGAAGCAGCACCCGGGTCGCCTCGGCCACGCCCGGTTTGACGAAGTTGCGGTTTCTGACCCGGTAGCGAGCATGCAATCGGTTCAGAAAATCCGTCATCGCCTGACGCCGCTCCCGCCGTTCTCCCGGATCGCGGCGCGGCGGAACCGGTTCGGCGGCGGCGAAACAGCCGGCCACCCGGTCGAGAAACCAGCCGGACCGGTCGTGCGGCTCGAATTCCCGGTAGAACACGCAGCCGTGGAAATCGTCCGGGCCGATGGCGTCATTCAGGATCGAACGGCTGGTCAGCCCCGATACGGTGGCGTTCAAGATCCCGCTGGGGATGGCGTAATCGTCGTAGGTCGCCGTCACGTCGGCAATGCCGCCGATGTCGGAGACCACATGCAGCGCCTCCTCCAAGGATTCGGGCTGGCGGGCGTTCCAATGCTTCAGCGCCCGGCGCAGCTCCTCGCCGATCACCCCCTTGGCGGTCCAGCCGTCCACGAACGCCAGCCCGGCCGGCTCGCGCCCCGCGCGGCGTAAGATAAACGCCAGAGCGTTTTCGTCGATACCCCGGTCACGGATAATCGAAATCGAGTAATGGCGAACGTCGGTCCGCCCCAACCAGCGCAAGGCGCGCGCCAGCAAGGCGCCCACCGGTGTACCGGCGCGGGCCAGCGACACCACCGTCACCTGTCGGGATCGGGTCTCGGCCAGATAGCGCGCCAGCGCCAGGATCTCCGCCGCCAATCGCGGCGCGTAGCGCTCGACCAACAGATCGAACAGCGTTAGATAGCGCGGGCTGGGCGCCTGCTCGGGAGACAACATTTCGCTGTAGTGACGCGCGCCGGACTGAATCAGCCGCTCCTTGGCGTTTACGTCCACCATCTCCAAGCACAGCGGCTTCAGCAGGAACACGGTATCTTCGGACCGGTAGCTGCCGGAAAAGGGGATCATGGCGCATACTCGCGCCAAGTCTCCGTCTGAATCTGACTATCCCTGGGCACCAGCGCGAAATCGCAACCGCGCAGAAACGGGATATCGGTCAGGCTGTCGCCGGCGCCGATGGTGACGATGGGTCCGTCCCGTCCCAGTTCCATCGCCACCCGCCGCACGGCATCGTGCTTCTGTACACCTTTGACGGTGATCGCCAGATTGTTCCCATTGTGGTGCAGCGCCAGCTCCTCCGGTAAACCGGTGGCAACCAGTCGTGTCCGCAGCTCGGTCAGCACGGCGTCGTCGCCGTTGGCCTTGACGGAAATATAGGTCAGCCATTCATCGATCGAGTGGCTGCGCACCCGATAACCACCCGCCGCCGCGCCCCGCTCCAGGCTGGCCGCGCACTCCCAAAGCAGCGGTTGCGCCGCCACCAGCAACGGCCGGATCTCGTCATGCCACCAAGCCGGCAAATACCCATCGGGCCGGCGAATCACGGCGCCATGATGAGTGATGCGCCAAGATTCGAATTTCAGCGTCACCCGCGCCAACGCTTCATCGGTGCGTCCCGTGACTGGAATCACCGTGCCCCGCTCCAGCCAAAACCCCAGCAGCCGTTGTTGGGCGCGGGTCATGAACGACAGCGCCCGCCCCGCTCGGTCCACCGCCGCCGGCTCCACCGGTTCGGAGGGCGGGCATTTCGGCGCGGTCTGCAAGATCGTGTCGTCGAGATCGAGAAAGATCACGATGCGCGGCATGACTCCTCCACGGCGAAAGCCAAACCGCCCAGCAGGCCGGGCAGCGCATGCGCGGCCGGCATGGTGGCATGTTCGTAGATGATGACCGGCAAGCGGCCCGCATCGAGGTTATAGAGATAGTTGGGGATGCCGTCGCCGTGATGGTCGGGAAATTCGCGGCGGCTGGCGATGGCATCCCCGACCATGATCGGCGAGCGGGTGGTGGACTGGAAGCGCACGTCGTATCCCGCCTCTTCCAGCGCCAGCGCGACACGAAACGGCGTATAGGCATACTCGCCGGTGCCGATGACCGCCAGCGGGCGATCCGGCGGTGGATTCCCTCGACCCGGAACCCAGGGGAACGTGGATTCGACAGGCAGACGCCAGCGACCGGCGAGCACGCCAGTTCGGGCGGGGTCCGTCACCATGCCGTCGTGCGCGCGATCCGCGCCCGCACGAACCAGCGGCAACGCGGGCGGAGAAAAGTCAGGGTCGGGTTCGAACTGGAAATCCCCTTCGATCAGCGCCGGGAAGCATACCGGCCGCCCCAGCAACAGCGCCAGCTCCCGCCGCCGGTCTTCATCCAGCCAGTTGGCGATGCTGGCCAGCGCGATCCGTTCGAGCCGGGGATTAAATCGCAGATAGGCGCGCGCCAGCTCCACCAAAGTGCGGCCCGTGGAAATTTCATCGTCCACCAGCACCAGGCTCCGCGCCGCCCGAAACAGCGGTTGCAACTCCGGATCGGGCAGATAGACCGCATGGTCCGGGGCATGACTGTGGCATTCGTCGAAAGCGAACGCCAGCGGACCGGACAAGCGACAACGGGTGGTTTGCAGATATACGACATCGTCGCGCCCCGCTCGCGCCGCCGCTTCCTCCGCGACCCCGCGCCCCAGGGCAGTCGCGGTTTCCGCCATCCCCATCACCAGCATCGGCCCCGGCAACGCGGCGATCCTGGCCGCCAGCCGAACATGAACGTCGTGCATGACGCTGGGCCGCACCGGCCAGTGCTTGCCCAACACCTTACTGACGAACAGATATAAACGCCGGGGGTTCTGGCGGGTGGCGTAGGTCAGGCAGCGCTCCACGGGCCGATCCTCGCGCCGGACAGTCAGGATCAGCCGCCCGGCCCGGATCGGCGCCGTTAGAATTCTGCACGTCAAACCGTCGTCTCCACGCTCAAAAACCCAAATCGTTCAGTATGGCGGTAATCCGATGCGCGTAGGTATGTTCGGCCAGCACCCGCCGTCGGCCCGCCGCCGCCACGCGATCGGCGAATTCGGGTTCGCGCCGCAGTCGGGCGATCAGGGCGTTTAACTCATCGGCGTTACGATAAACCAGAATCTCCCGTCCAGGCTCGAAACAGCGCGGCAAGTCGACCAGATCGTCGTTCAGCACCACCGCGCCGCACGCCGGTGGTTCGAAGCTGCGCTGGTTGAGACCGTGCTCGACATTGGCCTCGTTACGCGCGTTCAGCACCGCCACATGCCGCTGATAAAGCCGGACCAGCCGGGCGCGACCGATCTTGCGGTTGCGCACTCGGTGAAAATCCTCGCGCGCCAGATCGCTCCAGTCGGTGCCGACGATTCGGGCGGGCGCCTCCAGACCGCGCACCACGGTTTCGCGGAACGCGGTGCGGCTGGCCACGAACAACACCTCGGGCTGGCGCGCGGCGTGGGCCGGATGGAACAGTTCCGGGTCGGCCGCCAGCGGCAGGTAGCGACCCCCGGTGGTAAAACCGGCGGCCTTGGCATCCTTGAAAAACCGGGTGTCGGTATAATAAAGCCGGTCGCAGCGATCGGCGCGCGCCCGGCTGTCGGCCGCGGGAAAGCGGTCGCCCACCAGACCGGCGATCACGGGGCGCCGCGCCTGGGCGTACAGCAGCCGATAATAGTCCAGCGGCACGCCGAACACGCCCGCCACCAGCACCAATTCCGGGCGAAAACGCGCCAGCGCCCGCTCGAAGCGGGCCAACATCCATTCCGAACCCCCCGCGGTATGCTCCTGCCACTTGGCCCACAGGCTTGACAGCGGGGTGTTGCCGTTGATGGCGAAAACCTGTGTGGGATGCTCCAGCCGAGCACAGGCGCGGTACAAGTTCTCCAGCCACAGCACCAGGCTACCGCGCTTGCCAAGCAATAGGATGCGGGCAGACGGTCTGGCGGTCCGCCGCCCTGCCGCCATCACAACGCCACCGCTGGTTCACTTTCAGGTGCGCGCCGGAGGCTTCCCCCAACTGAACGGCCCTTGCAAAAACGGCGACGACGGCATCGTTCGCCGCGATGCCTCACTTCGATCGGGCAGGACGCCTGCTGGCGCCGCCACCCCGGCGGCCCTCCGCAAACGGTGCAATTATTCTTAGGCAAATGCGATTTTCCCACACCGCGCATGGCATCGATACCCTCTCAAAATCAGCAATCCTCCGCTCCCACAGCCGGCGGCGGAGCACCACCCTTCAATATGTTGCGATGACTCTATAACAGCAAACAGCATCCCCGCCACCTCTTTACGACGACAGAAACGAGATAACGGCACGCATTCTGCAAAACAGATTCGATGTCTTCCTTCCCAACTACAGGATTCATCGTGGTTCTACTACCCTTGTCAATAATCGGTTAAGCGAACCAACAACGATTTTCGTCCCACCCATACCCAGGAGGCATCCATGAACGGGCGAACTCTCACCGCCACTCTCGTCACCACCGTGCTGCTGGCGACCACCAGCGGCGCCTACGCCGGCACAACCCTCAACGCCGTCAAGGAGCGCGGTTATGTTAAATGCGGCGTCAGCGATGGCCTGCCCGGCTTCTCCTACGCCGACGAAAAGGGCAAATTCAGCGGCATCGACGTGGACCTGTGCCATGCCGTCGCCGCCGCGGTATTCGGCGATTCCACCAAGGTCAAATTCACCCCGCTGACCGCCAAGGAACGCTTTACCGCCTTGCAAACAGGCGAGATCGACGTGCTGTCGCGCAATTCCACCTGGACCTCCAGCCGCGATTCCGCGCTAGGGCTAAATTTTACCGGCGTAACCTACTACGACGGCCAGGGCTTTCTGGTGAACAAGAAACTTGGCGTCAAGAGCGCCAAGGAACTGGATGGCGCCACCGTGTGCGTGCAGGCCGGCACCACCACGGAACTCAATTTGAGCGACTACTTTCGCGCCCACAAAATGAAGTACACCCCGATCACCTACGACAAGTCCGACGAAAGCGCCAAGGCGCTGGAAGCCGGCCGCTGCGACGTGCTGACGTCCGACCAGTCGCAGCTCTACGCCCAGCGCATCAAGCTGGCCAAGCCGGGCGATTATGTCGTACTGCCGGAAGTCATCTCCAAGGAGCCGTTGGGCCCGGTGGTCCGCCATGGCGACGACGACTGGTTCGATATCGTCAAGTGGACGCTGTTCGTCATGGTCGACGCCGAGGAACTCGGCATCGACTCCAAGAACGTCGAGGAAATGAAGAAGTCCACCAACCCCGATATCAAGCGGATGCTGGGCGTCGAAGGCGACAAGGGTAAGGATTTCGGCTTGGCCAACGACTGGATGGCGGTGGTGGTCAAACAGGTCGGCAACTACGGTGAAATCTTCGCCCGTAATGTCGGCAAGGGTAGCCCCTTGCAGATCGAACGCGGCCTGAACGCGCTGTGGACCCAGGGCGGCCTACAGTACGCGCCGCCGGTCCGGTAAGCGGTCAACAAAAGCTCAAGGGGGGCGGGACGCGATACCCGTCCCTCCTTCTTCGCCATCACGAGATCCGCATGGCCGCATACACACTCACGCCAGCCAGGCCGTCGTTCTGGAACAACCCGGAAATTCGGGCCATCGCTTTTCAGATCGTCGCCCTCGCCGCTACCGTCGCCTTTGGGTATTACCTCTTCGAGAATACCCAAACCAACCTGCGGCGGCTGGGCATCGCCTCCGGTTTCGACTTTCTCTCTTCGTCCTCGGGCTTCGGCATCCTGCAAAGTCTCATTCCCTACTCCGAAACCTCAAGCTACGGCCGGGTATTCTGGGTCGCCCTGCTGAACACCCTGCTGGTTTCCGCCCTGGGCATCGTGCTCGCCACCCTGCTCGGCTTCGTCATCGGCATCGCCCGGCTGTCGAAAAACTGGCTGATCGCCAAACTGGCTCTGACCTACATCGAGACTTTCCGTAATATTCCGCTGCTCCTGCAAATTTTTTTCTGGTACTTCGCGGTGCTGCGGGCGATGCCCTCGCCGCGCCAGAGCCTGAGCGTGGGCGAAGCCGTATTTCTGAACATTCGCGGGCTGTACCTGCCCGCGCCACAGCTTCAACCCGGATTCGGCTGGGTACTGGCCGCACTCGGCCTTGCTCTCGTTCTGGTCGCCATCCTGGTGCGCTGGGCCCACCGCCGACAACTGGGCACTGGTCGGCAGTTCCCCGCGATCTCGGTCTCGCTGGCGCTGCTGCTCGGCCTGCCGTTACTGGCGTTTTGGCTAACCGGCTCACCGCTGGTCTGGCAAGTCCCGGAGCTGCACGGTTTCAACTTTCAGGGTGGCCTGGCGATCATCCCGGAGATGGCCTCCCTGCTGCTGGCTCTGTCGATCTATACCGCCGCCTTCATCGCCGAAATCGTCCGCGCCGGCATCCAGGCCGTCAGCCACGGCCAGACCGAGGCGTCGTTCTCGCTCGGCCTCAACCCCAGCCTGACGCTGCGGCTGATCATCCTGCCGCAGGCGCTGCGGGTGATCATCCCGCCGCTGACCAGTCAGTACCTGAACCTGATCAAGAACTCCTCGCTGGCCGCCGCCATCGGCTACCCGGATCTGGTGGCCGCCTTCGCCGGCACCGTATTGAATCAGACCGGCCAGGCCATCGAGTGCATCGCCATCACCATGGCGGTCTATCTGACCATCAGCCTGCTGATATCGCTGTTGATGAACGGGTATAACCGGCGGGTCGCCCTGGTGGAGCGTTGAACGATGGCCGAAGCACATCCATCTCGTTCCGAACCACCACCGGCCAGCACCATCGGCGCGTTCGGTTGGCTGCGCCGCAATTTGTTCTCCTCGCCGTTCAACATCGCCCTGACGGTGCTGGCGCTGTACCTTCTTTACCTCGCCGTCCCACCCCTGCTGCGCTGGGCGCTGCTGGACGCCACCTGGAGCGGCGACAGCCGCGAAGCCTGTCGGGCCAACGGTGGCGCCTGCTGGGTGTTTATCCGGGTCAACTTCGAGCAGTTCATATATGGCTTCTACCCGGAAGCGCAGCGCTGGCGGGTCAATACCGCTCTGCTGCTGCTGATCCTCGGCGCGGCGCCGCTGTTCGCGCGCGCGGTTCCCGTCAAATTCAAGGCACGACTGGGGCTCGGGTTGCTGGTGATCTATCCCCTCATCGCCTTCGTGCTGTTCAAGGGCGGGCTGTTCGGCTTGCGGGTGGTGGACACCAGCCGTTGGGGCGGGCTGCTGCTCACCCTGGTCATCGCCGGGGTTGGCATGACCGCCGCCCTGCCGCTTGGCGTATTGCTCGCCCTGGGCCGGCGCTCGCGGATGCCGGCCATTCAGACCCTGTGCGTGACCTTCATCGAGCTGTGGCGCGGCGTGCCATTGATCACCGTGCTGTTCATGTCCTCGGTGATGCTGCCGCTGTTTCTGCCGGCGGGGATGAACTTCGACAAGCTGCTGAGGGCGCTGATCGGCGTCACCCTGTTTCAGTCGGCCTATATGGCGGAGGTGGTGCGCGGCGGTCTGCAAGCCATCCCCAAGGGCCAGTTCGAGGCCGCGGCGGCGCTGGGGCTGGGGTACTGGAAAACCATGGCGCTGATCGTGCTGCCGCAGGCTCTGAAACTGGTCATCCCCGGCATCGTCAATACCTTCATCGCCTTGTTCAAGGATACCTCGCTGGTGCTGATCATCGGCCTGTTCGATCTGATGAACATCGTGCACAACGCCACCACCAATCCAGCCTGGCTGGGTTTCTCCACCGAAGGCTACGTCTTCGCCGCCACCGTCTACTGGCTGTTCTGCTTTGGCATGTCGCGCTACAGCCAGAACCTGGAAAAACGCCTGCATACCGGCCACAAGCGTTAGGAAACCGATCGATGAACGAACCCTCTCCCGCGCCGCTGTCCGAGCAAGAGATGATCCGCATGGAAAAGGTGCACAAGTGGTACGGCGCCTTCCACGTCCTCAAGGACATCAATCTGATCGTCCGCAAGGGCGAGCGCATCGTGGTCTGCGGCCCGTCCGGCTCCGGCAAGTCCACCGCTATCCGCTGCATCAACCGGCTGGAGGAATACCAGCGCGGCCGGATCGTGGTCGATGGCCACGAACTCGGCAACGACGTGAAACAGATCGAGCAGATCCGCCGCGAGGTGGGCATGGTGTTTCAGCACTTCAATCTGTTCCCGCACCTGACCGTGCTGGAAAATTGTGTGCTGGCGCCGATTTGGGTGCGCAAGCTACCGCGCCGGCAGGCGGAGGACATCGCCATGCAGTATCTGGAGCGGGTCAAGATTCCCGAACAGGCTGGCAAATACCCAGGGCAGTTGTCCGGCGGTCAGCAGCAACGGGTCGCCATCGCCCGCAGCCTGTGCATGAATCCCAAGATCATGCTGTTCGACGAGCCGACCTCGGCGCTGGATCCGGAGATGATCAAGGAGGTGCTCGAAACCATGGTAACGCTGGCCGAGGACGGCATGACCATGATTTGCGTCACCCACGAAATGGGTTTCGCCAAGACCGTCGCCCATCGGGTGATCTTCATGGACGGCGGCGAAATCATCGAGGAAAACACCCCGGAGGAGTTCTTCACTCATCCTCGATCGGATCGGACCCAGTTATTCTTGAGTCAGATTTTGCATAATTAAGCCTCACCCGCGCTCTCCGAGTCCGTCCCTCCCAGAAGAAACCCCAGAGGAACATCGACCCGTTGCCGCCAGGCCCGCTCCGAATGTTCGGCCCCGACGAACTTGCGGGTCAACCAATCCCGACCTTCCCGGTAACCCGCGGCTCGCGCGAATCCATCCATCCGCCGCTGCCACGGCTCGTAATCGGCATCCAGCGTCTCGGTGCCGAAATCGAAATACAGCCGATGCCGACCTGCCCTTGGCAGGGCCGCGCCCAAACCGTCCACCAGTACTTCTTCCCCAATTGGCCAATGGGTGGACAGACAGCCGGCGCCGCCAAACACCTCGGGATATTCGGTCAAGGCGTACAGCGAAATCAGCCCGCCCATGCTCGATCCCATCACCCAGGTATGCGCGCGGTCCGGCAAGGTGGGATAGGCGGCGTCGATAAACGGTTTGAGTTCCTCGATCAGAAACTTCAGATACCGGTCCGACAACGGTTCTCCTCCCGTCTGCTCGATAAATCGGCTCAGGATGCCTTGCCCCAAGGAGGAAATCGGCGGCTGTTGCGGCATGTACTCCCGTAAACGCAGCGGACTGTTCCAAATCCCCACGATGATTGCGCCGGAATGGCGACCCTCGCGAATCAGACGCATTACCGCCTCGTCCATGCCCCAATCAACGCCAATGAAGGACAGGGCCGGATCGAATAGATTTTGGCCATCCTGCATGTAGACGACGGGGTACCGGGTTTCCGAACCCGTTCCGTCTTCTGGCGGACACCACACATCGACATGCCGGGGCACGATATGGCGGGATGGGAAATCGGCATGGCGGTCGATGACGCCGGTCCCATCGGAAAGCGTTAACATGGCGCCAGTAGAGACCTTGGGCTTGGGTTCAAATCCGGGCATGGATGCGCACAGCGGGACATGTCCGGCTCAACTCCCCTTGGCGCATTGCGCGGGACCGCGAGTCATGAATGTACCGGCTTGCGTCATTTCCTGAATCGTCATTTCGGTGCGCAACTTCGCCGTCACCCGATCATCCCGACGAAGTGTGGCGATCACAAAATCAAATCCCTTGGGCGAAAGCTCCCGTTTTGCCTTTTGAGCGGTGCATTCACAAATCGGCCGATCAATATTGCTCGACGACAAACAGGCTTCGACAAAAGCATCCACATCGTCGGCGAACACTTGATTCGTTGAAAGAAACGCATTCAGCGCGACGATGACGAACAACGATTTTCGCATGGCTCTATCCTCGTGATTGTGTATCGAACGCCACCGCATCCTTGCCCTGACTCTTGACCTGATACATCAGATGATCGGCCGCTTTGACTGCCTCGTCCGCGATAGCCTAGCCGGGGTGTTTCTCTGGATAAACATGCCTTCCGCTGTCCGTCCAGTCCTTTCGGGCTAGGATTCGTCCAGTTCCGGCTGGCTGGCGCGCACCTCCCTCAGGACGAGCAATGCCCGCTCGTAATCGAAATTGTCGATCCACCGCGCCAAGTCGTCGGCCCTCTCTCCCAGCGCCGCCTTCAGCGGCGCCGCCGATCCCCGGAACACCGCGTTAGCCTCGATGTTGGCCTGCGCCAACAGGGTTTCCAGTCGGGCCAGCGCCGCGCGGACTCGCGGCCAATCCACCTCGACGGAAGGAGTCGCCACCGCCGGCAGCGCCGCCCGCAGCGCGGCGACCAGCATCTCCTGCTCCGCCTCCAACGCCGCCACCCGCCGCTCGATCTTCTCCGCCGGCTCCCCGTCGCGCAGCGCCGCCTCCAGTTCGGCGGCCAACACCTGCACCCGAACCGCGCCCAGCGTGCCCGCCACCCCCTTGAGGGTATGGGCGAGCCGGCGGGCCGCCGGCTCATCCCCGGCGTCGCGGCATTCGCGCAGCGCGGCTCCATCGCCAGCATGGTCGGCCGCGAACTTCCGCAGCAGCCGGATGTAACCGGCGACTTGCCCGCGCATCCTCCATAAACCCACCTCCGCGTCGAGACCGGGGATTGCCGCAAGGCACGCCGGGTCCAGGTCGGCGACCTCTTCCGCCGGCGCCCAGACCGGCGGCGACCCAGACGACCGGCTCGGCACGGGGGGCAACCATTTGAGCAGGGCGGCAAACAACGCGGCCGGTTCGACCGGCTTGGCGACGAAGTCGTTCATCCCGGCCTCCAGGCAGCGCGCCCGGTCATCGGCGAAAACATTGGCGGTCATCGCCAGGATCGGGGTGGTCTCCCGGCCCGGAATCCGCCGGATTTCCGCCGTCGCTTCCAGCCCGTCCAGATCCGGCATCTGCACGTCCATCAGGATCAGGGCGTAGACGGTGGCGCCGGCCTTGGCCACCGCCTCCCGCCCATTCGTCGCGGTATCGACCGCCAACCCCACCGCATCCAGCAGGGCCAGCGCCACTTCCCGGTTGACGGCGTTGTCTTCCGCCACCAGCACCCGAGCCCCCACCGCCCGCCGCCGCAGCGCGTCCTCGGCCGTCGCCCGGCGCGGCGCGGCGGCTGCCGCCTGGGCCTGCCCCCGCTTCAGCCGGGCGGTGAACCAGAAGGTGCTCCCCTCCCCCGACCGGCTTTCCACCCCGACCTCGCCCCCCATCAGCTCGGCCAGCCGTCGGGTGATTGTCAGCCCCAGCCCCGTGCCCCCATATCGCCGCGTGGTCGAGACATCGGCTTGCGCGAAGGCGTTGAAGATCCGGCTGGTCTGATCCTGGGTCAGGCCAATTCCAGTGTCTCCCACTTCAAACCGCGCCACCACTTCGTTGTCCCGTTCGTCCACGAGTCGCGCCCGCAGCGTGATCCCACCCCGTTCGGTGAACTTGACCGCGTTGCCGGCGTAGTTCAACAACGCCTGGCGCAGCCGGGGCGCGTCCCCCCGCAGCCAGACCGGCGCCACTCCCTCGTCCACCGTCAGCGTTAGCCCCTTGGCCCGCGCCGCCTCGGCTATCAGCGAGCGTGCCTGGTCCAGCAGCGCCGGCAGGTGAAAATCGGCTTGTTCCAACTCCAGCTTGCCGGCCTCGATCTTCGACAGGTCGAGAATGTCGTTGAGTAGCGTCAGCAGATGATGGGCGGCGGCGTCGATTTTACCCAGCCGCTCGGTCTGTTCCGCCGTCGGCTTCTCCCGCCTCAGCAAGTGGGTCAATCCGACAATGGCGTTCAGCGGCGTGCGAATCTCATGGCTCATGTTGGCCAGAAACGCGCTCTTGGCCCGGTTGGCCTGTTCCGCCGCCTCCTTGGCGGCCTCCAGCGCCACTTCGGCCCGGCGGCGCATGACAATCCGCCACAGGTCGGAGCCGAGGAGTTGCAACTCGTGCTCGTCCGACTCGTCGTAGTCGGTCGGCTTGTTGCCCACCCCCAGCAACAGCCGCACCTTATCCACTTCCACCACCGGCACCCCCAAGTGGCGGATCAGGTGGGCGTGGCCCGCCGGGTAGCCCTTGCGATCGGGGACGTTCTGGTAGTCGTTGTGGACGACCGGGCGACGTAATCGCACCGTATCCGCCCATACCCCGGCCATGGACATCGGGTAATGACTGTCGTAGACGGCGGTACATTGCTTGAGGGTATCGGCCGACCAGGCGAAGAGTTCGATGGTTTTCTGGTCGTCGTCGAACAGATGCAGGTAGCCGATCGCGCTGTCGGTCAGGCGCACGGCTTCCTCGATGCCGCGATGCAACAACTCGCGCTCGTCCATCCTGTCGACCTGCTGACTCATCTCGAACAGCGCCTGGAGCCGCAGATCGCTGACCCGCAATTGCCGGTTGGCCGCTTCCAGTTCCGCCGTGCGCACGGCCACGCTTTCCTCCAGATGGTGGCGATACCGCTCCAGTTCGTCGACCATCCGCTTTTGCTCGGTGATGTCGCGCCAGATGCCGAGCAAATAACTCCGGCCGCGCAGTTGGATGACCCGCACGGTGACTTGCGCATCGAGAACGCCGCCGTCCTTGCGGCGGTGTCGGGCCTCGAAACGGGCGCCGCCGGTCGCCAGCAACCGGACGCACATCGCCTTGAGGTCGTCTTCGCTCAGATCCGCCTGAATCGCCGCCATGGGTAACCCCAACAGCTCGTCGTGGCGGTAGCCCAGCATCCGGCACGCCGCCTCGCCAACCTCGACGAAGCGCAGGGTTTCGGCGTCCACCAGATCGATGGCCTCGCCGGCCTGATTGACGAGGGTGCGATACAGTTCTTCCCGTTCCTGCAACGCCTCCCGCGCCCGCTTTTGTTCGGTGATGTCGCTCCACACCGCAAGGATCCGTTCCCGTCCCCGAAAATCCATCAAGCGCAGGGCGAGCTGGCTATCGATCACATGGCCATCCCGCCGCCGATGTTGCATTTCCAGGGAGATTGTCGCGATCCGACGCAATTCAGCCAATGTTTCCCGGAATACCCCCTCGAAAATCCCGGCTGGCAAGGCTTGGATGTCCGGCAGCCGCAATTGGGAAAATTCCGCCTCGCTGTAACCGAGCAGGGTGTGGGCGGCCCGGTTGAACCGGACGAAGCGCTGAGTCTCCACGTCCACCAACTCGATACCGACGCTGACCTGGTCGAAAATGGCCACCAACAGGGCTTCGCGTTCTTCCAGGGCGCGTTGCTGGGCCTTGCGGTCGCCGATGTCGCGAGTGATGGTGATAAAAACGCTGCGCCCGCCGATACGGAACCCTCTGATGCTGACCTCGGCATCGTACAGCGTGCCGTTCTTGCGGCGATGGCGGCTTTCGAAAGTGGTGTTGATCGCGAGGATATCGCCGAACCCGGCGCGGATGTCCGCCTCGGTCATATCCGCGTCCACATCCCAGGAATAGAGGTCGAGCATTTCTTCCGGCGTGTAGCCCATCATTTCGGCAAAGCACCGATTGGCCTCGATGATCCGATGGTTCTCGCCGAAAATGGCGATGCCGTCGCGGGAATTCTCGATCAGCGCCCGGCGCCATTCGGCTTCGTTCGCCAACGCCATCCGACCCGCCTTCTCGGCGCCGATGTCACGCCAAACGGCCACGCAATAATCCCGGCCGCGCAGGTGAATGATCTGGACGCTAACCTGGACCTCAAGGATGCCGCCATCCTTGCGGCGATGCCGGTTGTCGAAGCAGGCGCTGCCCGTCATTTGCAACTGTGCAACGTGCGCGCGCAAACTCGCCTCGTCCAGGTCGGCTTGAGTATCCGGCAGGGAAAGTCCAAGCATTTCCTCGCGGCTGTAGCCCAGCATCCGACAGGCCGCGTCGTTGACCTCGACAAAGCGCAAGGTTTCCGCGTCTATCAGTTCGATGCCGTCCGCGGCTTGATCGACGATGGCGCGATAAAGTTCCTCGCGCTCGCGCAGCGTTTCGGCCGCGCGCTGTTGCTCGGTGATGTCATACCAAATCCCCACGAGATAATTCCGGCCTCGAATCTCGACGATTCGATTGGCAACGCGCACGCAACGGGTATCGCCGTTCTTACAGCGTTGCACGTTTTCGAATATGCCTCCGCCTCGTTCGAGGAGGGACGATACTCGCTCGGTCACTTGCGCCGGGGTCAGGACTCCCTGAATGTCGTTGAGAGTGAGCTGGGCAAACTCCTCGCGGGTATGACCGAGTCCGTGGCAGGCCGCCTCGTTGAACTGGGCGAAGCGCAGCGTTTCGGCGTCGATCAGCACGATTCCGTTAGCGGCCTGGTTGAAGATGGCGCCGTAGATTTCTTCCCGTTCCCGCAGCGCTTCCTGTGTCGCCCGCGCCGCCGTGATATCGCGGGCGATACCGAGCACGCCGATCAGTCGTCCGTCGGCGCCACGCATGGGGGTCTTGATGGTTTCGAATAGCCCCCGATAACCATCGCCGGCAAAGGTGAGCCACTCTTCGTTGACGCGCGGCCCGCCCGCCGCGGCGGCGGCACGATCGTTCGCCCGGAAAAAATCGGCCAGTTCCGCATCGACGAAATCGTAGTCGGACTTGCCGACGATCTCCGCCTCGCTGGCTCCGTACAAGCGTTCGAAGGGCGGATTGCAATTCAGGTAGACCCCCTCGGGGTCTTTCAGCCAAACCAGATCGGGAATGGTCCGTACCAGCGTTTGCAATCTGGCGCGTTCGATTTCCAGCGTGCGCTGCGCTTTCCTTTCCTCGGTGACATCGCGGAAACTCCAGAGACGCGCTTGCTGGTCACCCAGGGCAATCGTCCGGGCGAATCGCTCGAAAATCCGGCCATCCTTGCATTGCAAAACATCCCGGCGGATCTCGTCCGTCTGGCAGCGTCGCCGCGTGTCTCGCAGGAAACCCTCGGGATCGGATAACTGGTCGCGCATGTATCCGAGCAACGGCTCGTCTTGCCCGGCGGCGATCAATTCGCTCGGTATTCGCCACAATTCCCCAAGGTTGCGGTTGGCAATCAACACCGAGTGATCGTCGCCGACCACCAGGATGCCGTCGGCGGTTGAATCCAGAGTGGCGCGTAAAAGGGTTTCGCCGCGCTGCAAGGCTTTCCGCTGGCTAACCTGCTCCGCGATGTCGCGCGACACGCCGATGATCGCCGACCGACCGTCCCAGTGGCCGATCGCCACGCGGGTATCCACCAAAACGCGCCCGCCGTCGGCCTTCAGCAGGGGTAGCGAGTAACTCGCCCGGGTTCCGGCCCGTATCTCGGCGATCACGCGCCGGGCCTCGTCGTGGGTCTCGGGCGGATGAATGGTCCAGACCGGCCGACCGAGCAGCGCGTCGCCATGGCCCAGCCCCACCGCCACCGCCGGGTTGTAGTGCAGGACATGCCCTTCCAGATCGAGGACGAACAGATAATCGTCGATGGCGCCGAACAGCCCCGCCAGATTTTGCCGCTGGTTTACGGCTTTTTCCTGGGCCAACAGCCGTTCCAAGGCTTGGGCGAAGTGCCGCGCAAGCGTTTCCAGGGCGATGACGGTCAGCCGTCCGACCACCCCCATTTGCTTGCTGGCCAGATTGAGACAGGCGAGGGGTTCGCCACCGACGTGAATCGGCAACACCACCAGCGAGCGGATGCCTTCTTCGACCGACACGGGTTCCAAAACCAGCGGGGAATCGGTGCAATGATCCTGCAAAGGCGTACAACCGCACTGTAGCCGGCCTTGCCGGACTATTTCCGCCTGGGGAGACTCCGCCGCCCGGTAAGCAACCTGGGCGCAAAACGTTTCGGACAAGCCCCGCTGGACCGCCATGCGATAGCCGCCATCCGGTTCGCGCCAATACAGTCCGCCGCCGTCCAGTTCGGGCAGACTTAGCGCGCTGTTCAAAATGGCTTCCAGCAATTGCCGTCGATCCGGCTCCCTGGCCAGTATCGCGGAAAACTCGTGCTGCGTCCGCACCAGCAACTCGGCGTGCTTGCGCTCGGAGACATCCAGCAGGGTTCCCACGGTGAGCAGTGGCCGACCGGCCGCGTCCCACCGCACCACCCGGCCCCGTTCATTAAACCAGACCCACCGGCCGTCCGCCACGCGCAGGCGATATTCGGACTCGTACCGCGGATCGTCCTGCGCCAGCGCCGCCGCGACGCGGGTTTTCATGTCTGGCAGGTCGTCGGGGTGGATCAGGTCGAACCAGGCCGAGAGACTGGATAAGGGCTGCTCGGCGCCGTAACCCATCAGGGCGCGGGCGGAAGGACTCCAGAAAAGCCGGTCGGCGGCGTTGTCGTATTCCCAGATGCCGATGCCGGCGGCATCCAGCGCCGACTCCAGGTGGGATTGCGACAACGCGAGTTCCCGCCACGGCGTTCCCCGCGTATTCACGGCGCCGGAATGATCGGGATTAATGGACGTGTTCACACGGGAGATCTCGGTTTAAGGCGGTCTTGTTGGGTTAGGCGCCGCGCGCCATCTCGACCCACATCCATGACCGATCCAGGATTGCCATGGGTATGATACTCGCTTGGCACATTGGGATGTGCGCTTGTCGACTCAGGCTTATCGACTCAGGCAACGGTAGCGGCGATCCTGTCCCGAAACATGGCCAGATCGCTCTTCAGCGATTCGTCGCTGCCGCCATGATGCTCGCGTCATTCAGCCCGCGGGAAGACATTGCTCATAAAACTCGCCCGGCGCCTTGGCGCCTGTCTATCCGTCGGGTAACCGGGATGGCATCGAACGGAAAATCCCGCGGCCACAGAGAACCGCCTGAACCGGCCCAGTCGTCACGGCGAACGGCCTGGCGGGCTCCAGCCAGTCAACAATAATTTCAACCATAAATTATTTTGCAATCCGCATCCAAACGCGGGATGGAAGCGCATTAGCAAGGGAAGCAGCGCTTCACTCATCCGGCGACCCTGTCGCCACCACCCCGTTCGCAGAGGAGGATTGTCATGCCCCGCCCATTTTCCCGCACCTGTCTGAGTCTGGCCCTGACCTTGGCGACCACCCTCGGCCACGCCGCCAATCACCGCGAAGCACCGCTGACCGCCCTCGATCCCAAGGCCGACGTTACCGACTTCTTCGCGTTCGTTAGCTACGACGATCCCGGCAAGGTTACCCTGATCCTGGACGTCGATCCGCTGCTGGAGCCCAGCAACGGCCCCAACTACTTCCCGTTCGATCCGGAAATCCTGTACGCCATCCGCATCGACAACAATCACGACGCCGTCGAGGACTTGCGCTTTGAATTCCGCTTCAATACCGAAATCCGTGCGCCCGGCGTGTTCACCGGCTTCGTCGGCGCCGGGGACGGCCTGAAAGCGCCGGCCAATTCGCCCTCGCCGGTGGCGCCCGGCACTCCCCTGATCCCGCCCGCCATCACCGCGCTGGACGGACCCGGTTCCGCGGGCCTCAGCCTGCGCCAGCGCTATACGGTCACCCTGGTGCGCGGCAACCAGCGCACCGATCTGGCCAACGGTCTGATCGCGGTGCCCACCAACGTCGGACCGCGCACCATGCCCGATTACGCCGGTCTGGTCGAACAGGGCGTTTACGATCTCGGCGGCGGCATTCGCGTATTCGCCGGCACGACGGACGACCCGTTCTGGATCGACTTGGGCGCGGCCTTCGACTCGCTGAACTTCCGGACGCTGCCCGGCGGCAGCGGCATCCCCGGCGTGCTTTCCGCCGCGCAGGACGCCGCCGACGACCGCAACTTCGCGCCCGACGACGTGGCCGGCTTCAACGTCAACGCCATTGCCATCGAGGTTCCCGTCACCCTGCTGACCCGCGACGGCCGACCGCACGCCGCCAACGAACCGCTGGCCACCCTCGGCGCCTGGGGCACCACCTCCCGCCCGCAGGCCAAGATTTACCGCGGTCCCAGGGAAACCCCGGTGCTCTCCAACCGCTTCATCCAGATTCAACGCATGGGCAACCCGCTGTTCAACGAGCTGATCATCGGCACCGGCGACAAGGACAAATTCAGCATGAGCCAGCCCAAGGACGACGCCCAGTTCGCCAGCTACGCCCTGGACCCGCTCCTGGCTCGGGCGCTGAACGCCATTTACACCGACGCGCTGCCGATCCCGACGCCGCCACGCGCCGACCTGCTGCCGCTGGTGACCTACGCCGCGCCGATCGCCGCGCCCGGCACGCCGGCTGGTCCGGTGGCCGACCTGTTGCGCCTCAACACTGGGGTGCCCGCCACGCCCGCCGCGCAGCGCAAGCGAATGGGTCTGCTGGCTGGCGATCCAGCCGGCTTTCCCAACGGCCGCCGGCTGTCGGACGACGTGACCGACATCGCGGCGCGGGCCGTGGTCGGCGTGCTGGCCGGCGGCAAGTTCGCCAGCTTCCCGCACAACGCCATCGGCGACGGCGTCAACGCCAACGACGTGCCCTACCGGGAGAGTTTCCCCTATCTCGGATTGGCGCATTCCGGCCGCAACAGCCGCCATGTGGACCCGGGCGAGCCGGATTGCGACAGCGGCGACTGCCCGATCGACTAACGGCTGACACCCCTCGCGTGAGAGCGACCATGAACACACTCCTTGCCTTTAGTGCGCTACGCGAGGGCGCCGGCCGCGCCGCGCCCCGGCGCGGCGGGTTCGGCCTGCTGCTCGGCGCGCTGCTGACCGCCGCCGCTCCGTTGCCGGCGGCCCCCTTTCTCCCCACCGACCCTAACCAGGTGCTGGAACGGCTGCCGTTGGCGGCGGCCGATGCCCAAACCCAGGAACTGCGCGAGCTGCGCCGCCAACTGGCGGACCGGCCCGACGATTTGGAATTGACGCTCCGCTTCGCCCGCCGCAACCTGGAAATCGGCCGCGCCGAAGCCGATCCCCGCTACTACGGCTACGCCCAGGCGGCGCTGGCCCCCTGGTGGGACCGGGTTCCGCCGCCGCCCGAAACCCTGCTGCTGCGCGCCGTGCTGCGGCAGAACCGCCACGACTTCGACGGTGCGCTGGCCGATCTGCGCCAAGTGCTGGCGGCGCGGCCCCGCCACGCCCAGGCCTGGCTCACCCAAGCGGTGATCCAGCAGGTGCGGGGCGAACCGGCGACGGCGCTGCGCGCCTGCCTGGCGCTGCGACGCTTGACCGACACCCTGCTATTCAACGCCTGCCTGAGCGGCGCGCTGAGCCGGGCCGGGCAAGCCGGATTCGCTCAGGCTAATCTGGAGCGGGCGCTGGAAGCCCGACCCGAGACACCCGACGAGGATGAAGCGCGGTCGTGGGCACTGACCGTGTTGGCGGAAATCGCCGAACAGATCGGCGACGCGCTGGCCGCCGAACGGCATTACCGCGAAGCCCTGGCGCTGGGCCGACGCAACGTCTACCTGCTCGGCGCCTGGGCCGATTTCCTGCTCGACCGCAACCGTCCCGCCGAGGTGCGCGAACTGCTCCGCAACGAGCAGCGCGCCGACGGTCTGCTGCTGCGGCTGGCGCTGGCGGAACGACGGCTGGACGACCTCGCCTGGATCAGCCACACCGAACTGCTGGAGGCGCGCTTCGCCGCCGCCCGCCAGCGCGGTGACCACACCCATATCGCCGCCGAGGCGCGGTTGCGACTGGATCTGCGCCGGCAACCCCAAGCGGCGCTGGCGCTGGCCCAACGCAACTGGGCGCAATGGCAGCGCGAGCCCCGGGACGCCCGCCTGCTGCTGGAAGCGGCGCTGGCCGCCGGTCAACCGGAGGCGGCGCGCGAGGTGCTGGACTGGCTGGAGCGGACCAAGCTGGAGGATGAGCGGCTGGCCGACCTGGGCCGGCGCTTGCGGGAGACAAAGTCATGATCGCCGGCCTGAACGGAAAACCAGACCTGACCCGCGCCGATGGAGAATCGCCATCCGACCCGAAGCGGGTCAATCGCTGGTTGGTCCCCCTGACGCTATTGTTCACCCTGCTCGCGCTTCTGCCGGGTCTCATACCCAACGCCTTCGCCCACAAACCCAGCGACAGCTATCTCAGCCTGACGCCGCGCCCCGACGGCTGGGATGCGCGCTGGGACATCGCCCTGCGCGATCTGGAATACGCGCTGGGTCTGGACGACAACGGCGACGGCGCCATCACCTGGGGCGAACTGCGGGCGCGGGAAAGCGCCGTGACGGCTTATGCCCTGGAACATCTGAGCCTGCGCGTCGGCGCGGCCCGTTGCGACCCGCAACCGGGCCCGATGTGGGTCGCCGACCACAGCGACGGCGCCTATGCCGTGCTCGATTTCGCGCTGATTTGTCCGGCCGGAAGCGCGCCGACGCTGGACTACCGGCTGTTCTTCGCCCTCGATCCCTCCCATCGGGGACTGTTGCGGGTAGACGCGCCAAGCGGCGTGACCACCGTCGTGCTGTCGCCCGATCGGCCGCGCCATGTGCTGAATGCCGCGTCCGCCGGCGGCTGGCGGCAGTTCGCGAGCTACTGGAAAGAAGGGGTCTGGCATATCTGGATCGGCTTCGACCACATCCTGTTCCTGTTGGCTCTGCTCTTGCCCTCGGTGTTGTGGTGGGAAAACGGCGGCTGGCGGCCAGCGGCGGCGCTGCGGCCGGTGATGCTGGACACCGCCGCCATCGTGACCGCCTTCACCCTGGCCCATTCGTTGACCCTGACCCTGGCGGTGCTGGGCGTGGTCAATCTGCCCAGCCGGCTGGTGGAATCGACCATTGCCTTCACCGTGGTGCTGGCGGCGCTCAACAACCTGTTCCCGGTGGTCAAAACCCGGCGCTGGGCATTGGCGTTCGCGCTGGGGCTGGTCCACGGCTTCGGCTTCGCTAGCGTATTGCGAGATTTGGGACTGCCCGCCGATGCCTTGGCGCTGGCGCTGGCCGGTTTTAATTTGGGCGTGGAAACCGGACAACTGGCCATCGTTGCGACCGCGCTGCCGCTGGCCTTTCTGGTCCGGCGAACCTGGCTGTATCGGCGCCTGGTGCTACCGGCGGGTTCGGCCCTCGTCGCCTCGCTGGCCCTGGTCTGGTGTCTGGAACGCGGTCTGAACCTCCGGCTGCTCGCGCTGGCTGGCGGGAGCTGACGCAGCCATGCGCGCACGGCCTTGTTGTTTTTCCGGCGACCACCGCCGGCGCGCATTGTCGCCACGAACGGCGACCGCTAGAATTTGGGCAGGTCATCACCAGGGACAGGCAACGTACCGTGAACCACGCCCCACCATCGCGACCTTCCGCCGAACCTCCAGCGTCCCCACCCATCGAAGACCTACTGGCGGCAACCGCCCGTGGCGACCGGCCGGCCTTCGCCGCGCTGTACCGGCTCACGCACCGTCGGCTGTACGCCATTGCCCTCGTGCTGCTGCGCCGACCGGAAGCAGCCGAAGACGTGCTGCAAGAAACCTACCTGGCGGTCTGGCGCACCGCCGGCCAGTATCAGCCGGGACGCGCGCCGGCCCTGATCTGGCTGATGGCAATCGTCCGCCACCGGGCGATCGAGCAATTGCGCCAGCGCCGTCGCCGGGCCTTGGAGACCTTCGCCGAACCGCTGGACGAGGAAGCCTTGCAGATACCCGATCCCGGTCCGTCGCAGGCGGTGGATCACTTGGCTCATGCCATTCAGGAGTGCCTGCGGCGCCTGTCCGCCGAACAGTCCCGAGCCATCGCGCTAGCCTTTTTTCATGGGCTGAGCCACGAGGAACTGGCCGCGCATTTGCGAACACCACTCGGCACGATCAAAAGCTGGGTGCGACGGGGCTTGCTGCAACTCAAGGGGTGTCTGGAATCATGAACCGCAACGAAGCCGAAAGCCTGGCGGGCGACTACGTGCTCGGTGCGCTGAGCGGGCCGGAACTGGCGGAATTCGAGACCGTCCTGGCCGCCGATCCGGTGCTGCGCCAGCAAGTCTCGGCCTGGGAGCGGCGGCTGACCCCCCTGGCGGCGACGCTGCCCGAAGCGACGCCGCGCGCCGCGCTGTGGGACGCCATCGAAGCCGCGCTGGACGCCGACGGTCCGCCCGCCACGGTGACCGTGCGCGAACGGGAAGGCGAGTGGCGGACCCTGACGCCGGGACTGGAAATCAAGCTGCTGCTGGTGGACCGGCAGGCCGGCTTTCAATCCTTCCTGCTGCGGCTGGCGCCGGGTTGCCAGCTTCCGGCGCACGATCACGACGCGCTGGAGGAATGCCTGCTCCTGGAAGGCGACATGCTGATCGGCGACCGGGCCTACACAGCGGGCGATTACCACGCGGCGCTGCCCGGCTCGCGCCACGACCCCATTTCAACCCGCAACGGCGGCGTGGTGTTCCTGCGCAGCCAGTTGCGGCCGGAATTGTGCGGGTGAGTCCCCTCGTTTCCTTGAACCGGAATGATCCGCCCCCTCGGCGCGGTCTGCTCAATACAGCAACACCTCCCGCCGAATCGCCTCGAACCCCGCCCGCTCTTGCGCCCACTGGCTGGTCAGCTCGTTCAGATCGGCGTTCGACTCCAGCGCCAGCCGCAACCGCTCATCTCCCGCCAGCAGATCGATGGCGGGAATGTCGGCCACGAATTCGTAGGGTTTCGCCCGCCAGGCAAAGGCTTCCGGGGCGACCCGTTTCACGCTGCGCAGGAAGGCCACTCCAGTGACGCAGGAATCGAAAGATCGACGGTCGGTGACGTGAATCTGCACGCCCCCGCACGTACCGCCGGCGTGCTTCTGAAACTTGGGCCGAAAATAGAGCGGACGAAATCGGCAGCCGGGGAGCTTCCGGCGGGACAGATCGGCGGCGAGGGCTTCGGGATCGATGCCCGGCGCGCCGACCACCTCGAACGGCCGGCAGGTGCCGCGTCCCTCCGATAACTCGGTCGCTTCCACCAAACACATGCCGGGATAGACCCGCGCGGTATCGACCGTGGGCATATTGGGCGAGGGATAGACCCAGGGCAGACCGGTGTCCTCGAAGAACATCTCGCGCCGCCAGCCGCGCATCGGCAGCACCTCCAACTCGCATCGGATGCCCCGTTGATCCTGAACGTAGCGGGCGATCTCGCCGGGCGTCAACCCGTGCCGATTGGGCAACGGATGCAGGCCGACGAAGGACTCGAAGCCCGGCTTGATCAAATTGCCTTCGGTGGTCACTCCGTCGATGGGATTGGGACGGTCACAGACCAGCACCCGTACCCCGGCTTTGCCCGCCGCTTCCATGCACAGCGCCATGGTCCAAACGAAAGTGTAATAACGCGCGCCCACGTCTTGCAGGTCGATGACCAGCGCATCCAGACCCTCAAGCTGTTCCTGGCGTGGAGTCAGGCTGTCGAAGGTCGCGCCGTACAGGCTATGCACCGGCACCCCGAGCCGGGGATCGAGCGGCAGATCCTCGACATCCTCCATGTCCTGCGCCTCGCCCCGCGCGCCGTGCTCCGGGCCGAAAATAGCGACGATTCGAGCGCCGGCCGCTTGTAATAGATCCAGCGCGTGGCGCAGTTCGGCATCGACGCTGGCGGGATGGCAGACCACCCCGATCCGGGCGCCGCGAATTTTTTCGGGAAAATCGTTGATGAGCGTTTCGAGGCCGGTCTGGACGCGGGACATCGGGATCATCGCTCCTTGGTGGTTGCGGGAGCGTCGATTCTAGCCCTGCGCGATCAGTTGGCGTAGTTCCGGCACGCAGGAACCACAATTGGTGCCGGCTTTGAGCGTCTCGCCAATCGCTTGTGGCGTGGCCAAGCGCTGTTGACGGATGGCGGCGGTCAGCGTGTTCAAGCCCACCCCGAAACAGGCGCAGACGATGCGGCCACTATCGCGCTGGCCCTGTCCGGGTCGCCCAGCCAACAGGCTGGCGCGCTCGGCGGAACCGAGTTCCTCGGCGGCAAACAATCCAGCCAGCCAGCCGCGCAGCGGTAATTCATGGTTGGGCGCGACGAACAGGCAAGCGTGCAACCGTCCACTTACCAGCACCGCGCCCCGGTAGCGGCCCGCGCCAATGTCGGCGAATTCCAGCCATTCCCAACCGGGCTCATCGCCGAGCAAAACGCGAGCCCAAGCCGGCCAATCGTCAACCGACCCTTCTCCCGCCAGCTCGTAGCGCCAACATTCCCGGTCGCGCACGCTGACGCGATATTCGACCGCCGGTGGCTCGATAGCCGCGCGTGACAGCAGGAATCCATGCCAGCGGGGGCGATATGCCTGCACCCGCACCGGGGTATGCTTCGATTCCGGTTGGCCGGACACAGGATCGACCGCCGGATTGACCGCCGCGTTGACCCGGCCGCGCGGCGCCAGCGGCGACCCCCAGTGCATCGGCACAAACACGCTGCCCGGCTGTTGCTCCGGACTGGTGCGCACCCGGACAATTATTTCACCCCAGCGGCTATGCACCCGCGCCAGCGCATTCTCGCTGACGCCACAGGCCAGCGCGTCCACCGGATGAATCTCGACATAGGGCTCGGGAACATGACCGGTCAGCCGCGCGGTTTTGCCGGTGCGGGTCATGGTGTGCCATTGATCGCGAACCCGCCCGCTGTTGAGAACCAGCGGGAAACTGTCATCGACCGCATGGGTGGGCGCTCGCTCGCCGACGGCGACGCAACGGGCCTTGCCATCGGCGGTGAAGAAGCCGCCCTCGCCGAACAAGCGCGCCGCGCCCGTCGTCGCGCCGCGCGGCAAAGGCCATTGCACGGGTTGCAAGGCATCGTAATCGGTATCCGAGAGGTCGGCGAGCGCGGAAATATCGAAATCGCGGCGACTCTGCCCCTGGTTTTCGAAACCCGACAAAGCGGCGTGTTCGCGGAAAACGGCCGCCGTCGATTCGAAGGGAAACTGGTCGGCGAATCCCAACCGTTGGGCCACTTGGGCCATGGCCCACCAGTCGGGCTTTGCTTCGCCCGGTGTCGGCAGAAAGGTCCGCTGGCGGGAAATCCGCCGCTCGGAGTTGGTTACCGTGCCTTCCTTCTCGCCCCAGGTCAGCGCTGGCAGCTTGACGTGCGCCAAGCGCACGGTGTCGGTATCGGCCACGGCATCGGATACGATCACCAGTGGACAGCGCCGCAAGGCATCGCGCGCCGCATCAGCATCGGGCAAGCTGACCACCGGATTGGTGCCCATGATCCACAGCGCCTTGATCCGGCCGTCCGCGACCGCCTGAAACAGCTCGACCGCTTTCAAACCCGGACGGGCGGCGATGGCCGGCGCTTGCCAGAAACGTCTTACCCGTTCAACATCGTCCGGCGCGAAGCCCATGTGGGCCGCCAGTTGGTTGGCCAATCCGCCGACCTCGCGTCCACCCATCGCGTTCGGCTGACCGGTGATCGAGAACGGTCCCATGCCGGGCTGGCCAATCCGTCCAGTGGCGAGATGGCAATTGACGATGGCGTTGACCTTATCGCTACCGTGGGCGGATTGGTTGACGCCTTGCGAGTAAACCGTCACCACCTTGCGGGTGCGGCCCCACAAGCCGTAAAACTCGGCAATGTCGCTTTCCGCCAAGCCAGTCTTGGCGGCGACGGTGGGAACGTTGGATGCAACCTCTTTCGCCGCTCGATAGGCCGGCCAGAATTCAGCGACATGCCGTTCCAGAAACTCCGGGTCCAAGCGGTCCTGCTGATAGAGATGCACCAGCAAGCCGTTAAACAACGCGGTGTCGGAACCGGGTTTGAGCGGTAAATGGGTTTCGGCGGCGTCGCAGGTGGCGGTGCGACGCGGGTCGATCACCACCAGTTTCGGCTTGCCTTCGCGCCGTGCCCGCGCGGCGAGGATGCGTTGATACAGTACCGGATGGCACCAGGCCAAGTTGGAGCCGACCAGCACCACCAGATCGGCTTCCTCCAAGTCCTCGTAACAACCGGGCACGGTGTCCGACCCGAAGGCCCGCTGGTGACCCGCCACCGAGGACGACATGCATAGCCGCGAGTTGGTGTCGATGTTGGCGCTGCCGAAACAGCCCTTCATCAACTTGTTGGCGACATAGTAATCCTCGGTCAGCAATTGCCCGGAGACATAAAAAGCCACTGCGTCGGGGCCGTGCTCCGTCAGGGTCTGGCGGAAACCGGCGGCGACCGCGTCCAACGCCTCGTCCCACGACACGCGCCGCCCGGCGATCTCGGGATACAGCAGGCGATCATCCAGGCTCAGCGTTTCACCCAACGCCGCGCCTTTGGAGCACAGTCGCCCGTAATTCGCGGGATGCTGCTCGTCGCCTTCCACCCGGACGGTCGCATCGGAATTCACCGTGACCTTTACGCCGCAACCGACCCCGCAATAGGGGCAAGTGGTGCGGATTGTTTCTCCAGAACCGCGCATCGCCCTACTCTCCTTACTCAAGCGGTTTCGCGGGCGGCGGTAGGCAAACTGACCACGTTATTCAAGCCCAGCCAGATCCGCCCGTTTTCCTGCCGCACTGGGTAATGGGTCGCGCAACCCTCGTCCGGGGCTACCGCTTCGCCACTGGCCAATTCCAATACCCAGTTGTGCAACGGGCAGGTGACTCGATAGCCGTGGACGATGCCTTGCGACAACGGCCCACCCTTGTGGGGACAGCGGTCCCGCAGAGCGAATACCTGATCATCGGCGGCGCGGAAGATCGCGACATCGCCGTGCGGGGTTTGCACCACGCGCGAACCCAGACGGGGAATATCGTCCAGCGCGCCGATTTCGTGCCAGTCAACCATGATGATTTTTCCTGGTTCTCACTCTTCCCTTGGGAGAGAGTTCGGGTGAAGACCTGCATGAGGCCCTCACCCCTGGCCCCTCTCCCAGAGGGAGAGGGGAGTTTTATTAACCGACTTGCCGCAAGGGCTGGAACTCGTGCGCATCCACCCGACCGCTGACGCGTTCCGCCCAGGGATCGACTTGCGCGTATTGTTGCGAGGCCAGAAACCGCTGATGCAACGACCTGCGGCCCTCGCCATCCTCGACGATATGCCGCTTGACGTAAGCCAGCCCAACCCGCTCCAGCCAGGGCGCGGTGCGTTCCAGATAGCGCCCTTCCTCACGGTAAAGCTGCATGAAGGCGCCGGCGTACTCCATCGCTTCTTCCTCGGTGGCGACCTTGCACAACAGTTCGGTGCCGCGCAACTTGATGCCGCCGTTGCCACCGACGTGCAATTCGTAACCGGAATCCACGCACACCACCCCGAAATCCTTGATCGTCGCCTCGGCGCAATTGCGCGGGCAACCGGACACCGCCATCTTGAACTTGTGCGGCGTCCACGAGCCCCAGGTCATCTTTTCCAACTTGACCCCAAGGCCGGTCGAGTCCTGGGTGCCAAAACGGCACCAATCGGAACCGACGCAGGTTTTCACCGTACGCAACGATTTGCCGTAGGCGTGACCGGAAACCATGCCAGCGGCGTTAAGATCGGCCCAAACTTTCGGCAGATCTTCTTTCTTGACGCCGAGCAGATCGATGCGTTGGCCACCCGTGACCTTGACCGTCGGAATTTGGAACTTGTCGGCGACATCAGCGATCGCGCGCAGTTCCTTGGGGTTGGTCAGGCCGCCCCACATGCGTGGCACCACGGAATAGGTGCCGTCTTTCTGAATGTTGGCGTGAACCCGTTCGTTGATAAAGCGCGATTGTGAATCGTCTCGCGCCTCACTCGGCCAAGTGGCGATCAGATAGAAATTGATTGCCGGTCGGCAGGAATGACATCCGTCGGGCGTTTTCCACTCCAGGAAATCGAACACCGCCCGCAGGCTGGTCAGATGCTGCTCGCGAATGGTCTTACGCACATGATCGTGGCTGTACTCGGTGCAGGGACACAGGGGTTTTTCCTTGGAGGTCTTGGAGTAGTCGCCGAGCATCGCCGTCAGCAACTGCTCCACCAGCCCAGTGCAGGAACCGCAGGACGCCGAGGCCTTGGTGTGGGCGCGGACTTCTTCCAGGGTGAACAGCTTCTGCGTGGTGATCGCCTTGACGATGGCGCCCTTGCACACGCCGTTGCAACCGCAGATTTCCGCCTCGTCGGCCATGGCCAGCACGTTGTTGCCGCCGTGGCCTGCGTCGCCCAGATGCGCCTGGCCGAACAGGATGGAATCGCGGAAGCCGCTGACGTCGGTATTCTCGCGCAGCAGTTGAAAGTACCAATTGCCGTCGATGGTGTCGCCGTACAGCACCGCGCCCTGTACCCGGTTATCCCTGACCACCAGTTTCTTGTACACGCCCCGCGCCTGGTCGCGCAGCACGATTTCATCGCAATCCGGGCCACCGCTGAAATTGCCGGCCGAGAACAGATCGATGCCGGTCACTTTAAGCTTGGTCGAGGTCACCGAACCGCGATAGCGGCTGATGCCATAACTGGCGAGATGATTGGCGCACACCCGCGCCTGCTCCCACAATGGCGCGACCAGGCCGTAGGTCTGGCCGCGATGCTGCACGCACTCGCCCACCGCATAGACGCGCGGATCGTAGGTCTGCATCGTGTCGTTGACCACGATGCCGCGCTCGCAGTGAATGCCAGACCGTTTAGCGAGATCGATGTTAGGGCGAATGCCGACCGCCATCACCACCAGATCGGCGGGAATTTCCAGTCCGTCCTTGAAGCGCACGCCTCGGACCCGCTCCTCGCCGAGAATGGCGACGGTCTGCGCGCCCATCAGGAAGCGCAAGCCGCGCTCTTCCAGACTGGCGCGCAACATCGCCGCTGCTTCGATGTCGAGCTGGCGCTCCATCAGCACGTCGAGCAGATGCACCACGGTGACTTCCATGCCCTGTTTCATCAGGCCGTTGGCGGCTTCCAGACCAAGCAAGCCGCCGCCAATCACCACCGCATGTTTCTTACCGGCGCGAGCCGCCTCCAGCATGGCATGGACATCCTGAATGTCGCGGAAGGTGATGACCCCAGATAGATCATTGCCGGGTATCGGAATCATGAAGGGCTGGGAGCCCGTCGCCAACAATAGCCGATCATAGGATACCGTCGTGCCGTCGGCGGTGATTGCCTGCCGGCGGGCGCGGTTGATGGTCACGACTTCCTTGCCGGCATGCAGGGTGATGTCGCGCTCGGCGTACCAATCCAGATCGTTGATCATGATTTGGTCGACCGTCTTCTCGCCCGCCAGCACCGGCGACAGCAAAATGCGGTTGTAATTGCCGTAAGGCTCAGCGCCAAACACGGTAATGTCATATTTATCGGGCGCGATGGTGAGTAACTCTTCCAGCGTGCGCATCCCGGCCATACCGTTACCTATCAAGACCAGTTTTTCTTTCATTGAATGGGTATCTCGCCTTGCAAATTCGGTTGGCGGCGCAGCGAAACCGGTGCCGCTGCACCATGATGGCATGGATATTTGCATAAAATGAGCCATAAATAAGCAATTTATTGATATTGAAAATAATTTATTTAATTTTTTGGAAAAAGACAGGCTACTATTCCCGGCGTCGCACTAAAAACGCCCACCCCGGCACGCTTTGGTCGCAAAATGGTGCGACGCAATACAAGCCTGATGCACTGTTTTGGAGTTTTTCCAATCAAAAATATTTAAAATAATAATAAACAATTGCTTATAACTATTGGATTGATTTTTGCTTACAGACCACCCTACCTTCAACCCTATGGAGCATGGTCTTGTGAGCATTCCAAAACTCAACCTATTCTCTTTCAGCGGTAACATCCGCACCCTACACTTGGGATGGATCGCTTTTTTCATCAGTTTCTTCGTCTGGTTTAACCATGCGCCTTTGATGGCCTCAATCCGCGAGTCGCTTGGACTCAGCGATCAACAGGTCAAGGTGTTGCTGATCCTCAACGTCGCCTTGACGATTCCTGCCCGCATCATTGTCGGTATGTTGGTGGACCGCTTCGGGCCACGCATCATGTACTCCTTCTTACTGGCCATCTCCAGTGTGTTGTGTTTTCTGTTCGCCATGGCGAACAACTTCGAACAGATGGCGCTGGCTCGCTTTTTGTTGGGTTTCGTCGGCGCCGGTTTCGTTATCGGCATTCGCCTGATTGGCGAATGGTTCCCGGCCAAGCAGGTGGGATTGGCGGAAGGCATTTATGGTGGCTGGGGCAACTTCGGTTCGGCGGGCGCCGCCTTGACCTTGCCCGGTCTTGCGTTGTTCTTCGGCGGCGCGGATGGCTGGCGCTACGCGCTGGGACTGACCGGCGTCATTGCGCTGGTTTATGCCGGCATCTTCTACCTGACCGTGCGCGATACCCCGAAAGGCTCGACCTACTTCAAGCCCAAGAAGATGGGCGCCATGGAAGTCACTAGCAAGAGTGACATGGTGTTGTACATCATCATGAATATCCCCATGTACGCGACCTTGGCGCTGTTGACCTGGAAGCTGTCCCCGGCCAATCTGGGTTTGCTCAATACGAACGTCTCGATGGGTATCTATATCGCGCTGGTCATTCTGTTCGCCTACAATGTCTATAAAATCATTCACATCAATCGCGAGGCACTCGTCCAGCCCGTGCCGGAGATCCATCGTTACAAGTTCAAGCAGGTCGCGGTGCTGAACCTGGCCTATTTGGTGACGTTCGGCTCGGAGCTGGCGGTGGTGTCGATGTTGCCGCTGTTTTTCAAGGACACCTTCAATCTATCGCTGGTCCAAGCGGGCCTGCTGGCTTCAGGCTTCGCCTTCATGAACTTGGCGGCGCGTCCGGGCGGTGGACTGATTAGCGATCATTTTGGCCGTAAGAAGACCTTGACGATCTTGCTTCTTGGTTTGGCTATCGGCTATTTCGCCATGAGCCAAATCAATTCATCGTGGCCATTAGCCATTGCCGTCATCACAACGATGGCGTGCTCCTTCTTCGTGCAGGCGGGCGAGGGCGCGGTCTTCGCCATGGTGCCGCTGATCAAGCGCCGTCTAACCGGCCAGATCGCCGGTATGACCGGCGCCTATGGCAATGTCGGCGGAGTACTCTTTCTTACGGTGCTGTCCTTCGTGGACGCTTCCATATTCTTCCTGGTGATCGCTGCTTCGGCGGTGGTGGTGCTCGGCATCACCCAATTGCTCGATGAACCCGCCGGCCAGATCGCCGAGATCATGCCCGACGGCACCGTGCAAATGATCGACGTTGCGTGAAGGATGGCATGACCCGCGCCCTGCAAATCCGCCTCGGTCAATTCTCCGACCGAGGCATCAAATCGACCAACGAGGATTTTCACGGTGCGCTCATCCCGGAAGGCGAAACGCTGGCCCTGAAAGGAGCCGCTTTCGCCATCGCCGATGGGATGAGTTCCAGTGAGTTGGCCCGATTGGCGTCGGAATACGCCGTCAAGAACTTTCTCAACGATTATTTCGCCACCCCGGATTCCTGGACCGTGCGGCACTCGGCTGAAAGGGTGCTGAGCGCGCTCAATCGCTGGTTGTGCGGACAGGGCGCGTCGCTGCACGACCCATCACGAGGCATGGTCACCACGTTCAGCGCCCTAGTGCTGAAATCCACCACCGCGCATGTTTTTCATATCGGCGACACGCGCATCTGGCAATTGCGCGACACCACGTTGGAACCGCTGACGCAGGATCACCACAGTTGGGCCAGCGCCCAGCGGGTTTATCTGAACCGGGCATTGGGCATCGATACGCACCTGGAAATCGACTATCGCAACCTGCCGGTCGAAACCGGCGACCGGTACCTGTTCACCACCGACGGTGTGCATGAGTACGTGCCGCCCTTGCAGATCAAGCACCTGATCAGCCAGCACAACGACAATCTTGATGCCGCCTGCCGCGCCTTGACTGCCGCCGCCCGCGCTGCCGGTAGCCCGGATAACTTGACCTGCCAATTGCTCTGCATCGACGATCTGCCGCTGCCGGACGCTGACTCGGTTTTCCGGGAATTGACCGAGTTGCCGTTTCCACCCGCGTTAGAGCCAGGCATGATCCTGGATGGCTATCGCATCCTGCGGGAAATTCACGCCAGCCCGACCAGCCAGCTCTATCTGGCGCTCGATGAGGACTCCGGGAAACAGGTGGTGCTGAAAACGCCGTCGGTGAATTTCGAGGACGATCCAAGCTATTTGGAGCGGTTCCGGCACGAGGAATGGGTCGGTCGGCGTATCAATAGTTCCCATGTGCTGAAAGTGATCGAACCGGTGCGGCGGCGACGCTTTCTCTATCATATTCTGGAGCATCTGGATGGCCAGACCTTGCGGCAATGGATGGCCGATCATCCGCATCCCCCACTGGCTAAAGCGCGGGAGATTTTGCAGCAGATCGCCTGCGGTATCCGCGCTTTTCACCGGCTGGATATGCTGCACCGGGATTTGAAGCCGGAAAATATCCATATCGATCGCCACGGCATCGTGCGAATCATCGACTTCGGTTCGGCGAAAATCGCCGGTATCGCTGAAATCGCCTCGCTGGTGACGCAGACCGATCTACTCGGCACGAAGAACTATACGGCGCCGGAAGTATTGCGCGGTGAATCGGCCACCACCAGCACCGATCTGTTTGCCTTCGGGGTCATCGCCTATGAGCTGCTAACGGGCTGCTTGCCTTACGGCGAGCGATTGGGACGGGAGCTCAATGCGAAATGGATGGCCCGGCTGCGCTATGCCTCTGCACGAAACGCACGGCCGGATTTACCCGTCTGGGTGGATGGAGCCCTGGAGAGGGCCGTGCGCCTTGATCCAAAGCGCCGCTACGTGGTCGAGACGGAGCTGATCTATGATTTGCGTTATCCCAACCCGGAGTTCATCGAGCACCCCGTCCGGCCTTTATTGGAGCGCAATCCGGTCGGCTTTTGGCGCGGCGTCGCCCTGCTTTCGCTGTTTGGGAATCTAGCGCTACTGTATTGGCTACGGCATGGCTGATGTGTTCAAAACCGGGAAGCTGCATCACACCCCGCACCGGTGGCTTGTCGGTTTCCGCCGTGCCGCGCCCACACGCCCCTTTCAATCGCCGCCGCCGTCCGGGCCGCCCCGAGGCGCGAACCGGGTCCGGTTGGCTTTTGTGTCCCGCCGCCACATAAACCTCGTCGCACTCCACAGTTGCTCGAAGAATCCGCCAGTACCATGAGCCTTGCGGAACATTTTTCCCCCTATTCGACATGAATCAACAACGTGGTCTCAAATTCTAGGTTCCGTTGACATTGATCGGGAGTAATTACCTGGAAGTTTTCTAACAATTCGCCCACCGTAATTGGTGGGCGCGAATTGAAATTATGAACTGCGTTTTCAGTAAAGCACCTGCGCCGAATCGATCTCGTTGGTTCGCAGGGACAAGGTCACGCTGCCGCCGGATTTGCGAATCTTGATCTTGACGATCCCTTCCGCGACCGCTTCCAACTGCCCTCTGAAGGCGGCGCCGGTGACGGTTTTCAGCTTGGCGATTTTGCCGACGTATTGACCCAGCTCGCCGACTGGAGTCGGGTGGTAGCTTTTCTGGATCATGACCACCTGTTCGGAGGGGGTCGGCGCGGCTTCTTCCACCGGTTCCTCTGGCGCCGGTTCGGCGCCCAGGGCGCGGGCCAGTTTGGCGCTATCCCAACTTGCGGACAGATCGGCAACCGCCTCGCCGTTGACCTGCATTTTCAGCCCCAGCAGTTTGACGATGTCTTCCGCGCTGTAGTACTGAAGCTCGGCGGGGTCGATGGGGGCGGGAGGCGTGGCGGTCAGAACGATCCGTCCGCCCTCGGACAAAAACCGCCGGTATGCCGCCATGAGTCCCGGACCCGGATTGACACCGTTGGCGTTCAGGCGCTCGGCCAGCAGCCGTACATGGTCGGCCAGATAATCGTCGATGGTTTTGCCGGCCTTGGCGGCGCAGTAATTGTTTCTGCGCCGGTTGAAACCGTCGTCCTGGATCGTGACGTTCAGGCTGGCCAGCTTGGGCTTGGCTTGGGCGGCCAGTTCCATGATGGATTGCGCGGAACCGGGGATCGCCAAACCGATATCCATGTTCAGCGTCGCCCAATCCCGAGTATTGCTGTCTACTCGAAGCATCAATACGTTGCGAGCGTTGTCGAGGCGATAGCCGATTTCGATATTGCCGATAAAGCGATCGTAACCCATCTCCTGCCACTCGGTGCCGCCAAAATGCGCGACCTGCCCGCACCCCAATGCATCCAGATCTCCAAGCGGCATGTTTTGCCGGGAGGAAGGTAGCGGTGCGCCGAGAATGCCGCCATGCAGGGGAACCTCGAATCCGTGCACGGAGAGCGACAGCGCGTCGGGCAGTTCCCCCCGCTCCAACTGCCAGCGGGTTTTCAGCAGCGCCAGAATATTGGGGGCATTGAATCGAACGGCGCCGATGGTGATCACGTCGTTCACCATGTGGGGTACGATCCGGAGTCGGTTGATGCCCAGCGATCCGGCCGGCGAGACCTCGACGCCGCCATAACTGATTTCGGCGAACGGTTTGGCCGCCATGACGAGCTGGTCGGCCTTCTGTTTGGTGTCGTACCACAGATACCCCCCCACACCGCCGCCGATCAGGATCAAGACGATGAGAAGAGCAGTCAGGATTTTCATCAGCTTGCGCATGACGGATACCTTGCGGGTTGTGGGTGGCGCGGCGGCCATGGATTCGATGATTAATAATACGCCGCCGCCGGCGACCTTGCCGCACGGCATGAGGATGGTTTGTTCGATTCCGACCATTTGTTAAGCTTGCGAAGGCGTTACTGGTGCGCCGACCGGGTTTGCCGCCGTCACCCACAAGAGAGGCCGTCCATGAATTTCGCGCAGATCGCTCTACAGATTCCGACTCTCCTGTTGCCGCGGGCGGGTACGGACCTCACTCGCTGGGCGGTGGTCGCTTGCGACCAGTACACCTCGCAGCCGGAATATTGGGCGCGGGTCGAAGCGCTGGTGGGCGAGGCGCCATCCACGCTGCGGCTGATCCTGCCGGAAGTTTATCTCGGCGCCGCCGATGAGACGCCGCGAATTCAGGCTATTCAGGAGGCCATGCGCCGCTATCTGGCCGAGGGCGTGCTGGCGCCGCAACCGCCGGGCCTGGTGCTGGTGGAACGGGAAACCGTGCGCGGCCGGACCCGTCGGGGATTGATCGCGGCCCTGGATTTGGAGCATTACGACTTCAATCCCGGCGCCAAAACGCTGATTCGCCCGACCGAGGGCACCATCCTGGAACGCTTGCCGCCGCGGGTGCGGGTGCGCGAGCGCGCGCCGCTGGAGTTGCCGCACGTCATGGTGCTGATCGACGACCCCCAGCATCTGGTGATCGAATCGCTGCACTCCGAGCCATTGGAGCCTCTGTACGACGTTCCGCTGATGCTGGATGGCGGCCGGGTGCGCGGCTGGCGGCTGGGGCATCCGATGCTGGTGCAGTGGGCGGTCGAGCAACTCGCGCGGCTGGCCGATCCGACGCTGTTCGCCGAGCGCTACGGGGTGGTCGACGAGCCTGTGCTGCTGTACGCCATGGGCGACGGCAACCACTCTTTCGCCACCGCCAAGCAGATCTGGGAGAACCTCAAGCGCGCCGCGCCCGACCCGGCGGCGGTCATGAACCATCCCGCCCGTCACGCCCTGGTTGAACTGGTCAACCTGCACGATGAAGGTCTGGAGTTCGAGGCGATCCATCGAGTGGCGTTCGCGGTGGATGTCGAACATCTACTGGCGGCGCTGGCGGCGTTTTGCCAGACGCAAGGCTCGGCGCTGACACGGATCGAAAGCCCAAGCTGGGCGGCGGCGCGACAGCGCTGGGCGGAGATACGGCAGCCCGGCCGACAGGCGATCGGTTTTGTGGCGGAGGGACGTTACGGCGTGCTCACGATCGAACGGCCGTCCCTGACCCTGCCGGTTGCCACCTTGCAAGCGTTCCTGGATCGTTATCTGACCGATCAGCCCAACGCCCGTTTGGATTACATCCACGGAGAGGACACCCTGGAGCGACTCGGCGTCCAGCCCGGCAATATCGGGTTCTATCTGCCGGCGCTGGCCAAGGACGACTTTTTCCGCACCATCATCCGCGACGGCTCCCTGCCACGCAAAACCTTCTCGATGGGCGAAGCCGACGAGAAGCGTTTTTATCTGGAGTGTCGACGGATCGTGCCCTGATGGATCGGAGGCAAAAGGCGGAAGACAGGCGTGGATAGTTGAAGACTGGCATCCCACGCCTTGCTTCATAAGCTGACGCTTGGTTGACGAGGAATTTCCAATGTCCAAGGCTCCGGACTTGAATTGGGTTCGCAACATCGGCATCGCCGCGCATGTGGACGCCGGCAAGACCACGCTGACCGAGCGGATGCTGTACTACGCCGGCGCTTCCCACAAGATCGGCGAAGTCCACGAAGGCGCGGCCCACATGGATTACATGGCCGAGGAACAGGAACACGGCATCACCATCACCGCCGCCGTGACCAAGCTGCCCTGGCGGGATCACCTGATCCAGTTAATCGATACGCCGGGCCATGTGGATTTCACCATTGAAGTCGAGCGTTCGATGCGGGTGCTGGACGGCTGCGTGATCGTCCTGGACGGAGTGCGCGGCGTGGAGCCGCAGACCGAAACCGTCTGGCGCCAGCGCACCCGTTTTCTCCTGCCGGCCCTGTTTTTCGTCAACAAGCTGGACCGGCCCGGCGCCGACTTCGACCGCGCCCTGGCGACGGTACGGGATCGCTTGGGCGTGGACGCGGTGGCGGTGACGGTGCCGCTACCCGATTACGACGGCACGGTCGTCCACTTGATCGACCGCACCCGGTTGCGCTTCACCGGCGAGCGTGGCGAACAGGTGGAAATCGAAGTCTGCGACCCGGCGACCTGGGACTGGGCGCGACCCTGGCGGGAAAGCCTGCTGCTGGCGGCGGCGGAGATGGACGAAGCGCTGGCCGAGCAGGTGTTGACCGAGCGGGAGCCGGAGCCGGCGGCGGTGTGGGCGGCGCTGCGTCAAGCCACGCTGGCCGGCAAGGTCTGCCCCTGTTTCGCCGGCAGCGCTCTGCGCAACCAGGGCGTGCAACCCTTGTTGGATGGCGTGGTGCGGCTGTTGCCGGCCCCGCCCGAGCGGCCGCCAAGCCTAGCGCATCGCGCCGATGGCGGCGAGGAGTGGGTGGCGATGGACCCGGACGGATCGCTGGCGGCGCTGGCGTTCAAGGTGCAGATGTGGGAAGGCCGCCGCCATGTGTTCGCCCGCTTGTATCGAGGAACCTTGAAGGCCGGCGACGAGGTGGCGATTCCCGGCCCGGACGGCGCGGTGCGCCAGGAACGGGTGGCGCGGCTGTTCGAGGTGGACGCCAATCACAAGGCGCGGCTGGATCAGGTGAGCGCTGGGCAGATCGTGCTGCTGGCCGGGCTGCGCTGGGCCACCACCGGCGATACCCTGTGCGCGCCGGACCACCCGCTGTGGCTGGAGCGCATCGAGACCCGCGAGCCGGTGCTGGGGCTGGCCATCGAGCCGCAATCCAGTTCCGACGAAGAGAAGCTGCTGGAAGCGCTGGACAAGTTGCAGCAGGAAGATCCGACCTTGCGGGTCGAGGAGGACAAGGAGACCGGTCAGCGGGTGCTGCGCGGCATGGGCGAGCTGCACTTGCAGATCGCCGGCGAACGGCTGCGGCGGGAGTTTCACGTCAACATCCGGGTCGGCCATCCCGATGTGGTGCTGCGCGAAACGGTCGCCCAGGCGGCCGAGGCCGATAGCCTGTTTCATCGGGCGATCGAACAGCCCGATGGCAAGAAGCTGGAACTGAAGGCATGGGCGCGGGTGGCGGTGGAGCCACTGCCGCGCGGGGCCGGAGCGACCGTTGCCGCCGAACCGCGCGTGCGGCCGGAAGGCGTTGAGTTAAACCCGGCCCAGCGCGAAGCTATTACCGGCGCCGTCGAGGATGTGCTGGCCAATGGTCCGACCACCGGAGCGCCCTTGCGGGATCTGGCGGTTCGGGTGCTGGACGTGGAACTGTTCGGCGCCCTGTCCGACCCGCGGGCGCTGCGAGTGGCGGTGGCGGAAGCGGCGCGCAAGGCGTTGGCGCGGGCCGGCGGATTGGTTCTGCGGCCGATCATGGCCACCGAGGTGGTGGTGCCGGAGGGCGACATCGGCGCGGTGCTGGGCGATTTACAGTCCCGCCGGGCGGCGATCCGGGATACCAGCAACTCGGGCGAACTGACGGCAATCCACTGCGATTGCGCGCTGGACCGCTTGCTGGGCTACATCACCGATCTACGCGGCATGACTCGCGGCCGGGGCCAGTTCACCATGCGCTTCGACCGCTTCGATGTCGGTTAATCCGGCCTGGCGTGGCAATTGGTCCCGTTGAGCCGGTTACCCCTCGTGGATTGTTCAAAACCCCTTGTATGTTTTGAGTGAGGTAGAGTTTGGGTTGACGTGGTAGCGCGATACCCCTTGTATGTTTTGAGTGAGGTAGAGTTTGGGTTGACGTGGTAGCGCGATACCCCTTGTATGTTTTGAGTGAGGTAGAGTTTGGGTTGACGTGGTAGCGCGATACCCCTTGTATGTTTTGAGTGAGGTAGAGTTTGGGTTGACGTGGTAGCGCGATACCCCTTGTATGTTTTGAGTGAGGTAGAGTTTGGGTTGACGTGGTAGCGCGATACC
>JARSSH010000011.1 GCA_029624815.1 Candidatus Competibacter sp.
TTGCCGCGTAGCTTTGCCCTCAACCTGTTGCGTTTCAATGGCATCAGTAATATCAGCTTGGGCCTCTATGACAATGCCCTCAACTTCGACCGGCTCCTCGCCTACCAAGGACTCTAGCGTTGAATAGCCCTGCCTCACCCCCGACTCCTTGTATGTTTGGAATCGGTTAAAGTTTTGGTGAACGTGGTAGCGCGATACCCCTCTGGGACGCCAGAGCCCGTGGGAGCGCCTGAAGCGCCACGTTCGTTTTCTGGTGAACCTAAAGCCCGGACAGTTGCCGGGGTCAGAACCCGCATCGTGCAAGGTTGGGAGAGGAACACCGTCATGACCCAGATCGACAACGCGCTGGCGGAAGCCGTCCAGGCCGCTCTCCACGCCGAGCGCCGCCCGCCCGGGGCGGCGGTGATCCCGCCCGCCTCCGAGGCGATCCCGCCACCGCCCGATCCCGACCGCTGGGTGGGGATCGATATCGCCAAGGCCCATCTGGATGTGGCAACGTGGCCGGCGGTCGAACGGTGGCGAGTCGCCCGCGATGACGCGGGGTTGGTGGCCTTGACCGAGTGGCCGCGCGCGCACCCCAAGGCTGATCGTGCTGGAAGCGACCGGCGGCCTGGAGACGCCGGTGGTGACGGCGCTGGTGGAGGCCGGTTTTCCGGTGGCGGTGATCAACCCGCGCCAAGCTCGGGATTTTGCCAAAGCCACCGGGCGGTTGGCCAAGACGGACGCGATTGATGCCGGGGTGCTGGCCCGCTTCGGCCACGCGATCCGCCCCGAACCGCGCCCGTGGAAGGATGCCGAAGCGCAGGCCCTGACCGCCTTGATCCAGCGGCGCCGGCAGGTGGTGGAGATGCTCACCGCCGAGAAGAACCGCTTGGCCAGCGCCCATCCCCACGTCAGGCCCGATATCGAAGCCACCATCGCCTGGCTCGAACGGCGCCTGAAGGATCTTGAGGGCGACCTCCAGCGCCGCTTGCGGGACAGCCCGGTTTGGCGGGAACAGGACGAGCGGGGACTGTAAATTGGATTGTGTAAATGCTCATCTTTAGGAAAGTAAGTGACACCGAGGTGTCTGGAGAATCGACGATGAGCGTACCTTTTGGCACAGCGAACAGCATGCCGCATCCCGAGTTAGAGAGGCTGGCCGGCGAGTTGGCCAAGCACATTAAAAGCGAGCAAGACATCGCGGCCTTGAGCCGGCGGTTGCTGAAGCTGACGGTGGAAAGTGCCTTGAAAGCCGAACTGGACGAGCACTTGGGCCACGAGCGGCACGCGCCGGCCGGGCGCGGCAGCGGCAACAGCCGCAACGGCTATTCGGGCAAAACGCTCAAGGGCGATTTGGGTGAGATCCCGCTGCAAACGCCCCGGGATCGCAACGGCACGTTCGAGCCGCAACTGATCGCCAAAGGCCAAACCCGGTTGGCCCGCCTGGACAGTCACATTCTGGCCTTGTACGCCAAGGGGATGACCACGCGCGACATCGCCGATACGCTCCAGGAACTCTACGGAACCGAGGTCTCGCCGGCGCTGGTCGCCAAGGTCACCGACGCGGTCTGGGACACCGTGCAAACCTGGCAAGGCCGCCCGCTGGAAACGGTCTACCCGATCCTGTATCTGGATGGTCTGGTGATCAAGGTGCATCAGGATAACCGAGTCATCAACAAAACGATGCACGTTGCCTTGGGCGTAAACCTGGCCGGCCACAAGGAAGTCTTGGGCCTGTGGCTCGCCGAAACGGAGGGCGCCAAGTTTTGGCTGTCGGTGTTGACGGAACTGCAAAATCGAGGGCTGAAGGACGTGTTCGTCATCGGCGTGGACGGCTTGACCGGCTTTCCCGAAGCCATTCGGACGGTCTATCCGCGCGCCCAGGTACAACTGTGTATCGTGCATCTGGTGCGCAACACCTTGCGCTACGTCGCCGACAAGGACTGTCGGGCGGTGGTGGCCGACGTGAAGCGGATTTACCAGGCGGCCACCGTCGCCGAAGCCGAACGGGCGCTAGAGACCCTCGCCGAACGTTGGGACGGCAAATATCCCTCGCTGAGCCGACTCTGGTTACGACACTGGGAACACGTCATCACCGCGTTCGACTACCCCCCGGACATCCGGCGGGTCATCTACACGACCAACGCCATCGAGTCGCTCAACAGCGTGATTCGCAAGGCCATCAACAACCGCCGCATTTTCCCCAGCGACCGCTCGGCGCTGAAAGTGGTGTACTTGGCCGTTGAGCAAGCCGCGAAAAAGTGGACAATGCCGGTCCAGAACTGGAAACAGGCCCTCAATCGCTTCGCCATCCAGTTCGAGGGCCGGTTGCCACTCTGACTCAAACGGCATTTACACAAAAAAATTGACAGGCCCGACGAGCGGTTACAAAGCGTGCCCGGCATCGGCTCGGTCACGTCCGCCACCCTGCTGGCCGCCTTGCCGGAGTTGGGCACCCTCAACCGACGCCAGATCGGCGCCTTGGTCGGGGTCTGCCCGTTCAACCGCGATTCCGGCCAATGTCGAGGCCGTCGCATGATCTTCGGCGGCCGGGCCGGGGTTCGGGCGGTGCTGTACATGGCCACGGTCACGGCCAGCCGCTGTAATCCGGTCATCAAGGCGTTTTACCAGCGCTTGCGGCAAGCCGGCAAACCCGCCAAGGTCGCCCTGACCGCCTGCATGCGCAAGTTGTTGACGATCCTGAACGCCATGCTCAAGGCCAAGACCCCCTGGCAGCCGCCCGCGGAGTGCAAGCATTGAGTCGCTTCAACACAGTTGCTCTCCCACTGGGAGAGGGGAGCGCGTCGGCGCGGGGTGAGGGTGTGGCGGGCAAGCAACCACAATGGATTCAGGATTGCCATGTTGGAATCGACCGTATTACCGCCGCTGTTGCGGGATGGAGTCCGAGCGCTCGCTGTAGCGGGAGGACCAGCGATCGCGGCGTTCCACTTGGGCGGTCTCGCCGTTGCCACTCACCGCTCGGCTGACGCTTTCCAGACCGCGCCGCACTTCCGACCCCACCGCTGTGCTGGTGCGACTGACCCAACGGGTGAAGGTTTCGGGCCGATTGTGGACACCGCCCGCCGCGCCCGTCGCCGGATTGGAGCGGCTTACCAATTCGATGGGCGGTTTGGCGGACGGAATGGCCCGCGTCGTGTTGGAGCGGCTCACCAGCTTAATCGGTGGCAGGATCGGCGGTGTCGGTTGCGAGCGGGATTTCAATTCGATCGGCGGTAGCGCCAACGCGGTGGGTTGTGACTGCGATTTCGGTTCGATGGGCGGCGAGGTTGGCGGCGGTTGTGGCCGAGAGGCGGTGCGGGCGACCGATGGCTTGGTGGGCGCGGCGACCGGTCGAGTCGTGCTCGAAGCGATAGGTGCCGTTTTGGCGGTGTGGCGGGCGCTGGCGGTCGGAGCGACTTTTTCGGTGCGGCGCGACGCGGCCTGAGGCGCGGTCGCCTTCGGCGCTGGTTTGGCGATCCGCGCATCCGTTGCGGGCGCGTCTTCCTCGACGAAGGGCGCGGTGGGGGCCGCTTTGGCGGTTCTTGCCGGGGTCGGGTGTTTGGGCCGAGTCGGCCGGATGGGTTTCCGCGCGGCGGGCGCCACGGTTTTGGGGGGTGTGGTGACCGCCGCCGGCTCGACGGGTTCGACGGATTCGGCCTCGTCCGGAGCGGCAACGATCGTTGCCGGCCCGGTTTCGGGTTCGGTTCCGGCATCGGTTTCGGCGGGCGCCGGTGGATCGGTAGGGTCCGCGATCGGCGCGGTGTCTCTATCCTGGGGCGGTTCCGGCATGGTGAGGAAGGTCGGTGGCGTCGGTGCATCGGCGACCGCGGCTGCCGGGGTCGGGAGCACGGCCGGTTGCGTCGGCGGCGCGACATCGAATGCCGCTGGGGCGCTGGCGACAGCGTCCGGCGGCTCCCCACGATCCTGCGGGGTCCGATCGGGCGTATGGAGGACGAGCGTCCAGGCCAGTGCGCCCGCCAGCCCGAGTATCCCGGCCAGCCCCACCGAGCGCCGCAGCCAGGGCGAAAAAACCGGCGTGGCGGCACGGTGCGGGTGTCGGCGCGGCGGATCGGCCGATGGCGGCAAATCCCAATCCGGTTCCGCGACCGGAGTGGACAGGATGGGTTGGCCGGAACACGCCATGTCCAGCACGGCGCGGATGGTGGCGCTGTCGGCTGGCCGGGCGGCGGGATCGCGCGCCAGCAATCGTTCGACCAAATCCGTTAACAGGGTTGCCGCGCCGCCGTGCCCGTGTTCCGGCAGCACCGGCACCGTCCAGAACTCGATGGAGCGCCGCAGCCGTTCCCGCTCGTCTTCGGTAAGGCCGCCCAGTTGCTCGCGCCGCTGGCCGGCGCCTTCCTGTCCATGCAGGGCCAGCAACTGACCGAGCCGCCGCTGGGCTTCGGTGGTCGGCTGTTCGGTGAGGAGGCTGAACAGCAGCAGCCCGAGGGCGTAATAATCGGCGCGGTAGTCCACTACGTACTCGTAGCCGCCCGCGCCGCGGTCGATCGGCAATGCCTGTTCCGGCGCCATGGTGGCGGGGGTGCCGATGAACGAACGGGTGCTGTCGCCGTTCTCGCGCTTGAGGGAGCCGAAATCGGCCAGCTTGAGCAGATCGCCATCGTCGCCGACCAGAATGTTGCTGAGCTTAAGATCGCGGTAGACGAAGCCGGCGCGGTGGATGACCTCCAGACCCGTCAGAATTTGCCTGGCCCAATCGAGAATGCGCGCCAGCTCCTGGGGCGGCGCGCCATTCCGGCGCTGCCGCGCCAGCCACTGGCCGAGGTTGGCCTGCAACCGTTCCAGCACCAGCACCGGCTGGTTGTCGATTTGACCGTGATCGAGCAGGGTGACGATATGCCGTGACTGTTCGGTGCTCAGGCCGTCCAGAAAGGCGATCTCCCGCTCCAGATGCGCGCGCCAGTGGCCTTGCAGGGTGGGATCGGCCTGAGACATTGCCTCGGTGTTGATGAATTTCAGGGCGGCGGCGCGTCCGGCTCCGTCGCTTGCCGCCCAGACTTGACCGTAACTGCCGGCGCCGGGCGAAAGAATGACGCCGAGTCGGTAACTTCGACCGTTGATCGCAATCTGTTCGCCGCTTTGCATGGGGCGTACTCCAGGCTGGCCATTCTTGGGACTGGATGGTAATCCAGTAAACTATTGGTAGCCATCAGGTCAAGCCGCTTCGCTACTTTATAGCCATCCTATTCGGATTGTGGACGCCCGGACGATGCAAACCCTCTCACCCCCGACTCCTCTCCCGCTGGGAGGGGGGAGCGCGTCCGCGCGGGGTGAGGGCGCGGCGGGCAAGCAACCACAATGGATTCAGAATCGCCATATATCGTTATATCGTCGCGCATGAAATCTGTATCGACACTGAACCGCGCCGCGCCGCGCCGGCTGTTGCTCCCCGTCCTGTTTGCGCTGGGCGTGGTGCTTGGCGTCGGGGCTTTGTGGGTGCGACTGGCGGCGATTTACACACGGCCGGCGCCCCTGCCGGCATCGCCGGCGCGGTTGCCGGCATCGCCGCCGCTCCGCGAGGACGCCGCGCTATTCGAGCGGTCGCTGGCCGCCGGTTTGCTGCGATCGGACGAAGATGGCCGGATCGCCATCGCCCCGGCCGATCTGCCGTTGCGTCGCATGTTCGCCCGCGTGCGCCCCGAGCTGCTGGTGTCCGACAACGGTGAGCGCGATTGGCTGGATGTACCCTGGAATGCCGAAATACAGCGTCTGCACCAAGCGCTGTATTTCAGCGCCAGTGGTCGCTACGTGCGCCGCCAAGTGGCGACATTCGACGCCCGCCGACTTCTGGCGGCGGTGCGCTGGCGATCCGAGGATTCCGAACTGAGCGGAGATTGGCGGGCGGATTGGGAGGGCACGCCGCTGATGCTGGGCGGGTCCATGCCGCTGCTGGCCGGACGCCTGTTTTCCGAAGCGCCGCACGGCTGGCAACCCTGGCGGCGGGTGGCGCGTTGGCCGGCGCTGGAGCAGCGGTGGCCGGTGCGGTTTCGATTGATCCTGCCGCGATCGGCCCGGCCCGGCGAGCGGCTGGAATTGCTGGTGGTGGGAGGCGCCCCGACCGTGAACGGCGCCGCGGTGTTGGCCAGTGCGCCGCGCTGTTTGGAGGCGTGGCCCTGTGCCGCGCGAAATGCGCTGGCCCACTGGTTGCGGCTGGAGATGCGGGAGGGCGCGACCGAGCTGGAACTGATTTTTCAACCGCTGCCGGCCGAGGCATTCCCCGATCTTTACCGTTACGACTTTGCCCATATCCAACGGATTGACAATCGCCTGTACTGGCGCGATTTGCCGGTAACCGGCGGTGGCGATCCAGATCGACCGGCGCCGGCCGAGGTAACGCTGCGCGATCGGGATGGAACTTTGTTGTGGGAAGCCGGCCAGCCGACTGGAGCCGTGTGGGATCTGGGGTTGGCGGCGCTGGTCGGATTGGAGCCGACGCATACCGGTTCGGTGGGCGGCGTGCTGGCTCGATTGGGCGAGCATGGCGCGGCGGCGGTCGAGGCCCGCCTGACGGTGGACCCTCGTTTGCAGCAGGCGGTGCGGCGGGCCTTGCTGGAGCGGTTGCCGGTCGTCGGCAACGCGGCGAACGAAATCGATGCCCGATGGGAAGAACGCGTGGCGAGCCTGGTCGTGCTGGATGCCGACCGGGGTGATATTTTGGCCGTGGCCGGCAGCCCGGAACCGCCGGTTGGCATCGCCTGGGGCGATCTGTCCGCGTTTGTGGCGGCCGTGCGACCGCGCCGCAGCCCGCTGTGGGTTCGAGCCTGGCAATACGATGGCGACGGGCTGGATTCGGCCGGCTCGGCGTTTGAACTGGTCGATGCCTTGTTGCTGGAACGGGAAGCCGGGCGCCAGCCGCGACTGGCGGCGGCGCTGGCCGGCCTGACCGCCGACGATCTGGCGCGGGCGGATGACGTTGCGGCGGATGCGGTATGCGATCCGGCCCGGGTCGAGGGGCGCGACCCGTCGGCGGTTTGCGATGAGCGGGGCGCGGACGGCGGGCATGCCTTGTTGGAACGGATGCGGCGCCATGGCGATGAACGGTATGGCCTGGCCCAGGCATTGCGCGATTCCTCGCGCGACTGGTTCGCTGGGTTGGTGGAAAGCACCGATGCCCGATTGTCGGACGACGCGGGATCGTCGGGCCTGGCCAGCGCACGGGCCCGGACTCCGACGGCGTTGAGGGCGGGGCAGTCCCTGCCGGCCATCGTGGCCGAACTGGGTTTCGACTCGTCCCGGGATTTGGATGGCGGCTTGTTGCCGGCCGGTTTGATCGCGGCGAACGATGTCCTGCGAGCCAGCGCGGCGATTCTGGAAGCGACGAACGATCACGGGCAAGTCCGGCGCGCGGCGCTGGGACAGCGCGTGTCCGTCACGCCGTTGCAACTGGCTGGGCTGGCGGCCACCATCGCCACCGGCCGGCGGACGCCGCCGAGAGTGTTGGCGGAACTGAATGGCCAGCCGGCGCTGGAAACCGTGGCAACCGCGCTCGACATCGCCACCGACCGCATCCGGCGCGGTATGCGGTTGGCGCTGGACGAGGAACCGCTCCGCGCCGCTTTCGCGGGTTCGAGCTTCGATGCGATCCGGTCGGCGCTCTACCTGAGAGCCGGCGCCGCGCGGGTGGGTTCCACGGGAACGATGTCGAATGCCTGGCTGGCCGGCTGGCTGGAACCGGGCGCGCTACCGGGTGAAAACCGACGCTTGGCATTCGCCTGTTGGATCAGTCCCGCCGTCGGAACCGGCGGCGCGGAATGTGGCGAATTGACGGCGGCTTGGCTGGCGGCGCTGATCGAGGCGAAGGACGATGGGTGAGGTCGGATCTCGAACCGGCGGCGGTCCCGCTCTATCCCGCTGGCCGGCGGCGGCCGGTCGCTGGTGGCTGACGTTGATCTGGCTGTTGCCGGCGCTGGCGATGGGGTGGACGGTATACCGGGCGCCGGTCTGGCTGGAACCCGACACGCTCACCATCGCCCTGGAGCCCGGCCGGACGATCCTGCTGGGGCGCGAGGCGTTGCGGGCGCCCCAGGCCGACAGCGAGCATGTTTTGTTGCGGCGTGAAGCCGGCGGTGGCTGGCGGTTGGCCAATGTCGCTACGGGCAAGCAGGTGTTGTGGCAACCGGTCCGGGGCGGCGACGAGCGGCCGGTCCGGGAATGGCCGTTGCGGGCGGGAGCGGCGTTTGCCGTGGGTGGTCAAAGCGTTGCCGTGCTCGGCGCGAAAGAAGGGCGGCTGGCGCTGCAAGCGGGCGGACGGCGCTGGGAATACGATGGTTTTCGTTTGCATCTGGATGGCCAGCCACTGCCCGAGTGCTATCCGGACTGGCGGAGCCGCTGGCGCGAGCGCTTGGCCGAACTGGGAGCGCATGGTCTGATCCAGCGACCGCTACGGCTGGGCGGCGGCGTCTATTGCGCTGATCGGCTGGGCCTGGCGGGGGTGCCGGTGGATACCGTGGTTCTGGCGCTCGCCGGCCCGGATTTCGTGCTTCGTCCTGGCGAGGCCGGACGGCCGGATGGTCCGGCGGTAACGGTGGCCGCGGGCGGACCGGAAGCCGAATCGCTATGGCGGCGCTCCGTCCCGCTGGCGGTCGGCGACGGGTTGATCATCGGCCGCGCCCGGTATCGAGTGTTGCGGATCGCGCCGGCGCTGGAATTGGCGGTCGCGGCTCGCGCTCGGCGCTGGCCCGCCGCAATAACCCCGCGTCCGGCCACGCCTCCGATGGAAGTACGCTGGCGCCCGGTCGCCTGGCTATGGCCGTCCGGCATGGATGCGTTGGCCCGGCCGCTGAGCCTGGCGCTGCCCCTGCTGGCGCTGGGGCTGGTTTGGCCGACCCGGACGCGCGGTGGGCGAGGGCTGAAGGCGGGAGATCGTTGCCGGATCGCGGGCGCGCTGGCGCTGGCCGGGGGGGGGCTGGGTCTCTATCTGAGCAGTTCGAGCGTTCCGGTTCTGTGGCCCTACTTGTTGGCGTGGCCGGCGCTGCTGCTTTGGCTGACGGCGGTGCGCTCGCCGTGGAGCGTGGGCTTGCTGGTCGTGCTGACACTGCTGCTGGGTAGCGGATGGGTTACCCTGCTGCAACTGGGGGCGGGTGTCCAGGAATCCGGCTGGTCGCGCTTTGGTGGCGGCGCGGCGCTGGCCGGCGCATTCGGCTGGCTGGCGTGGGCCGGCTGGAGCCTCCCGCGCCGCGGGCGGCCGGCCGACGGGCTGGATTTCCGGTGGGTGCGCTGGGGACCGCTGGCGCTGGGTGGCGCGGCGCTGGTCTTGTTGGCGGCGCAAGCCGCGTTGGGCGACGAGGGCGGTTGGAGCGGTTTCCAGCCATTCGAGCTGGCCAAGCTGGCGCTGGTGCTATTGGCGGCTCATGCTTTAACAATCCGCCCCGGAAGGGGGGGCGCCCGCGGGTTTTTCCGATGGCTGCTTTCTTCCTTGGGGCCGGTGCTGTTGTTGGTGGCGGCGAGTGGTTTTGCGCTGGTGGTCCTGCGTGATTTTTCGCCCTTGGTCTTGTTGCTGCTCTGGGCGCTGGCGCTGGCCTGGAGCTGGCTGCGGGCGCATTCCCGGGCGAGTTGGCGGTGGGGCGGCCGGCTGGGACTGCTCGTGTTGATCGGAACGCTCGCGGCCGGCGCGATGGGACTGCGCCAGTGGCCGGACAGCTTCCCGCTGGATGCGCAACCGATCCGGGTTCGAGCCTGGGCAGCGCCGGAGCAGTACCCGCACGCCGGCTATCAACTGCGCCGGGCGCTGGAGGCGATCCGGGTCGGCGGCTGGACCGGCGCGGTCTGGAGCGATGCGGCCAACGGGCGGGTCATGACCGTCCCCTTGGTGGAAAACGACTTCACGCCGACGTTTTTCCTGAATCGCTACGGCGGTCTGGCGGCGCTGCTGCTGGTGGCCACGCAGACGGCGTTCGTTTTGCTGCTGCTGGCGATCGCCGATCGCGCCCTGGGACGGACCGACCGCGATGACCGGCGGCGGGCGATACCTGGCGATTTTGCCTATTTCGCGCTGTGTGGCGGAGCGGCCTTGCTTGGCGCGCATTTTCTGGTTTCATGGGGAACCAATCTGGGATTTCTGCCGGTGATGGGCCAGCCAATGTCGCTGCTCTCGTCCGCCGGCAGCCATTTGCTGCTGTTCGTATTGCCGGTCGTGGCGCTGGCCGTCGCGGTCGAGGAAGGAAATGATGACCACCCACCCTAATGCTCTGATCGCCTCCGATTACGTGATCTGCGTGACCTTGCGCGCGGTGCCGGACATCTTCAACGTCGAATGGTTGTGGGATCGGGTCCGGAGCGGTCAGGAGGGCGTATTGCTGCTGGAAGCGCTCAAGCGCCATCCGCGGCGTATCGCGCGCTCCTCGGGCCAGCGCCAGGAAACTTACTACAGCCATGTCGTCATCCGGATTTCGGAACGCGATTTCGTTCGCGACGAACGGCTGGAGGACGGGTTCGGCCGCCGTTTGCTCCTGCGGGAATTGCGGCGTTTGCACGAGCAAGAGTTGGGTGACCATCTGGCCGAGAACGCCACGATCCGCTATCGGCTGGAGCCGGACCCGGCGTTGCGTCCGGGCGAGGTGCAGGCGCTGTTCGGTCGGGCGATCTACCTGCCGGCCGACGACGAGACGCCGGCCTTTCGGATTGAGGTGACGGCCGATGGGCAAAGCGACTGGCGGGAGGTGGGATCGATTTATCCCGGCCAGCGGCTGACGCTGCTCAACGGCGACCGGCGCGCCAGCAGCTTCGCGGTGGTGGCCTGGCCGTTTCCAGGCAGCGAATCGATATTGCTGTTGCGGCAGTCCGGGGCGCCGACCCAGGTGAGTGTGATGGAGGAACCGCCGGCCTGTCTGAATCTCACCGGCGACGGTCAGGGCGGCTTTGTGGCGCGCGACCACCGGGGTCGCGGTTTGCGGCTGCGGGTCGTGGCGCTGGCGGCCGATGTGGAACCCTCGCCCTTACCGGAGCAGGCTCCGCTGGAATCGCTGACCCGGCCGGAACCACGGCATGTTGCCCCGGTTGCCGATGTGGACAAGTCGGCGGCGGGATCGGAGCCATCCGCCCCGGCGGACGGCGATTACACGATCATCGATCATTGGGGCCGGCGCGAACCGGTGTTTGGTATCCCGATCCATTTCGAGCAGCCGTCCGCGTCGCCACCGGCCGTCCTGGAGTCCGCGCCGCCGCCCTCGGCCGCTCCCACGCCGCCGGCCGAGGGCGACCAGCGCACCTGGATTCCCCGGCGGCCGGCGGCTTGCTTGCAGGTGGCGGGCGTCGCCCTGCAACGGTTGTCGACCTATGCGGCGGCCGGAATCAGCGACTGGCGGATCAGCTTCAACCGCGCGGGCGGGCTGGTGCTGGACAACCATCCCGATGCCGCCGCCTGGCTGCGGATCGACAGCGCGGATCGGTTGTTTGGCGAAGTCGTGGGGCTGTCGGCGCCGCTGGAACTGCCGGGCGTGTGGCAGCCGTTTCCGGAGCTGGAATTGGAGTTTTTCGCCGCGCCGTCGTCGATGACGACGCACTACCTCGGCTGGGTGCGGCTGCCGGCGCCGCTGGCGCTGCCGGTTCCGCGCGAGCGGGCGGTGAGCTTCGGCCGCGGTTCGGAAGCGGACATCGCGCCGCGCCTGCTGGCCGATCCGCGTTCCCTGCGCTGGGAGGGCAAACCGAACAAGACGGTTGGCATCAGCGCCGAATATCTGGGATTGTCGCGTCGCCACCTGCGCGTGCAGGTACGGCGCGAGGACTGGTGGGTGCAGTTGGAAAGCCGGAACATGTCGGTTTACCGGCTGGCGCCGTCGGGCGAGGTGCTGGACGTGCTCAGTCCTGGCATGGATACCGCCGCCGCCGCCAAGCCAGGCGATCTGCTGGTGGCGGGGGGCTACGTACTGGCGCTGGGAGCGGTGGAGTGATCGCCGCCCGCGCGTCCGAACCGGAACTGGCGAAAGATCAGGGCGTGCTCGCCGAGCGAACTTGCATTTGCTTCGGCGCGAAAATCGGGGACGCAATGACATCGGCGGCGGCGATGGCGAAATTGAGGTTTTGGCCGACTTTCAGGCCCATGGTGGCGACGCCGATCACGGTGCCATCCCGCAGAATGACCGGTCCACCGCTATTGCCGGGGCTGATCGGCGCGGAAATCTGAATGTAGCGAACCCCATCGATCTCGCGCAGTCCGCTGATCACGCCGGTTGAAAAGGTGCTCTCCAGACCATAGGGATTGCCGATCACGAACACGTCCAGTCCGATCAGATTCTGACTGTAGGTTTGGTTGAGAACAAAGCTTTCCCTGCTGTCGAGAGAGGTGGTCAGCAAGGCCAGATCCGGTGCCTTGCTGCGCTTGCGGACGCGGGCCACCGATTCCCGATCGCCGCATCGAACCGCCAGGTTCTCGGCTTTATCGATGACATGGTCGTTGGTGATGACCAGCCCGTCCGGCGATACCAGCAGACCGCTGCCCAGATTGGCGGTTTTGCCATCCCGGAAGGTGACGATCAGACAGGTGAGCGGCATGCTGCGCCGGTAAATACGTTGCCCCGGATTATCGTTAGCCGGCGCCGCTAGCGCGGTGGGCCCCGCCGCCGCCGGATCGGTCGGCTTTGCCAGCGTGGCCAAACCTTGTTTCAGCGAACCGAGCAGGCCGCTCGCCGCGACGGGGGCGGAGCCTGGATCATCGGTCGCGCGGCTGGAGTTGACCGCCGGCCGGACCGGCGCGGCCGGCTGGGACGGAGCACTGGTGGACGGAGCGGGTTGGGCGGTGGTAGTGCGTGCCGACTGCAAGGCTTGCAGCGCGCCGATGCGGATGGCATCCACCGGATCGGCGGTGGCCAGTTGCCGCAATTGCTCGGCTATCCACGGTCGGTTTGAGGCGAAGCGGTGAGCGTTGGCGAACGCGCCGGTCGCCCGGCGGGTGTCGCCCTGCTGGCCGTAGACCTGCCCCAGCGTGAGCCAGGACGCCGAACGGGCCGGCGCCAGGGACAGCGCGTAGACCGACAGCCGTTCCGCCTCCTTGAAGCGGCGCAGCCGCAGATAGGTCAGACCGAGCGCGCCGGCGATTTCCGGATCGGCGGGATTGGCGATGAATGCCTGGCGGAACGCCGCCAGCGCTTCCCTGAGTTGGCCACCCGCCAACTGTTCCTGACCGTGCTGGTTGAAAGGGCGGGCCTGCTGGGCGTCGCCCGGCTCGGGTCGGGGCAGGTTTTCCATCTGTTCCCGGAAGGTCAGTACGCCGGCTTCTTCGTTGACGCCGGCCAGGGCGATCATTTGCTGGACGTAATAATCGATCGTTTCGTATTGGCCGGCCGAGGCGGGCGGCGCACCGGCCAGCGCCAGCGCCAGCGCCAGGCCGCGGGTGAAAAACGGAAAATTCATGGCGTGCGGGCCGGGTTCGGCGCGCTGTTCATCGGGACGATGCCGCCGGGGTTGGCCGGCAACGGCGGCACGATGACGGCCTCCGCCGGCAGGTGGAACAACCGCAAGGTTTGCAGAGCGGCGTTGCGCAGGATGTCGGCCGCCTCGTTTTCGGCGATGTTGCGCAGGATTTCCTCGGCGCGCATCTGGTTTTGCGCGAAGCGGTAGGTGTTGGCCAAAGCGCCCAGCGCGCGGTTGGCGTCATTTTTCAAACCGTACACCTGAGCGAGCTGGAACCAGGCCACGGCCCGGGTGGGTTCGAGGGCGAGCGCCTGCTGCAGGGCGGCCTCCGCTTCGGGAAAGCGGCCCATCTTGCGATAGACCAGCCCCGCGTGGTTGGCGGCATCGGGGTCGCCGGGATCATCCCGGCTCGCCTGCTGGAACGCCTCCAGCGCCGCGTCCAACGCTTCCTGTCCAAACAAAGTTAGGCCGCGCTGGAAGGCGGCGCGCGCCGCCACTGGATCGGGTGCCGCTGGCCGCGGGTTCTGCTCCAGCATCCGCTGCATGCTCACCACGCCTTGCTCGTTGTCGGTGGCGGCCATTTCGATCATCTGCTGGACAAAATAGCGGTTCCGCTCGCTGTCCTGAGCCAACGCCGCCGGCATCGCGGCGATCCATGCCGCCAGCAGCAGCGCCGACATCCGGTACACAGCGTGCCTCACGTCCCGCGCCTCACAGGTTCTTGATGGCGTCGTATTGCCGCTCCAGGCTGAGTCGTTTGGAATTGGCTTGGGCGACGCTCAGTTGGCCCTTGTCGAGCTGGACCTCGAATTCCTGAATGTCGCGATTCAATTGTTGTTGCTTGCGCTGCAACTCCGCCGTGCGCTGCTCGGTGGCGGATTTGGATCGCCGCAACTGATCGACCCGTTTGGCGAGCGCCCGGTTCCTGGCCTTGAGCGAAGCCAACTGACGGCGCTGTTCGGCCACCTCGTCGGCTTTCATCTGTCGTTCGCTTTCCAGATAGGCGCCTTCTTCCCGCAGGGCGCGCAGTTGGTTCAAGCTATCGTCCCGCTGCCCTTGCAACCCCTGCTGGCGAGCCTCGTAGTCGCCGGCCGCCAGCCCGCGCACGCCGCCGAAGAATCCGCCGCCGCGCGGGTCGTTGGTCGGGTCGGTGGCGCACGCTCCCAGCAGGAGCAGGCTCAGGATACTGGCGTAACCGCGTATGAATGCCATGATGATAACCTCCCATCCCCAACGTTCGGCCCGATGGCGGGCGAGGGGGATGCTTCGGGCGATGCGCTAGATGGACATGCTGTCGTAAACCCGCTGCAGGCTGGCGACATTTTGGCTGGATTGCTGGCGGGTTTTCTTCAGCTCCACCAGATTGGATTCCAGTTGGCGGGTATATTGATCCTGCGGTCCCCGCTTCTGACGGGATTCCTTGTAAACCTGATCGGTGTCGGCCAGTTGTTTTTCGGCCAGCGAGTTGATCTGTTTGGCCTTGGCCAGTTGTTTTTCCAGGCTGGATTTTTGCTGGACGAGCGCGTTCCGCGAGGCTTTGCCCGCCCGATATTGCCGTGCCAGTTGCTGCGATTCGCGGTCCAGTTGGGCGATTTCCTGGTAAAGCTGGCGGTTCTGGGCATCGGCTTCCTGAATGAATTCCTGGTTGCGGCGGATTTCCGCGACCAGAAAATCTTCCTCGCTGGCGTATTGGGCCTTGCGTTCGGCGATGGAACTGCCGATGCCGGCGCCGATCAAACCGCCGGCCGCCGCGCCGATCAAAGCGCCCCGGCCCCGGTTGTCGCTGACGGCGGCCCCGAGCAGGCCACCCACGATTGCTCCAAACACCGCGCCCTGGGCGACGGTTGCCTGCTGATCGTTCGTGGTGCCGTCGGGATTGGCGGCGCAACCCGACAAGGCCGCGCCGATTGCAACGGCGGCGAGCCATTTCGTGCCTGAATGGTGAACGTGCATGGGGGCCTCCCGGCCATGGTGACGGTTGATGAGATGTCCTTTGACAATTCTGGGAGTGGCCGGGCGCGAAATCAACGCGCTGGCTGGCTGGCCGGAGAAAAATCGCCGGTCGCGGCGCGGTCGGTTTGCCTGGTCCGGGATGAGCGGCCCGGTGCTTGTTAAGGTACCATTCAGCCGGTAGTGCGCAAATCTACCAACGGCTCCAATTCTCCGAAAACCACTGCCTCCGAATGATCGCAATATGAACTTCGTGCTTGCAATGCGCTGGCTGATCGAGCGTAAAGGAACGGGTTGTTCCTGGTCGAAAATGATTGTGGCCGGTTGGGTCGGCCTGATTGCGCTGGCCACCGCCGGAACGGCGCTGGCGGAGTCCCGCACCGCTCTGGTGATTGGCAACGGCGCGTACCAGGACGCACCGCTGAGGAACCCGGTCAACGATGCCCGCGATATGGCCGCCAAGCTGCGGGAGTTGGGGTTTCAGGTCATCGAACGGCTCGATGCCGATCGTCAGAGCCTGCGGCTGGCGCTGCGTGAGTTCGAGCAGCAGTTGCGGCAACGACGCGGTGTCGGCCTGTTTTATTACGCTGGGCACGGCGTCCAGCTCAAGGGGCAGAACTATCTGATCCCCATCGGCGTCGATATCCGCCAGGAGTTCGAAGTGCCCGACGAAGGCATCGACGCCGATGCCGTGTTACGGGCGATGGAGTCCGCCGGTAACGAGCTGAATATCGTGATTCTGGATGCTTGCCGCAACAATCCTTTTAGCCGCGGTTTTGGCGGGGGTCGGGGCTTGGCGCGGATGGAGGGTCCGGCCGGGACTTTCATCGCCTACGCGACCGCGCCCGGCGCGGTTTCGCAGGACGGTAGCGGGCGCAACAGTCCCTACACTCGCCATCTGCTGGCGGCCCTGAGCATACCCGGCCTCAACCTTGAACAGGTGTTTAAGCAGGTGCTGGTGGCCGTGGAGCGAGAGAGCGGCGGTGGCCAGATCCCCTGGGTCGCCTCCTCGCTGCGCGGCGAGTTCTACTTTGCGCCAGCCGCCGTTGCGACGCCGGCGCCTCTCGCCACGTCTCCCATCGCGCCTCCCGCCAGTTCGCGGCCTGGAACCCCAGCGGCTGGCGAATCCCCCCCGGTTACGGCCACGCCCTCGATGGACAAGCAGCCGGTCGATCGGCCGACGTCCGCGCCGCTGGAACCGGACTGGGTGGCGGTGCCCGGCGCCGGTTTCGCAATCAGCCGCGATGCGATTCGCCTTGAGGCATATCGGCGCTTCGCCGATGCCAGCGGCCGGGCCGCGCCGTCGCCCGGCGCGTTGTCGGACGACGCGGCGCGGGTGACCTGGAGGGAAGCCATGGATTACGCCGCTTGGCTGTCCGCGCAAACGGGCCGCGCCTACCGCTTGCCGGCCGAACTGGAGTGGGAGTATGCCGCCCGCGCCGGAGTGATGGCCTCCACGCCGGATTCGGATGGGCAGGTTCGGGAGTGGACCTGTTCCGCGTACCGGCCGGAGTACGAGGGGCAGGAGCGGCGCTGCGCCAGTCGTTTGCCGGATGCGGTGGCGATCCGTGGCGGCAACTGGCGGGCGGGCGCCGATCCGCTTAGTGACGATCTGGAGTTTCGGTTGGTGCGGGAGCCCTAGCCGGAACGGGTCGGGCGGGCGCACGCTTCATTTTACTCCTGTTGGATGGTCACCAATCCTTTGGGCTGGCTGGCGAAATAGCTGGCGAGGTCGGCGATGTCCTGCGCCGACAACGGTTTAACCATGCCGCTCATGACGGCGTTTTTGCGGGCGCCGCTCCGATAGTCGTCCAACGCCTTGCGCAGATAATCCTGGTGCTGGCCGGCCAGTCGAGGATAAAGGGGGATGTTGCCGTTGCCGTCAGCGCCATGACAGGCCGTGCAGGTCGCGCTTTTGGTCTTGCCGGCGGTTGTGTCGCCTTGAACCGGGTAGGGCGCGGCGGCGGCGGGGAAGCTGGACAGATAGGCGGCGATGTCCTGCATGTCCTGCTCGTTGAGCGGGAAGGCGTTGGCGTGCATGGTGGGATGCTTGCGCTCGCCAGCCTGGTAGGCTTTGAGCGCGACGATGAGGTAGTCGGCATGCTGACCACCCAGCCGGGGGACGTGATAGGTGGGGTAGGCGTTGGTATAGCCGGGAATGGCATGACAGCCGGCGCAAGTCGCGAACTTGGATTTGCCGGCGGCGGGATCGCCGGCGGCCTGCGCGGTGCTGGCCAAGACGCCGCTGATCCCCAGGACCAACAATTGCCATAGTACGGATCGGATCATATCGTCCTCTGCAGTGGGTTTTGGATTGGAGTTATTTAGAAACGCGGTACGCTGTTCGGCGCGTCCGGCCAAGGGTTTTGTTGCATCGCATGATTCTGCAAAAGCCCTGAAAAATCAAGTGCTAAAAAGAAAATTGGATTTCAGTGCCGTGAGGTAATTCACGCACGATTTCTAACGATAGCCGTCTCTCTCTCAGGTATCAATCGTCGAGGCGAATTTCTTTCGCCTTTCCCGGCGGGGTGGTGCGGCTCACGCTAGCAGGGCGACGGTCCAACCGCGTTTGCCGTGGGTCTTCGTTCCTTTCGAGGGAAAGAGGAATGGCTCGTGGCGTTGGGGTGGCGGTGCGGGAACCGACGACTTCCGTCTTACAAAACCGGTGACTGGCCCGGATTCAATGGAGTGAACAGCCAGTGTTTTTTTCGGATATTTTTTATTTGCAGGCAAATCTTTACAGAATAAATGAGAATGGATATCATTTTGGCGTGGCTGTCCTCAATTGAGTTGTGGTCGATTCAAGAGCGGAAATCTCCCAAACCCTCCTTTTTCGAAGGGAGCGCCGCGTTAGCGGCAGGGGGATTTAGCTCGGCGGTCCACGCTTCCACCACTCAAGATGGGTTGCTATTGCTGCATTCAAACGATGTTCTCAACATTTCTCGAATCCCCGGAGAGATTCATGCCCAACTTGTCGAGACTCCGCATTCTATTCCCCATGCTCTGTCTATTGCCCGGCCTGCTGACATCGCCGCTGCTGGCGGCCGAGGAAGTCAACGTTTATTCGGCGCGCAAGGAAGATCTGATCAAGCCCTTGCTGGACGATTTCAGCAAACAGACCGGCGTTGCCGTCAATCTGGTGACCGGCAAGGAAGAAGCCCTGTTGCAACGCCTGCAAAGCGAAGGCGCCAACACCCCGGCGGATGTGTTGCTGACCTCGGATGCCGGCCGGTTGGCCGCCGCTCGTCAGGCGGGTGTGCTGCAAGCGGTGCAATCCGAATCGCTGACGAAGCACATCCCGGTCGCCTATCGCGATCCCGAGGGTTACTGGTACGGACTGTCGGTCCGTGCCCGGCCGATCATGTACGCCAAGGACCGGGTGAAGTCGGCGGAACTCTCCACCTATGAAGATCTGGCCGCGCCGAAATGGCGGGGCAAGGTGTGCGTGCGTTCTTCCGACAGCATTTACAACCAGTCGCTGGTGGCGGGGATGATTGCCCATCGCGGCGAAGCCAAAACCGAAGCCTGGGCCAAGGGCCTGGTCGCCAACTTCGCCCGCCCGCCCAAGGGCGGCGACCGCGACCAGATCAAGGCCGTGGCCGCCGGCGAGTGCGACGTGGCCCTGGCCAACACCTATTACTTGGGCGGGATGGTGAATTCGCCAGATCCGGCGGAACAGGCGGCGGCGGCCAAGGTGGCGGTGTTCTGGCCCGATGCCAAGACCACCGGCGTGCATGTCAACGTCAGCGGCGCCGGCGTGACCGCTCATGCCAGAAACCGCGATAACGCGGTTAAATTGCTGGAGTTTCTGGCCGGTGACTCGGCGCAGCGCTGGTATGCGGACGTGAACAACGAGTATCCGGTCAACCCAGCCATTACTCCCAGCGCCACCCTTCAATCCTGGGGCACGTTCAAGGCCGATACGCTCAACGTGGCCAAACTGGGCGAACTGAACGCCGCCGCCGTTCGCTTGATGGACCGAGCTGGGTGGAAATAATCCCGTCCCGGACATTTTTTCGCCCTGGCCTTTCCTTGCGAAAAGGGAAGAGATTCGGGGCGCGGACCGACCGCTGGACCCTGCTGGTGGTCGGAACCGCGATATTGCTGGCGTTGCCGGTGCTGACCGTGTTCGCCACCGCGCTGCAACCGGCGGGCGCGGTGTGGCGGCATTTGGTCGATACCGTGCTGGCCGATTACGTTGCGGATTCGATGTTGCTGATGCTCGGGGTCGGCGCCGGCACGCTGCTGATCGGCGTACCGGCGGCGTGGTTGACCGGGGTGTGCGAGTTTCCGGGCCGGCGGCTGTTCGAGTGGGCGCTGTTGCTGCCGATGGCGATTCCCGCCTACATCGTCGCCTACACCTATACCGGGCTGCTGGATTTCGCCGGCCCGCTGCAAACCGGCTTGCGCGAAATCTTCGGCTGGACCCGGCACGATTACTGGTTCCCCGCAATCCGCTCGCTGCCGGGGGCGGTCGCGATGCTGGCGCTGGTGCTGTACCCCTATGTGTATCTGTTGGCGCGGGCGGCGTTTCTCGAACAGTCGGCGGCGGTGCTGGAGGTCAGCCGCAGCCTGGGCGCCGGTCCGTGGCGGCGCTTCTTCGGCGTTGCGCTGCCTCTGACGCGGCCGTCGCTGATCGCCGGAGTGTCGCTGGTGCAGATGGAAGCGCTGGCCGACTACGGCACGGTGCAGTATTTCGGGGTCGGCACCTTCACCACCGGTATTTTCCGGGTTTGGTTCGGGATGGGCGATGCCACCGCCGCCGCGCAACTGGCCGCGCTGTTGTTGCTGTTCGTTTTTGCTCTGTTGGCGCTGGAACGGTTGTCGCGGCGGCAGGCGCGTTTCCACCATACCAGCGCCCGCCAGAGCCGGCCGCCGCGTCTGCCGTTGCGCGGTCGGTTCGGTGGACTGGCGGTATTGGCCTGCTCGATGCCGTTGCTGTTCGGGTTTTTGATCCCAGCCGGTGTCTTGGCGGCGTGGGCGGCGCGGACCGCGCCCCGGGTGCTGGACGAGCGCTTCCTGCACCTGACGGCGAACAGTCTGCTGTTGGCGGCGGGAGCGGCGGGGCTGGCTTTATTGCTGGCGCTGGTGCTGGCCTACGGACGGCGCTTGCGGCCGCGTCCCCTGGTCCGGTTGGCGGTGCGCGGCGCCGGCTTGGGCTATGCCGTGCCCGGCACGGTGATCGCCATCGGGGTGATGCTGCCCTTCGCCGCCGTCGACCGGAGCGTGGACGACTGGGCGCGCGCCTGGTTCGGCATGTCCACCGGCTTGCTGCTGAGCGGGACGCTGGCCGCGCTGCTGTTCGCTTATTGCGCGCGGTTTCTGCCGGTGGCGCTGCACAGCGTGGAGGCGGGCTTGACCCGCATCCGGCCGAGCATGGACGATGCCGCCCGCGCCCTGGGGGCGACGCCGCGGGCGGTGCTGTGGCGGGTGCATGTGCCAATCTTGCGCGGCAGTTTGCTGACCGCGCTGTTGCTGGTGTTCGTGGATGTGCTGAAGGAATTGCCGGCGACGCTGATCCTGCGGCCGTTCAATTTCAATACCCTGGCGGTACGGACCTATGAATTGGCCGCGGACGAGCGCCTGGCGGATTCGGCTGGATACGCGCTGGCCATCGTGCTGGCCGGCATCGGGCCGGTGATGCTGCTGAGCCGCGCCATCGGCCGCGCCAGACCCGGACAATGACACCCTTTCTCGAACTGATCGATCTCGATGTCGCCTACCCGCCCCGCAAGGTGATCCGGGATCTGACGCTGCGGATGAGCCACGCCGGCATCGGCTGCCTGCTGGGGCCGAGCGGTTGTGGCAAGACCACCTTATTGCGAGCCATCGCCGGTTTCGAGCCGTTGCGGCGCGGCTCCATCCGGTTGGAAGGGGTCGAACTCAGCCGGCCCGAGTGGACCTTGCCGCCGGAGCAGCGGCGAATTGGGCTGATGTTTCAGGATCTGGCGCTGTTTCCCCATCTGAGCGTCGTTGACAACATCGCCTTCGGCCTGCATGACTGGAAAGCGGCCGAACGGCGGGCGCGGGTGACCGAACTGCTGAAACTGGTCGGACTGGAGGAGTACGCCGGGCGCTATCCGCACCAGCTTTCCGGCGGCCAGCAACAACGGGTGGCGCTGGCGCGGGCGCTGGCGCCACGGCCGAGGCTATTGTTGCTGGACGAGCCGTTTTCCAATCTGGATGTGACCTTGCGCGAGGGTTTGGCGCGCGAGGTGCGGACCGTTCTGCTGCGGGAAGGCACCAGCGGTCTGCTGGTCAGTCACGATCAGTTCGAGGCCTTCGCCTTCGCCGACGAGATCGGCGTGTTGCATCAGGGCCGGCTATTGCAATGGGACAGCGCCTACAACCTTTACCATCGACCGGCCGACCGCTTCGTCGCCGATTTCATCGGGCAGGGCGTGCTGTTGCCCGGACGGCTGGGTGGCGAGGGGCGGGTGAGTACGGAATTGGGCGAGATTGGAGGGAGGTCGGCGGATGGCGGCTGCGTGGCGGGCGAACGGGTGGAGGTGCTGGTTCGACCGGACGATGTGGTCCACGACGACGACAGCCCGCTGCGGGCCGAGGTGGTGGAACGGGCGTTTCGGGGAGCGGAGTTTCTGTACACCTTGAAACTACCCAGCGGCGCGCGGCTGCTGTGTCTGGCGCCCAGCCATCACGACCACGCGTTGGGGCAACGCATCGGTATCCGGCTGGATATCGATCATCTGGTGATGTTTCGGCGAGGGAGCGGTGCGGATGGATGATGCGGGTGTCCGCTGGGTCCGAGTGCTGGCAGAATAAACCCTTAATTGCCAGAACCCATGAAAACCCAGTGATGGATCAACCCGGAAGAGAGCGTCATGTCGGAATTGCAAGAACCCGTTGTTCGGCCTGAGATGCAAACGCCGCCCGAGCAAAGCGGCGCCGAAATCGCCATCGATGTGCTGAACGAACTCGGTGTCGAGTACCTGTTTGGCCATACCGGCGGCGCCATCATCCCGCTGCACGCCGAACTTAACCTCAGGATGCGGCAGGGACGAAAAGCGCCTCGCTTCGTGTTGTTCCGGCAGGAGGGCGGGGCGGGCCACGCCGCCGAGGGCTACGCCCGGGCCAGCGGCCGAATCGGGGTCGCGTTGGTCACCTCCGGGCCGGGCGCCACCAATCTGGTCACTCCCATCGCCGACGCCTACAAGGACTCGGTGCCTTGCGTCTTCATCACCGGGCAGGTGCCGAGCGCCATGCTGGGCAAGGACGCCTTCCAGGAAGTGGACATGGTGGGCATTACCCGCTCCATCACCAAGCACAACTACCTGATCAAGGATGCCGCCGAACTGGCCGGGGTGCTGCGCCAGGCTTTTTTTATCGCCGGCAGCGGCCGGCCAGGGCCGGTGGTGGTCGATATCTGCAAGAGCGCCCTGGTCGGTCAGTCGGACTCCCAGCGGCAAGCCAGGCCATTGCGCGGTTATCGCCCGCGCGTCCCCATGAAACGGGCCGCTGCCGACCGTCTGTTGGCGGCGCTGTTGAAGGCCAAGCGGCCGGTGGTTCTGGCCGGCGGCGGCGTTGTCAGTGCCGGGACCGGCCAGGAACTGCGGCGGTTCGTGGAAAAATACCGTCTGCCGGTTGCGCTGACCTTCATGGGGCTGGGCGCGGTGCCGCACGATCATCCGCTGTGCCTGGGCATGCCCGGCATGCACGGCACCGTCGCCGCGAACGGGGCCTTGCGCGAGGCGGATTTCATCCTGTCGATCGGCGCCCGTTTCGACGACCGGGTCGCGGTGCGAGAGTTCGGCCGGGGCATCGACCTCGCCCATGTCGATATCGACGCCACCGAGATCAACAAGGCCATTCCGGTCGCTTACGCGCTGCGGGCCAACGCCGGCGATTTTCTCGCCTACGCCAACGATCTTGATCTCGAAAACGCCGACGTTTCCGAGTGGCTGGATACCCTGCGAGACTGGAAGCAGCGGTTCGCGCCCGGCTGTCGGGCGGAAGGCGGCCTCATCAAGCCACAGCGGTTCATCGCGGAACTTTCCGACTTGACCCACCGGACCGGCATCGTGGTCACCGGCGTGGGCCAGCATCAGATGTGGGCGGCGCTGTTCTACAACTATCAGGAGCCGCGCCAATGGATCAGTTCGGGCGGGCTGGGCACCATGGGCTTTGGCCTGCCGGCCGCCATCGGCGCTTGTTATGCCCGGCCCGACAAGACGATCCTTTGCATCGATGGCGATGGCAGCTTCCAGATGAATTTGCAGGAACTGGCCACCGTCGCCGCCAATCGAATCCCGGTCAAGGTCTTCATTCTCAACAACGGCTTTCTGGGCATGGTCCGGCAGTGGGAGGACATGTTCAACCAGGGTCATCATTACGAGACCTGTCTGGTCCGGACCAGCGACTGCGATCCCGCCTGCATCGAGAGCAAGGAATGCCGGACGCCCAATCCCAATTTTCTCAATCTGGGGCGGGTGTTTCCCGGCATCGAAACCCTGCGCGTCACCCGCCCGGAGCAAATTCGGGCCGGTATCGAGCGGGCGTTGGCGCACGACGGTCCCTGCGTGGTCGATGTCTGGGTCGACCGGACCGAGGATGTCAAGCCGATGATTCCGCCCGGCGGCTCCCTGGCCGATATCATCCACGATCTCGCCGACGAGTCCCGATTGTGATTCGAGCAGGATTGCCACGGCGCTTCCAGGTCAGCCTGCAACGGCGGGCCGACGCTGTCCACGACTTCGACGGTGGCGATGGGGTGGGGCGGTAAAGCGGGTGCCGAACCCCCGACCACCGCCGCTCGGAGGCTCGGGGATCGGAGAGAGGAGGGCTTAAGCGCCAGCGGCGATTCGTTGCTGGATGGCGTCCACCAGGCCCTCGACAAGCGGGGAGTCGATGGTCAACAACAGACCTTCCCGCCGATAGAACTCAATCAGCGGCGCGGTCTTTTCCAAATAGGTGTCGAGACGCTTGCCGATGGCTTCGTCGGTCTCGTCTTCGCGCTGCACCACCGGACTGCCGCACTTGTCGCAGACCCCCGCCACCTTGGGCGGATTGCTCCTGACGTTGTAGATGGCCTGGCAACTGATGTTGGAGCAGGTGCGGCGGGTGGTCAGGCGCTGGAGAATTTCCTCGCGCGGCACTTCGATGCTGGCCACCACGTCCAGCGTGATGCCCAGCTTGTCCAGCAGCGTCTTGAGCGCCTCGGCCTGCGGAATGGTGCGCGGGAAACCGTCCAGCAGGAAACCCTTGGCGCAATCGGGTTCCTGTAAACGCTTTTCCATGATGCCCATGATCAGGTCGTCCGGCACCAGATCGCCGGCTTTCATGTAGGCGTCGGCCTGTTTGCCCAACTCCGTGCCGGCCTGCACCGCGCCGCGCAGGATGTCGCCGGTGGAAATCTGCACCGAGCCATCGATCTGCGTCAGCGCTTTGGCCACGGTGCCCTTGCCGGCGCCCGGGGCGCCCAACAGAATCAGTCGCATGAATTATTCCTCGTTATCCGAATGGCGGTTCAAATCATTTCCGGACGCCGCAAGCGCGGCGTCCGGTACTGCCTGGAATTATAAACCATGGTTTCAGCCGGACTCGGATAATCGCCGCCCTGTCCGTCCGAGCGCATCGGATGTTGCTCAGAAGCGCCAAATGGGCTGCCGTAACCATTGCGCCGCTTCGGTGGCCGGCGCCGGCTTGCCGGTCAGAAATCCCTGAATCCCGTCGCATCCCCGCGCTTGCAAGAACGCGAGTTGTTCGGCGGTTTCCACCCCCTTGGCCACCACGGTCATCCCCAGCGTGCGCCCCAGCTCGATAAGAATGCCGGCGACCATCTGATCGTCGGTATCCTGAGTGAGGTTTTGCAGGAAGGAGCGGTCGATGCTCAGTTGGTGTACCGGGAGGTCGCGCAGGCGGCGCAGGTTGAAGGAGCCGGCCCCGAAATCGTCGATGCCGCAGCGCACGCCCTGCGCCCGCAAATTTCGCAGCAGTCGTGGCAGAAATCCGTTATCGGCCAGCAGTGCTTCTCCGCTCATTTCCAATTCCAGCTCGCGGGGTTCCAGCCCGGTTTCCGCCAGGATGGCGGCGATGGCGGCGGGTAGGCCACGCATTGGGATCTGTCGCGCCGACAGGTTGACCGCGACCGGCACGATCGCTAGCCCGGCCTGCCGCCAGGCGCTGTTTTGCCGGCAGGCCTCGCGCAGCACCCATTCGTCCAACTGACCGATCAGGCGGCGATCTTCGGCCAGCGGGATAAATTCGGCCGGCGGAAGCAATCCGATACCGGGGCGCTGCCAGCGAACCAGTGCTTCCAGGCCGGTCAGGCGGCCGCTGGCCAGTTCGATCCGCGGCTGGTAGTACAGCAGCAGTTCGTCCCGTTCCAGTGCGTCCCGCAAGGCGGCTTCCGTTTCCAGCGCCGTCAGCACCGGAGCGTTCAAATCCGCTGTGTAGAATTGATAGCCGTCGCGATCGTTTTCCTTGGCGCGGTACATGGCGGTGTCGGCGTTTTTGATCAGGGTTTCGGCATCGTGGCCATCGTCGGGGAAGATGCTGATGCCGATGCTGGCGCCCACCCTGAATTCGTGTCCCATGACCGGTAGCGGCCGCGCCAGCGCCTGTTGGATCAGGTTGGCGACTCGCACGGCGTCCTGACCGTGCCGGGCGTCGGGCAGCACGACGAGAAACTCGTCGCCGCCCAGCCGGCCAATGGTGTCTTCCTGCCGCACCGCCGCGCTCAACAGGTGGGCCACCTGCCGCAGGCAGGCATCGCCCGCGACATGTCCCAGGGAGTCGTTGATCCGCTTGAAACGGTCGAGGTCGACGAACAGTACGATGACCTTGTGGCCGGCGCGATCCGCCATTGCCAAGGCTTGGCCGAGACGGTCCAGTAGCAACCTGCGGTTGGGCAGGCCGGTCAGCGTATCGTAGTACGCCAGTTGGCGGATTTGCGCCTCGGCCTGCTTTTGCGCGGTGATGTCGGAGTAAGCCCCCAATACGCCAGCGATGCGCCCGTCCACGCCGATCAGCGGGGCTTTGCTGGTGTGAAACCACGCTTCCGTGTTGTCGGCATGGCGGCCCGGCTCCTCGAAATCGAGTTTGGCCTGGCCCGACTCCATGATCGCGCGGTCGTCGGCGTGGTAGCGGGTGGCGGTGGCGGGATCGAGCGGCAGATCGAAGTCGGTTTTACCAAGCAGGTCGTCAAGATGAGCGAGGCGGGCGTCTTGCAGGAAGAGCCGGTTGGCGCCCAGATAGCGCGATTCGCGATCCTTCCAGAAGATGCGGACCGGCACACTGTCGAGGATGGTGTGCAACATTTGCCGCGACTGCCGCAGTTCCGCTTCGGTTCGATGGAACTCGATCAGCAGCCGGGCGGTGCTGGTCACCTGATCGATTAGGTGCAGTTCAGCCTCGGTCGGTTCGCGCTTTTCGCGGTAGTAGACGGCGAAGGTGCCCAGCACCGATTGATCGTCGCTCAGGATCGGCGTGGACCAGCAGGCGGCCAGACCGAAGCAGCGGGCGATGTCCCGGGCGCTCCGCCAGTGTGGATGGCTGTCGATGTCGCTGACGATGATTCGCCGTTTATGCCAGGCCGCCGCGCCGCACGAGCCGGCCTCGGGTCCGATCTCCAGGCCGTCCACTTGGCGGATGTATTCGGCGGGCAGCCGAACGCTGCCGTTGTGGCACAGCCAGCGTCCGTCCTCAAGCAGCAGAATCGAGCAGTAGGCCTCGGGCAGCCAACGTTCGACCAGCCTACAGAGTTCGTCCAGCGCTTCGCGCAACGGGCGACCGGCGCCGGCCAGGGTAAAAACCTGGGCGATCTCTTCCAGGTGCACTTTCAGGCCGCGAGATCCCGGGAAGAGGGGGGGCGATGCCTGGATTGGAAAGGGTGGTGGATGCAGCACGATACCTTTGACCTCATCGCAGGAAGGAAGAGGGCGCCCTTTGGGAATGGAAAAAATCGGATGGTGACGATAACTGGCGAATGTTTGGCGCGTTTTTAGCCATAATTCTTACAGATTTCCACCTCGGGTTTCTACCGGATATTTTGACGGGGTATCGAAAGAGCATGTTGGTTTTGCACGCGGCGTTTTATCGGGGTTGCCTGCATCTGTGGGGCGAGGCGGCTCCGCCCGGGATGGCGACAAGGAGCCGGATCGTTGCCGGTGCGTACCGCTATCGCGTCACGGTACCCGTCTTGTTGGAGGCCCTGACCTTGGCCGGGCTGACATCGGCTGGCGGCAAGCCGGTGGGCGGCGAGCGGATTGTATGGCTTCCCAGCCGGGGCGGCGCGGCGCTGCCATCCTCGCCGCTGGTGGCCGAGCCGCCCCCTTCCCGCAAACCGACGGTCCTGGCGCCCTGGAGAATTCCCACCCTGGCGTTGGTCGCCGCCAATGCCGTCGATCTGCTCGCGACCGTCCGGGATCGGCCGATACTGGCGCCGGGCGTGGCGGCGGCGGACGATCTGCGTTATTGGAGCGTGGCGCTGCGTCTGGCCGGCGCTCTGACATACCGCCAGCAGGTGCTGCCCGATCTGGTGGAACAACGGTCGAACGGTTGCCGGGCTTGCTGGACGCCGGTTCTGCTGGGGGAAGACGGCGCTCGACTGGAACGGCTGGCCCGGACCATGCCGCCCGCCGCCCGCGCCATCGGCCCCGACGATCGCGCGCCCCCGGAAACCGCGCCCCGCGCGCTGCTGTGGGAATTCTTGAGGTGGACCGTTGACCACCTGGTCCGGCGGGCGTTGCCGCCGCCCGCCCAGCCGCCCGCCGAAACCGGGGCCATCAATTTTCACCGGCAGTGGTTGCGGGCATTGCGACAGCCGGACGGGACGCTGAAATGGACGCAGGCCGAAGCACGGCAGCTGGCCGGTCAGATTCGCGACTGGCAGCGTCCGCTGCTGCGTTTGGCCAACGCGCCTCATCGCCTGTGCTTTCGACTGGAAGAACCGGCGTTCGATGCCGAAGAGGGCGATGCGCTGTTTTTCCCCGACGCCAACACGCAATGGCGGGTCCATTATTTACTCCAGGCGCGGGAAGACCCCAGTTTGCTGGTGTCCGCGGCGGCGGTCTGGAAACCGAAACGGGGCACCGGGGCCGGCCTGAAAACCCTGGGTCCGAAGGCGCGGGAAGGCTTGTTGGCGGCGCTGGGCCAGGCGGCGGCGCTGTGTCCGGCCATTGAGACCAGTCTGAGACAGTCCGCGCCGGTCGGCTACGATCTGGACGCCGAAGGGGCGTTCCGCTTTCTCGGCGAAGAAGCGGCCTTGCTGGAGCAAAACGGTTTCGGCGTGCTGCTGCCGGCCAGTTGGGCGGGCAGGCGCCGCGCCCAACTCTCGGTTGCCGCCCAGGCCAAGACCCGCTTCGAATCCAAGGCCGGCATGACGCTGGATCGGGTGCTGGATGTCGAGTGGCGGGTGGTGCTGGGCGAAACCGGGCTGACGCCGGAGGAACTGCTGGCGCTGGCCAAGCTGAAGGCGCCGTTGGTGCGAGTACGCGGTCAGTGGGTGCAACTGTCGGCCGCCGAAATCCAGGCGGCGCTGGCGCTGCGCCAGAAGGGTGGCGCGGCTTTCACCGGTCGCCAGTTGTTGCGGCTGGCGCTCGGGACCGAGCCGGTCAAGGGTTTGACGGTGAGTGGCGTCAGCGCCGACGGGCCGCTCGGCGAACTGCTGGCCGGGCTGGAGCGGAGCGATGCCATTGCTCCCCTGCCGTTGCCGGATGGGTTGGTCGCGCAACTGCGACCCTACCAGGAACGCGGCTACGCCTGGCTGGAGTTTTTGACGCGCTGGGGGTTGGGCGCCTGTCTGGCCGACGACATGGGTCTGGGCAAGACGGTGCAGACCCTGGCGCTCTTGCAACGCTTGCGGGAAACCGGCGAAACCCGGCCGGCGCTGCTGGTGTGTCCGACCTCGCTGGTGGGCAACTGGCGCAAGGAGGCCGGGCGCTTCACGCCGCGACTGCCGGTAATGGTTCATCACGGTGCCGGCCGCGAGAAAAGCGGCGCCTTCGCGACCCAGGCGGGCGATCATGCCATGGTGCTATCCAGCTACGGCTTGTTGCACCGGGATTTGCCGCTGCTGCAAACCGTGGAATGGGGATCGGTGATACTGGACGAAGCCCAAAACATCAAGAACGCCCAGACCCAGCAGGCCAGGGCGGCGCGGGCGCTGCGCGCCGAACGGCGCATCGCCCTGACCGGCACGCCGGTGGAAAACAACGTCGGCGATCTCTGGTCGGTGCAGGAATTTCTCAACCCCGGCTTCCTCGGCGGCGTCACCCGCTTCAAGCAGGAATTTTTTGTTCCGGTGCAGGTCCAGCGCGACGAGGCCGCCATGGAGCGCTTGCAGCGGCTGACCGGTCCTTTCATCCTGCGCCGGCTCAAGACCGACCGCGCCATCATCCAGGATTTGCCGGACAAGCTGGAGATGAAGGTCTACTGCACCCTGACCCGCGAACAGGCGACCCTGTACGCCGCCGTGGTGCAACAGGCGGAGGCCGTGCTGGAGGGCATCGAGGACTCCATGGGCCGGCGCGGCCTGATCCTGAGCACGCTGCTGCGGCTCAAGCAGGTGTGCAACCACCCGGCGCAGTTCCTGGCCGACCACTCGCCGGTGCCGGGGCGGTCCGGCAAGCTGGCGCGGCTGACCGAGATGCTGGAGGAAATCCAGGAATCGAACGAGCGGACGCTGATCTTCACCCAATTCGCCGAGATGGGGCATTTGTTACAGCGGCATGTACAGGAGCATCTGGCGCGGGAGGCGCTGTTCCTGCACGGTGGCCTGCCCAAGATCCAGCGCGATCGCATGGTGGAGCGTTTCCAAAACGAGTCGGCCGGGCCGCCGGTCTTCATTCTGTCCATCAAGGCCGGCGGCACCGGCTTGAACCTGACCCGCGCCAACCATGTGTTCCATTTCGACCGCTGGTGGAATCCGGCGGTGGAAAACCAGGCCACCGACCGCGCTTTCCGCATCGGCCAGAGCCGGCGGGTGGAGGTGCATAAATTTGTCTGTCTGGGCACGGTGGAAGAGCGCATCGACGAATTGATCGAACGCAAGCGATCGCTGGCCGAGAAGATCGTGGGCAGCGGCGAGAGCTGGATTACCGAACTGTCCACCGCCGAGTTGAAGGATTTGTTCCGGTTGCGCGCCGAAGCCGTGGAGGATTGAACATGGGTTTTTACGAATATTATCCGCCGAGCCGGCCGCGCCGCGTCGATGGCGGCATCAAGGCGCAGACTCAGCGTGGGGCGTTCGCCAGCCGCTGGTGGGCCAAGCGCTGGATCGCGGTGCTGGAGAGCTTCAACATCGGCGCCCGGCTGGGTCGAGGCCGTGGCTACGCCCGCCAAGGCCAGGTGATGGACATCCAGATCGCTCCCGGCGAGGTCAAGGCCAAGGTGCAGGGTTCGCGGGCCAGCCCCTACCGGGTGAGCATCCAGCTCAAGCCGCTGAGCGTGGTCGAGTGGCGCAAGCTGGCCAAAGCCATGGCGGCGGAGGCGCGTTTCGGCGCCATGTTGCTGGCCGGCGAGATGCCCAAAGACATCGAAGAGGTCTTTCAGGCCGAGGGATTGTCGCTGTTTCCCAAGGCGCGCGGCGATTTGAAGACGGAATGTTCCTGTCCGGACTATTCCAATCCCTGCAAACACATTGCCGCCGTCTACTACCTGCTCGGCGAAGCCTTCGATCAGGATCCGTTCCTGATGTTCCGGCTGCGCGGCATGGAGCGGGACGCGCTGCTGGCGCGGTTGGGCGAGGCGGCGTCCGACGAAGATCCCGAGGCAGTGGCGCCGCCCGAGCCGCTTCCGACCGATCCACTGGCATTCTGGAATGCGCCGTCCCCGCCGGACGCGGCGGTGGGTCCGCTGCTGGCGCCCGCCAAGCCCGCCGCGCTGTTGCGGCGGTTGGGTCCGTTTCCCTTCTGGCGCGGGGAGAGGTCGCCGCGGGAGGAGCTGGAACCGATCTATGCGGCGATGGGTCGGAGCGCGCTCGAAGCGCTGGGCGGCGCATCCGAGGAAATTCGAAGGTTTCGGAGCGAATCATGATGATGAGTGGGCCGGTTTCCAGGATTTTCCGGTGGTGGCCGTGGATGGTCGGACTGGCCGCCGGTTTCGGCGCCGGGGTGGCCGCCGGCGATGCGCCGTTCGCCGAACGGGCGGCGGTTTGCCAGGATCGGCCGGCGTGCCGGATCGTCGAGATCCTGGACGCCGGTACGGCCGCCGACGGTGCGGTGCTGGCCGTGCTGCATGTCGCGCTGGGGGCCGACGATCAAGCCGCCGATGCCGAAGGGCGGCAATGCCGACCTTATCCCGAGGATTACTGGCTCCGACAGGTCGGTCGGGATGGCAAGACCGTCTATCGGCGCCTGTTCTCCTTTTGCAACGACGGTTATGGCGCTTCCGGGGTAGGCGAGGATGCGGTTACGGTCGGCCCGAACCGCATCACGCTCGACCGGGTTGGCGGCAGCGCCTGGCGCTGGGAGATCGGCGCGAGCTATCGACTGGCGCCGGAACAGCCGCTGCTGCGCCGGGAGGCCAGCTATCACACCCTGGGCGGCGGTTGCCTGGAAACCGAAACCGATTTTCAGGCGCTACGACAGCGCGGCTGGCTGAATCCGCCGCTGGCCGAGGAGGCGCCGGATGAAGACGCGACGGTGGGCTGCGACCGGGAGAGCGCCGTCGGTCGGTTTGTGGCGATTCCTCAGCTCGAGCGCGGCGACGAACTGGCCGCGGAACTGGAGCAACAGTCGGCTGGTTTGGGCGGTTGCGCGCTGACGCTGAAGGCGACGGGAGATGGGGAAAATGGTTTTGTCGTTCACGGCGATCCGGACCTGCGGGCGCGGACCGAAATCAAGCTGCTGTTGCTGACGGCGAACACCCTGCTGGCGCAGGTGCGCGATCCGGGACGAACCCCGGCGGTTTCCAGCAGTTGGATCAACGATGATCGTCTGGAATTGTGGCTGGGATCCGCGTTGTACGGGGGGTGGCCGTCCGCCGACCGCAAAAAACAGCTTTATCAGTTCGGCATCCGGCTGGCCGACGGCGCGGTGTTCGCGGGTTACGGCAAGCCGGCGCGCTTGCCGGCGGTGCGCCACTGGCGGCGGGACGATGCGCGCCTGCTGCTGGTGGACTGGTCGGACACGGGGTTGGAGACGAACTCGGTGACGGTGGTGTACGGCCAGGGCGATGGCCGCCGGCAGGGTCGGATGCTCGCCACCAGCACCCTCAAGTATGGCAACCCCGATACGCTTGGTCAGTTCTGGACTTTTCCTGCCGCTTGTATGTTGCGGAATGGGATATTGAATGTCGGCGAGTTGCGATCCGAAACGATAAGGATGGAAAGCGAAAACACGGCAGAGTAAAAAATGCCGTGATTTTAACCATAACCCCAGTGCTATCTCTGGCATCCTCGAATCGTTATATAATCATTTTAAAGAATGCAAAAGCCGTGGAGAATCGATAACTCGTTGGCGAGATCTCGCTCCGCGCCCGGATTCATGGTTTGTCAAGAGGGTTGATCAATGGCTGAAAACGAGACAGGGCAAGACTGCACCCGTTTACCCACAAATCCCAACTTATTGTAATATAGTTGTATTTTGATGA
>JARSSH010000012.1 GCA_029624815.1 Candidatus Competibacter sp.
GCCGCCCGCGGAGTGCAAGCCTTGAGTCGCTTCAACACAGTTGCTCTCCCGCCGGACTCCGTCACGGAACCGGTTCCACTTCCACCCGGTTGCGGCCCGCTTCCTTGGCCCGATACAGCGCCCGGTCGGCGCGGGCCAGAATCGTGTTGGCCGTCCGATCGGCGGCGGCGAACGAGGCCAGACCGATGCTGACCGTAAAGGAAATCTCGCCGGCATCCCCCGCGGCGGGCGAAGCCGCCACGCATTCCCGCAGTCGCTCGGCCAAGCACCGCGCGCCCTCCGTGTCCGTGCCTGGCAATAACGCAGCGAATTCCTCGCCGCCCAGCCGGCCGATCAAATCGACCTTGCGCAGCGTCTGTTGGGCGACGGCGGTAAAATGTTGCAGCACCCGATCGCCGGAAGCATGGCCGTGGCGGTCGTTCACCCGTTTGAAATGGTCGAGATCCAGCATCAGCAGCGCCGCCGGCTTGGCGTAGCGTTGAAACCGCTCCAGCTCGTGTTCCACCTGGGCAAGAAAATGGCGGCGATTGGCCAAGCCGGTCAGCGGGTCGGTGGTGGCCAGCCGAAGCAGCTCCTGCTCCCGAGCCTGGCGTTCGGTTTCATCGCGCACCACGCCCACCGCGTGCCATTCGCCCTGGATCAGCACCCCGGACAGAGACATCGCCACCGCGATTTCCGTCCCATCCTTGCGCAGCGCGTGCAGATCCACGGTCTTGCCCACCGCTCCACCACGCCCGCTCCGCTGGAACTCCGGAAACGCTTTCAAATGGGCTTCGCGATAGCGTTCCGGCACCAGCAGCACATGCAGGTCTTGCCCGATCGCCTCGTTCCCGGCGTAGCCGAAAATCTGTTCGGCGGCGGGATTCCAGAAGCTGATCCGCCCCTGCGGATCCATCGTCAGGATGGCGTCGCGGGCCGAATCGGTGATGCTGCGCAGGGTGGCTTCCCGCTCCCGCAGCATCTCTTCCATCCTCTTGCGCTCGGTGATGTCTTGCAGCATGGCGACGAAATGATGAACGGAACCCTCCGGCTTGCGCACGCAGCGAACCGACAGAACGGTGTACACCACCTCGCCGTCCTTGCGAATGAAACGCTTATCCATGGCGTAGCCGTCGATCTCGCCGGTCAGGACACGATCGAACTGAGCCTCGTCCAGCGCCAGATCGTCGGGGTGGGTCAATTCGGCCCAGGTCTTGGCGAACAGTGCTTCCCGGCTGTAGCCCAGCATGGCGCATAACCGATCGTTGCACTGCACCCAAGCCTTTTCCGGCGAGGTGATCGCCATGCCGATCAGCCCCAGCTCGTAGTAGCCGCGATAGCGCTCCTCGTTTTCCCGTAGCGCCTCCCTGATTCGGTATTCGGCGGTCACGTCGGCGAAGACCAGAACCGTCCCCGTCACCGCGCCGGCCTCGTTGCGGATGGGCGCGATGCTGTCGCTGATCCGGCATTCGGCGCCGTCGCGGGCGATCAGGGTCGCGTATGGCGCCAGTTCGTTGATCTCGTTGCCGCTGGCCCGCGCCGTCGCCACCGGCCCGGTCGCTGCTTGGTCGGTTCGCGGCGGGTCGATCCGGCGGAATACTTCCGCCAGCGGTCGTCCGACCGCCTCCGCCAGCGGCCAGCCGGTCAGCCGCTCGGCCACCGGGTTCATGCGGGCGATCCTGCCCTCAGCGTCGGTGGCGATCACGCCATCGCCAATGGAACGCAGGGTGAGGGTCAAATCCTCCTCCCGCGCGCGCAGCTCGGCCGTGCGCGCTGCCACCTGCCGCTCCAGAAAGACCTGCCGGTTGCGCAGCACGCCGATGAAAGCGGTCAGCATCACGGTCAGCAACAACCCCGCGAATGCCGCCCAACCGCTGGCTCGCATCGGATGGGTGGCATAAAACGCCGGCGTGGAACGGATTACGACCGCATAGGCGCGGCCGAAGACGAACAGTGGATAAACGGCCCGCAACTCGCCCCGGCCGAACGAGATCCCGTCCAACCCTCCCTCGCCCCCGGTGGTCGGTGGCGTGGAATGGATCGCCAACAGACTGGGGCGCAAAGTGGGCGTCAGATCCTTCAGGCTCACCGCGATCGAGTCGATGGATTCGGCGTTGCGCAACAGGGATCGGGCGAGCAGGGATTGCGGGCGCACCACGCCCAGCGCCACCCCGCGCAATCGCTCGGCGGGCTCGACGCCAGCGGCGCTCCCGGACCCCGGCGCGGCCGGCGCGAACACTGGCCGGTAAACCAATATGCCCTGCCGCAACTCGTTGGCATGAACCAGCAAAACCGGACTGCTGGCCGTCGGCAGTCCCGTCCGGATGGCCCGCTCCAGCGCGGCGCGGCGCACGGGCTCCGAACCCTGATCGAAGCCGATGGCGGCTTGGTTGCCGGCCAGCGGTTCCACCGCGACCACCGGATAATAAACCCGCCGGCCCGCGGCGGGCACTCGCCGGCCGGCGGTATCGTATTCCCAGATAACAATCTCGTCGCCGCTTTCCCGGCTCAGTTCGGTCTCGACGCGCTCCCGCTCGGCCGCCGGCACCGGCCGGATCCAGCCGAGAGCCTGAATGGCCTGGGCGCCGTTCGCCAGCGGCGCGGCGAAGGCATGAAACGTTTCGCGATCCACCCACGGGGTAACGGCGTAAAATTGGGCCAGATTGCTCAACGCGACTTGAAACTGATTGAGCATGTCGCGGATGTTGACCCAGTAGACATCGCTCAGGCGCTCGAAGTCGTTGCGGCGCGCGCGAATTTCCTCCTGCAACACCAGGAACGATACGGCGGCCGTCAACAACAAGGCCAGCACGCCAACCAGCACGGTCTCGAAATGGCGCCAGCGCCGTGGGCGTAGCGTGGGATGCCAGCGCCACCGCTGGAGGGCGCCCGTTCCCACCAGGAAAATCAGCAGCAGGATCAGCGCGCCCAGGATCGGTGGCAGCCGGCTCGCCGCGATCCGGGCGTTCCACGCGCCGGCCGGGATATCCAAGCCGACGACCAGCAGAACCGCGCCGCTATTCGGGTCCAGCACGGGCGCGAAGGCCGAGACGAACTCACCGTATTCATCGACGAACGGCCCCGCCGTCATCGGGCGTTTGTCCCGAAAGACGGCAAGCAACCCCGCCGGCGGTCGTTCGTACCGCGTTCCGGGAGGCGAGGCCAGCGGATCGTTCACCTCCAGGTTTTCCGGCCCGAAGATAATGGCGCCGTCGCGAAGGGCCATGCTGTAGATACTGCGCTGGTCGAGGAAGCGACCGTAGGCGATCATCTGGCGGCGCAACCGTTCGAACGCCGGCGTTCCCCAATCCGCCGCCGTGAAGCTCAGTACCGCCGCTTCGGTGGGGTTGATCGTCTGAGCGATCTTCAACGCCTGTTGCAGCAGCAGCTCCCGCAGTTCGGCGGCGGCGCTCCGGCCCTGCCAGTCGGTCGCCCACCCGCCCAAACCCGCCAGCAACACGAACAACGCCGGGTACAGCCAGCGCGGAATCGATCCGGAACGCCGCAGCCACACGCCTGACGCCCGCCGTCCGTGCAGCCATACGCCGATCATGGCGCCTAACGCGCATAGCATACGCACGAATTGCACGGGAATTCCGGTCAGCCCCAGGAAACTGTCGTGATTGAGCCAGGAAGCCGGAAAAAACGCGGCCTTGGGAACCACCAGACCGGTGGCCAAGGCATAGAGCAGCATGGAGCCGGCCATCAGTCGCAAACATCCGCATCGCCGCCCGTCCTCGGCCACTCCGTCGGCTCGCCAAAGCGCGGCGGCGGCCAACACGCCGCCGGTCAGGCCGAGCGCATAGCGACAGCTCGCATTCAAGCCACTCATCTCTCCGGACAATCCACCCAGGGCAGCCAATCCGAGCAGCGCCAGCCAACCCAACCCGCCGAATCGCGGACTGTCGCCCGCCATCCCGCGCCGGCCGAACTCGACCAGCGCCAGAAAAGAGGCCGTCAGCAGCGCCAGCCGAATACTCTGGAAGGTCGGCGAGTCTCCCAAACCGAGCGCCAGCAGATCCAGCCACTCGTTCAACCCGTGAAGGACGCCGAACGCGGCCAACCACCGCCACGGTAGCGTTCTTTCCCAACCGCCAAGAGCCGCCGCCACCGTTGCCAGCAGCACGAACGACAGTCCGTAGAGGAGGTAGATATAATCCAGGTTTTCGGAAAAAAAGGCGTTCATCGTCGTCCACCAGCGCGCCCGCCCCGGTGCTTGTCATCGAAACTTCGGGTCACTCCGCAAGCCCCCGCCAAGACCCTCACGCCCGCCTTGCATGGGCGAGCGCCTTGACGGGATCTCGGGTCCGAAAGGGCTATCGTGCTACCATGCTCGCCGGTACTGTAGCAAACCACAAACAGGCAAGGGGAAAACACTCGCCTTTGGGAAGCATAACCACCATGAAAACCCGAGTTACCTGGCTGGAAGACATGACTTACGTGGCCCAATCGCCCAGCGGCCACGCCGTGGTGCTGGACGGCCCGCCGGAACTGGGCGGCCACAACCTCGGACCGCGCCCGATGGAAATGCTGCTGATGGGCATGGGCGGTTGCACCGCGATCGACGCGGTCAACATCCTGCGCAAGGCCCGGCAGGATCTGCGCGGCTGCGAGGTGCGGATCGAAGCCGAGCGGGCCACCGAAGACCCCAAGGTATTCACCCAGATCCACGTTCACTTCGTCCTGACCGGCGTGAATCTGAGCACCAAACATATCGAACGCGCCATTCATCTGTCGGCGGAGAAATACTGCTCGGCCTCGATCATGCTGGGCAAAACCGCTGAAATTACCCATACCTTTGAAATCCGCGAAGCCTGAGCGCGCGTTCGCCCAAGCCTCCGATCCCGCCATCGAAGCCTGCCCATGCGAACCGGCGGGTTTGGCCTGTTCGTCTTTGGGGAAGGGAACGGCGATGACTCCAAAGCCAATGCCCAGACTACGATTGCAGGGGTTCAACAACCTCACCAAGACGCTCAGCTTCAATATATACGATGTCTGCCACACCTCGACGCCGGAGCAGCAGGAACGCTACATCGCCTATATCGACGAAGCGTACAACGCCGAGCGCCTGACTCGGATTCTCAGCGATGTATCCAGGATCATCGGCGCCAACATTCTGAACATCGCCCGGCAGGATTACGATCCGAAAGGCGCCAGCGTTACCATGCTTATTTCCGAGGAGCCGATCGAGTCCGACCGGCTATCCGACGCGAAAGCACCCGGCCCGCCGCCGGAGGCGGTGATCTGCCATCTGGATAAGAGCCACATCACGGTTCACACCTATCCGGACAGCCGCCCCGACAACGGCGTCAGCACCCTTCGGGCCGATATCGACGTATCGACCTGCGGTCGCATCTCCCCGCTTAAGGCACTGAACTATCTGATCCACAGCTTCGAATCCGACATCGTCACCATCGACTATCGGGTGCGGGGCTTTACCCGCGACGTGGCCGGCAAGAAGCACTTCATCGACCACCCGATCCACTCGATCCAGAACTATCTTTCCAGGGACACCCGGGAGCGATATCGGATGATCGACGCGAACGTCCATCGGGAACATATCTTCCACACCAAGATGATCCTGAAGAACCTTGAATTGAGCAATTATCTGTTCGATGCGGATAGGCAGGCCCTGCCTCCAGGCGAGAAAGCGGAAATCGAGCGACGCCTGCGGCGGGAAATGGCGGAAATCTTCCACGGCGGGAACATGCACGAGGGCTTACGGGTTTAGCGCAACCTCCTTGCGGTACGCCCCGTGCCTACACCCAGTAGGTGGTCCGGGTCATCACCCTGGACATGCCCCGCATCAGCGCGCGCACGGGCAGCGGCAAGCGGGCGCCGCCAGCCGCCAAGGCGTCGGCGGCATGGCGGGCCTCGTCTTCCCTCATCTGCTCCAGAATAGCCTGGCTGGGCCGATCCTCGGCCGGCAGACGCTCCAGATGCGTATTTAAATGCTGGACCACCTGCCGCTCGGTCTCGGCGACGAACCCCAGGCTCCAGCGGTCTCCGGCCTTGCCGGCCAGCGCCCCGATAGTGAAAGCGCCGGCGTAGAATAAGGGGTTGAGCACGCTGGGATGGCTGCCCAGTTCCTTCAGCCGCGCCTCGCACCAGGCCAGATGGTCGTTTTCCTCGCCGGAGGCCCGCTCCATGCGATCGCGCACCGCGTCCAGCCGCGCGGTCAGCGCCTGTCCCTGATAGAGCGCCTGGGCGCAAACCTCGCCGGTATGATTAACCCGCATCAGCCGTCCGGCCTGCTGGCGCGCTTCGGGCGGCAGCTCGGCGGGCGGCACGGCGGCGGCCGGGTTGGCGCGGCCGGTCGTCGCCGGCCTGCCGAATACGGTGCGGAGCGCCTGATCCAGGGTGACGAGCAGGGTATCAACGGGGGTATAGTAGCGAGTCGTCATGGGCTCAAGCCTGGGTTCGAATCGGAAGAGAGGTTGAAGTGTCGTATTATCGCTATCATGTCTTTTTTTGCACCAATCTGCGGCCGGACGGATCGCAATGCTGCCAGCAATGCGGCGCCCAGGAAGCCCGCGACTACGTTAAGCAGCGCGTCAAGCAACTCGGCGCGGCTATTCCCGACAAAGTCCGCATCAACAGCGCCGGCTGTCTGGACCGTTGCGCCGAAGGACCGGTCATGGTCGTTTACCCGGAGGCGACCTGGTACAGCTATGTGGACCGTAGCGATCTCGACGAGATCGTCGAGCAACACCTGGTCAATGGCCGAGTGGTGGAACGGTTGCGCATTTAGTAGCCGTTTGGCGTTTTTTATAGTTCCCTCGCATCGGCGGGGGTTGTAGGACGAATACCGCTTGCATACAATACGCGACTTTCCAAGCGAACACGGACTTTTCGGAGCACGTTACAATACAATGAAAACTTTCAGCGCCAAGCCGGCCGAGGTCAAGCGCGACTGGTACGTGATCGACGCCACGGACAAGGTTCTGGGCCGGCTGTCGACCGAAATCGCGCGCCGCTTGCGAGGCAAGCATAAACCCGAGTTTACCCCCCACGTCGATACCGGCGACTACATTATCGTGGTCAACGCCGGGAAAGTGCGGGCGACCGGTCGGAAGCGGACCGACAAGATCTATTACCGGACCACCGGTTACGTGGGCAACATCAAGTCCATCTCGATGGACAAGCTGTTACAAAAAGCCCCGGAGCGCATCGTCGAAATCGCCGTCAAGGGGATGTTGCCCAAGAATCCGCTGGGGCGGGCGATGTTCCGCAAACTGAAGGTGTACGCGGGCGCCGAACACCAGCACGCCGCCCAGCAGCCCAAACCCCTGGAACTGGTTGGGTAGTCTTCGGCGGGCGCATTCACTAAATGGAAAGATCGAGAATGAGCGAAAATCGGTACTACGGCACTGGCCGGCGCAAGACCGCCACGGCACGGGTTTTCCTGCGGCCCGGCAACGGCAACATCCTGGTCAACCAACGCCCCCTGAACCAGTATTTCGGGCGTGAGACCTCCTGCATGGTGGCGTATCAGGCGCTGGAAGTCGCCGATCTGAAGGACAAGTTCGATGTCTACGTGACCGTCAAAGGCGGCGGCATCACCGGACAGGCCGGCGCGATCCGCCACGGCATCACTCGAGCACTGATCGAATATGACGAGAGCCTGCGCCCCTCGCTGCGCAAAGCCGGCTTCGTTACCCGCGACGCCCGCGAGGTGGAGCGCAAGAAGGTCGGTCTACACAAGGCTCGTCGCGCCCCCCAATATTCCAAGCGTTAGGCATTTCCATCTTGGGGGATCGTCTAGCGGCAGGACTACGGACTCTGACTCCGTCAACCTAGGTTCGAATCCTAGTCCCCCAGCCACCATCCGCCCACCCGAGCAATTCGGGTGGGTTTTTTATCGCCCAAACAAAAAACAACAATTTGTTGTTAAAATATAACAGAAACTAAATTTTGTGTTTTTTTTGAAAATATCAGTTGCATTTCTGCTTCAGAATGCGTATAAATTTCCTCAATGATTTGAGAGCACCTCTTTGTTGTGTACATACAACACAAACCTAGGAGTTTAGTCATGAAAAAGTCTGCTATCGCACTGGCCATTGCCGCTGCACTGGTTGGCACCTCCGCCTTCGCCGACACCACGCTGTACGGCTCCGCTCGTGTATCCGTGGATTATACCGATCTGGACACAACCTATAGCGGTCTGAGAGCCGCCAACGGTTCCTTGATCCCGGTGGTCAAGGGCTTCACCGCCTGGGATGTGGTCAATGACTCCTCCCGGTTGGGCGTGCGCGGCGAGGAAGACCTTGGCGGCGGCCTGAGCGCTATCTATCAGTACGAATTCGGCGTCGATGTGACCGAGGGCGGCAACTTCAACAGCAACCGGCCGAAATGGGTGGGTTTGAAAGGTTCCAGTTGGGGCTCGGTCACCTTGGGCACCCAGTGGACTCCCTACTACAACGTGCTCGGCGTCTCCGACGTCTTCAACAACTCGGCTACTACTTTCCTGCAAAGAACCGGTTACCTGGGCAGCATCTATGGCACCCGCATGGACAACAGCCTGCTGTACAGCTCGCCCAACTGGAGCGGCTTCGGCTTCCAGGCCATGCTGGTCATGAACGGCGACATCGGCGCCAATGAGCCGCAGACCCCCAGCCAGCTCGCAAAGTGCAACCCTGACAACAGGTTGCCGTGTAATTTGTCCAGCAGCGTCGATATGTACCAGCTCAACGCCACCTACAAGAACGGCCCGTGGTTCGCGGGTGTGGCCTACATGGCGGTGGATGGCCCCGGCTTCGGCAATTACTTCAACAATCCCAACTTTGGCGGCACCACCGGCGCCGTCAAGTACACCGCGCCCAACTGGGATGGCGATCAGTGGGGCTTGGCCTTCGGCTACAACTCCGGCCCGTTCGCGGTCACCATCAACTTCGAGGACGGCGACCTCAATACCCTCAATTACGGCACGACCCAAAACCTTTACCTGACCGGCGCCTACACCTTCGGCAACAACATCATTCGGGGCGCCTATGGCTACTCCACCCCCGACAAGGGCCAGGTTCCGGTCTACGTGGAGGGCGTTCAGGTCGGCCGTATTGACCAGGACGACATCAACACTTTCGTTCTGGGCTACCAGTACAACTTCAGCAAGCGGACCCGCGCATGGGTTGAATACACCAACAGCGACGTCGACAGCGATCTTTGGGGTACCCAACAAGTACTCTCCATCGGTACCCGTGTGGATTTCTGATCCGCGCGCTTGCTGATTGATCGCTTCCAACGAAACGGACGCCTTCGGGCGTCCGTTTTCATTTCCCGGTTTGGAATGATCCGTGCTTGGGTTAATCGTTGCGTCGATACCAATAAGTTGTATTTTTTATAAAATACCAGTTGCGTTTTTACCGCAATCATTATATAAATAGCCCGGAAAGCGACTTTAAGATTGCTTTCCAATCGAGTTACTTCATTGATTGGAAAGCAAATTTTGAAGTTTAGATCACTATTTAGACAATCAGGGAATCACGCCATGAAAAAGTCCATTCTTGCCTTGGCTGTTGCGGGCGCTCTTGCCATTCCGTTTGCGGCACAGGCCGACACCATCCTGTACGGATCGGCGCGGGTGTCGGTGGATTACAACGACGAAACCATCGATTCCGTGGAAACGGACGGCAATTGGGATGTCGTTAACGATTCTTCGCGCCTTGGCGTGGTGGGCTCCGAAGAGTTGGGCGGCGGTTTGAGCGCCGTTTACCGCTACGAATTCGGTGTCGACATATCCGAAGGCGGCAACTGGGATAGCAATCGGCCCAAATACGTTGGGCTCAAGGGCGGTTTCGGCACCCTGACCATCGGCACCCAGGACACCCCCTATTACAATGTCGCCGGCATTACCGACATTTTCAATAGCGGTAAAACCTTCCTCTATCCGCAGTGGCTGGGCGGCGGATTTTCGCTCAGCGGCAATCGTAGCGAAGCGGATGGCGATCTGGTTCGGCTGTCGAACAGCGTTTATTATTCCACGCCCGATTTCAATGGCTTCAGCGGCGAAGCGATGCTGGTCATGAACGGCCCCAGTTCGAACATATCGAATGATGTCGATATCTGGAATCTGGCCGTCAAGTACAGCAACGGGCCGTTCTTTGCCGGTATCAGCTACGTCCAATTGGACGGCAAGAGCAATATCCCTCTCGATCCCGATAATCTTCCCGGTTATACCCTTGATCTCGATCTGTCAAACTGGGTTCTGGGTTTGGGCTATAACGCGGGGCCGTTCAGCGCGGGCTTCATCTACGAGCAGGGTAGTTTCTACCTCCTCAACCTGTTAACCCAAGTCAAGACCCCGACGGGGGCCCAGTTCTTTCCCGGCGACGATGCCACCAACTGGTATCTGACCGGCCAGTATGTCTTTGGCAACAACACCGTGCGCGCCGCCTACGGCCAGTTGGACACCGGGGTCGACGGCGATAAGAAAATCGATAATTACGTGGTGGGCTACCAATACAACTTCAGCAAACGGACTTCGGTCTGGGCTGAATACATTGGCCGCAGCGCCAAGCTTTACAATGTCCCGGGCGATTCCTCGTCGGGATTGGCCATGGGCGACCAGAACGCTTTTTCCCTCGGCACCCGGGTGGATTTCTAATACATAGCCTGGGAACACAGGCGTAAGGGCGGCGGGCGCTGCAATGCAGCGCCCGTTTTTATTCCGCATCGACTTTGTTCAAAGCCGCATTGCTCGCACTCCGTCCACCCCGCCCAGCAGCAAGACATCGGCCGGCCGCAACGCGAACAGCCCCACGGTCACGATACCCGCAATATTGTTCAGCTCCGCCTCCAGCTTGGCCGGCTCCAGGATTGACAGGTTATAGACATCGAGGATCAGGTTGCCGTTGTCGGTGACGAAGTTTTCCCGCAACACCGGTTGGCCGCCCCGTTTCAACAGTGCGCGCCCGACATGGCTGCGGGCCATCGGAATGACCTCGACCGGCAAGGGAAACGTTCCCAGCACATCCACCAGCTTGGACTGATCGGCGATGCACACGAATCGCTCGCTGGCGGCCGCCGCGATCTTCTCGCGGGTCAGCGCTCCGCCGCCACCCTTGATCAGCTGCAATTGGCGGTTGGCTTCGTCGGCGCCGTCCACATACAAGGGCAAGGGACCGACGGCGTTCAGATCCAGCACCGGAATCTTGCAGGCTTTCAGTCTTTGCGCGGTCGCCTCGGAACTCGATACCGCGCCCTCGATTCGATGCTTGATGCGCGCCAGTGCTTCAATAAAATAGTTGACCGTCGAGCCGGTGCCGACGCCCACGACCGTATTATCCTCGACGTACTCCAACGCCGCTTCGGCGGCGCGTTTTTTCATTTCATCGCCAGACATGCGACTTTTCCCCTATCAGTCATCTCACACCATCATGCACGACTACATCAAAAAAATTCTCACCGCCCGCGTCTACGATGTTGCCATCGAATCGCCACTCGATGTCATGAACCGGCTATCGCGACGACTGAACAACCGGGTGCTGCTCAAGCGCGAGGATCTGCAACCGGTGTTCTCCTTCAAATTGCGTGGCGCCTACAACAAGATCGTCCACCTGCCGCGCGCGGCTCTCGACAAAGGCATCATCTGCGCCTCGGCGGGCAATCACGCCCAAGGGGTCGCTCTGGCCGCCCAGCGGCTCGGAACCAAGGCCACCGTCGTCATGCCGCGCACCACGCCCGCCATCAAGGTGCAGGCGGTGCGCGACCGCGGCGGCAAAACCGTTCTGTTCGGCGATACCTACGACGAAGCCTACCAGCACGCCCGCCAATTGGAAGCCGACAAGGGTCTGACCTTCATCCATCCCTACGACGACCCGGACGTCATCGCCGGCCAGGGCACCATCGGCATGGAACTCTTGCGCCAGCATCCCGATCCGATCGACGCGATCTTCATCGCGGTCGGCGGCGGCGGCCTGATCGCCGGCGTGGCTACCTACGTCAAATTTCTGCGGCCGGAGATTAAAATCATCGGCGTGGAGCCGGACGACGCCGCCTCAATGCACGCGGCGCTCAGGCAGGGCGAACGGGTCACGCTCGACCAGGTCGGCATTTTCGCCGACGGCGTGGCGGTGCGGCAGGTCGGCGAGGAAACGTTCCGGCTGGCGCGGGAACTGGTGGACGACATCATCGTGGTCTCCACCGACGAAATCTGCGCCGCCACCAAGGACATCTTCGACGATACCCGCTCCATCGCCGAACCGGCCGGCGCGCTGGGCACGGCCGGGTTGAAACAGTATGTGGAACGCAGCGGCATCGCCGGGGCCAATCTGATCGCCATCAACTGCGGCGCCAACATCAATTTCGACCGACTGCGCCATGTCGCCGAGCGGGCCGAACTGGGCGAGCGGCGCGAGGCGTTGCTGGCGGTCACCATCCCGGAACAACCCGGCAGCTTCCGTAAGTTCTGCCAAGTCATCGGCAAGCGTTCCATCACCGAATTCAACTACCGCTACGCCGACGACCGGCAGGCGCGGGTCTTCGCCGGCGTGCAACTCACCGAGGGCCAGGAAGAAAAGCGGCGCATCATCGACACCCTGCGCGAGCATGGCTATCCAGTCACCGACATGAGCGATAACGAGATGGCCAAATTGCATGTGCGCTACATGGTCGGCGGCCACGCGCCGGGCATCCGCGACGAACTGCTCTACCGCTTTCAGTTTCCCGAGCGGCCGGGCGCGCTGCTGAAGTTCCTGACCGGCATGGCGCACGGTTGGAACATCAGCCTGTTCCACTATCGTAACCACGGTTCCGATTACGGCCGGGTGCTGGTTGGCATCCAGGTTCCGGCAGCGGAACGACCCCAGTTCCAAACCTTTATCCGTGAACTCGGCTACCCCTTTCATGAGGAGACCGACAATCCCGCTTACCAGCTCTTTTTGGATGGGAACGCTTAGGTCGGCGGCTGGGTTTCCAGAGTCAGAACGAACGCCCACTGCGCCGCTGTCACCGGCAACACCGACAGGCGGTTGCCCCGGCGCAGCAGGGAAAAATCGCCCAGTGTCTTCTGATGGCGTTTCAGTTCGGCCAGCGTGATGGAGCGGCACAGGCGGCGAACCAGTCGCACATCCACCCGATACCAGCGAGGCCGGTCCGGTGTGCTGGCGGGATCGCGATAAGGGCTGCCGGGATCGAAGGCGGTTTCATCCGGATAGCCTGCCCGCACCACTTCGACGATCCCCACGATGGCGGGGTTTGTCGTGCCGGAGTGATAAAAAAACGCCCGATCGCCCAAGCACAAATCATCCCGCAGGAAATTACGGGCCTGGTGGTTGCGCACCCCTTCCCAAGGGGTGATTTGGCCCGGCGCGTTTTCCAGATCGGCAACGCCGAACGTTTGCGGCTCGGATTTCAGCAGCCAGTAACCCATGCTTGACCTTCAAGTATTGGAAAACTCGTAAAACGCCTGCTCGGTCGCCACGGCATCCAACGGCACATCCCACGGCTGCCGGACCAGTTCGGCAACCGCTTGGAATTCATAGCCCAACCCCAACAGGTAGGGCCTTCGGCCCAGTTCGTTCGCACCGCGCGGAAAGGCGAAGCTGCGGTCGTAGAAGCCGCCGCCCATACCGAGACGGGTACCGGTCGCATCGAAAGCCACCAGCGGCGCCAAGACCAGATCCAGATCCGCGGGTTGCACGCACTCCGTCGGAGCGACTTTAGGCTCGGGGATATTGAACCGGTTGCGGCGCAGCGGCGCACCAGGCCGGTAGGGCGCGAACTGGAGCGAGCACGGCGGCGCATCGGCCAGAACCGGCAAAAAAACCTGCCTGCCCTCGGCCCAGGCCCGTTCCAGCACCGGCCACGGCTCCAATTCTCCGTCGCACGCCCAGTAACCGGCTATCCGAACGGCGCGGGCCGGCAACCACGATTCCAGACGACCAGCGACCACCCGAGCGGCCCGCTGGCGCGTGGCGGGGGACAAGCCGCGCCGCAGAGCACGAAATTGCCGGCGTAGCTGTTGCGCGTCGATCATCATGGATGGCACGGCATAAAAAAAGCGACGCGGAAGGCATCGCTGGATTTGAGGGGGCGCTCTCCGCCTGTGCCGTCTCGGGCCTTTGCCCTTGAACCATGCGGCTCAAGTGGGGGAACAGAGCGGCATATCAGGCTTTCCGCAGCGCGGCGGACATGCACACAACACCGACGACCGTGCTCCCTGGGTAAAAATATCTAGGATCAAGGGGTTACCCGGCCCATTACTCGAACACCGCAGAGAGCGCCCGAACCGAAAAAAGAATCCTCGGTTGAAATTATAACTCTTCTGACTCGGTCTTGCTAAGCATAGCGTCAACTTTTTGCAATAAATCCTCGACCTGACGGTCGACCAACGTATCTGCTTCGGCCAACAGATGCTGCTGCCGTAGCAACTCGTTGCTGACATTGAGCGCGGTCATGACCGCAACCGCTTCCAGGCTCAGCAACTTGCTGGTGCGATCGCGAACTTCCCGCATCCGTTCGTCGAGATAGCGGGCCGCCTCCAGCAGATCGTCGCGCTCGGAAGGCTGGCAGGCAAAGCGATATTCACAGCCCATTAGATGCACGGTGACACTCACGGTTTCCCGGCTCACGAGGCTTGCTCCAAACCTTTCAGGCGCACGATCATGGCCTCGATGCGGGAACGCGACTGCTCGTTCTGCTCGCGCAGAGCGGCGCATTCCGCCTGCAAGGTCCGATTCTGCTCGCGCAAAAAACGCTTGTCTTGCTTCAGGCGCTCGCACAATGCGGCCACTCGGTCCAAGCGTTCGGCGAGGATGGCGAGGCCGGTCGCGGCGGTTTCAGGGATGTTTTCCAGATCGCTCACCTCGGCGGGCGCAACGGTTTCGTGCAGTTCGTCGGTTTCCATATAAATACTATAGAGCGGTCATTCCAACCGGGTCAATTTTCCGCCCGCTTTCGAGGTCAAAGCGAGGAATGTTAGGATTGCCCGCCGACGTATCGCTTCAAGGCGCAGGAGTTCACCCCGATGCTTGCCAGTCACTCACCCGTATTCGAACGCCTGACCCGGCTGCTCGATCCCTTCAACCCCGCCGAGTTACATGGATTGCTGTGTGGCCTGCTATGCGCCAATCCGAATTTAAACTGCGATCAGTGGCTGAGCCACGTCCACGAGGAACTGGCCGATGCGCATGAGGGCTCCGAACCCACTGACGATCTGCTGCGGAAGCTGTTCGAATATGGCGCTACCCAGTTGAATAACGCCGACTGCGCGGTAACCCCGCTGCTGCCCGAAGACGAGGCGCCTCTGCAACAGCGCAGCGACGCGCTCGGCGCCTGGTGTCAGGGCCTGCTGTTTGGCTTGGGGCTGGGGCAAGCGGACTGCCACGGCGCGCTCTCCGCGGAAAGCCGGGAATTTCTGCGCGATGCGGCCGAAATCGCCCGGGTCGGCTTCGAAACCGAAGAGGCCACCGAAGCCGATGAAACCGCCTACGCCGAAGTGGTCGAATACCTGCGGGTCGGGCTGCTGATCGTCCAGCAGGATCTGAACCGCCCCACCGCTCGCCTGCACTGACCCGGAGCCACCGTCGATGCTCGCTCGCGCCATACCGCCCAGCGTTTTCGCCCGCCGCCGCCGCGCGCTAATGGAACGCATGGGTTCCGGCTCGGTCGCCGTGCTGCCGGCCGCGCCCTCCGCCCCCCGCAACCGCGATGTCCACTATCCCTACCGTCAGGACAGCGATTTTTATTATCTGACCGGTTTTTCCGAACCGGAAGCGATCGCCGTGCTGGTCCCCGGCGGCGAACAGGAGTTTCTGCTGTTCTGCCGCGAGCGCGACCCGCACATGGAAATCTGGCATGGTCGCCGCGCCGGACCACAGGGCGCGGTGGAGCGCTACGGCGCCGACAACGCCCATCCCATCGCGGAGATCGACAAACTGCTGCCGCCCTTGCTGGAAAACCGCGAACGGGTGTTCTACGCCATCGGCTACAATCCGGATTTCGACCGGCAGGTGATGGACTGGATCAACCGAGTCCGCGGCCAGGCCCGCACCGGCGTGCGGGCGCCGGTCGCCTTCATCGCCTTGGAGCACCTGCTACACGCCATGCGGCTACGCAAGGAGCCCGAGGAAATCGCGGTGATGCGCGAATCCGCCCGCATTGCCTGCGAGGCGCATCGCCGAGCCATGCGGGCCTGCCGGCCGGGCATGATGGAATACCAGATCGAGGCGGAAATCTTTCACGCCTTTCTCGGCAACGGCGCCGGCTGGTCCTATCCGGCCATCGTCGGCGGCGGCGACAACAGTTGCATTCTGCATTACACCGAAAACAACGCCGAACTGCGCGACGGCGACCTGCTGTTGATCGACGCCGGCGCCGAGCTGGACGGCTACGCATCCGACATCACCCGCACCTTTCCGGTCAACGGTCGCTTCTCCGGCGAGCAGCGCGCCATTTACGAACTGGTGCTGGCCGCGCAGAAAGCCGCCATCGACCAGGTCCGACCCGGCCGCCGCTTCAACGAGCCGCACGACGTGGCGGTCCGCGTGCTGACCGAGGGGCTGGTGACGCTCGGTCTGCTGCACGGCGAAGTGAACGAACTGATCGAGACGGAACAGCACAAGGGATTCTACATGCACCGCACCGGCCACTGGCTGGGCATGGACGTCCACGACGTCGGCGACTACAAGATCGGCGACGACTGGCGGGCGTTCGAACCGGGCATGGTCACCACCATCGAACCCGGACTGTACATCCCCGCCAACAGTAAGCGCATGGAGGAGAGCTGGGCGCGGCTTGGCGTTCGGCTGGAAACCGATGTGGACGAGCGCTGGTGGCGCATCGGCATCCGCATCGAGGACGATGTGCTGGTCACCGCCGATGCGCCCGAAGTGCTGACCGAGGCCGCGCCCAAGGCAATCGACGACATCGAAGCATGGATGCGGGAGGGCGGTTGACATCCTCCCCGCCCTGAAGGACGGGGATTCCTGACTTCACAATCAGGGTTTTCTGCTTCGACGAGGTTGCCCATGGGAGTACCGAGCCTGGTTTTCGCAATTCCCCCCGGAGGGGGTTTTACGAGTGTTCCGCACTCAACCGCATACCCCCACAGGTCTGACACCTCTCCACGGACTTCACATCCCGCCAGCCCGGCGGTAGGTCTTAATAGGAGACAGGCGTGATGCTACCGAAAAGAGCGGCGCATCAACAGTCCCCGCGAGGGGGACCGCCGCGCCGTCCGCACGCCCTCTCCGGCCTAAAGGCCGGAGTCTCTCGCGGAAAAGCCCGATGAACGACGTGGACTACGATCTGCTGATCGTTGGCGGCGGCATGGTCGGCGCCAGCCTGGCCTGCGCGCTGGACGGTCAGGATTTGCGCGTCGGCCTGGTCGAGGCCGCGCCGCTGACCGTCAGCGAACACCCCGGCTACGACGACCGCACCCTGGCCCTGGCACAGGGAACCCGACGCATCTTCCAAACCCTGGGCCTGTGGGACACGCTGGCCGCCAGCGCTACCCCGATCCGCCAAATCCACATTTCCGAACGCGGTAGCCCCGGCTTCGCCCATCTCGACTGCCGCGACGAGGGCGTGGAGGCGCTGGGCTACGTCGCCGAGGCGCGATTGATCGGCGCGGCGCTGCTGGCGAAATTGCCGACCTTGCGCAACGTGGAACTGCTCTGCCCGGCCCGTCTGGAAACCGTGCGCATCGAACCGGACGCCGCCTGTATCGACGTCCGTCTTGGCGACGAACGGACGGTGGAACTGCGAACCCGCTTGCTGGTGGCCGCCGACGGCGCCCGCTCGCCGGTGCGCGAACAGCTCGGCATCGCCGCCCTGCGCTGGGAGTATGGCCAGCAGGCGGTGATCGCCAACGTCACTCCCACCCTACCCCATCGCCACGTCGCCTACGAGCGCTTCACCTCGGACGGACCGGTGGCGCTGCTGCCCATGAGCGACAACCGCTGCGCGGTGGTCTGCACGGTCAGCGACGCCGAGGCGTCGGCGGTCCTGGATCTCGACGACGCCGGTTTCATCGCGCTGCTGCACCACCGCTTCGGCGACCGCCTGGGGCCGTTTCTTCGCGTCGGCCGCCGGCAGGCGCATCCGCTGTTCCTACTGAAAGCGCGCGAACACGCCCGCCAGCGCGTGGCGATCATCGGCAACGCCGCCCACACCCTGCATCCCTTGGCCGGCCAGGGTTTCAACCTCGGTATCCGCGATGTGGCGGCGCTGGCGGAAGTGGTCGCGGACGCCGGTCGGCGCGGCGAGGATATCGGCGATCTTGCGGTGCTCGACCGCTACGCCGACTGGCGGCGCTGGGACCAGCGGCGGACGATCGCCTTCACTGACGCGCTGAACCGGCTGTTCGCCAATCCATTGCCGCCGGTGCGCGCCGCCCGCAATCTGGGACTGCTGGCGTTCGACTTGTTGCCCCCGATCAAACACTGGTGCGCCCGACAAAGCATGGGGCTGGACGGACGGGCGTCGAAACTGGCGCGAGGGCTGGCGCTGACGGCATCACCCTCAGGGACAGCGAGCCGATGACGAATACCGATTACGACCTCATCGTCGCCGGCGGCGGCATGGTTGGTTCGACCCTGGCCTGCGCGCTGGGCGACGCCGATCTCAAAATCGCCCTGCTGGAAAGCGCGCCGCTGGAACGCATCCGCCCGAGCGAGGAATCCGACCTGCGGGTCTCCGCCATCCATCGCGCCTCGCAGCGCATTTTCGCGGCGATGGATGTTTGGAACGACATGACCGCCTGGCGCGTCAGCCCGTTCCGCGACATGCGGGTATGGGACGCCGGCGGCTTCGGCCAGATTCATTTCGACAGCGCCACGCTCGGCGAGCCGTTGCTGGGCTGGATCATCGAAAACCGGGTGATTCAGTACGCCCTGCTGGAGCGGGCGCGGCAACTGCCGGCGGTGGATCTATTGTGTCCGGCGGCGCTGGAAACCGCCTGGCCCGAGGACGCGGGCGGCTGGCGAGCGCGCCTGACCGACGGGCGCGAATTCACGACCCGACTGCTGGTCGGCGCGGACGGCGCGCAATCCAGGGTTCGGGAACTGGCGGGCATCGACGCCTTCGGCTGGAGCTATGACCAGAAAGCGCTGGTCGCCACCGTGCGCACCGCCGAACCGCACCAGGAAACCGCCTGGCAGCGCTTCCTGCCGACCGGACCGCTGGCGTTCCTGCCACTGCACGACGGACGCTGTTCCATCGTGTGGTCCACCACGCCGGAACAGGCCGATCGGTTGCTGGCGCTGGACGAGCACGACTTCGCCCAGATGCTGGCGGAAGCGTTCGGCCGGCGACTGGGCGAGATCGTGCAGGTCGGGCCGCGCGGCGCTTTTCCCCTGCGCTTGCAGCACGCCCGCGCCTACGTCAAACCCGGTCTGGCCCTGATCGGCGACGCCGCCCATGTGGTCCACCCGCTGGCTGGGCAAGGCGTCAATCTGGGACTGCTGGACGCGGCGACGCTGGCCGAGGTGCTGCAAGACGGCCTCGCCGCCGGTCACGAGGTGGGCGCACTCCGGGTACTGCGGCGCTACGAACGCTGGCGCAAGAGCGACAACCTGCCGATGCTGGCGATCATGGACGGCTTCAAACGCTTGTTCGGCAATGCGCTGCCGCCGCTGCGGCTACTGCGCAATCTCGGCCTCAACCTGACCGACGCCGCCGGGCCGCTGAAAAACGCCATCGCCCGGCGAGCGATGGGGCTGGAGGGCGATCTGCCGAAACTGGCGCGGGCGGTGGGCTGAATTCCGATGCCTGAATACCCCCTCTGTCGTCTGGACGATCTGGCCGAAGATCAAAGCAAGGGCATCGTCATCAGCCCGGCTTCCCGCTATGCCGACATCGTATTGGTGCGCACGCGGAAAGGCATTTACGCCTATCGCAACCGCTGCCCGCATACCGGTGCGCCGATGGAATGGGAGCCCGACCAGTTTCTGGATTACGCCGGCACGGTCATTCAATGCGGCATCCACGGCGCCCTGTTTCGCATCGAAGACGGGTATTGCGTTTCCGGCCCCTGTGTCCGGCAATCGCTACAACGGGTTGAACTGATCGAGCGGAACGGCTGGCTGATCGCGCTTGATCCCCTGGAGCGCGCCGATGGCTGAACCACCCGTCATCCAGGTCGAGGATCTGCGCAAACAGTACGGTCCGGTGCGGGCCGTGGACGGCATCGGTTTCGACATCGCCCGTGGCGCCACCTGCGCCCTGCTCGGCGGCAACGGCGCCGGCAAGACCACCACCATCGCCATGCTGCTGGGGCTGCTGCTGCCGACCAGCGGCCGGATTCATATCCTCGGCGAAGAGGTGCCGCGCCACCATCACCGCGTGCTGCCGCGCATGAACTTCTCCTCGCCCTATGTGGATCTGCCGCAACGCTTGACCGTGGCGGAAAATCTGACCGTTTACGCCCGCCTGTACGGCGTGCTCCGGGTGCGCGAGCGGCTGGCGGCGCTGAGGCGGGATTTGGATATCGACGCCTTTTTCCAGCGGCCCTACGGTAGCCTGTCCGCCGGCCAGAAAACCCGGGTGGCGCTGGCCAAGGCGCTATTGAACGAACCGGAAATTCTGTTGCTCGACGAACCGACCGCCTCGCTCGACCCCGACACCGCCGACCGGATACGCGGCATCCTGACCGACTACCAGCGCCACAGCGGCGCCACACTACTGCTGGCTTCCCACAACATGAGCGAGGTGGAACGGCTCTGCGATCAGGTCATCATGCTGCGGACCGGGCGCGTCGTCGCCAGCGGCGCGCCGCGCGAGCTGATCCACCGCTACGGCCGCAAGGACATGGAGGAAGTATTTCTCGATATCGCTCGCGGCATTCAAAGCGGCGAGGTGGTCGAATGAGTGGCGTTTCGCCACGACGGATCGGCGCGCTGGCGCTGCGCTATCTCTACCTGCTGCGCCGCTCCTGGATCCGCATCGTCGAACTGGCCTACTGGCCCACCGTGCAGATGATCCTGTGGGGCTTCATCACCCGCTATCTGGCCGGCCACAGCGACGTACTCGGGCAGGCGGCGGGACTGCTGCTGTCGGGCGTGCTGCTGTGGGATATTCTGTTTCGCAGCCAATTGGGCGTATCGGTGGTGTTCTTCGAGGAGCTGCACGCCCGCAATCTGGCGCAACTGTTCGTCAGTCCGCTGCGGCCGATCGAGCTGATTCTGGCGCTGATGGCGATCAGCCTGATTCGCACCCTGGTCGGGGTCGGGGTCGCGGTGACGCTGGCGCTGCCATTCTACGACTACAACCTGTTCGCGCTGGGGCCGCCGCTGGCTGGCTTTTTTCTCAATCTGCTGCTGATGGGCTGGGCCATCGGCCTGCTGGTCGCCGCCCTGGTGCTGCGCCACGGCATGGGCGCGGAAAGCATCGCCTGGGCGGCGATCTTCGCCCTGGCGCCGCTGTGCGGGATCTATTATCCCATCGCCACCCTGCCCGACTGGCTGCAACCACTGGCCTGGGTCTTACCCGCCAGTCATGTATTCGAGGGAATGCGGGCGGTGCTGCTGGAGCATGCGTTCCGGCTGGACTATTTCCTGTACGCCCTGCTGTTGAACGCCGGCTATCTCGGTTTGGCGATCGGCATGTTCCTGGCCGCCGTCCGCCAAGCGCGGGAGCACGGCTCGCTGCTACAGTCGGGCGAATAAGCCGCCACGCCCTCCTCAACAACACCCCGGCTCAATGGGACAAGTGTTCTGCTTACCGACAGACCCAGGCCCACACCTCTTTCATCGCTCCAGATCTCCCCCGCCCCATCCTGCACGGTTATGCGGTTATTTGTTGCTTTCCCGCCTTGAATTACAGTTTCTGTTACCTACACTCAATATTCATCCATAGCGCTAAACAACCTTCAGCCACGCCATTATGGGAAACCAATAATTATGTGCCCCCCTTTATTTACAATCTTGATCAAAAAAATGACACTTCAGACTCCAGTCAAGTCGCCCTAGATTAGATAACAAACGACAGAAGGTGAACCGGAGAGGGGGAAGGGTCTTATGAGCGATAAGCAATCCTTTAAGGTCGCTTTAATCGGCATTCCCGAAAGCGAGCGAAATGTCTTGAGAAATATCTTCAAGCTATCCCTTTACCGTCCCCGCGCCTATTCCTTTGCCGCCGCCGGCGAGCCGATCCAAATTCTAATGGTCGACGCGGAAAACCCCGAAGCCATGGCGGAGTGGCGATCCTTTAAGCTTCCCTCGGCTGACGGAGCCTCGCCGACCCCGTTTCTGACCGTCATGATCACCAAGGATCCACCGCCCCGTGACCAGCCTTACTCGATCCGGCGGCCTTTCGTCGCCACCCGCGTGCTGACCGCGCTGGATCAAGTCGCCAGCCAACTTGCCGCGGCTTCCACCGATCAGCAGCGCATCATCGGCGGGGAAAGCCCGGCGGCTGGCGGACCCGTCGAAACCCCGCTGTTCACGGCGCTGGTGGTGGACGACAGCATTACGGTCAGAAAGCAGGTTGAACTGGAGCTAAAGCTCCTCGGCATCCGGACCGATACCGCCGAGTCTGGCGAAGAAGCGTTTGAGTTACTGGCCCAAAAAGAGTACGACATCATCTTTCTCGACGTGGTGCTGCCCGGAGTTGATGGCTACCAGATCTGCAAAACGATCAAGAAGGATAAAGCCAGGAAAAAAACGCCCGTCATCATGCTCACCAGCAAATCGTCCCCTTTCGATCGAGTGAGGGGCGCATTGGCCGGTTGCGACACCTATCTGACCAAGCCCGCCAAACAGAATTCCTTTCAAAAGGCGGTCAAGAAATATCTGAAGGCACCCTAAACGAGCCAAGATCCTGTCTTCGGGAAATCACGGGAATGGCCCACGCCAGACCAACGACGATGCTATGACCGACTTAATCCAATGAAAATTTAAGGAGACTTCCATGCCGATACGAAAAGTTCTTGTCGTCGACGATTCCCCAACGGATCTGGCGAACATCAAAAGCATTCTCGGAGAGGCGGGCTGCGTCATCGTTACCGCCACCAGTGGCAAGGAGGCCATCGAGAAAGCCAAGACCGAAAAGCCGGATCTGATCTTCATGGACATCATCATGCCCGACATGGACGGCTATGCCGCTTGCCGCTCGCTCGGCACGCAAGCGGAAACCAAGAGCATCCCGGTGATCTTCGTGACCAGCAAAAATCAAAAGGCCGACCGGTTATGGGCGCAGATGCAGGGTGGCAAGGGATTTATCACCAAACCCTATGCGGCGGACGCCATCACCGATCAACTGAAAGCGTTTCTGTAAATTGCCCTGGGCCCGATGGAAATCCCGATGAACGACAAAGCTGGCCGAACCGTCCGGCGCTGGCTGGAGCCCACCACGGCGCTCAACCGCTTTAAACCGCCACCTGGCATCATGCGCGGGCTGGCCGCCACCGAACGCCAGCGTGCGCGCTACGGTTTCTGGATCGGCGACTTCGGCTTGCTGATCAACCAGAACACCACCAGCGAAGTCCTGGAACGATGGGTGGTTTATCCACTACCCAACGTATCCTCCTGGTTTCTAGGGCTGATCAACCTGCGCGGCAATCTGGTGCCGGTATTCGACGTAAAACGGTTTTTACAACTGGAAGAAGGTTCGCGGGAAAAGCGCTGGCTGCTGATTCTGGACCAGGGCGCGGGCGCCGTGGGGCTCTTTATCGACGGCCTGCCCCAACCCGCAAGCACTCGCCATGCCCTCCCCCGGCTCCCTCCATTGCCGGCCGTATTGCGACTCCACATCGCCGGGGGCTACATGCAGGACGATCGAACCTGGCTGGAGTTCGACCACCGGAGCTTCTTCCAAAGCCTGGGCGAACAAGCCGCCGGAATGTCCTGATTCCGGCCAGAGCGCGCCTGGAGCGGCACAGTCTGGAAAATACGTCAATAGAACAATCGAATACATCAAAGGGAGGTACCCCGTATGCATATACAAAACGATTCCGCCACCAGGACTGGGGCGACATGCCGGCGGCGGCTGAAGGGTGGAATGGCGCTAGGGCTTTTGCTGAGTTTGTGCTCGGCCACGCCCTGGAGCTGGGCCGAAGAAACCGGCGTCACCGATAAAACCATCCGCATCGGCGCCACTATTCCCCTGGAAGGGGATTTCAAAGTATACGGCCTGTCGATGAAACGCGGGATGGACGCGGCGTTGGGCGATCAAACGGTGCAAAAACGCCACATCGAGTTCGTCGCGCTCAACGATTTTTATAACCCCACTGAAGCGCTTAAAGCCGCCACGCAACTAATCGAGCAGGGGATCTTCGCGATGGTCAACAGCTTCGGCTCGCCGACCACCAAGGCGGTGCTGCCACTGCTGGCCGAGAACAAGGTGCCCGCGATCGGCTTCTACACCGGCGCGGCCTTTACCGGGCCGGGCGATGTCTTGAACTTCCGCGCCAGCTACGCCAGCGAAGTGGAAGCCGTGGTGGATGCGGCGATAGCGGCGGGCATGAAACCGACCGAGGTATGCGCCTACGCCCAGAACGACGCCTACGGCATGGGCGGCGTCCAGGGATTCCGCGCGGCGCTGGCCAAACAGCCCGGCACCGAATCCATTGTCGCCAAGGTGGACCAAATCCTGAAAATGCCGGGGGACAACCCGGAGCGCAACAATATCGGCCCGGTCGGGGTTTACCCGCGCGATACCGTCAACGCGCGGCCCGGCTATCTCTCGCTGAAAAAATGGGAAACCGACACCGGCAACCGCTGCCGGTTGATCGCCACCACCGCGGTGTACGACCCAGCCGCCACCTTCATGGGATACGCCCGCCTCAAGGGTGAAACCTGGATCTTCAGCTCGCCATCGCCGGCGGGGGGCGCACGGCTGACAACCTTGCTCAGGGAGTACGGCATTCTGAACCAAGTGATCGCCACCCAAATCGTGCCGGCGCCCGATTCGTCGTTGCCGGTGGTCGCGGAAGCGCGCAAGGCATTGGGCGAGGATCTGAACTACGAGTCCCTGGAAAGCTATATCGTCGGCAAATTGTTCCTGACGATCCTGCGCGCCATCGACGGGCCGATCACCCGAGAAAGTTTTCTCAAGGCCGCGCGCCGCCAACCCTACGACATCGGCGGCATCCGGGTGGATTTCACCACCGACAATCAAGGCTCCGATTTCGTCATGATCACCTACCTGCGGGATGGTCAATTCACGGTTATCACGCCGCAAGAGCTAGTGGCACTGTTCAAGTAGTGGCTTTTGTCGCGCCGGGAGGCACGGCGCGACGGTCCCAACATGAAAATTAACGAAGCCGCCAGCCACGAACCGGGGACACCTCACGCAACCGGTCGGATCTGACGGGGTTTGATCACCGAACTGAGGAAAAAACTGTCATGGGCGGTCAGAAAATCAACGCGCGTTTGACTCTTACGATCATCGTGCAACTCGTGATCCTGGTATTGATCGGGCTTGTCGCCTACTTCGGCATGAATCGCATCGGCAACGCCGTGAGCCAGATCAACCAATCCGTGAACGAGCAGGTGAGCCTGGGCCGACTGGGTGAAACCTTGCGCGCCGACCTGCTGGCGACCGCCAACCAAGTGGCCCGGGGCACCAGCACCTGGCAACAGGCGAATGCCGAGCTGCCGGAAGCCAAAAGCAAGTTCGAAACAGGGTTGAAGGCCTATTTCGACACCTTGAGCCCCGACAACAGAGAACGCCTGCACAATCAGTACAAAGCCAGTCTGGACAACCTTAACGAGATATTCACCGAACTGGAGCGCCTGTTCGGCAAGCGCGACCGCGGTCAGTTGAATCTGTTCGTCGGCAACGACCTCGATGCGTTGATCGATCCCTTTTTCAACAATCTGCTGGCCAGTCTGGATCGAACCCAGGAACGCGCCTCGCAAGACTTGCAAACGGCGCGGAGCACCGGCAATACCTTTACCTGGTTGATCGTGGTGCTTGGGCTGGTCGGTATCGGATTCTCTTTCTTCATGGGCACCGCCACCTACCGGGCCATCACCAGCCCCTTGAACCAGATGATGGAAACCGTGCAGCAGGTGGGCCAGGGGAACTACGCCGCCCGCACCAACCTGGCCGGCGCCGACGAACTGTCGGAACTGGGCCGGGCTTTCGACAACATGTTGAGTGAGCGAGTCAACGCGCTGGTGGAAGCGGAACGCGAGAACGAACAACTCAACGACTCCATCATCAACCTGCTGCAAGCGGTGTCCCTGCTCAGTCAAAGGGATCTAACCGTCAAGGTGCCGGTCACCGAGGACATAACCGGACCGGTGGCGGACGCCTTGAATCTGCTCACCAACGAAACCGCCGCGGTATTGCAGGATGTGACCCGCATCTCCGAGGAAGTGGCCACCGCGTCCGACAAAGTGAAAACCCAGTCCGATGCGGTGATCGTCGTGGCTGAAAACGAGCGCATGGCCGTGCTGCAAACCTCCGCCGACCTGGTCGCCGCGTCCGAAACCATGAAACAGATCGCCCAGCTGGCGCAGGAATGCAACGTCACGGCCGCGACCACCATCAAAACCACCCAGGCCGCGCTGCAAGCAGTGACCAGCACGGTCAGCGGCATCAACAGCACCCGCGACACCATCCGTGAAACGGAAAAACGCATCAAGCGGCTGGGCGAGCGGTCCCAGGAGATCAGCGGCGTGGTGAACCTGATCAACACCATCGCCGAACGCACCCATATCCTGGCGCTGAATGCCAGTATGCACGCGGCATCGGCCGGCGAGGCGGGCCGCGGCTTCGCGGTCGTGGCCGACGAAGTGCAGCGACTGGCGGAAAACGCCCGTGAGGCGACTTCGCAAATCGCCACCCTGGTCAGCAACATCCAAATCGAAACGGCGGACACGGTGAATGCGATGAACACCGCCATCAGCCAGGTGGTGGACGGCAGCCGGCTGGCGGAACAGGCCGGCGAGCAAATGCAGCGCACTCAGGAAACCACCACCGAGCTGGTGACCGCCGTGCAGCAAATCGCCTCCCGTTCGCAGGAGCAGGCGCGGGTTAACAACGAGCTGGTGGACCGCGCCGAACAGATTCAAGCCGGCACCCAGCAAACCAGCCAACAGTTGCTGGAACAGACGGTGCAAACCACCAATCTGGTGGAATACGCCAAAAACCTGTTGACCTCCGTGCGCATGTTCCGGCTGCCGGCCTAAGGGCAGTCCCATGCCCGCCGTCAAAATGGCTGCCGCCGGGTTGCTGCCGCTTGTGAGAGGAGTTGAGCGCTGATGCTGCTGGTATCGGAAGAAAGCGTTGCGGTGTTGGAAGCCGAGGTTGCCGAAGCGCTCGGCATCCTGGAGGGATTACCCGCGGAAAACGACGGAGCCGATCAAGACGAGATCACCGCGGTGCTCGGCCGTTACGCCGAGCAGGTGGAACGCATCGGTTCGGCGGCCGGCGAGGCCGGGTTTTCGGGGTTGCAGGATATCTGCCTGCTATTTCATGAAAATCTGACGACCCTAAACGTTCGCGGCCAGGGGCTCGACGACGCCAGGCGGGAACGATTGGAGGAATGGCCGATACTGGTCATTGGCTATCTGATGTCTCCAAACGACCCGGAGGCCGGCGAGGCATTGCTTGAACACCTGCAAAACCCAGCTTGGCGCACGCCACTGCCGGTGGAGGAAGCCCATATATTGCGCGGCCTGCTGATGCCGTCCGAGTTGGCGGAGGGGCGGGAGGAATCGGGCGAAGCACTGGAACCCCCGGTCGAACCCGCGGCGCTTGCCGAACCCACCGCCGTTCTTACGGAAGAAACCGCCGTTTTTACGGAAGAAGCGGCAGCCAACTCCCTTCAGGCGGAATCCTCCCCTCCTCCCTTCCTCCCAACGCCTTTCCGCGAGGAAGAGAAACCCGCGGAGAAACCCGCAATTGACGACTCCGCGCCAGATCGCTCTCTCCAGGCGGGAGAGAGCCGGAGCCAAGAATCCGAAGGGGTGACGCCTGAAACTCCTCCGATGGAACAGCCGGATTTCCCCACCGCGCCACCGCCGACACCGGCTAGCGAGCCGACGATCGCGGCCGTGCCGGAACGGGAACCTCGCTCCGATGCCGGTTATGCCACAACCCTCTTTCCGGCGATGGAATCGCAACCGGCTGCCGAAGTCGCGCCGGAAGCTCTCGCCACAACCGTGGAGCAAACAGCGCCCACCGCAACGATCGAATCCGCGCAAAAGATTCCCGCGGCGACCCCGCCGGAGTCCCTGGAGGCCACGGCCGAACCCATCGAGCAGGCATTGGAATCTCCCGTCGCCGAAACCATCATCGACGCACAACCAACCACCACCCCGGAAGAATCCGATTCGGCGGTCGAGACGGTCGAGACGGAAAGCCCGGCGACGCCGTTCGCGCCGAACGCCGCCCAGCAGGAACTATTGGAGATCATTTGCGAGGAAATCGCGCAGATCGCCGAAGCCACCACCGAAACCCTGGCCATCGTCTCAGCCGCCGACAGCACGCCCGAAACCCGCCTCGAAGCTTGGTCCGGTTATACCGAATACCTGGAACGACTGGGAGAAGCGTCAGCCTCCATCAATTTGACGGGGCTGCAACAAGCCTGCGCCCACCTGTACGCCAACCTGCTCGAATTGGCTGCTCGGGACGATCCGCCGCATCCAGAACAGCAGCGCGTGGTGGAAGCCTGGCCGGCGCTGGTGCTTGGCTACCTGCAAGCACCCGATAACCGCTCGACGTGCGAAGCACTGGTTCAACATCTACGGAAGACTCAGTGGCCGCAACCGCTGGCGACCGCCGAGGCGACCGCGCTGACCGATCTGTTGCTTGCGCCGAAGCTGGTTGCCGAGGAAGCCGAGGTGGAAGCCCGACCGCGGCAGGCACAGCCCGACGACGCATCGCTGGAACTGCCGGCCGATGTCAACCAGGATTTGCTGGATGGCTTGCTACAGGAATTGCCCCAACAGGCCGCCGACTTCTCCGCCGCCATCCAACGGCTGGCCGCCGGCGATGGCCAACTCGCCGACGTGGACGTGGCGCGGCGCATCGCCCATACCTTGAAGGGCGCCGGCAACACGGTCGGAGTGCGCGGCATCGCCACGCTGACCCACCACATGGAAGATATCCTGCAAGCGCTCTCCAAGCAGGGCGTGCTACCCAACCGGCCGCTGGCCGATGCGCTGCTCAATGCCGCCGACTGCCTGGAAACCATGAGCGAAGCGCTACTGGGCATGAGCGCGCCGCCGACGCAGGCGCTGACCGTACTGCAAACCGTGCTGGACTGGGCCAATCGCATCGACCGGGTGGGAGTCCCGGCCAGCGACGAAATCCCGCCCCCAACTACCGAACAGCCGGAACCTTCCGCCTCCGCCGCGCCGCCGCCCGAACCGGTGCTCGCACCGCAGCAACAGCCCGCCGCTTCGACCGCGGAAACGGCCTTGCGGGTTTCCGCCCATTTGGTGGACGACCTGCTGCGACTGGTGGGCGAAAGCATCATCCTCACCGGCCAAGTGCAGGAGCGGATTCGTAAAACCATCGAGCAAACTCGGGCGGTGGCCGTGCAAAACCGGCTGTTCCAAAGTCTGGCCGCCGAACTGGAGCAACTGGTCGATGTCCGCAACGTGTCGTCGCCGCTATCCAAATCGATGCAGCGCGGCGATTTCGACCCCCTGGAACTGGAACAGTACAACGAACTCAACACCGTCACTCACCGATTGGTGGAAACCGCCATCGACGCCCGAGAGATGAACCGCACCGTGGAAGACAACCTGGTGCTGCTGGATTCGCTACTGGTGGACCAGGGCCGTCTGCATCGAGATAGCCAGGAGGCGGTGCTGCGCACTCGCATGGTGCCCATCCAAACCGTGGTGCCCCGGCTGCAGCGTAGCGTGCGCCAAACCAGCCGGCTGGTGGACAAGGAAGCGGAACTGGTGGTGCGCGGCGCCGACACCCCCATGGACAGCAACGTACTCAACAACATGGTCGATCCGTTGATGCATATCCTGCGCAACGCGGTCGATCACGGCATCGAACCGCCCCACCAGCGCCAGCGTCTGGGTAAACCCCTAGTGGGGCAAATCGAGCTGCATTTCATGCGCGAAGGCAACAATATCGCCATTCACTGCCGGGACGATGGCGCCGGGCTGGATCTGGCGGCAATCCGTCGGACGGCGGAGGAACGTGGCTTGATCGCTCCCGACAAACCGCTGGAGCCCGACGAGCTGGCCCGGCTGATCCTGCTGCCGGGATTCTCCACCCGCGGCGCGGCCACTCAAACCTCGGGGCGCGGCATCGGCATGGACATGGTCTACAGCCGGCTTCTGGAGATGAAGGGTTCGCTGCGCATCCAGACCGAAGCGGGCAAGGGCTGCCTGATGGAATTGCGGCTACCGGTCACCCTGATCTCCACCCACGCCCTGCTGCTGCGCATGCGGGATCAGATTTATGCGCTCTCCGACCGCGGCATCGAACAGATCCTGTACTCCGGAGCCGGCAAGATACAGACGATCGGCAAGGCAACTACTTACCGGCTGGGTAACGACGTCCACGAACTCACTGCGCTGGAAACCTTGCTCAATCTGCCGCCAGACCGGCGCGAGCACGATCGTGGCATGCCGCCAGTGCTACTGGTGCGGGAAGAAACCGGCGGCCTTCGAGCCGTGCTGGTGCAGGAAGTATTGGACAGCCGCGACTTGGTGGTCAAACACATGGGTCAGTACATCCCCGCGCTCCCCGGTATCGTGGGCGCCACCATCCTCGGCGACGGTAGCGTGGCGCCGGTGCTGGATCTACCCGAGTTGCTGCGTGTCCGAACCTCCGGCCAGCGGTTACCGGCAACGGTCCGACCGACGGAATCCGCCGCCGCCGCCGCCGCCCGCCAACAGATCGTCCTTGCGGTGGACGATTCGCTGAGCGCCCGCCGTTCGCTCGCCCAGTTCGCGCAAGATGCCGGCTTCGATGTGCGCACCGCGCGCGATGGCCTGGAGGCGATCGAGGTCATCAAAAACAAGCGTCCAGACCTGGTGCTGGCTGACCTGGAGATGCCGCGAATGAACGGCCTGGAATTGACCGCGCATCTGCGTGCCAACCAGACTACCCACAACCTGCCGGTCATCATGATCACCTCGCGCTCCACCGCCAAACATCGGCATGAGGCCGAGGCCGTCGGCGTCGATACGTATCTGACCAAGCCGTTCATGGAAGACGAACTGCTCGAACAGATCCACCGGTTGCTGCGGCAATGAACCGACCCGCTCGAAACACGCTAGACGAACTGCGGGAGATTCGGGCGTTGGCCACGCTGACCCTGGACGGATACCCATGGCTGCTACCGCAAACGGAGATTCATTCACTGGAATCGCCCCTGGACATCGACCGAGAAGTGCAAGCACCGCACAGTATCGGCGCCATCGCGCTCGGCGGCGAGTGGTGGCCGGTGTACTGTCTGTCCGGCGAATTGCAGCTATTGCCTCAACTACCGGACAGCCGACGGATTTGTGCGTTGCTGGATAACGGCGTCGATCGCTTTGGCATGGTTTGCGATCAAGTTGAAGCGCTCGCCAAAACCCCGCCCCTGCTGGCGTTGCCGGCCTGCATGGGAACGCCGGATTCTCCCATCCAGGCGCTGGCGCCGCTTGGCGGGGGGTTGGGCTGCGTAACCAACACCGAGCATCTGGCGGCGCTGCTCGCCACGCTTGCGGAGAGCGCTGGTGACCACTGAAAGCCCGATGGGAAGCACCGCCTGGGTGCTGGTGCTGGACGAGCAACTGCGCGCCGCTGTCGGTGAGCGCGAGCTGATCCACCTGATCGAAGCACCCACGTTACTGGAAGTCCCGCTGAGCCCGTATTACTGCCGGCGGACGATACTGTGGAACAACCTTCTATTACCGGCAATGGATTTGGCTGCTTGGCTCCATAAGCAACCAAAGGCTAATGACCAAAGCAAACTGGCCGGCATCGTGGCTTATCAACCGGAACCAAACGTCGCGCCGGGCTATGGCGCTCTGTTACTGGCCGACACTCCAAAACGTATACATGTCACCGATACCCAAGCGTGTTCCCTGCCCGAATATCCGCATGGTTGGCGTGAACTGGCTATTTCCTGCTTCCATCAAGGAGAAGACATCATACCAATTCTGGATCTACCGCATCTTTTCACCGGCGGTTTATTGGCCCACTGACGAAGAACGCGCTCGCGCTTCTCCCGTCCATTCCGCTCAACCGCCAAGCGCACCGATGATACCCTGGATAATATCCAATGCTTGCGGAGAGAGATCGAGAAACTCAAGCCCCGCTACATATCCATCGGAATCCTCATCCTGACTGATCCAAACGATCCTTGCCAAAAATTCAACGCTCTCGCGCGGACCGCTTTCCAGAACAGCGTCCATCCGCAACGGCATCGCCTCGCCAACGCAAAGAGCTTCCCCGCCCAGCAGTTTTATGCCACCCAAACCGATATCAATGACATGGCCAAGAGGATCCTCTTCTTCATGCTGCTTGTAGACACACAAGTAAAAATCCGTACTGTAGCGCTCGTATTGACGTCGATTTTCCTCGCTCCAGTCATTCTCGATAGCCCAGTCTTGCCCACCCGATTACCCACAAAGTCAGCCTGACGCAATGAACGCCTGTTTGGCGGCG
>JARSSH010000013.1 GCA_029624815.1 Candidatus Competibacter sp.
AACCCTGATAGCGATGTCAGGAATCCTCGCCCTTCAGGGCGGGGAGGATGTCAAGCCTGGACCCCATTCCTCGGTTGAGTCTGGCCACTAACCGACGCGAACACAGTATAAACTTGATCGAACGAGGCTGGCTTTTCACTTTGAGTCGGCCGGCCTTTCCCCGGTTGGGGTTCGGGATCATCCCACTTTTGGAGCAACGCGATGCGGCAATTCGTGATGAAAGTTCTATTCAAACACGAATGGATCACCTTCATCTGGATGGGCGTTTTCTTTGTGGCCTTCGGTGTCAGTTCCCTCAATCTGTTCATGCTGTTCAAGGCCAATTTCGACTTGTATTTGGAGCATGGCGCGATGGTGATCGGCGACGGCGCCTTGCGGCAGTTGATCGAACTGATCGCTTACGGTTACTTGAGCCTGTTGTTTTACCTGCTGTTCAAGGCGTGCGAGCGGGTTCTGGTCGAGCGCTTGACCCAGGGCGGGCGCTCCGAGCGGTGAACCCGCGTGGCGAGGGCAAGGCTATCGCGCTATGTGTTTTTCTAAAAATTATCAATTAGTTGCAAAAAGAAGGCGTGGTGCGCCAGAGAATAATATCCAGTAACATCCATTTGGCCAGTACACATCCTCGGTCTTGGGCGTCTGGTGAAAGTGCTCCAGCAACCCCAGATGGTTCGGCGCGCGGTACTGGGTACGCACATGGCGGTACCGCCCGGCGGTCGGAGCCATACACGACGCGATACTTGCAATCCCACCGGCATGACTCAGACTTTGATACTCTTTCGTTGTGAATCCTCACCCCTTGGTCGAGATTTCGGATTCACAGCGACCGCCGTATAGGTCACCCCGGCAAAGCCAGGGGCTTACCTTATTGAGTCTTGTTGAGTGATCCATGACCCACCCTGACGTACCGCTCCAACAACTGGCCAGCGACAACTACGCTGGTCTATGCCCGGAGGCATTGGCGGCGCTGGCGCAGGTCAACCACGGCCACGAACCCCCTTACGGGCAGGATCGCTGGACCGCCGAAGCCTGCGACCGGTTCCGGGAACTGTTCGAGACGCCCTGCGAGGTGTTTTTCGTCTTCAACGGCACGGCGGCCAACTCGCTGGCGCTGGCCAGTTTGTGCCAGTCCTATCACAGCATCGTCTGCCACCGCCTCGCCCACGTCGAAACCGACGAATGCGGCGCGCCGGAATTCTTTTCGCATGGCGCCAAGCTGCTGCTGGCCGAAGGTCACGACGGCAAGCTCGATCCGGCCAGTGTGGAACAACTGATCACCAAGCGCGGCGACATCCATTACCCCAAACCGAAGGCGATCAGCCTGACCCAGTCCACCGAGCTGGGCACGGTTTATACCTCCGCCGAATTGCACGCCATCCATCAGGTGGCGCGGCGGCATGGATTGAAGCTGCACCTGGACGGCGCCCGCTTCGCCAACGCGGTGGCCGCGCTCGGCCTGACGCCGCGCGCCCTCACCGTCGATTGCGGCGTGGACGTGCTGTGCTTTGGCGGCGCTAAAAACGGGCTGGCGCTGGGCGAGGCGGTGCTGTTCTTCGATCTGGCCGCCGCCGAGGAATTCGCCTACCGCTGCAAGCAGGCCGGGCAACTGGCGTCCAAGATGCGGTTTTTGGCGGCACAGTGGCTGGGGGTGCTGAAAACCGGCGCCTGGCTGCGCCATGCCGCTCATGCCAACCATTGCGCCGCCGTGCTGGAAGCCGCGTTGCGGGAACTGCCGGAAGTGGAACTGATGTTCCCGCGTCAAGCCAACGCGGTATTCGTGCAGCTACCGGAAACGGTCATCGCGGCGCTGCATCGGCGAGGTTGGCGGTTCTACACGTTCATCGGCGTGGGCGGAGCACGACTGATGTGCGCCTGGGATACTCATGAGGAAACCGTGCACGCCTTCGTCGCCGACCTCAAGACGGAATTGCGGATAGCTCAGTGAAACCCACCTCTTCCGGGTCGCGATCGTTGTCGCCGCCGACTCGGAACCTTTCCGTCGCGACTGGCTGTCCTCTCCCCGCCGTTGCGTGAGGGTCGACGGGCGCCTTTAGAGGATTATCCGGCACAAGTGTTGCGATTGACGCATCTTTTGCGCCGGGTATGCTGATTGATAAGCAAGCCGGCCACGGGTCGGGTCATCCACGGCGGGGAGATCGAGCAATGAGAAATTGGATAACCGCAACGTTGTTGAGTTTGACGCCACTGCTGGCGCTGGGCGCCACCGGCCAAGCCGTGACCTATACGATCGACGGTCGGCCCTACGAGGGTTATTACATCAGTCCGGGAGCACAGGCGCCGCTGGTGCTGCTGATTCACGACTGGGATGGCCTGACGGATTACGAGATCAAACGCGCCGACATGTTGGCCGAAAAGGGCTATGCCGTATTCGCGGTGGATTTGTTCGGCGCGGGCGTGCGGCCCACCGAAGTGACCGACAAGCGCCAGCACACCGGCGAACTCTACAAGGATCGCGAGAAAATGCGCGCCTTGATGATGGGGGCGCTCGACACCGCCCGCGCCAAGGGCGCGAACACCGGTGACGCGGTCGCCATGGGTTACTGTTTCGGGGGCGCGGCGGTGCTGGAGTTGGCGCGCTCCGGCGCCGACCTGAAAGGCTTCGCGACCTTTCATGGCGGTCTCGAAACTCCGGCGGGGCAGGATTACACCAAGACCAAGGGTGAAATCCTGGTGATGCACGGTACCGCCGACACCGCCGTCACCATGGATCAGTTCGCCGCGCTGGCCAAGGAGCTGGAGGCCGCGGGCGTCAAGCACGAGATGGTGACCTACGGCGGCGCACCCCATGCCTTCACGGTATTCGGCGGCGAGCGCTATCGGGAAGACGCCGATCGCAAATCCTGGGCGCTGTTCAACGAGTTTCTGGCGAGATTGCTGAAGTAATCGTCCGGCTCGTCCAACCGCGCGTCGGGAAACCGTCAGCGGTTGGACAGGCCGACCCGGCGGCGCGGCGGAATTGGCCTACGGTGGCTGTTTCTCGACCCGTGCCCCTTCCATCTCGCTGGACCATTCCGTATCCAGCACGGCGCTCAGCATGTCCGGCAGCGTCTGGCAGCTACCCAACGGCGTGACGACGCCATTCGCTTGGACCAACCGATAATCGCCGGCCCCGGTCCAGTCCGTCGCGATCGTTACCTTGCGATCATCGACATAAAAATCAATGGATCCGTTCGTCATGACGACCTGCTCCCCATGGCTTGGAAGAAGTGACGCTGTTGTGTTGTTCGATAAGGGTAAATGGGTTGCTCGCCTTTTTCACCTTGTGACTGGCGCACGGTGCGATGGCGATCGACGCCGCCGGAACCCCCGGGATCGGGTACACTCCAACCTACCGCTTACCTCAAGAGTCCCCGCATTGAATCCAGCAGTTTGGCGCAGCTTTGTCCGGCAGCCCGGCGGTATCGCGACGATACTGCTGTTGGTTCTATTGCTGGCGTTAAGCGGCCAATCTTGCCCGATGCCGGCTTTCGCCAATTTCGCACCGTCGTCCGCCGCTCGCGACTGTTGCCATCGCTCATTGGCAACGGCGGACGCGCCGGCTGACCCTGTGTCTTGTCACGAGGGTTCCTGTCTGCAAGCGCCCGATCATCGCGGGATCGGACCGGGATCTCTCGTCGGCCAACTGGATTGGCCCGCGTCGCTGCTTGCCGCCATCTCTTTGCCCCCCGACTGGCTGGGCGACATGCGCCCCCTGCCTTTTCCCGCCGTCCACCCCGCCGCTCGTCCGCCTCCGCTCCAGCGCTCCCGCGTGCTGCGTTTGTAGCGCCCTGTCGTCGCGCGTTGTGCCGAACCGCGGCCTTGCGCCGCCCGTGCGATTTTTCAGGGAGTCCGAATTTCAATGAAACCCGTTCTGGCGATCGTCGTCGCCATTCTTCTGTTCGGCGCCGGCGTGCTGCTGGCGCCCCGCCTGCAACCCTGGCTGACCTATTTCGGCCACGAAGCCGCCGCGTCCCCCTCCGCCGGTTCCACCGAAACCGGGGCGAACCCGCGCAAACCGGTCAAATACCGGCATCCGATGAACCCGACCATTTTTTCCGATACCCCCGCCAAGGACGATATGGGCATGGATTACATCCCGGTCTATGCCGACGGCGACAGCGACGGCGATAACGGCCCCGGCATCGTCATCGCGCCGGAGGTGGTCAACAACCTGGGGGTGCGCAGCGCCCCGGTCGAGCGCGGCGATCTGGCGCGGCGGATTGAAACGGTGGGCTACATCGACTACGACGAACGCGCCCTCAGTCACGTCCATCTGCGCGCCAGCGGTTGGGTGGAAAACCTCAAGGTCCGCACCCTGGGCGAACGCGTGCGCAAGGGCGATCTGCTGATGGAGGTCTACGCGCCCGATCTGACCAACGCGCAGGAAGAATATCTACAATCGCTGCGCGGCGGCATCTCGTTGCTGAAAGTATCGGCCCGCGACCGCTTGCTGGCGCTGGGCGTACCGGAAAGCCAGATTCGGGAAGTGGAAAAGGAAGGGCGCGTGCGCCAGTTGACCGCCGTGTACGCCCGGCAGGATGGCATCGTCTCGGCGCTCAATATCCGCGAAGGCATGTACGTCATGCCGCAGACCGAGCTGATGACCCTGGCCGATCCCTCCACGGTCTGGATCAAGGTCGAGGTGTTCGAAAAACAGGCCGGCTGGCTGGCGGTCGGCCAAAAAGCGGCGGTGCATTTGCCGCACGCCCCCGGCGAGGTCTGGCAAGGCGTGGTCGAGTACATCTATCCCGACGTCGATCCCAAGACCCGCACCGTGCGCGCCCGGCTGCGTTTTCCCAACCCCGGCGAGCGGCTCAAGTTCAACATGTTCGCCGATGTCGTCATCCATGCCACCCCGCGCGCCAATGCGCTGCGCATTCCTCGCGAGGCGCTGATCCCTACCGGGACCGAACAGCGGGTCATTGTCGCGCTCGGCGAGGGCCGGTTCGAGGCGCGGCCGGTCAAAACCGGCATCGAGTCCGGCGACCGGGTGGAAATTCTTGAGGGATTGAAGGAGGGCGAGCAGGTCGTCACCTCCGCCCAGTTCCTGCTCGACTCCGAAAGCAGCATTCGCGCCAGTATCAAACGCTTGACCGCGCCGCCGAAGCCCGAGATTTGGACCGAGGGGGTGATTAACACGGTCGAAGCGGATTCGCGCACGCTGAACGTGACCCACGAGCCAATTCCCGAACTGAATTGGCCGACCATGACCATGGACTTTCCCACCGCCAAGGATGTCACGCTGGATGGGCTGAAACCGGATCGCAAGATGCGCTTTCGGATCAGCGAGGGCGAGGATGGCCGTTACCAGATTGACGCGATTGACCCCTCATCCCCGGCCCTTCTCCCGCCAGGGGAGAAGGGAGTGAGGACGCAGCCATGATCCCCGCCATCATCGGCTGGTCCATCCACAATCGGTTGCTGGTCATCCTGATGACCCTGCTGCTGGCCGGTTGGGGGGCGTGGTCGGCCCGTCATATTCCGCTCGATGCCTTGCCGGACCTGTCCGACGTGCAGGTGATCGTCAAGACCAACTATCCCGGTCAGGCGCCGCAGGTGGTGGAAAGCCAGGTGACCTATCCGCTGGCGACCGCGCTGCTGGCGGTGCCGGGCGCGGTGACGGTGCGCGGCTATTCCGGCTTCGGCGATTCCTTCGTCTACGTCATTTTCGCCGACGGCACCGATTTGTACTGGGCGCGCTCGCGGGTGCTGGAGTATCTCAGTCAGATCGCACCCCGGTTGCCGCCGCAGGCCCAGCCGGCGCTGGGGCCGGATGCCACCGGGGTCGGCTGGGTCTACGAATACGCCCTGGTGGACCGCGGTGGCCGGCATGATTTGGCGCAATTGCGCTCCTTGCAGGACTGGTTCCTGAAATACGAGCTGCAATCGGTCGATGGCGTGGCCGAGGTCGCCACGGTGGGCGGCATGGTCAAGCAGTATCAAGTGGTGCTCGACCCGAACCGCCTGCGCGCCTACAGCCTGCCGCTCTCGCAGGTGCGCATGGCCATTCAAAACGCCAATCAGGAAGTCGGCGGTTCGGTGATCGAACTGGCCGAGGCCGAATACATGGTGCGCTCGCGCGGCTACCTGCAAAAAGTCGAGGATCTGCGGCGGGTGCCGCTGGGAGTGAGCGAGACGGGCACTCCGATCCTGCTCGGCGACGTGGCCGATATCCGGCTCGGACCGGAGCTGCGGCGCGGCGCGGCGGAACTGGACGGCGCGGGCGAGGTGGTGGGCGGCATCATCGTGATGCGCGCCGGCGAGAACGCCCTGACCACCATTGAAGCGGTCAAGGCCAAGCTGGAGCAGTTGCGGCGCGGCCTGCCGGACGGGGTGGAGATCGTCCCGACCTATGACCGCTCCAATCTGATTCTGCGGGCGGTGAAAAACCTCGGCGAAAAGCTGGTCGAGGAGTTCGTCGTGGTGATCATCGTCTGCGCGCTGTTTCTGTTTCACCTGCGTTCCTCGCTGGTGATCCTGATCAGCTTGCCGGTCGGCATTCTGGCCGCGTTCGCCATCATGCGCTGGCAAGGCATCAACGCCAATATCCTGTCGCTGGGCGGCATCGCCATCGCCATCGGCACCATGGTCGACGCCGCCATCGTCATGGTCGAGAACCTGCACAAGCACTTGGAACAAGCCCAACCCCGCGATGAGGCCGAACGCTGGCGCATCGTCCGTCAGGCATCCTGCGAGGTCGGTCCGCCGCTGTTCTTTTCGCTGTTGGTGATTACCGTCAGCTTCCTGCCGGTGTTCGCCCTGGAAGCGCAGGAAGGGCGGCTGTTCGCGCCGCTGGCCTACACCAAGACTTACGCCATGGCGGTTTCGGCGGGGCTGGCCATCACCCTGGTTCCGGTACTCATGGGCTGGCTGGTGCGCGGTCGCATTCATCCGGAGAACCATAATCCGCTCAACCGCTTGCTCATGGCCGGCTACCGGCCGTTCGTCAATCTGGTTCTGCATCATCCCTGGCCAGTGGTGTTGCTGGCGGGCCTGCTGACCTTGACGGCGTGGTGGCCGTTGCAACGACTGGGCGTCGAATTCATGCCGGATCTGGACGAAGGCGATTTGCTGTACATGCCGACCACCTTCCCCGCCGTATCCATCGGCAAGGCGGTGGAGATCCTGCAGCAAACCGACAAGCTGATCCGCGCCGTGCCGGAGGTGCAACGCGTGTTCGGCAAGGTGGGCCGGGCGGAGACCGCGACCGATCCCGCGCCGCTGAGCATGATCGAAACCGCGATTCAGTTGAAACCCCGTGCCGAATGGCGACCGGGATGGACCACGGCGGACGTGATCGCCGAACTGGACCGCATCGTCCGCCTGCCCGGACTGAGCAACGCCTGGGTCATGCCGATCAAGAACCGGATCAACATGCTGGCCACCGGCATCAAGACACCGTTGGGAGTCAAGGTGGCCGGTAGCGACCCGGCGGTGATCCAGCAGGTCGGTGAGAAGCTGGAGCAGGTCATCCGCGCGATTCCCGGCGCGGCTTCGGTCTTTTCCGAGCGAGTGGCCGGTGGCCGCTACGTGGACGTGGCGATCGACCGGCTGGCCGCCGCCCGGCTGGGATTGAACGTCAACGACGTGCAGGAGGTCATTAACACGGCGGTCGGCGGGATGAACGTCACCGAGACCGTGGAGGGGCTGGAACGCTACCCGGTGAATTTGCGTTACCCGCAGGCGGCGCGCGATTCGCTGGAGCAATTGCGCAACCTGCCCATCGTCACCCCGACCGGCGCGACCGTGCCGCTGAATCAGGTCGCCGAGGTAAGAATCGCCGACGGGCCGGCGATGCTGCAAAGCGAAAACGCTCGGCTGATCGGCATTACCTTCGTGGATATTCAGGGTCGAGACATCGGCTCCTTTATCGCCGAGGCGCGCAAGGCGGTGGCGGAACAGGTCATGCTGCCCGCCGGCTATTCGCTGCGCTGGTCGGGCCAGTACGAATACCTAAACCGGGCGCTGGCCAAACTGCAAGTGGTGGCGCCAGTCACCCTGGTCATCATCTTCCTGCTGCTCTATCTCAGCTTCGGTCGGCTGGGCGAGGCGATATTGATCATGGGCACCCTGCCGTTCGCCCTGCTGGGTGGAATCTGGCTGCTGTACTGGCTGAACTACAACTTGTCGGTCGCGGTCGGTGTTGGCTTCATCGCCCTGGCCGGGGTGGCGGCGGAAACCGGGGTGGTGATGCTGGTCTATCTCGATCAGGCGCTTACTCGACGACGGGAAGCGGCTCAAGCGGAAGGGCGAACCGTGACCTTGGCCGAATTGCGCGAGGCGGTGGTCGAGGGCGCTCTGTTGCGCCTGCGTCCGAAGATGATGACGGTCGCCACCATCATCGTTGGCCTGTTGCCGATCATGCACGGCTCCGGCACAGGGTCCGAGGTGATGCAACGGATCGCCGCGCCGATGGTGGGCGGCATCGTCAGCGCCACGCTATTGACCCTTATCGTGATTCCGGCGGTGTTTCTGATTTGGAAGCGGGCGATGATTGTCCGCGAGAACCGGCGGCTGGCGCGGGAGCCCGTCGCCCTCAATCCTTGAGCCCAACCAAGGCAATTCAGGAGAAAACCATGATAAAGCAACTGCTTGTTCCTGCGCTGTCGGCCGCTCTGTTGGCGGTTGCCGGCGTCGTTTCAGCGGCCGAATCCCACGATCACGGCGCCGCGACCGCAACCGCCGGCGCGGATATCGCCGCCACCGGCACGGTGAAGAGCGTGGACGCGGCCAAGGGTAAGCTGGTTATCGACCACGAGCCGATCCCGGCGCTGCACTGGCCGCGCATGGTGATGGATTTCCAGTTGGTCGACAAAGCCATGGCGGAACAGGTCAAGGCCGGCGACAAGGTGAACTTCACGCTAACGCCGGGCGAGAAGAAGGGCAGCTATACCGTCACCGCCCTCGAACCGGCGCGGTGAACGGGCGGCGACGCCTCGCAACCCTTCCCCGCCTGGGGAAGAGCGATGTATGCCGGAAAGCGCGTGGACGACAAGAAAGGCAGGAATACGACTTTTCATCGAGCGGACACGCCCCGGCAAATCGGGTCGTGCCTTTAGGTCGAACATGCGTATCGGGCAATGAGGAGATTGGCCATGCAATTCTGGTTCGAATTCGCCAGCACCTATTCCTATCCCGCCGCGCTGCGGGTGGAAACGCTGGCCTGTCGGCATGGAGTCCCGTTGGAATGGAAGGCTTTTCTGCTCGGCCCGATCTTCCAGGCTCAGGGTTGGAACGACTCGCCGTTCAATCTGTTTCCTGTTCAGGGGCGCTATATGTGGCGGGATCTGGAGCGCATCTGCGCCGATCTGGAACTGCCCTTTCGCCGGCCCAGCCAGTTCCCGCGACATAGCGTGCTGGCGGCGCGGATCGCTTGCCGGTTCGCGGCGGAACCGTGGCTACCGGATTTCGTGCGCGCCGTGTTCCGGGCCAACTTCGCCGAGGATCGGGATATCGCCCAGCCGGAGGTGCTGGAGCACAGTCTGAATGAGCTGGGCCTGCCGGGGGCCAAACTGCTTGAACGAGCACGGTCACCCGAGGGCAAGACGCCGCTGCGGGCGCGAACCGAACAGGCCGTGACCTTGGGGATTTTCGGCGCCCCCAGCTTCATCGTCGGCGACGAGTTGTTTTGGGGCAACGATCGCCTGGAAGCCGCGCTGGCCTGGGCGGCGCGATCGCTTGACCAGACAGTCAATACGGCTCTCAAGCCAGAACCGCCGGGTTGACCGTGGCGTAGTCATTCACACTCCTCATGCCAATGACCAATCCATTTAACGGAAGCTACCGGCATCCATGAAAATTTCTCGAAACATTTTGATGATATGAAGGAAATTTTGAATGCCTCCTAACGACGACAACGCCCGGTCATCCCTGAGCTTGAAGCGGATTAAACCCAAGCGCGCCCGGTCGCGGCGAACGGCAAACGAGTCCGAACAGCCGCTCGCTCCGCGCGAGGGGCTGCTGGCCCATGCCTGGATCGACCGCGATCTGAGCTGGCTGGAGTTCAACCGGCGCGTGCTGAACGAGGCGCTGGACGAGCGCACGCCGCTGCTGGAACGGCTCAAGTTTCTGGCGATCTTCACTTCGAATCTCGACGAGTTCTACATGAAGCGGGTCGGGTTGCTGCGCGGCGTGGCGGAGGTCGAAAGCGAAGACGATCCGGTGACGCGAACCGGCGGCGCCCGCGACCGGCTCGCGCAAATTCGCAAGATGGTACTCGATTTGCTGATGGAGCAGGCGCGTTGCTACCAATCCCTGTTGCCGACGCTGGCTGGCCACGGCATCATCCTCGCCGCCTGGGACGCACTGACCGATTCCCAGAGGGAGGAGGCCTCTCATTTTTTCGACCGCAACGTCTCGCCGGCTTTGACGCCCCTCGGCCTGGACCCCGCGCATCCCTTCCCGTTCATGTCGAATCTATCGACCAACTGGGGGTTCATCCTGCGTAACCCGGACACCGAGGAATACGTGCCGGTGCGGGTTAAGATTCCGACCATGCTGCCGTCCTGGATTCCGCTCAAGGCCGACGCCGCGCCCGGCGAGCGCCGCTTCCTGCGGTTGGAGGAGCTGATTCGGCACAGCGCCGACAAGCTGTTTCCCGGCATGGAATTCATCGACGCTTCCCTGTTTCGGATCCTGCGCAACGCCGAGATCGAACTCGACGAGGAGGAGGAAAGCCTGCGCGAGGCGGTGACCGAGGCGCTGCGGCAGCGGCGCTTCGAACCAGTGGTGCGGATGGATCTGGCGCCGGACGTCAACCCCGCGTTGCGGCAGGGGCTGATCGAGCGGTTCGAGCTGACCGAGGACGACGTGTACGAACTGCCCGGCCTACTCGACTACACCGGCCTGTTCCAGATCGCCGGCCTGGAGGTGCCGGGCCTGCGCGACCCGCACTGGACGCCGTTGCCGCCGCCGCGTCTGCCCGATGAAGACGCCGACATCTTCGCGGCGATCCAGGCGGGCGATCTGCTGCTCCATCACCCGTATGACAGCTTCGATCTGAGCGTCGAGAATTTCATCAGCGCCGCCGCCATCGACCCGCAGACAGTGGCGATCAAGATGACGGTGTACCGGGTTGGCGACGACACGCCGTTCGTGCGCTCGCTGATCCGCGCCGCCGAGGCCGGCAAGCAGGTTGCCTGCGCCATCGAATTGAAGGCGCGTTTTGACGAGGCCCGCAACCTGATTTGGGCCCAGGAGCTGCAAAAGGCGGGCGCGCACGTCACCTATGGGGTGATGGGGTTGAAGACGCATACCAAGGTGGCGCTGGTGGTGCGCAAGGAAGGGCATGACCTGCGCTGCTACGCGCATGTTGGCACCGGCAACTACCACGTCAAGACCGCGCGGTTGTACACCGATGTCGGCCTGTTGACCTGCAATCCGGCCATCGCCATGGACGTGGTCAACCTGTTTCATTATCTGACCGGCTGTTCGCGCACGCCCCATTTTGCAAAGCTGCTGGTCGCGCCGATCAACATGCGCCAGCGCTTCCTGCACAACGTCGAGCGGGAGATCGAACACCACCAGGCCGGGCGGCCGGCGCGCATCGTCGCCAAGATGAATCAGGTCGAGGATCTGGTGCTGGCGCGGGCGCTGTCGGCGGCCTCGCAGGCCGGTGTGCCGGTCGATCTGATCGTGCGCGGCTTCTGCTGCCTGGCGCCCAGCGTGCCCGGCTGGACCGAGAACGTGCGGGTGCGTTCGATCGTCGGCCGCTTCCTCGAACATTCGCGAATTTTCCATTTCGCCAATGGCCAGGAAGACCCGCTGGCGGGCGAGTTCTATATCGGTTCGGCCGACTGGATGTTCCGCAATCTGTCGCGCCGGGTCGAGGCGGCGACGCCGGTCGAGGATCGGGCGGCGCGCGAGCGGTTATGGGAAATTCTCGACATCTGCCTGCAAGACCGCCGGCAAGCGTGGCTGATGCAGGCCGATGGCCGCTACGTTCAGTGCCAGCCGGCGGATGGGGAATCGGGGCCGGCCATGTTGGGAACCCACGCTTGGTTGATGGATTTGACCCGGCGGCGCGCGGCGATCCTACCCTGATCGAATAACGGTAAGAGCTAGATTTATTGGTATTTTCTTCGGTATGGACGCCGCCCTGGTTTGCGATGCGCCCGTATCCACCGAACGGGAGGGCTTCCGGTGGCGTCGCTGGCGCTACCCAGGACGGCTGCCGCGTCGAGATACAGTTTCTTAAAGCCTTCCCCGAGTGACCGGCTCCGCCATCGACAGCGAGGTGATGGCACTGCCCAGCGGCGGTTACATGGCATCTTGACGAGCGCCATTAGCTACTATAATTGCGGCAGCGCGTATTACCCGCCGCATTTCGGTAGCAACGGCGTGCATTACACGGTCGTAGCTAATCCCTCTTATCCAACCGACTCCAAATCCGAGGAAAGCATCATGAAGAAAGTAATGACGTTGACTGTTTTGGCTGCTGCTAGCTTGTTGGCCACGACGGCGATAGCCCAGGACAAGGCGCCGGCCGCTTCATCGACCATGGCGGCGATTGCCGACGCCATGGGCGCCCGCGAGAAAATGACGGCGGTGGGCGTCGTGCAGTCGGTGGATATGAAGAGCCGGCTGGTCAGCATCAAGGAATATCCGGATGGCAAGATCTTCACCATTCATGCCGGGCCGGAAGTGCGGAACCTGGCGCAAATCGGCCCTGGTTCGGTGATCAAGGTGGAGTATCAGGAAGCACTGGCCGTGGTGCTCGAAAAAGTCCAGAGCGGCGGCATCAACGTCCGCGAGGAGACCGTGAGCGTTGGCCGCACCCCAGCGGGGGGATTGCCGGGCGGGACGATTGAAGAAAATGTGAAGATGATCGGTACGGTTCTCGCCATCGACAAGGAAAAGCGCACGGTGTTGATTCAGGGCGCCATCCACCATGTGAGTTTGAAGATTCCAGCAGGCATGGATCTTAAGGATCTCAAAGCGGGTGATCAGGTGATGGCGACCTATGTTCAGGAACTGGGCGTCGCTGTTGGGCCAGCGCCTACTCCCAGTCTCAAGGAGCGAAAAGTCGGTAACGAATAAGCCATCGTCGAAGCTTGGGCTGCCGAGATTGTTGTGATTCGAAGCCCGCCATCCGGCGGGTTTTCCAATCCAGATCAACTCCTGGTTTTACTGGGAAAATACACCCCCAAAAGGAGCTGTATATGCAAACCCTTTTACTAAGTGGCCTTCATCGGAGAAATTATCCCAGAATGGGATGGGCGATCCGCTCGGCCTTGGCGATCATCGTTTGTTTTGCCTTCGGCGGCGCTCAGGCCGCCGATTTGGGATCGCGCCATCACGCGCAAGGCCAATACGACACCGCAAGCTCCACTTATCAAGTCGTTAAGGGCGACGACCTCGACGCCATCGCCGAGCGTTTCGGTGTGACGCTGGAGGAGTTGACGAAGGCGAACAAGCTCGCCTCGACCATGATCGAGGCCGGCCAGAAGCTGGCCATCCCGGCGGGCACCGAAAGCGGCGCCAAGGTGGAGGTCACCGGCGTGCTGGGTTCGCCGGCCGCCACCACCACGATCAGTGGGGAGCAACTCCCGCCACCGGCCCCAAAATTCGGCGGCGTGATCAAGGAGGGCGCGCTTCAATCCACGCCCTGGTGGCCGCCGCGCGTGGTGCCGCCGAAGGGCGCGCCCAACATCCTGCTGATCATGACCGATGACGCCGGCTTTGCGATCAACAGTGTCTTTGGCGGCGTCATCCCGACCCCGGCGATGGAGCGCATCGCCGAGAACGGGCTGCGCTACAACCGCATCATGTCCACCGCGCTGTGCTCGCCGACGCGCGCCGCGCTGATCACCGGACGCAACCATCACTCGGTCGGTTTCGGCGTGATCGCCGAGCAGGCCACCGGCTTCCCCGGCTACGACAGCGTCATCGGCGTGGACAACGCGACCATCGGCCGCATCCTGCGCGACAACGGCTACGCGACCTCGTGGTTCGGCAAGGACCACAACACGCCAACCTACCAAGCCAGCCAGGTCGGGCCGTTCACCCAGTGGCCGACCGGCATGGGCTTCGACTACTTCTACGGCTTCGTCGGCGGCGACGCCAACCAGTGGGGGCCGAACCTGTTCCGCAACACGACACAGATCTATCCGTGGATCGGGCATGAGGGCACCCTGAAGATGGATCGCTCCGATCCCAAGGCGGCGATCTGGCCGGTCACCGGCAAGGAGCCGTCCTGGAACCTGATCACCGCGATGGCCGACGACGCCATCGACTGGATGACCCGCATTCACCAGAGCGACCCGAGCCAACCGATCTTCCTCCATTACGTGCCCGGCTCGTCGCACGCACCGCATCACCCGACGAAGGAATGGGTGGAGAAGATCCACGCCATGCATCTCTTCGACGACGGCTACGAGAAACTGCGCGAGCGCATCTTCACGAACCAGAAGAAGATGGGTGTGATCCCGTCGGACGAAAAGTTGACGCCCTGGCCAAAAGACATCCTGCCCCCGTGGGATACGCTCAGCGACGAGGCCAAGAAGCTCTACATCCGCCAGGTCGAGGTGTTCGCCGCCTACGTGGCCTACAACGACCACGAGATCGGTCGCGTGATCCAGGCGTTCGAGGATCTGGGCAAGCTCGACAATACGCTGGTCATCTATATCAACGGCGACAACGGCACCAGCGCCGAGGGCGGCCCGGAAGGCACCTTCAGCGAAGTTGCGTTTTTCAACGATGTCCGCCCGCCGGTGGACGCACAGATGAAGTACTACGATGCCTGGGGCACCGAGTTCACCTACAATCACATGTCGGCGGGCTGGTCCTGGGCCTTCGACACCCCGTTCGACTGGTTCAAGCAGAACGCATCCCGGCTTGGCGGCGTCAACCAGAACATGGTCATTTCCTGGCCCAAGCGCATCAAGGACAAGGGCGGCCTGCGCGATCAGTTCATGCATGTGATCGACGTTACGCCCACATTGCTTGAGATCACCGGCATCGCCGCGCCCAAATCCGTGGACGGCATCAAACAAAAGCCCATCGAAGGCACCAGCTTCGCCTACACCTTCGACGCGGAGAATGCCAAGACTCCATCGCGGCACAAGACCCAGTACTTCGAGATGATGGGCCAGTGGGCGCTGTATCACGACGGCTGGCTCCTCAGCACCAAGGTCAACCGCGCACCGTGGCAGGCGTTCCAGGAAGCCAACCCGGACCCGCTCAATAACCAGGTCTTTCAGCTCTACGACCTAGGCAAGAGTTGGAACCAGTCCGAGGACATCGCCGCCAAGCACCCGGAAAAGGTGAAGGAGATGCGGGCGATGTTCCTCGAAGAGGCGAAGAAATATCAGGTCCTGCCGCTCAACGCCTCGGTGGCCGCCAGAGTCGCGGCTCAGCGTCCGAGTCTCACCGCCGGCCGTAGCGAGCTGGTCTACACCCGGCCGATGACCGGCGTTCCCCAAGGCGATGCGCCCTACCTGCTCAACACCTCCTACACCATCACGGGGGACGTCACCGTGCCGGAAGGTGGCGCGGAGGGCATGATCGTCACCTCCGGCGGGCGCTTCGCGGGCTGGGGCTTCTACCTGCTCAAAGGCAAGCCGGTATTCAACTGGAACCTGCTCAACCTCGAATGGGTGAAGTGGGAAGCCCCGGAAGCGCTCACACCCGGCCAGCACACCGTGGAGTTCGACTTCAAGTACGACGGCCTCGGCCTCGGCACCATCGAGTTCAACAGCTTCGCCGGCGTCGGCAAGGGCGGTACCGGTACACTGAAGGTGGACGGCAAGGTGGTCGCTACAAAGCGGATGGAAAAGACCATTCCCATCATCCTCCAGTGGGATGAGAGCTTCGACATTGGCTCGGACACCATCACCGGCATCGACGATGCCGACTACCTGCCACCCTTCCCGCTGACGGCGAAACTCGACAAGCTGACGATCAAGATCGACCGTCCGCGGTTGTCGCCGGAAGACATCAAGAAGCTGGAAGAGGGCATGAAGAAGGTCGCTCTCGGTCGCGAATAGGGTTTTCTCGGCCGTGAATCGCGCGGGCCGTCTCCAATTCTGGAGGCGGCCCGCTTGCTTCGGGAATCCATGGCGCGGATGGCGATCGCCGATCCGCCCTTGGCAACCATCGCGGAGCAAGCATCCGCCGAGGTCACAAAGTGACACCATTTTTTCAAGAGTGGCCGGAAGGGTAGCGTGGAAGACTATGGAGTTGTGGGCGACGTGAGAAGGGATTCACGCCGCCAACGCCGATATTCGGTATTGTCGCGGGCTGACGCCAGCCGCGCGGCGAAAGGCGTTGCTAAAGTTGCCAATATCGGCATAGCCCAGACGATACGCGATTTGGGAGATCGGCGTGCGACTGTCGCGCAGCAACCGACAGGCGCGCTGGTGGCGCACATGGTTGGAGAGGCGGCGAAAACTCCAGCCTTCCTCCGCGAGACGCCGCGCGAGCGTATGGTGGCCGATGCCGATGAACTCCGCGAGCTGCGACAGCGTCGGTTGGCAATCCTCCGCCTCTTGCAGCATCAGGATGACCCAGTCGCTCCAGGAACTCTTTCCCTCGATTCTTGGGAATCTCCGGTCCAGCTCGCCCTCGGCCTGCGAGACATATCGCGGATCGGCCAGCGCGAACGGCAGTTCGATCATCGTCGCATCGAACTCGATACGGACTTCCGGTAGCGGCAGGGGCCCGAAATGGACGCGCGCCGGCGCGAGTTTGCGGTAGCGGAGCGCGTGCGCTGGCGGGTCCATCGGCAGGTAGATGTCGTAAGGGGGTAGACATCCCGCTACCGCTGCCGTGACGAGGCAGTGAAACGACACGGCGTGCATCTCATTGATTGAGCACAGCGTCTCGTGCGTCATGCCGACGAGCGGGCGATACGCTACGCGCCCGCGTTTGTGGTCGCGTTGGTAGTCCATCGCAAAGGACGGCGTGAGCAGCGCAAAGTAGCGTGAGGCCAACGCCAACGCCTGATCAAGATTCGCGCAGCGCTGAATCACGGAACCCAGAGGCCCGTGCAGGTCGAGCGTAATCCGCAGGCCCACTTCAAATCCCAGATCGGTGCGGCCTGTGAGGCGCGCGATGGCGCTCAGCACGGCGTCGAGTTCTACAATCGTCAGCGACGAGGAATTCATGGTACTCAACCCGGCGTTCGGCAGCCCCGCAGCGGCAAGGATCGCGTGATGCTCCAGTCCAAGCGACTCCGCGTAAGCCACGATGAAGGCGATATAGCGAACGGGCACCGTCGGGCTGCGGGGTGGCATGTTATGTGTCCAGTCGTTGTTTTTGCCAAAAGGTGTCAATAAATACCATAGGCACGTCCGCGGGAAAATCACAAGTTTTCCATGCAGAGTCTTGCTACGCTTTCAAAGATGCGTGGATTACATCTGTTTAAATTTACTGGCAATTTCAACAAGCTAGTATCGATTTTCACTTGACGCCAGAACTCACTTCACACCAGAGGAATTGACATCATGATGACGAAACGCAAATGCATGGCCGCCGTGGCGTTGGTGGCGGTGGTTTCCCTGATTTCCAGCCTGTCTTTGGCCGAGACCAAGGAGACCAAGGAGACCAAGGCGGAGAAGGAAAAAATCCAACTCATGTTCGTGCAGACGGCGGAAGATCTGAAGGCTGATGACAAGACCTTGCGTTTGGTGAATGTCGGCCAGCAGACGCTATATTTTTCGGATCGGCCGGTGCGCATCGCTGGACACATCACCATGCCGGCCTATCTGGATGAATGGAAAGCCGGCGCGGGTCCGGACAATTTCGCCAACGACCCACCCAACGCCACGCTTTCGGTCTACGAGGGCGGCAAGGCCGAAAACACCCTGGCCGTGGTCGAGATCAGCCATCCGGTCGTCGAGGGGAAGGATTTGGTGTACCACTACAAGCTGATTGAGGGCGCGATGCCCAAAGCAGGTGGGGCCACCGCGCTGTTCATCGATTGGATCGGTCCGGGCGGTGGCGTCGGACCCGGTTTTCACGGGGTCGGGGCCGGCACCCGGGGGGTTGGTCTTTACGGTGGTTACGGTGGGATACGGAGATAATTTCCTCTTCTCAGCCTTCCTCTACCGAGAGGACGCTTGCGCCGTCGGAGATCAGCGCCGCGATGACGCGAGTTGATGCGCCGACCTTGGACGGCCACCCCCTGGTCATCTTCGGCGTGCGCCGGCAGCAAAAACCAACGAAACCCACGCATGCAATAGGCGGTGACGATGAATGAATCACAAATCCTCAGCACCTACGCGGCCACCCTGTTTGCGCTGCTCAACCCTCTGGGAATGCTCCCCGTTTTCATTGGCTACGCATCGGGGTTGACCGTCGGGGTCCAACGCTGGCTTTCTCTGCTGGTCTCCTTGACCGTGATGGGGTTGATGCTGCTTTTCCTGCTCACCGGGACGACGCTCCTCCATTTCTTTGGCATCAGCATCGATTCCTTTCGGATGGCCGGCGGTATCCTGCTGCTCCTAATCGGTATCCAGATCGTCACCGCGGATGCGGCGCAAGGGACTCAGAACCTGGGGTTGGAAGCAGCGCAAAGCGATCTCAGCCAGGCCGAATTCATTTACCGGCAGATCGTGATCCCGTTCGCCCTACCTCTCTTGGTCGGACCCGGCGTCATCGCCAATTTGATCCTCTACGCGGGCGAGGCGGAAAGGATCAAGAGCCCCTCGCTATCGCTTGGACTCATCGTCATCACCGTTGCTATCTCGGTATTGCTGCTCCTGATCCTCCTGTCGGGCCGGTTTCTGCAACGGCTCCTGGGCGACGTCGGCCTGAGCATCGTTACCCGCATCCTCGGATTGCTGGTGGCGGCGATCGGCATGCAGTTCCTCGTCACCGGCACATCGAATGTCATCGTGCAAACGATCGCGCCGGCCGTATTGAGACTTCACCCATCATGAGTCCCCTGCGGAAGCAAATGCTCATGGATTAACAGATTGGAAAGATATGGCTTTTGGCGCGGCTCTGGGATCGCAAGGCCGCGCTTGGATCGTGCGTTTCAACCCACCCGAGAGGGATTGTCAAAATGATGCTCAAGTTTTCGGAGTTCACGCCACTGCCATGTCGGCGCTTCTTTACCGCAGTGGCGGTTTTAATTTTAATCTGTCTCTCCGCTAGCACCCTCCAGGCCGCCGACCTTGGCCCGCGCCATCACGCGCAGGGTCAGTACGACGCCGCCTCCGCCACCTATACAGTGGTCGCGGGCGACGATCTGGCCGCGATCGCCGCGCGCTTCGGCATCGAGCTTGCCAATCTGAAGAGTTTGAACACGCTGAAATCCGATCTGATCGAGATCGGTCAGAAGCTGGTCGTCTCGACCGCGACCCCAGCGCAGCCCGGTGGCGGTGAACCCAAGGGAAGCGGTTCAGTCGCTGATGAGATCGGCGCCATCGCCGAGGAAGCCTACTTGTACGGCTTCCCGATGCTCGTCGGCTACGATGTGCTGTACCAGTATTTCATCGACCCTCACTCGGGGCAGTTCAAGGCGCCGATCAACCAGATCCACAACGAGGCGCGCGTCTTCACGCCCCAGGACACGGGAATCAGCACGCCCAACAGCGACACGCCCTATTCGATGGCGTTTCTCGATCTGCGCGCCCAGCCCATGGTGTTGTGCATGCCGGAGATCGAGAAGGTGCGCTATTACGACGTGCAACTCGTCGACCTCTACACCGATAACTACGGTTACATAGGCAGCCGCACCACCGGTAACGGCGCGGGCTGCTACGGGGTCGCCGGTCCCGACTGGAACGGTGAGACACCTAAAGGCATCGCCAAGATCTTCCGCAGCGAGACGCAATTTAGCCTGGTGATCTACCGCACCCAGCTCTTCAATCCCGCCGACATGGATAACGTCAAGAAGATCCAGGCCGGTTACAAGATCGAGGCGCTATCGGCCTTCCTGGGCCAGCCCGCGCCCCCCGCCGCGCCGACCGTCGATTGGCCGAAGTTCGAGCAAGCGGCCTTCACCACGGATTTTGCCGAGTATCTCGACTTCCTGTTGCAGTTCTGCCCGCCGGTCGGGACCGCCGAGGTGGAAAAATCGCTGCGCGAAAAATTCGCCAAGATCGGCATCGGTCCAGGCAAAAAGCTCCCGCACAAGGATCTCCCGCCGGAGGTGAAAGCGGCGATTGGGGCCGGCGTCAAAGCGGCCTTCGCCAAGATCGAGAAGACGGCGGAGAGCATCGGCACCGAAGTCAACGGCTGGCACATCGGCGCCGCCGCCGGCAACCGTGAGTTCTACCATGGCGATTGGGCGCTGCGCGCCGCCGCCGCCAAGCTCGGCATCTATGGCAACAGCGAGGCCGAGGCCGTCTATCCCTTCACCCGCCACGATGTGAACGGCATCGTGCTCGACGGCGGCAAGCATACCTACCAGATGACCTTCCCAGCGGGGCAACTGCCGCCGGTCAACGCCTTCTGGTCCATCACCATGTATGACGGCCGCACCCAGCTCCTGATCGACAATCCGATCAACCGCTACCTGATCAACTCCCCGATGCTGCCGGGACTGAAGAAGAATCCCGATGGCTCCCTCACCGTTTATGTCCAAAAAGACTCCCCTGGCAAGGACAAGGAGTCCAATTGGCTGCCCGCGCCCGACGGCCCCATGTTTGTTGTCATGCGGATGTACTGGCCGAAGACCGCGCCGCCCTCGGTCTATCCCCTTGGCAAGGGAAGCTGGCAACCACCGGCCCTGGCACCGGTGGAGAACCTGAACGCGCTGGATGTGAAGCGCTTCGGCGACAAGTCGTTGGAGAATCTCATCCGCACCGACACCCGTTACGGCCACGATGGACTGTTCCAGGGTCCGCGCGGTTGGGGTTACTGGAACTATCTCGAATACCCGCGACCGATCCAGAATCCCAATCTCTGGCCCGACATGCAGTCCACCTACTTCATCGGCCGCCTGGCGTTGCCCAAGGGCGCGACTCTGACGCTGCACTACACCTATCCACATGCCCGCTACTTCCAGTTCGCGCTGTACAAGGAGGAGCACAACACCTTTGTCTCCATCGGCGAGGATCTCTCCGGGCCGCACATTGAGCCAGACCCAGGCTCCGTCAACCCGTTCCGGGTCGGCGCGGACCGTCTCGCCGAGAAACGCGACTTCACCCTGCGCATCCTGGCGGAGGACGCGCCGCAAGACTCGGCGAAACGCCCAGCGAACACCCTGTACGTCGGCAAGGACGGCGGCGACTTGATGTTCGTCAATCGTACCTACCTCTCCGATCAAGGCAGCGACGGCGCGGGTTGGGGTTCGGCGGATACGCCTACGACGGGAGCCGGGTTGCCAACCTACGAGGGCACGCTGGCCGACGGCGCCAAGCTCTCGGCCGAGGAGGTGGTCAAGCAGTTCGGTCGGCCGATGCCGGCCCCCAAGCCGCCGGTCACCGCCGAGCAGTGGGAGATGCTGGTCAACGCCAAGAACAACGACCCCGCGCTCGACCCGGCCACCGCGCCCGCGCGCAAGAACCCAGAATGGGAGAAATACTGGAATATCAAGTACTCGATCCTTGGCTCCTTCAAGACGCCCAAGGAACGCGCCAAGATCCCGTATGAGAGCGCCATTGACGGCGGCGGCGACCCGGAGACCGAATACATGCTCGTCCAGCTCTCGCGCAAGTTCGGCCCCGTGTATGTGATGCAGGGCAAGATGCCGACCTTCCCCAACACCTACGCCGGCGCGGGCGGCAAGGGCCTGGAGGTGATGCCCGCCGCTCAGACCCAATACTGGTCGCTGGTGAGCTGCGAGGCCATGCCTTCCGGGCAGATCGTCGATGCCCTGACCGACATGCAGGTGCCGCTGGATAAGGACGGCAACTACACCATTGTCTACAGCCGCAAGGAAGACCGGCCCGCGAACGCGACGGAAGAGAACGGCGTGGCCTGGATCGAGTGGAGCCCGCGCGGCGAGGGCATCGCTGGGCCGAAGAACCGACCTGATTTCGGCATGTTGATGCTGCGCTTCATCGCCAACGACCCGAACTGGGCGCAGAGTCCCAACCATGTAACCAAGCCGGGCATGGAAGAGGCCGTGATGGGTCCGTACTACCCGCGCGGCTACTACACCACCAAGGCTGAATTCGAGGCGACAGGACCAAAGAAGTAGTCAGTCTGCGTCGATCGTAATGGAAACTTACGAGGAAACCAAAATGAAGAAATCCACGATTATTACGACGGTGGTGGGAGCGGTGATCGTCGTTGCGTTGGTCATCGTCTATCGCCTGGGGGGAACGCTGATCGAGGCCAAGATCGAACAAAAGGCCGCCAACCTCGGCCTGACCCCGAACCAGATCGCCGCCCACGGCCCACTGCCCGGCGATGTGGGCCTGTACGCCAAGGAGCTGGCCTGTCAGAGTCAGATCCCCACGCCCGGCTACTACTCCTCCTTGAACGGGGCGGAGATCTCCGACTCGGAACGCAGCGGCGTATTTCCCTGCGCGACCTTCCTCGGCGCCTTCGACAAACCGAATCAGGTGTACGCCTGGCGCTCCGCGGACGACTACCCCGGCATCTCGTACATCAACAACCGCCAGCCCGGCGAGATCTACATCGTCGGCGGCGAGTACCCGACCCTGGACGATCCCGTTCCCGTGGGGCCATACCTTGCCAAGGCCGACGCCGCCACCGGCAAGGAGATCTGGCGCACCTATCTCGACAACGCGAACGCCTCGGGCTGGCTGATCGGCAGCACCAACCTCAACATCCTCGACAACGGCAACCTGGCGCTGGCCTGGTCGAATCAGATCGTGCTCATCGACGGCGACACGGGCCTCATCCTGAAGCACAACACGCTACCTACCGGCGAGGCGCCCGCTTACACCGCGAACTTCAAGCACCTGACCATCGCACCCGACCGGACCCTGATCATGAAGACCCAGACCCGCCCGGTGGGCTGCACGGAGCAGGGCACGGTCGGCATCATCAAGTGCATCGAGAAGGGCATGAAGATGCCGAACTCGGTGCTGGTCGCGGTTAACCCCGACACGCTGGAGGCGCTGGACATGTTCCAGCTCCCGGAGCCAGCGCCATCGCCGCACATCGTCACCACCTTCGAGGGTCGCATCGCCATCTACATCGGGATGAACGAGAGCGCCCGGCGCTACTTCTGGGATCCGGCGACCAAGAAGCTGTCGGCCGACGAGTCCTGGGTGATCCATCCGATGCAGAAGGGCCAGACCACCGCCACCGCGCCGACCGCGATGGGCGACTGGGTCGCGTTCCAGCTTAACGGCGCGGGCAGCACCGTCAAGGCGTCGAGCATCCTGGTCGCCGACGCGCGCGACGCCAAGCGCATGAAAGTCGTGTTTCCCTTCGGGGAGCTCAAGCCCGGCGAGTGGAGCTTCGCGCCGCCGAAGTGCGGCGGCGATCCGGACAACCACATGATCTACTCGGCCGACATGGGCGTCGGCAAGGTCGCCGGCATCAAGCTCGACCCAAACAGCGGCGAGCTGAAGACGATGTTCGTGGTCGACGACGCGACCACCACCTTCCAGCCGCTGATCGGCCCGAAGGACCAGCGCGTGCTGCTGCTGACGAAGATGAAGCAGAACGTCGCGAAGGAGCCGAGCAAGCTGGCGCTGTTTACCGGGAATTACAAGGAGCAACTCACTTGGCGCGACGCGGCCACCGGCAAGATCCTTGCCGAATCCGACTTCTTCGAGCCGCTCACCATCAACTCGCTCACTCCGCCCGGCTTCGGCGGCCGGTTCTACTTCCCGACCGCCGCGGGCAAGGGCTTCTATGTGCTGCAAGTCATGCCCAAGGCAGGGCCGGACAACGGGAGTTGACGGCTATGGTCCCAAGGCAGAGAGGGAGAAGCGACATCGCGAGAGTTAGCATCAATCCGACCGTTCGCGAGCGTGCGCCCTCCGGTCGTCTACTATTATGAGGGCGGCGCAACCGCCCGGTGATTCGCTGAGGCCCGGGATCCGACCGCGTCGGGTCGCAATCTTTCAACACATTGATAACGCATTGATATAGGAGATGGCACCCATGCATCTTAACCTTCCGAAATGGTTGACCAGTGCCCGCGGCAGGGGGCTTAGAGGAGTCGGCGCGGCATTGGCGATGATCGCCTGCCTGATTGTAGGCGCTACTCAAGCCGCCGATACCGGCGAGCGCCACCACGCGAGGGGCCAGTATGACACCGTCACCGCGACCTATACGGTGGTCGAGGGCGACGACCTGACGGCGATCGGTGAGCGTTTCGAGATCCCTGTGGATGCACTGAAGACGCGGAATCATCTGCGCTCCGACGAGATCGAGATCGGCCAGACGCTGATCGTTGCCGCCGGCATGACCGGGGGCGCGGTCGCCAGTGCTCAGGCGCTGACACCGGAAGCGGCCAAGGCGATTGCCATGGATGCCTATATCTACGGCTATTCGCTGATCACGACCGATGTCACGCGGGTACAGATGAGCAATGTTCCCAAGGTGGAAGGCCTGCACGCTCCCCCCGGGCAGTTCATCAACGTCCCGCGTTATCCGCCGGCGGATTTTCGAGGCGTTTCCGCACCGAACGCCGATACGCTCTACTCGCTTGCCTGGCTCGACCTGGGCAAGGAGCCAATGGTCTTCTCGTACCCCGACATGGGCAAGCGCTACTTCCTGTTCCCGATGTACAGCCTGTGGATGCCCGTGATCGAATCGGCCGGCAGTCGCACCACCGGCGAGAAGGCGCAGACCTTCCTGATCAGCGGGCCGGGCTGGAATGGAGAGGTGCCCAAGGGCATGACCCATATCGAGGCGCCGACACGCTACATGGTGATCCTCGGCCGCACCTATGCGGACGGGAGCGAGGCGGACTATAAGGTGGTCAACGCGCTGCAAGCACAGTACGACCTCAGGCCGCTGTCGGCAGTGGGCAAGGACTTTGTCTACAAGGCACCGCCGGTGAACCCGGATCCCGGTTTCTCCATGACCGACAAGCCGCAGGCCGTCATTCTTGCCATGGACACGGCCAGCTACTTCAACATGCTGGCGAAACTGATGGGCAGTGACGCACCGCCCGCGCCCGAGGATGCGCCCATCATCGCGGAAATGGCCAAGATCGGCATCGTGCCCGGCCAGTCGTTCGAGATGGGCAAGCTGGCCCCAACGGTGCAGGAGGCGCTCAAGGATCTGCCGCAGGAGGCGCTGAAGCAGATCGAGGCCCACAAGGAAAAGATGGGGTCCGTCATCGACGGCTGGATCGTCTCCAAGGGTCTCGGGCGCTACGGCACCGACTACATGAAGCGCGCGGTGGTGGCGGCCTTCGGCTGGCCGGCCAACCTCGAACAGGACGCGGTCTATCCCTATACGGAGACCGACAGCAGTGGTGCGCCGCTGACGGGCGCCAACCGGTACACGCTGACCTTCGCCAAAGGGCAGACCCCTCCCGTCAACGGCTTCTGGTCGATCACCATGTACGAGATCGATCAGGGATGGTGGTTCGTGCCGAACGCCCTTAACAAATTCACCGTCAGTCCGCGCAACGACCTGACGTACAACGCCGACGGCTCGCTGACACTCTATTTCCAGACGGAGTCGCCTGGTAAGGACAAGGAAGCCAACTGGCTGCCAGCCCCGAAGGGTGCGTTCATCCCGATGCTGCGCATGTATTGGCCGAAGGAAAAGGATCCGACGATCATCAACGGAACCTGGAGACCGCCGGCCGTCGTCAAGGTCCAGTAAACGCCTCGGCCCGTTCCGGAGATTTTGCCGTCCCGCCGTTTCGGCGGGGCGCACCGCCATGGAATGGCGATTCGCGGCGAGTCTTTGAACAGTGAAGTTTGCGGGGTCAGTGACGGGGCGCTCGGACTGTATCACGCGGTCGGATCGAGCCTGGGGATGGAGATCTACTTCCCTACCGCGGTTGGAAAAGGCTTCTATGTTACGCGGCTCATGCCGAAGCTCGCCCAGGGCAAGTCAGCGTTCGCCCGGCCCGGTTGCTCCGGGCCGAGCCTGCCGGGACCGATCCCGCCATTCGTCGGCGAGCACAACTAATCTGGGATCGCTATATCCCCGCGTACACCATCAAGGCAGGGTTCGAGGCCGATGGGGTCAAGACATCGGGACAGATAGCGACAAGGCCGATGTCGCCGGCCGCGCAACGAGGCAGACTGATTGCCACATATCAAGATCAGGAGAACCATGTGAAAAAGTTTTCGATCATCCAATGGGTGGGTCTCGTGATCCTCGTTGTCCTGGCGGTCGTCGCGTACCGCCTGGGGGGAACGCTGATCGGGGCCAAGGTCGAGCAGCAGGTCGCCAAGATTGGCCTAACCCCGAACCAGGTGGCCGCACACGGTCCGCTGCCGGGGGATGTGGGCCTGTACGCCAAGGAACTGGCCTGTCAGCAACAAATTCCGACGCCGGGTTACTACTCTTCCCTCAACGGCGCGGAGATCTCCGACAGCGAGCGCAGCGGCCTCTTTCCTTGCGCGACCTTCACCGGCTCGTTCGACGGCTCCAACCAGGTCTACGCCTGGAAGAGCCTCGATGAGTATCCGGGCATCTCCTACATCAACAACCGCCAGCCCGGCGAACTCTACATCGTTGGCGGCGAGTATCCGACGCTCGACGACCCGAACATGGTCGGGCCTTTCGTCGCCAAAGCCGACGCCACCACGGGCAAACAGATCTGGCGCACCTATCTCGACAATTTGAACGCCTCCGGGCACTGGATCGGCAACGCCAACCTCAACCTCCTCCCGAACGGGAACATCGCCTTCTCCTGGTCGAACCAGATCGTGCTGATCGATGGGGATACTGGCCTGCTCTTGAAGCACAACAGGTTGCCTGGCGGCGCGGCGCCGGCCGAAGACGTGAACTACAAGCACCTCACGATCGCGCCCGATGGAACCCTCATTCTCAAAGATCAGACCCGGCCGTTCGGCTGTACGCTCCAGGGCACGGTCGCCATCGTCAAGTGCGCGGCCGAAGGGATGAAGCAGCCCAACTCCCAGCTCACCGCCGTCGATCCAAACACGCTAGAGGTGCTTGACAGCATCGAGTTACCCGAGCCGGCCACGGCGCCGCATATCATCACCACCTTCGAGGGTCGGATCGCCATTTACATCGGCATGAACACCATGATCCAGCGCGCCTTCTGGGATCCGGCAACCAGGAAGCTCTCGTTGGACAACGGCTGGATCATCCACCCGATGCAGAAGGGCCAGTCGACGGCCACCGCCCCGACCATCATCGGCGACTGGGTCTCGGCCCAGCTCAATGGGATCGGCAGCGACACGGTCGCCTCCAGCGTCGTGGTCGCCAGCCAGAAGGATCCGACCAGGCAGCAGGTCATCTTCCCGTTCGGGGAGCTTAAGAAGGGTGAGTGGAGCTTCGCCCCGCCCAAGAACGGCGCCGATCCCGAGAACAGCATGATCTACTCGGCCGACATGGGTATGCGCAAGGTGGCCGGCATCAAGCTCGACCAAACCACCGGCGAGCTCAAGGTGGCCTTCGTGGTCGACGACACCACCACGACCTTCCAGCCGCTGATCGGCCCGCCGGACCAGCGGGTGCTGCTGCTCACCAACATGAAGCTCAATGCAGCGAAGGAACCGATCAAGGCCGCCCTGTTCACCGAGAACTACAAGGAGCAGCTCACCTGGCGTGACGCGGCGACCGGCAAGCTGCTCGCCGAGAGCGACTTCTTCGAGCCGCTGTCGATCAACGGGCTGACCCCGCCGGGCTTCGGCGGGCGGATCTACTTCCCGACCGCCGTCGGCAAGGGTTTCTACGTGCTACAGGTCAGGCCGAGGCCAGCGCCATCGTCACGCCGGTAGTCCGCATGCCCTTGCTTAAAACGCCCGTCCCCGCCGGCCCGCCGTCGCGGAGATTCCGTTCATGGGCGGGCCGTTTTCGCTATTCCGCCGTTGAGCTGTTGGCGGCGCTATTACTCCTGCTCATGGCCGCGCCCTTTGTGGAGACCCTGCCTTACGGGGGGCTGATCGAATCGATCCTGATGACGCTCGTGATGCTGTCGGCGGTGCTGGCCACCGGGGGCAAACGCTGGACTTTGGCGGTTGCGCTCGCGCTGGTCACGCCCGCGCTGGCTGGGAAATGGCTTAATCATTTCGCCCCCCATCTGGTTCCTGCCCCGGTGTTTCTGGTGACAACCGCTGCGTTCTTCACTTTCGTCGCGGGGCGGCTGATCCGATTCATTCTCCGCGCTCCACAGGTGGATGCCAACGTGCTCTGCGCCGGGCTTGCCGGTTATTTGATGCTGGGGTTGCTGTGGGTTCCCGCCTACATGCTCACCGCGCACCTGACGCCGGATGCGTTTGCCTTCGCCACCCGAGCGCCGGAAGGCAGCGCGATGCAAGGGTTCAACGCCTTCTATTTCAGTTTGATCACCCTCTGCACGGTGGGTTACGGTGATGTGACTCCGGTTTCCAAAGTCGCACGCATGCTTGTGGTCATGGAAACCATTGCCGGTCTCTTTTACATGGCGGTGCTGATATCGCGCCTGGTGGCCGTATATTCCACCCAGAATTCGCCGGACCACGCCGAGACGCCGACGGCAAAGACCGATTTGCAACCATGATCCGCCAGGCATAGGAAAACGATCTCCATCATCACTCGGGACACAACCCAAAAAGGCAAGCCAATGATTCAGAAAAAACTGGTGAAAGCAGGACTATGGGCAGCAATCAGCGGCGCCAGTGTATTGGCGTCAGGCGGCGTGGCATCGGCCGCCGGCGTGGACATGTACGACGGGGAATGGCATTACAGCCTCACGCCGTATGCCTGGTTCCCGAACATCTATGAAACGCTTCAGTTCAGTACCCCGCTGGGGGGGGGCAAAAGCGTGAATGTCGAGGTTAAGCCGGACAGCTATCTCAGCGATCTCAAGTTCGCCCTGATGGGTACCTTCGAGGCGCGCAAGGGTGATTGGGCGCTGGCGATGGACTTGGTCTACAACGATTTTGGGGATGGGGAAGGGAAGATCAAGACCGTGCGGGGGCCGGGAGGCAATGAATCATTGCCGATCGACGTTAACGTGGATGTGGATCTCAAGTCACTGATTTGGGAAGGTATCGGCAGTTACACCGTGGCGCGGAGCTCCGCCGGGACGCTGGATGTATTCGGCGGCGTGCGCTACCTGGGCCTGAAGATCTCGACCGACTTGAGCTTCTCCGGACCGGACGGGGTGCTCGGCCGCTCGGGCGGCACTTCAGACAGGATCAACGTCTGGGATGGGATCGTGGGCGTGCGCGGCGCGGTGGGGCTCGGCGACGGCGGCGATTGGTTTGTGCCGTATTATCTCGACATCGGCGCCGGCAATTATTCGAACTGGACCTGGCAAGGGTGGGCTGGAATCGGCTACCGCTTCGACTGGGGCGACCTCGTGCTCGTGTACCGCAACCTTTCTTACTCGACCACCGGCGATGAGGTTCTCGAAGATATGCGCATGGCCGGTCCGGCGTTGGGCGCCACCTTCCGCTGGTAGTGAGTTGAATTTCCCTGCGCCGCGAATCATCGGTCATTGCCGTGCTGCCGACGATCGGGCAAACCCGCATCGTCAGCGTCTTCATCGCCCCAATGGAACTCATCCCAACGAATTCGACGCTAGGGTAAATCCCGTGGTCCAAGCTCTGTCCGTTGATCTATAACAGCATGATTTCTTGGAATTAAAAGTGGAAATCCCCTCCCCCTCTCGCGGGGGAGGGCGCAAGCCCAGTGCCTGTTAAGCTTGCCACGCACTACCGAAAATCGCAGCCGTTCAGGCGTCCTATGGCGATCCGGCATTGGCGGTGTGCTGGGACCAGCCGCGGAAAAAATCGACGAAACGCCGGTCCTTTGTGCTGATGTGCTGGGCTAACAGCGCCAGAATGGTTTCCGCCTCGGATGCAGTGATGGTCTGCGCTCCGTCACCGTATTGCTTGGCCGCTTCCAGTTTCGTCATTAGACGATCATGGTCCGACATGTGATCGTCGTAATCCGGATAGCCGCATAAACGCATCAACAGTTGTTCGGATAGGAAATGTACGTCGCTGTATGCAACCAATTGATCGAGAATTTCGCGCGTCAACGCCGCGTCAACGCCGGTGCCGGCGGCTTCGCACAAAGTTTGCGCCAAGCCGAGTTGAACGTGATGCTCGGCGTCAGTACTGTTTGAGTAGGAATTGGGGTTCATGCGATTACCTAGTGAGCGATGGCGGGTGGATTTGATGCCTCAGTCAAGACCAAGGCCGTGCTATTTAAGATAGAAGCGCCATGCTGGGTTAGAAACGGCTCATCGCGCCGCACGCTGAGCGGCTAAGGCCAGGAGGTAGCACTCACCAGTCGATGACCGCGCCACCAGAGGCAGGGAAACCCCGGTTCGATGCGCAGGTAAGCGATATCGCTCGACCAAACCTGATTGGCGCGGGCGATCACCAACCTCCGCGGCAGCGGGTACGGGTGGGTAGCCTGCTGGAGCTGCGGCCGGCTGAGCGTCGGTTTCGGCGCATATCGACTCCAGCCCCATCCGTCGATCAGGCGCCGAACCCGCTTGCGATTGATCGGATGCCTCTCCCGATGCAACACCGCCGTCGATCTCCTCGCTGCGTGGCATTCTATCTAAGCCCTTGGTCCATTTTCCGGGGTCCACTTTAAAATCCCTTCTTCATCAGGGCAAGGATTCAAAGTGGCTGTCTGACGAAACCCTCGATTTTTTTGCGCGTCTTAATCCCTTCTTCATCAGGGCAAGGATTCAAAGCCAGACGGCGTGCTGTCCACGATCCTGTTCAAGTCTTAATCCCTTCTTCATCAGGGCAAGGATTCAAAGAACGGGTTGCTGGTCGACGCAAAATTCTGGATAGGTCTTAATCCCTTCTTCATCAGGGCAAGGATTCAAAGACGGGCAGTGGGTTGACCTGGAAACAGGTCTGTCTTAATCCCTTCTTCATCAGGGCAAGGATTCAAAGGGCGGGCCGCGCCAAGGCGCGGATGGACGCGAAGTCTTAATCCCTTCTTCATCAGGGCAAGGATTCAAAGCTTCGTATACGAAGTATCTATAATGGAATCCATGGGTCTTAATCCCTTCTTCATCAGGGCAAGGATTCAAAGGGCATTGCGCCGGACAGTGACGCCATTCAGGCGCGTCTTAATCCCTTCTTCATCAGGGCAAGGATTCAAAGTGGGAGGCCGACGACGACCACGCTGACGACCGCGTCTTAATCCCTTCTTCATCAGGGCAAGGATTCAAAGTGTGGACACCCGGTTCATTAAGCGGCCTTCCGATTGTCTTAATCCCTTCTTCATCAGGGCAAGGATTCAAAGCGACTGTATTGAGGATCACCATGCTGCAGGGTGGGGTCTTAATCCCTTCTTCATCAGGGCAAGGATTCAAAGGAAAGCTGGCGCTCAATGCCATGAACGCCGTCTTAATCCCTTCTTCATCAGGGCAAGGATTCAAAGGCTGTACCAGACGTCCATCGCTGCCGAACAAATTGTCTTAATCCCTTCTTCATCAGGGCAAGGATTCAAAGGAGTATCATTCCTATGGCGTCCAGATGGACGTGTCTTAATCCCTTCTTCATCAGGGCAAGGATTCAAAGCCGGCCAGACCCTCGCACCGTGCGCTACTGGGTCTTAATCCCTTCTTCATCAGGGCAAGGATTCAAAGGAGGATGGCATCATGAGCCAAATGACGGTGTGTCTTAATCCCTTCTTCATCAGGGCAAGGATTCAAAGGAAGACGATCACGACCATCTTGAAAGACCTGGGTCTTAATCCCTTCTTCATCAGGGCAAGGATTCAAAGAGGAGGGGAAAGGAATGATCAAAAACGACCCCTTGTCTTAATCCCTTCTTCATCAGGGCAAGGATTCAAAGCTCCTTGGAGGCGGTGGTTAAGAGGATCAATGAGGTCTTAATCCCTTCTTCATCAGGGCAAGGATTCAAAGAAGCAGCCGGGGCGGAGTTCCCCTGGCGGGAGTCCGTCTTAATCCCTTCTTCATCAGGGCAAGGATTCAAAGCGCCTACAA
>JARSSH010000014.1 GCA_029624815.1 Candidatus Competibacter sp.
GCTTTCAGTGTCCCATGCTCCCTCGTCAAAAGGAAGTCAGGAGCAAGGGGAGTGAACGACTACGTACCGTTATTACGTGGCCCGCTTCCAAATCGAATTTCTGTTTCGCGACAGTAAGCAGTTTGCCGGTCTGACCCATTGCCAGGCACGCCGTACCGACACCTTGACCTTCCACCTTAATGCCAGCTTGACCGCTGTGTCCCTGGCCAAACTTCAAGTGCTCAAAACCCTCGGCCATCTTCCCGTTCCTTTCTCCATGGCCAGCATCGTCCGTCGTGGTTTTAATGAACAGCTTCTCCGGCGACTTTTAGCCCATTTGGCCGATGGGGGCCGCTTGGCGGAAAATAGCCCCGAGTATGAAACCTTTTGCAACTACGGCCTCATTCATCCCATCGCCGCCTGAAAACTGTCCGAACTATTGCTCTCTAAAATCGGAAAAAATCTGCTTTAGTTCAGCTGCTGGCTTTTTAGATTTTTCAGTCTCAAACCAACTTTTAAACTCGGTCATGCCAAGTTGGTTACCAAATTGCTTTACCTCCGCTCTTTCAGTACCATCATCGAATTCAGCTTTCGCAGTAACAATCAATCGTTTCTGCCTAACATAATCGGCTAAATCCTCTTTGGCCTGATCGTTCAAATCCTTAAAAGTGACTGTTATTGAGATTGGCTCGCTTGTGTTTTTATGATGAAAATCATCAATCGAAAGTTTGCTTAGGTCAGTTTTAGAATCTTTATACTGACGAAAAAATACGTTTAGCGCATTCATCACAGTAGATTTTCCTGAACCGTTCGGACCGACAAAGCAACAGTAATCGTCGAAACATATTGTTTCGTCCTTGAATGTTCGGAAATTCTGAATTCGTATTGATTCTATTTTCATGTTCGATCCTTGATGAAGAAGCTAACGCCGCAATAAGTGGCGCGGAGCAGCAACGCTGCGCAGCGTCCGAGTGAGCGTTAGCGAACGACTTGATTGCATTGTTAGGGCCTTACAACTAATATGTACGGTATTACCGTACGTTAATAAGGCCAAGAATATGGACACAATCAGTGTTAATAAGTTTAGAGATAACCTGAAATCCTTTGTAGAACAGGTAATTAGCCAGCACATGCCCATAAAAGTTACCCGTCGATCCGGAGAGGACTTTGTGGTGATGAGTGCCGACGATTGGGAACGTGAGCAAGAAACATTATATGTCCTACAAAACAGCGACTTAATGAAACAAATCGCTCTTTCCATAGGAACCCATTCGGACGGAGAGGGATACAAACCAACAGCCGAGGAAGTTGATGAGATCACTGGTATTTGAAGGGAATACATGGGCTGCGTACGAAGAACTCAGACAAAAGGATCAGAGATTACATAAATCACTTTGCCGTGTGATAAAAGAGATGTTGCGCGATGACCCTTCCACTGGAACCGGTAAACCTGAACCATTGAAACACTCCCTTTCCGGTTTATGGTCTCGCCGCATCAGCCAGCAAGACCGGGTTATTTATAAGTACGACGAAAAATACGTTTACATATTTGCTATCGGCGGCCACTATGATCAGTTACAGTCCTAATAAGTAATTATACCGTTTCCGCCTATCAACCACATTTTGCCACCAATGATTATGAATGATTTTATCGGCTGTATAACATTCATCGCAGACCACGAAACCTTGAGAATCCCGACGGGCATATTGTTCCTTCCAAGGTTTCCCGCTGCCACGAGGTGTGGTTGATATGGCGGAATATTCCACTTGGGAAGGTCCGCATAATCGCAGGTGACCGTGCCACCACCAGCACTTCTGTTACAAGTATAACGTTCACCGATGGATCGCTCGAATTCGCCTGCTTTTCAGAAGAAATCACCGGACAAGCACCCACCGGAATCCTCGCACCAGCCAGGCACGTTACGCCACCCACCCTGATCCACACTCACCCGCCGAATCACGGCAAAAAGCGTGCTGCAACCCTCTGGACCGCCCCCGATCCCACCGTTAAGATTGCCGCCGCATGAGACAACCCCGGTTTCACCTCACCCCCCTGACCCGTCGCCGGCTGGCCCAATTCCGGGCCAACCGCCGTGGCTGGTGGTCGCTATGGCTGTTCCTGCTGCTGTTCGGGCTCAGTCTGGGCGCCGAATTCATCGCCAACGACCGACCCCTGCTGGTCTATCATCGAGGCGCGTTCTATGTCCCCGTAGTCAAGGACTACGCCGAAACCGAATTCGGCGGCGTGTTTCCCAGCACCGCCGACTACCGCGATCCCTTTCTCGCCAGGCTGATCGACCAGGATGGCTGGATGCTCTGGCCACCGATCCGCTTCCGCTACGACACGGTCAACTACAACCTGCCGGTTCCGGCCCCGGCGCCGCCCTCCGCCGAAAACTGGCTGGGTACCGACGATCAGGGCCGCGACGTGCTGGCCCGGCTGATCTACGGCCTGCGCATCTCCATCCTATTCGGCCTGCTGCTCACCCTGACCTCCTCGATCGTCGGCGTGGCGGCGGGCGCGATCCAGGGCTATTTCGGCGGGCGCGTGGACCTGTTGTTCCAGCGCTTTCTGGAAATCTGGGGCGGGTTGCCGCAACTGTTCATCCTCATCATCGTCTCCAGCGTGGTGGTGCCGGGTTTCTGGACCCTGCTGCTGATTCTGATGCTGTTCGGCTGGACCTCGCTGGTCGGCGTGGTGCGGGCCGAGTTCCTGCGCGCCCGCAACTTCGACTACGTTCGCGCCGCCCGCGCCCTGGGGATGAGCAACGGGCGCATCATGTTCAAGCACATGCTGCCGAACGCCATGGTGGCGACCCTGACCTTCCTGCCGTTCATCCTCTCCGGCTCCATCGTCGCCCTGACCGCGCTGGATTTCCTCGGCCTCGGCCTGCCGCCGGGTTCAGCCTCGCTGGGCGACCTGCTGCGCCAGGGCAAGGACAACCTGCAAGCGCCGTGGCTGGGCGTTTCCGGTTTCGTGGTGGTGGCGCTGGTGCTCAGCGTGCTGGTGTTCGTCGGCGAGGCGGTCCGGGACGCCTTCGATCCCCGTAAGACGACGATTTGAACGACCGACCCCAAAGCGTTGCGGCCAAGGACGCGGTTTCAGGCATAATCCGGCGCAATTCTTCCCGATCCACGCAACGCTTGAAGTATCCGCCATGCTCCCCGTCATCGCCCTGGTCGGCCGGCCCAACGTCGGCAAATCCACCCTGTTCAACTCCCTGACCCGCACCCGCAACGCCCTGGTGGCCGACATGCCGGGGCTGACCCGCGACCGCCAGTACGGCATCGGCCAACGCGGCCCGCGACCCTGCGTGCTGGTGGATACCGGCGGCCTGACCGGCGACGACGAAGGGATGGATGGTCTGGTGGCGCGTCAGGTCTGGCGGGCCATCGAAGAAGCCGATCTGGTGCTGCTGCTGGTGGATGGCCGCGCCGGGCTGACCGCCGCCGACGAGGAGATCGCCAGCCAGTTGCGCCGCGCCGGTAAACCGCTGCATCTGGTGATCAACAAGGCCGAACACCGCGATCCCCATCTGCTCAGCGCCGAATTTCACGCCCTCGGCCTGGACTACCTGCACGTCGTTGCCGCCGCCCACAATCAGGGGGTCGAAGACTTGATGGAAGCGGTATTGGCCGCGTTGCCGACCCCCGACGAGGCGGAGGCGGACGAAGCGACGGCGGAACCGGCGGAACCAACCATCAAACTGGCGGTGGTCGGCCGGCCCAACGTCGGCAAATCCACTCTGGTCAACCGGCTCTTGGGGGAGGAGCGGATGCTGGCCTGCGACCTGCCCGGCACCACCCGCGACAGCGTGGCCGCACCGTTCGAACGCGACGGTCAGCGCTATGTCCTGATGGACACCGCCGGGGTGCGCCGCCGCTCGCGGGTCAGCGAGGCGGTGGAAAAATTCAGCGTCATCAAGGCGCTGCAAGCGATCGAGCAGTCCCACGTAGCGGTGCTGGTGCTGGATGCCCGCCAGGGCGTCAGCGATCAGGACGCCAGCCTGCTGGGTCTGGTGCTGGACAGCGGCCGGGCGCTGGTGCTGGCGGTCAATAAATGGGATCGACTCGATCCCGACATCCGCGCCCAGGTGAAGCGTGACCTCGACTGGCGGCTTAACTTCCTCGATTTCGCCAGAATCCATTTCATTTCCGCCCTGCACGGCACCGGGGTCGGCGAATTGCTCGGTTCGGTGCGGGAAGCGTATGCCGCCGCCACCCGCAAGCTGGCCACTCCGGAGCTGACCCGAATTCTGGAAGAGGCGCTGGCCGCCCACCAGCCGCCGCTGGTGCATGGTCACAGCATCAAGCTCCGTTACGCCCATCAGGGCGGGCAGAACCCACCGATGATCGTCATTCACGGCAACCGGATCGAGCATGTACCGGAAAGCTATCGGCGCTATCTCACCAACGTCTACCGCAAGCGGCTGGATCTGTGGGGCACGCCGATTCGGATCGAATTTCGCGGCGGCGACAATCCCTACAAGCCCGCCTCGGCGGGGCGTGGCCGACCCAAGAGCGGTGGACGTCGCAAGACCGGCCGATGAAGGGAGAGCGGAAAGTGGACGGCCGCCTGAAGCGGCCGGTGTTCGAGGCGGGATGATTGCGAGGATTAATTCGAGGGCGTTGGTGCACTGTCGGTCGGACAGGTCTTGATGCCGAGTAGCGTGTAGGCCGGGCACCAGTTCATCAGCGCGGTGACGATCGGCACCACCCCGATCCAGCCCCACCAGCCGATCGTTCCCATTAGCGCCAGCACGATCAGCAGGGCGCCGATCACGAGACGGGCGATCTTGTCGGCCGAACCGATATTCTTGATGATGTTCATGGTTTCGTTCTCCAGGGGTGTGAGGACACGAAGATTGTAACGACGAATGCTGGGAACCACTTGTGAATTGTCAATTCAGGAGATACTGGCGTGCCTTCAAACACCGTTGCACGATAAGGTTCGGGGAATGAACGCTTACGCATTTCTCGCCGTGTTCGGCGGCGCGGGGTTCGGCGCCTGTTTGCGCTGGTGGCTGGGCATCGTCCTCAACCCCATTTTTCCGACCCTGCCGCTGGGCACGCTGGCCGCGAACCTGCTTGGCGGCTATCTGATCGGGGTGGCGGTGGCGTATTTCTCGATCAATACCAGCCTGCCTCCGGAAATCCGCTTGCTGGCGATCACCGGCTTCATGGGTGCGCTGACCACCTTTTCCACCTTTTCGGCCGAGGTGGTCACCCTGATCGCCCGCGGCCAATTCGGTTGGGCACTGGTAACGGCGGGCGCGCATCTGTTCGGCTCGCTGGCGCTGACCGCGCTGGGTATCCTGACGGTTCGAGGCTTTCTGTCCGAACCGTGAACGGCGGCAAACCCGACGGCCGGACCGCGCGTTCCGGTCGCGGTCCACAACCACACCACTGACGGAGGATCGGCGATGGAAGGTTCGTTTCTCAGGTTCTACCTGCGCGAGCATCAACGGCATCGCGGCAAGCTGTTGTGGGAATGGCTGCTGGAGGAAGCCAACCGGATGGGTATTCGGGGCGGTTCGGCGTTCCGGGCGATGGCTGGCTTCGGCCGTCACCATCACCTGCACGAGGATCATTTTTTCGAGCTGGCCGGAACGCTGACGGTGGAGGTCGAGTTCATCGTTACCGACGCCGAGGCGCGTGGCCTGCTCGATCTGTTGCGCGAAAAGCGGATTCGCGCGTTCTATGCCTTGATCCCGGCCCGGTTTGGCGTGACCGTGCCCGATCCGAACGACGCGGACGCACCGGAAGCCGCGCCAGAACCGAAGTCCGCTTAATAGCGCCGCTCGATTTGCCCCACAGCGGGCAAGGAGGGATCTCGACAGCTTTGCTGCACCAGATCGACGGCCAGGGTTTTTTGGGCATGGATTGAGTTTTGGGGCGGCGTTGAACGGCGCGTCGGCAAATGCGTCGCTGGTGTGGCACAGTGAATCGTGGGTATAGTTGAAGCTCGTTTAGGCCGGTTTCCCCCACTCAAATGACCGCGATGACCCCGCAATTCTTCATCCAGAAATGGCGATGCGCCACATTGACGGAGCGCGCCGCCGCGCAGTCGCACTTCAACGATTTGTGCATATTGTTGGACGAGCCAACCCCAACGGATGCTGACCCTGCCGGCGAGTGGTTTGCGTTTGAGAAAGGTGCGAAAAAGACTGGTGGTGGTCAGGGTTGGGCCGATGTGTGGAAGAAAGGGTGCTTTGCCTGGGAATACAAGGGCAAGCATAAGGATTTGAATGCTGCGCTCCGGCAGTTGCAGCAATACGCGCTGGCGCTGGACAACCCGCCGCTGTTGATCGTCTGCGATCTTGAGACGATTGCGATTCATACGAATTTCACCAATACCGTCCACACCGTTCACCGCTTGACCCTCGACGATCTGGCGGATGGATCACGGCGGCAGCTCTTGAAATGGGCGTTTGCCGATCCCGATCGATTGAAGCCAGAGCAGACCACGGCGGCGGTGACCGCGCAGGCCGCCGAAACCTTCGCGTACTTGGCGCAGCGGTTGCGGGAGCGGAGCTGCGATCCGCGCCGGGTCGCGCATTTCGTGACCCGCCTGCTGTTCTGCATGTTCGCCGAAGACATCGGTCTTTTACCCCGCGAGTTGTTCACCCGGTTATTGAAGGCGGCTTTGCCGCAGCCGGAACGGTTCGTCGGCATGGCGCGAAATCTGTTTGCGGCCATGAGCACCGGCGGCGTCTTCGGCGTGGAGGAAATCGCCTGGTTTAACGGGGGACTGTTCAACGATCCCGACGTGATTCCCTTGGAAATCGAGGAGTTGCGGATTGCCCATCGGGCGGCGTTGCTGGATTGGGCGGCGATTGAACCCGCTATTTTCGGTACGCTGTTCGAGCGGGGACTGGACCCGGACAAGCGCAGCCAGTTGGGCGCGCATTACACCGACAGAGCGTCCATCGAGCGATTGATCGCGCCGGTGATTCGTGAACCCTTGTGGGCGGAATGGGTGCTGGTGAGGACGGAGATGGTCCGCTTGCTGGGGGCGAAGAAGCCGAAACGCGCGCAAGCGGAACAGGCGCTTTACCGCTTTCTGGAGCGGTTACGGACGTTTCGGGTGCTTGATCCGGCCTGTGGTTCCGGGAATTTCCTGTATCTGGCGCTGCAAACGCTCAAGGATTTGGAGCATCAGGTGATGCTGGAGGCCGAGGAGTTGGGTTTGCAACGCGGTTTTCCGGGAGTCGGCCCGGAGGCGGTCTGGGGGATTGAGATCAATCCGTATGCGGCGGAACTGGCGCGGGTGACGGTGTGGATCGGTGAAATCCAGTGGATGCTGTTGCGTGGCTATAACCTGAACGATCAGCCGATCTTGAAGCCGCTGGAGCAGATTTTCTGCCAGGATGCTCTGTTGAGTGCCGATGGCGCTGAGGCGCAATGGCCCATTGCCGATGTCATCGTGGGCAATCCACCGTTTTTGGGTGGCAGCAAGATGCTCGGGTTGCTCGGCGAGCAATACACCAAGGTCTTGCGAACGGTTTATCGGGGCCGCGTGCCGGGTGGGGCGGATCTGGTGTGCTATTGGTTCGAGAAGGCGCGGGCCTTGGTTGAACAAGGTAAGGCGCAACGCGCGGGCTTGGTGGCGACCAATTCGATTCGTGGTGGTGCAAACCGCAAGGTGCTGGAGCGCATCATCAACACCCCTCTCCCGCTTGCGGGAGAGGGGCCGGGGGTGAGGGCGCGTATTTTCAATGCGTGGAGCGATGAGGATTGGGTGAATGAAGGCGCGGCAGTGCGGGTGTCGCTGGTGTGTTTTGGAAATCCCCCCCAACCCCCCTTTTTCAAAGGGGGGAGTAACGCCACATCCGACCCCCCTTTGAAAAAGGGGGGTGGCGAAGCCGGGGGGATTTTGAACGGCCAGCCCGTTGCGGAAATTTATGCGGATTTGACCGGGCGCGCGTTGGAGATAAGCGGTGGAGTGGATTTGACCGATGCAGTTGGACTAAAGGAAACCCTCAAGGTAGCGTTTATTGGAACCATGAAGAAAGGTTCCTTCGATGTAACAGGTGAGCTTGCCCGACGATGGTTATCGCTTCCCAATCCAAATGGCCGACCCAATTCCGAAGTATTATTTCCTTGGACGAACGGCTTAGATATCACGCGCCGCCCTTTGGATATGTGGATAGTTGATTTCGGCGTAGATATGCCGGAATCGTTGGCGGCATTATATGAGCTTCCTTTTCAGCACATTGTCGCGAATGTTAGACCCCAACGCGAGTTGGTACGCAATGATCTGGAGCGCCAGCGTTGGTGGTTACTTGCACGCCCATCTCCAGATTTGCGACGAGCGATTACCGGGCTGAGCCGTTTCATCGTAACGCCTCGTGTAGCAAAACATCGACTATTTGCTTGGCTTTATTCGCCTGTCATTTGCGATGGACAACTGGTGGTTATCGCCCGCTCCGACGACACCGCCTTCGGCATTCTGCATTCACGCTTTCATGAATTATGGGCGTTGCGGTTGGGAACGAGTCTTGAAGACCGCCCCCGCTACACGCCGACCACCTGCTTCGAAACCTTCCCTTTCCCCGAAGGCTTGCAGCCGAACATTCCCGCCAGCGCCTACGCCGACGATCCTCGCGCCCAAGCCATCGCCGAAGCGGCCTGTCGCCTGGTCGAATTACGCGATCACTGGCTGAATCCCCCGGAGTGGGTGAAGCGCGTGCCGGAAGTCGTGCCCGGCTATCCCGATCGCCTGCTGCCCGTGGACGACCGCGTCGCCGCCGAACTGAAAAAGCGCACGCTCACCAACCTGTACAACCAGCGCCCGACATGGCTGGCCAACGCGCATCAAACCCTGGATGAAGCGGTCGCGGCGGCTTACGGCTGGCCAGCGGATTTGAGCGACGAGGAAATATTGCAGCGCTTGCTGGCGCTGAATCGGGAACGAGCCAACGCCGGAACTCTTTGATATTTATTGAGTGGGAGGACATACCATGTCAACGCCAATCGCAGAACGGGAATTGTTGAATTCTCAGCCGCGCCACCGCTGGACCGTGGCGGAATATCACCGCATGGGCGAAGTGGGTTTATTGAACGAAGATTCGCGGGTGGAATTGATCGAAGGAGAGATTATCGAGATGGCGCCGATTGGCAGCGAACATGCGGGGCATAATAACTATTTGTTGAGTCTGCTTGCTTATCGCCTGTACGGTAAGGTGGTCGTTGCCGGACAAAACCCAGTAGTGCTTGGCGGCTATGAAGAGCCTCAACCCGATATCGCCTTGCTGCGTTGGCGCGATGACTATTACCGAAACGCCCACCCTCATGCAAAAGATGTGTTGCTGCTCATCGAAGTTTCCGACAGCACGCTCCGCTATGACCGCGACGTTAAAGTGCCGCTCTATGCCAACCACGGCATCCCGGAAGTCTGGTTGCTGGATATTCAAAATCGGCAACTGGACATCTACCGCGAACCGATCAATGGCGAGTACCGGCAACGGGAATGCCGTCATACCGGTAAGATCGCGCCAATACTCTGTCCAGACGCCGTGATCGACCTGGCTGAATTGTTCCCCAACCCCTGACCGAACCGGCTTCACCATGACTGAACTTGCCCTGTTTTCCGCCGACGCCACCGAACGCCTGTCGCTCAAGATCTTCACCGAAAAAGCGTATCTGGATTATTCCATGTACGTCATTCTCGACCGGGCCTTGCCGCATATCGGCGACGGCTTAAAGCCGGTGCAGCGGCGCATCGTCTACGCCATGTCCGAACTGGGCCTGAGCGCCGGGGCCAAGCACAAAAAATCCGCCCGCACCGTCGGTGACGTGCTCGGCAAGTACCACCCGCATGGCGATTCCGCCTGCTACGAAGCCATGGTGCTCATGGCCCAGCCATTTTCCTATCGTTACCCGCTGGTCGATGGCCAAGGCAACTGGGGCTCGCCGGACGATCCCAAATCCTTCGCGGCCATGCGCTACACCGAAGCCCGGCTGACGCCATTCGCCCAAATGCTGCTGTCCGAACTCGGTCAAGGCACGGTGGACTGGACCCCCAACTTCGATGGCACGCTGGACGAACCGGTGCGGCTGCCCGCCCGCCTGCCGAACGTCTTGCTCAATGGCATCACCGGCATTGCCGTCGGCATGGCCACCGACATCCCGCCCCACAACCTCGGCGAAATCGCCGCCGCCTGCATCCACCTGCTGGACCATCCCGACAGCGACATGGACGCACTCTGCGAACTCGTGCCCGCGCCGGATTATCCGGGCGGCGCGGAGATCGTCACCCCGCGCGAGGAACTGCGCAAGCTGTACCAGACCGGCAACGGCGCGGTGCGGCTGCGCGCCCGCTTCGAACGGGAAAACGGCGATGTGGCGATCGTCACCCTACCCCATCAGGTGTCCGGGGCGCGCATCATGGAACAGATCGCCGCGCAGATGCGGGATAAAAAGTTGCCCATGGTCGAGGATCTGCGCGACGAGTCCGACCACGAAAATCCGACCCGGCTGGTGCTGGCGCTGCGCTCCAACCGGGTGGACGTGGATTTACTCATGGACCACCTGTTCGCCACCACGGATCTGGAGAAGAGCTATCGGGCCAACCTCAACATGATCGGCCTGGATGGCCGGCCGCAGGTCAAAAATCTCAAGCAGATTCTCGACGAATGGCTGCACTATCGTTTGGCCACGGTGCGGCGACGGCTGGAGCATCGGCGCCTTCAAGTCGAACAGCGCCTGCATATTCTCGACGGGCTGCTGATCGCCTATCTCAATCTGGACGAGGTGATCCGCATCCTGCGCACCGAAGACAAACCCAAGCTGGCGCTGATCGCCCGCTTCCAACTGAGCGACATCCAGGCCGAGGCCATTCTGGAAACCAAGCTGCGTCATTTGGCTCGGTTGGAGGAAATGAAACTGCGCGGCGAACAGGACCAGTTGCGCAAGGAATTGGAGCAACTGCAACAACTACTGGGTTCGGAAAAACGCTTGAAGGGACTGATCCGAAAGGAAATCCAGGAAGACGCCCAGCGCTTCGCCGATCCGCGCCGCTGCCCGCTGGTGGAACGGCGGCCGGCGCAGGCCCTGGATGAAACCAGCCTGACCCCCAGCGAGCCGATGGTGGTGGTGTTGTCGCAAAAGGGCTGGGTGCGGGCCGCCAAGGGCCGCGAGATCGACGCCGTGGCGTTGAACTATAAATCCGGCGATGGCTTTCTGGCGCAGGCCCAGGGGCGCAGCAATCAGTCGGCGGTGTTTTTGGACACCACCGGCCGGACCTACACCCTGCCGGTGGCGGGGCTGGCCTCGGCGCGCGGTTACGGCGAACCGCTGACCGGCAAGCTCAGTCCGCCGGACGGGGCGAGTTTTGTCAACGTGCTGCTGGGCAATCCCGAGGATCTCTACCTGTTGGCCACCGATGCTGGCTACGGCTTCATCTGCGCCTTCGACGACCTGCTCAGCCGCAACAAGGCCGGCAAGCTGGTGCTGACCGTACCGGAGGGCGCGGCGATCCTGCCGCCCTTGCCGGTGGCGGGACTGGACACCGACCGGCTGGCGGCGGTGAGCAACGGCGGTCGCCTGCTGTTGTTTCCGGTCAAGGATCTACCGCGCCTGCCCAAGGGCAAGGGCAACAAGATTCTCGATCTGCCGGGCGGAGAACGGTTGACGACGCTGGCCCTCGTTCCGCCGGAACGAAATCTGGCGCTCACCGCCGGCAAACGGGATCTGAAGCTCAAACCGGCCGATCTGGACGGCTACGCCGGCGAGCGCGGCCGGCGCGGCAAGCCGTTGCCGCGCGGCTTTCAGCGGGTGGAGCGCTTGACCGTGGCCGAGTGAGACCGCCACCACCACAGCCGGTATCCCAGCAACGCCGCCAGCACGCCACCGTACAGCAGCGGCTCGCTGAGGTCGGCCTTGACCAGCCACCAGTAGTGCGCCACGCCCAGCACGCCGATCAGGTAGACCAACCGGTGCAGCCGCTGCCAGTTTCGGCCCAGCCGTTTGATCATGCCGTTGGTGGAGGTCGCCGCCAGTGGGATCAGCAGCAGGAAGCCGGCGAAACCGACCGTGATGTAGGGGCGCTTGGCGATGTCTTCGAAAATGGCCGATAAATCGAAAAACTGGTCGAAAACCAGATACACGCCGAAATGCAGGCAGACGTAGAAAAACGCAAACAGACCCAGCATCCGCCGGAATTTTTGCAACCCGTTCCAGCCGGTCAACCGCCGCAGCGGCGTCACCGCCAGCGTCAGCAACAGGAAGCGCAGACTCCAGTCGCCAGTACGATGGCTCAGCGTCTCCACCGGATTGGCCCCCAGCCGATCTTGCCAGACCAGCCAGCATAGCCAGGCCAGCGGCAACAGGCTGGCGCAGAACAGCAGGAATTTTCCATAAGAGGGGAAGCGAGATGGGCGCGCGGTCATGGTGGGCGGAGTTTGGGGTGGCTGGACGTATTCGGATGATGGACTGGCGGTCGCACGATCCGCTTGCCTATCGGAACCCATACGCCAAAAAAGTTCCCGGATTGGGTGGGCGGCCTCATGCCCGTGCGGGCCGCGCGCGCATAAAAAAAGCCGGAGCTTGTGGGCTCCGGCAAATAACCACCAAAGGAAGGTGTGGAGAAGAACGACATCTCGCGATGTCATGTACAGTTTAGGCGATTTTGTTGCAGTGCGTCAATACTTTTTGCGAGCGCAAAAAAAATGCCGGGACAATGAGATGACCCGGCAAAAACCACCAAAGGAGGATTTGAAGACAACATCCACTAGGAATGTTGCGTTGCAGTATATGGTGAGCGTTGCACTGCGTCAAGCGTTTTGCTAGGTATTTTTTAACATAAAAAATCAATCGATTATTTTGGATAGGCTTTGAATGCGCTACCCGGCTGGTCCGCTGGCCCGGCTTCGGTGGCAACCTTATCCATGCCGCAACACGATCTTTCCCATCTGTTCGCCGGCCAGCAGCCGCTGGTGGGCGGCAACCGCCTGGTCAAACGGAAAAATCTGGTCAAGCGCTGGCTCGATACGGTGCTTAACGACAAGGTGCAGCATATCGGCGAATTCGGCGGGCGAACCCATGGTGGAACCGATAATGCGCGCCTGCCGGAAAAATAGCTTGGCCATCTCCAGCCCTCGCGGCGGATTGCCGGCCGTCGCGCCGTAAACGACCAGCCGCCCGGCCGGTTTCAGCAACGAAAAGCAATCCTTGAAAGAAGGACCGCCGGCGCCATCGATCGCCACATCCACGCCGCCGCTCAGTTCGAGCAATCGTTTGGCCCAATGCTCATCGCGGTAGTTGACGCCGCCAGCCGCGCCCATCCGCCGGGCCTGCTCCAATTTGCCGTCGTCGCCGCTGGTGACGAACGTCCGCGCGCCCAGCGCCACCGCCCACTTCAGCGCGAAGGTGGCCACGCCGCCGCCGATGCCGGTGATCAGCACGGTTTCGCCGGCTTGCGCCGCCGCCTGAGTCATCAGCGCCCGCCAGGCGGTCAGTCCGGCCAGGGGAATGGCCGCGGCCTGTTCCCAGTTCAGATGCGCCGGTTTGGCGAAAACGTGACCGGCGGGAACGCAGAGGTATTCGGCGAAGGCGCCGGGGTCCGGCATCCCCAGCACCCGAAAGGTCGGGCTGGGAAAACCGGGATTGTCGCCCCAATCGTAGGCGGGGTAGACGACCACCGCTTGGCCGAGCAGCTCCGCCGGAGCGTCGGGTCCGAGCGCATCGACCGTACCGGCCCCGTCCGAACCAAGGATGCACGGCAAGCGGATACCGGGATATTGACCGAGGGTGATCCAGACATCGCGACGGTTGAGCGCCGCGGCGCGCAGGCGCACGCGGACCTGTCCGGGACCGGGTTCCGGCGTGGCGATCTCGTCGATGCGCAACTGCTCGGGACCGCCAAGTCCGGGGAGGATGAGCGCTTTCATGGGATGTGCTCCTTTCGGGTAGTCGAATCGAGGATCGTGGCCGGGCATGCCGGGAAAGTTCTCGCGGCCGGCCTTTGTTCACTTTCCAGCAAAATGATCTAACTTTACTAGCGAGTCTGCGCGCGGGCGACCGCCCCCATCCATCCGCCTCCCGGCGTGACCTCGCGACAGCCCGCCCTGTGCAACGCTGCGACCTTGCCCATACTACATATTTCCGATAAACCGTCGTAACGACCGCGACCGGCGGTGCTGGTTGTATCACCGGACCCTCATCGCCTCTACAGGCCGAGGGTCGCCTTTCACCACCAGACGATTGCTGAAGAGAAGCACGATGACTGACAAGCCAATTAACATGACGCGCCCGCTGGATCTGACTCACGAGAAGCGCAACGTAGGTCCGCAGCGCATTCAAAGGCCGATCTACGCGGATCTGCTGCCGACCTGCAACAATGCCTGTCCGGCGGGAGAAAACATCCAGGCTTGGTTGGCGCACGCACAGGCCGGCCGATTCAAGGAAGCATGGCAGAGTCTGACCGAGAACAACCCGATGCCGGGCATTCATGGCCGGGTGTGTTATCACCCCTGCGAAAGCGCCTGCAATCGGGGCCGGCTGGACGCCTCGGTGAGCATCCACGCGGTCGAGCGCTTTCTTGGCGACCTGGCGTTGCAGGAGAACTGGCAGTTCGAGGTGAGCACCCCACCCAGCGGCAAGCGGGTGTTGGTGGTCGGCGCCGGTCCCAGCGGTTTGTCCGCCGCCTATCATCTGGCCCGGATGGGCCACAGTGTCGAAATTCACGAAGCCGGACCGATCGCCGGCGGCATGATGCACTTCGGTATTCCCTCCTACCGCTTGCCACGCGATGTGCTGGACGCCGAGGTCAAGCGTATCGAGAACATGGGCGTCAAGATCGTGCTCAACCATCGGGTTGACGACCTGCTGGCCGAGAAACAGGCCGGCAACTTCGACGCCATGTTCGTCGCCGTGGGTGCCCATATCAGCAAGCGCACCGACATTCCTTCCCGCGATGCCGGCAAGATGCTCGATGCCATCAGCTTCCTCAAGGACGTGGAATCCGGCAACGCCCCCAAGCTGGGCCGCCGGGTCGCCATCTACGGCGGCGGCAACACCGCCATGGACGCCGCCCGGGTCGCCAAGCGGCTGGGTTACGAGCCGTTGATCATCTACCGCCGCGACCGTGCCCACATGCCGGCCCTTGAGTTCGAGGCCGACGAGGCGCTGGAAGAAGGCGTGAAGATCCACTGGCTGCGCACCATCAAGAACATCGAGGAAACCACCTTCACGGTCGAGGTGATGGAAATCGACGAGAAGGGCCGACCGCGCCCGACCGGCGAGCTGGAGACCCTGGAAGCCGACGCGCTGATCATGGCGCTGGGCCAGGACGTGGACACCAGTTTCATGACGCGGGTGCCGGGCGTGGAGCTCAAGAGCGACGGCGTGGTGATGGTCAACGAAAACATGATGACCGGCTATCCGGGCCTGTTCGCCGGTGGCGACATGGTGCCCTCCGACCGTACCGTGACCATCGGGGTCGGCCACGGCAAGAAGGCCGCCCGCAATATCGACGCCTGGTTGCGAACGGGCGAATCCTACGTCAAGCCGCCCAAGCACGATCTGGCGACCTTCGAGAAACTGCATGTCTGGTACTACACCGATGCCGCTCAGCGTCCGCAGAGCCATCTGGAGATGAAAATCCGTCAGACCAGTTTCGAGGAAGTGGTGGGCGGGCTGAATCAGAAGGAGGCGCTGTACGAAGCCAAGCGCTGCCTGTCCTGCGGCAACTGCTACGAGTGCGACGGCTGCTACGGCGCCTGCCCCGAGGACGCGGTCATCAAGCTGGGACCGGGCAAGCGCTACCGTTACGACTACGATCTCTGCACCGGCTGCGCGGTGTGCTTCGAGCAATGCCCCTGCCACGCCATCGAGATGATTCCGGAGCCGCCGGCCGAAACGTCGGAACAAGCGGTTTGACAACGAATAACCAAATTGTCCGCGGTATTCAGCGGGCCTAGAGAGAAGCGCAAAATGACCGAACGGCAAGTCACAACCATCGATGGCAACGAGGCCGCCGCCTATGTCGCCTACCGGGTTAACGAAGTCTGCACCATCTATCCCATCACGCCGTCATCGACCATGGCCGAGTTGGCCGATCAATGGGCCTCGGAAGGGATCAAAAACATCTGGGGCAGCATCCCCCTGATCATGGAAATGCAGAGCGAGGGCGGCGCGGCCGGCGCGGCGCACGGCGCCTTGCAGACGGGGTCGCTGACCACCACCTTCACCGCGTCGCAGGGGCTCATGCTGATGATCCCCAACATGTACAAGATCGCCGGCGAGCTGACCTCGGCGGTATTCCACGTCGCCGCCCGTTCGCTGGCGACGCAGGGGCTGTCGATCTTCGGCGACCATCAGGACGTGATGGCGGTGCGCCCCACCGGTTTCTGCCTGCTGGCCTCCGGTTCGGTGCAGGAAGCCCACGACATGGCGCTGATCGCCCAGGCCGCCACGCTGGAGGCGCGGGTGCCGTTCATCCATTTCTTCGACGGCTTCCGCACCTCGCACGAGGTCAACAAGCTCACCCTGCTGTCGGACGACGACATGCGGGCGATGATCCGCGACGACCTGGTGCTGGCGCACCGCGCCCGGGCGCTGAATCCGGACCGGCCGTTCATTCGCGGCACCGCCCAGAACCCCGACGTGTATTTCCAGAGCCGTGAAACGGTCAATCCGTTCTATGCCAAGGTGCCCGGCATCGTGCAAGCGGCCATGGACAAATTCGCCGGCATTACCGGTCGCCGCTACAACCTGTTCGACTACGTCGGCGATCCGAATGCCGAACGGGTGGTGATCCTGATGGGCTCCGGGCAGGAAACCGCTTGTGAAACCGCCGCTTATCTCAATGCGCGCGGCGAAAAGGTGGGGGTGCTCCAGGTTCGTCTCTATCAGCCGCTGTCGGCCAGCCATTTCCTGGCGGCATTGCCGGCCAGCGTCAAGTCCATCGCCGTCCTGGAACGCACCAAGGAACCGGGCGCGACCGGCGAGCCGATGTATCTGGAGGTAATCAATACCCTGATCGAAGCGCAGACCGAGGGAACCTTGCCGACGCCGACCCTGCCCCGGGTCATCGGCGGTCGCTATGGCCTGTCCTCCAAGGAATTCACGCCGGCGATGTGCAAGGCCGTGTTCGACGAATTGCGCAAGGACAAGCCCAAGAACCATTTCACCGTCGGCATCGTCGACGACGTGACCCACACCAGCCTGGATGTCGATGCGAGCTTCATGATCGAGTCCGACAAAGTGGTGCGGGCCATGTTCTACGGGCTGGGCGCGGACGGCACGGTCGGCGCCAACAAGAATTCGATCAAGATCATCGGTGACGACCCGGAGTTTTTCGCTCAGGGCTATTTCGTCTACGACTCCAAGAAGTCGGGCTCGCAGACCGTTTCCCATTTGCGTTTCGGCCCCGATCCGATCCGCTCGCCCTATCTGGTGCAGTCGGCCAACTTCATCGGCTGCCACCAGTTCAACTTCCTGGATCGCGGCGACGTGCTCAAGAACGCCGCCCAAGGCGCGGTGCTGCTGCTGAACACCAGCCCGCATGAGCCCGAGGAGGCGTGGGAGCGCCTGCCGCGCCCGGTGCAGGAACAGATCATCGCCAAGAAGCTCAAGGTCCACGCCATCAATGCCGAGAAGGTGGCCCGCGATAACGGCATGGGGACGCGGATCAATACCATCATGCAAACCTGCTTCTTCGCCATTTCCGGGGTGCTGCCGCGCGACAAGGCGATCGACAAGATCAAGTACTCGATCAAAAAGAGTTACATGCGCAAGGGCGAGGAAGTGGTGCGCAAGAACTTCGAGGCGGTGGACAATACGCTGGCCAACCTGCGGGAACTCCAGGTGCCCAGCCAAGCCACCAGCACCCGCGAGCTGCCGCCGGTCGTTTCCGCGAACGCGCCGGAGTTCGTGCGGAAAGTGACGGCGATGATGATGGCCGGGCGCGGCGACGAACTGCCGGTCAGCGCCCTGCCGGTGGACGGCACCTATCCCAGCGCCACCACCCAATGGGAAAAGCGCAACATCTCCAACTTCGTGCCCATCTGGGAACCGGACGTGTGCATCCAGTGCGGCAATTGCAGCATGGTCTGCCCGCACGGCGTCATCCGCTCCAAGTTTTACAACGAGGCCAGTCTGGGCAGCGCGCCCCAGGCGTTCAAGACGGCCCCCATCGACGCCCGGGGGTTCCCGGACATTCGCTACACCCTGCAAGTCTATCTGGAAGACTGCACCGGCTGCGGGCTGTGCGTGGAGGTCTGTCCGGCCAAGAGCAAGGAAAAGGTCGGGCACAAGGCCATCAACATGGCGCTCAAGGAGCCGGTGCTGGACAGCGAGCGAGCCAACATCACGTTCTTCGAAACCCTGCCGGAAGTGGATCGCGGCCGGGTGGATTTCTCCACGGTGCGCGGCGTGCAGTTCCTGCCGCCGCTGTTCGAGTTTTCCGGCGCCTGCGCCGGCTGTGGCGAGACGCCCTACGTCAAGCTGCTCTCGCAACTGTTCGGCGACCGGCTGCTGGTGGCCAACGCCACGGGCTGCTCCTCGATCTACGGCGGCAATCTGCCGACCACGCCATGGACGGTCAACAACGAGGGACGCGGGCCGGCCTGGTCCAATTCGCTGTTCGAGGACAACGCCGAATTCGGCCTGGGCTTCCGCCTGACCGCCGACAAGCACCTGGAATACGCCGGCGAACTGCTCAAGGGCTTGGCCGGCCAGGTCGGCGAGGATCTGGTGGACGAGTTGCTTGGCGCCGAGCAGACCAGCGAAATCGACATCCGCCGCCAGCGGGGCCGGGTGGCCGAGCTGAAGCAGCGCCTACGCGAGATCGCCGACCCGCGCGCCCAGCAATTGCTGGCGGTCGCCGACCAACTGGTCCGGCGCAGCGTCTGGATCGTCGGCGGCGACGGCTGGGCCTACGATATCGGTTCCTCCGGCGTCGATCATGTCCTGGCCAGCGGTCGCGATGTGAATATTCTGGTGATGGATACCGAGGTGTACTCCAACACCGGCGGCCAAATGTCGAAATCCACTCCGCTGGGCGCGGTGGCCAAGTTCGCCGCCGCCGGCAAGCAGGTCGGCAAGAAGGACATCGCGCTGCAAGCGATTTCCTACGGCAACGTCTACGTCGCGCGCGTCGCCCTGGGCGCCAACCCGCAGCAGTCCCTATTGGCCTTCCGCGAGGCCGAGGCGTACCGGGGACCGTCGCTGATTCTGGCCTACAGCCACTGCATCGCCCACGGCATCAACATGCAGCGCGGCCTGGACCAGCAGCATCTGGCGGTGGAGTGCGGACACTGGCCGCTGTTCCGCTATAACCCGATGGTGCACGAATCCAACGAGAACCCGTTCGTTCTCGATTCCGGGCGTCCGAAGATCCCGCTCAAGAGCTACGCCTACAACGAAGTGCGCTACAAGGTGCTGGCCCACACCAATCCCAAGGAGGCCGCGCAGCTCATGGATACGGCCCAGCAGGTGATCAACCGGCGCTGGTCGGTGTACGAGGACATGGCGGCCCGCAGCGGCGACACGTTCCAACCGAAATTCAAACCCTAAGAGCGCACGGCGGTTCCGGCCGAGCCGGAGCCGCCCGCCTCGGCATCCTGCACGCAGAAGGAATGATCATGGATTTAACAACCACTTACATGGGGATGGCGCTGAAGCATCCCATCGTGGCGTCGGCCGCGCCGCTGTCGGGGAGCGTGGCCAATATCAGGCGTCTGGAAGACGCCGGCGCGGCGGCCGTGGTCATGTTCTCGCTGTTCGAGGAACAGTTGAAGCATGAGAGCGCGGCGCTGGAATACCTGATGACCGCCGGCACCGAGAGTTTCGCCGAGTCGTTGAGCTACTTCCCGGAGGTGGACGACTACACCGTCGGTCCGGACAACTACCTGGAACTGCTGCGGCAGGCCTCGGCGGCGGTGGACATCCCGGTCATCGGCAGCCTCAACGGCATCACCAACACCGGCTGGATCGAATACGCCCAGTTGATGCAGGAGGCGGGAGCGAAGGGGATCGAGCTGAACATCTACTACATCCCCGCCGATCTGACCACCAGCGGCCGCGAGGTCGAGGAGCGCTACGTCGGCATCGTCAAGGCGGTGAAGGCGGCGGTGACCGTGCCGGTGGCGGTCAAGCTGAACCCGTTTTTCAGCGCCATCGGCTCGATGGCCAAGGCGCTGGACGATGCCGGCGCCGACGCCCTGGTGTTGTTCAACCGCTTCTATCAACCCGATTTCGATCTGGACAAACTGGAAGTGGCGCCGAACCTGCAACTGAGCACGCCGGACGAGATTCGCCTGCCGTTGCTGTGGATCGCTATTCTGCACGGACGGCTGCGCGCCTCGCTGGGCGCCACCCGCGGCGTGCAAAGCGCGACCGAGGTGGTCAAGTATCTGATGGCGGGGGCCGATGTGGTGATGACTACCTCGGCCCTGCTCAAGAACGGCATCGATTATATCGGCACCCTGCAAAGCGGCTTGCGAACCTGGATGGAGCTGCACCGCTACACATCGGTGCAGCAGATGAAAGGTTCGATGAGCCAGCGCAACGTGGCCGATCCGACCGCGTTCGAGCGCGCCAACTACATCAAGACGCTGGAAAGTTACAAGGGCGACTATCTGTAAGAGCGTCCGCCGTCTGATTGACCTCTACACATCGCTTGGAGGTCTTGCGGGGATTGCGGGGACGCAATCCCCTTTTTTCCGGCCATCGTTTCAGGATGGCCCGCGATATTGGCGCGGGACTTCAAGCAAACGAATTTGCGGGTCCGCTTGCGGGTCCACATGCCCTTTTCGGAGCGCGATGCCGTTCAGCGAATTGGCTTCGACATCCTCGTTACCCCATTGATCCCAACCGGGCCGGCGGAAGCGGGCGAACAGCTCCAGATAGGGGCCGGGCGAGCAGGATTCGATGATGGGGTAAATCTGATCGGGTTTGCGGGAGTGCTCGCGTTTTTGCGAGATCAGCACGTTGGTTTGGATTCGGCCGGGTTGCAGCGTGCGCAAGTGGCCGCGCACGCCGAACAGGATGAGTTCGGTGACGTTACGGAAGTAGAAGCCGACCCCCCGGCCGTCCGGTCCGCCATCCTTGCGCACCTTGTACCAGACCAGGTTGGATTTATAGCTAAAGCCCCAGCACCGCATGACTTCCAGCCCCTCGGCCAGCAGGGCGTTGGGAACCCACAGGTACAGATGCGCATTGGGGGCAAGAAGGGGTTTCACCGGGAGCGCGCACACGTCCTCCAAAGTCATCGTCGGGTAACGCAGCAAGCGTTGATGCTCCGGCGCCATCTTGCCGGTGCGATTCTGGAAACGCCAGGGCGGATCGGCCAGGACGGTCGCATAGGTTCCGGCGACCTTGGCGGCCAAGTCCTGGGCGGCGGCTGCCTGGAGGCTGTCGGTAGTCTTCTTCATTCTGTACGAACACGGTTCGGACCACGTTTCTCGTGGAAAACCTCTATGAACCGCGCCAACCGTTGTTCGGCGATGGCCGCTCGCAACTCGCGCATCAGGTCCAGGTAGTAATACAGATTGTGAATCGTGTTGAGCCGGGCGCCGAGAATCTCGTTGCACCGGTCCAGGTGGCGCAGATAAGCGCGGCTGTAGTGCCGGCAGGTGTAGCAGCCACAGGTTTCGTCCAGCGGCCGGGTATCGGTTCGATAGCGACCGTTGCGGATGCGGATGTCGCCGTGATGAGTGAACAGGTGACCGTTGCGGGCGTTGCGGGTTGGCATCACGCAATCGAACAGATCCACGCCGCGGCGCACCGCCTCGACCATGTCTTCCGGCTTGCCGACCCCCATCAGATAGCGTGGCGCGCTCTCCGGCAGCAGCGGCACGGTGCAGTCCAGCATCGCCAAGCGCTCCGCCAGCGGCTCGCCGACCGCCAGCCCGCCGATGGCGTAGCCGTCGAAACCGATGTCGCGCAGTCCCTCGGCCGAGACGCGGCGCAGAGACGGGTACATGCCGCCCTGGACGATACCGAACAGGGCGGCGGGATTGTCGTCATGGGCGGTCTTGCTGCGTCGCGCCCAGCGCAGCGACCGTTCCATGGATGTTCGCGCTTCGGTTTCGGTGGCCGGGTAAGGAGTGCATTCATCGAAGATCATGACGATGTCCGCGCCCAGCGCCCGTTGCACCGCCATCGACTCCTCCGGCCCCAGAAACACGATCCCGCCATCCACCGGCGACCGGAATTTCACACCGGCTTCGGTGATCTTGCGGATCGCCGCCAGGCTGAACACCTGAAAGCCGCCGGAATCGGTCAAAATCGGCCCATCCCAGTGCATGAAACCGTGCAGGTCGCCGTGCTGTTCGACGATCGCGGTGCCGGGGCGCAGCATGAGATGGAAGGTGTTGCCGAGGATGATTTCGGCGCCGGCGGCGCGCAGCTCCTCCGGGGTCATGGCCTTGACCGTGCCATAGGTGCCGACCGGCATGAAGGCCGGGGTTTCCACGCTGCCCCGGTCGAAAGTCAGTCGGCCGCAACGGGCGGCGCCATCGGTTTGCAGTCGCTGAAAATGCATGGATGTGAGGCGGGCCGTCCGGTGGGTGGGATTGCAGGGGCGCTTATCTTGGCGGCAAGAGGCTGGGCTGGCAAGGTGCGTTGCACCGGCTTTGCCGAATCTCCAGAATCTAGCGTGTCGTTCTCGTGGCGCGGCTGAGAGGATCAATCGGCGCTTTCCCATCTCCTTGCGATCCGCACAGGGTAAGACTCAAGATGAAACCAGACCGCTTTTTGTTGTCATGCTGGCTGGCCGCGCTGGCGGCCGCGCCCGCCTTCGCGCTCGACCCACGGCGGGTCACGGTCGGCTCGGCGGCGTTTCAAGTCGAGATCGCGCAAACGCCGCAAGAGCGCGAGCGCGGCCTGATGTACCGCCGGGAGCTGCCGCGCGACCGGGGCATGCTGTTCGTGCAATCGCCGGGTCCGGCGGTGTTCTGGATGAAGAACACCTATATTCCCCTGGACTTGCTGTATTTCGACGTGAACGGCTGGCTATCGCAGATCGAGGCCGACGTGCCGCCCTGCGCGACGCCGACCTGTCCGTTGTATCCCAGCGATACCAGCGAGGTTCGCTACATCCTGGAGATCAACGCCGGCGAGGCGGCTCGGCGTGGCATCCGGGTCGGCGACCGATTGCAATTGGAATGAGCTGGCGGAATCGCGGTTATTTTCCCTATGCTGGGTCTGGAAATTACTGCAAAATGCCGCAATCTTAGCCAACCGACGAGTGATCCCATGAACGGCGACATCCCGCGTTTCATTCGCTGCGGCCGGGCGTTGTGCGGCGATCTGCCGCAGGCCGAACGGCGCGAGTGGTGGCTAGCGAACGGCTTGGGCGGCTACGCCGCCGGCACCGTGGCCGGCACCTTGACCCGACGCTACCACGGCCTGCTGGTGGCGCCGGTACGGCCGCCGCTCGGTCGCTGGCTGGTATTCGCCAAGGCCGACGCCACCCTGGTGGACCGGGATCGGGAAATCCCGCTGTTCAGCAACCGCTGGGCCGGCATCGACGTGGTCAACCCACGCGGCCACGTTCACCTCGAATCCTTCCATCTGGAGGGACGGATGCCGGTTTGGCGTTTCGCGATCGGCGATCTCGTGGTGGAGCAGCGCATCTGGCTGGAACCGGGCGCCAACACCAGCTACGTCGCCTACCGGCTGGCGCCGGAGAGCGCCGCCCGCGAGCTGAAACTGAAGGTTCGCCTGCTGGTGAACGGACGCGACCATCACGTCAAAACCCGAATGAACGAGTTCCAGCCGGTGCTGGAGGCGCCCGATCCGGCATCGCGGCGCGTGCATACCCCGGATTTCACCCTGCGGCTATGGATTCGCGGCGGCCTCATGGCGGACGGCGTCAACTGGTTCGAGAATTTCGACCTGCCAATCGAGCACGAGCGCGGCCTGGCGCACCGCGACCATCATTTCTGCCTGGGAGAAGCGGTGCTGGCCTTGCGTCCAGGCGTTTGGAGCGGCATCGTCGCCAGCCTGCACGAAGAGGCGGAACTCGATTTGGAAGCGGCCTTGCGGCGCTTTCTGGCGCGCGAAGCCCGTTTGCTGGAGCAGGCCGCCACCCAGATTCCCGAATTGCGACAGGCCCCGGACTGGATCCGGCAACTGGTGCTGGCCGCGGACAGTTTTCTGGTCGCCCGACCGCTGCCGGATTTGCCCGAGGGCGAGACGGTGATCGCCGGCTATCCCTGGTTCGGCGACTGGGGTCGCGACACCATGATCGCGCTGCCGGGGCTGACGCTGGCGACCGGCCGTTGCGATATCGCCCGCCGCATCCTGCTGACTTTCGCCCGTTTCGCCGACCGCGGCATGTTGCCCAATCTGTTTTCCGCCGAGGGCGAGCCGTTGGCCTACAACACCGCCGATGCCGCGCTGTGGTACATCGAAGCCTGGCGGGCCTATCTGGAGGCCAGCGCCGACACCAAGACCTTGATCGAGGTGTTTCCGGTCTTGCAGGAGATCGTCGCCTGGCATGTCGCCGGCGCCCGTTACGGCATCGGTCAGGACGAGGCCGACGGACTGTTGCGCTGCGGCGAACCGGGGACGCAGTTGACCTGGATGGACGCCAAGGTCGGCGATTGGGTGGTGACGCCGCGCATCGGCAAACCGGTGGAAATCAACGCGCTCTGGTACAACGCCTTGCTGTGTCTGGCCGGCTTCGCCCGACGCTTGCGGCAGTCGCCGACGCTGTACGACGATCTGGCGGCGCAGGCGCGGATGGGATTCCGCCGCTTCGTCCGACCCGACGGCGAAGGCTTGTTCGACGTGCTGGATGGACCCGACGGCAACGATTCGAGCATTCGCCCCAATCAGTTGCTGGCGGTCAGTCTGCCCCACAGCCCGCTCGATCCGGCGGTGCGGCAGGCGGTGGTGCGGGTTTGCGGGCGAGAGCTACTGACCTCTCATGGCCTGCGCTCCCTGGCGTCGCGCCATGCCGAATTCCGGCCCCACTATCTGGGCGACCCGACGGAACGGGACGGCGGCTACCATCAGGGGCCGGTTTGGGGCTGGCTGCTGGGGCACTATGCCTTGGCCGCATACCGGGCGCATGGCGACGCGGCGGCGGCGCAAGCCTGGCTGGAGCCGATCCGCGATCACCTGTTCGATGCCGGCCTGGGTACGGTCAGCGAAATCTTCGACGGTGCGCCGCCGCACCATCCACGCGGCGCACCGGCTCAAGCCTGGTCGGTGGCTTGCGTGCTGGAGGCTTGGCAGCGCTTGGAGCGGCTGCGGTTACGGAAAGAAGCGGCTCGTTCCGAGTCGCCGACCGCCGATTGATTCGAGGCGGGGCCGGTTGCCCACCGCGCGGTCAACCGGTCTCACCGCTGTTCTTATCCTTGCGCGTTTTCCTTGTCCTTATCTTTCCTGTCCTTGTTTTTTCCATCGTCCTTGCCGTTGCCGCCGCGGTTCGGTTCGGCGGGCGGCAGCAGGCTGATCACGGTCCAGCCGGCCGCGGGTTGCAGCGTTTCCCGGGTCGAGAACACCCGGAGTTTGTCCTTGGGGTCGAGCGCGAACAGCGGGATGGCGCGATCGCCCCATTTCTCGCGGAAAGCGGCGAAGTCGAAATTGGCGGTCAGCGGCGTGGCGCGGATGGTGTGACCCTGATCCAACCGGTCCTGCAACCGGGCGAAGGTGACCTGTTCGCCGAACAGCCGGGCGGTGCGATAGGACGGGATCACCCGGTTGCGGTTGATGCTGTCCCGCTCCTCGTCCAGGCGCAGGGTGTAAACTTGATCGGCTCCGAACAGCGGCCGGTAATACAGACCGGCGAGGGTATTGCGCTCCATCCACAGCGACATGGCCAACAACTTGCCGATGCCGGTGAGATCCAGATAGGTGTCGGCATGTTCGGACAGGACGTTGCCGTGGTAGACGGGGATGCCGGCCATGCGGGTGGCGCGGAGATTTTGCCAGACCGGATCGGCCAGAATGACCGGAATCTCTCGCTCGTGCAGCGCCCTGGCCACCGCATGCCCGACCCGGGTGGCGCCCACGATCAGCACCCCGCGCGGCGGCGGCGCCGCCAGCCCCAGTTTTTTCACCACGGCCTTGGCGGTCAGGCTTTGCAGGATGACCGTGACCAGGATGACCAGGAAAGTCAGCGCCGCCAGAGTACGGGCCTCGGCATGGCCCAGCCGCTCCAGTTGCAGGGCGAACAGCGCGGAGACCGCCGCCGCGACGATGCCGCGCGGGGCGATCCAGGCCAGCACCGCTTTTTGCCGCCAGTCGAGCTTCGAGCCGATGGCGGACAGCCACACCGTGGCGGGGCGGGCAACGAAGAGAATCGCCAGCATCACCCCGAACGCGCCCCAGCCCATGCCGGCGAAGGCATGGGGATCGAGTCGCGCCGCCAGTACGATGAACAGGATCGAAATCAGCAGCAGGGTCAGGGTTTCCTTGAAGTTGAGGATGTCCTCGATGATCAGATTGCGGGTATTGGCCAGCCGCATACCCATGACCGTCACCGCCAGCAGACCGGATTCGGCGGCGAGGGCGTTGGACAAGGCGAACACGCCCAGCACCAGCGCCAGGCTGCCGATGCGATGCAGGTATTCGGGCAGCAGTTGCCGGCGGATCAGGTTGGCGAGCAGCCAGGCGCCAGCCAGACCGAGCAGGGTGCCGGCGATGACGGTGGCGCTGAACAGCAACAGGGTATTCTGGATCTGATCCTGTTTGGAAACGGTGAACTCGAACACCAGCACCGCCAGCAAGGCGCCGATGGGGTCGATCAGGATGCCTTCCCAGCGCAGGATGCTGGCGATTTCGCGTTGAGGGCGAACGCTGCGCAGCAGCGGCGCCACCACGGTGGGACCGGTGACGGTGACCAGCGCGCCGAACAGCAGCGCCAGGGACCAAGGCAAATCCATGCACAGACGGGTGGCGAGCGCGATGAGCAGCCAGTTGATCAGCGCGCCGAAGGACACCAGGTTGCGGACCACGCGCGCCCGGCCGCGGATTTCCGCGAAGCGCAGGGTCAGCGCGCCCTCGAACAGGATAACGGCGACGCCGAGCGAGACCATGGGAAACAGCAGATCGCCGAACAGGCGGTCGGGGTTGAGCCAGCCGGTGACCGGGCCGACGACGATGCCAACGGCCAGCAGCGGTAAAATGGCGGGCAGGCCCAGCCACCAGGCCAGCCATTGCGCGCCGACCCCGACCAGCAGGATGACGGCGATTGTCAGGGGAATGAGATCGTGCATGCGGTTTTACGAAGGATGGATTGGGAAAGACCAAGCGTAACCGGTTTGGGGCCAGTTGCACGGAAATTTGCATGGAGTTCGGAAGAGGCGTTCATGCGCGGAAAAAGGCAAGGAAAAAGCCAATTTTTGATGACAAGCCGATTTTCGGAGGGATTGGGAAGCGATTGAAGTCAAGTCCGATTTTTCGCGGACTTGGCCCCATGGCGACCACTTTCCGAGTCAGGTTGCCGACCTCATAATACCGTTTCTCAATAGATTTTATGATTCAGAGGGGTAGGGCGGGTTAGGGCGTCGGCCCGTAACCCGCCGATTTGATTGTGACTTCGGCGGGTTACGCTGCGCTAACCCGCCCTACGCGGGAAATATAAAACTTACCGGGAATTGGTATAAGGTGCAAAAGACAAGACCGGACCCCGAAATTCCAGCAGTGAACGTTCACCACACCAGCCGTTCCAGCCCGATGCACACCACCGCGTGGGTATGCAACTTGAGACCCTCGCCGTCGGCGCGCTTCAGCGCCTCTCGATAACCGTCGAGTTGCCGTTCCGCCTCCTGCAATTTCTCCGCGATCACCGGCAGGGCACGCAACTCCTCCCGCGTCTTTGCCGCCAGATCGGCGCTCGTCAGACCGACCGCTTTGAGACCGACCGTCTTGAATTCCAGCAAGTGATCGAGCAATTGATACTGACGCATGTCGGGCCGCACCCGCAGCAGCAGATCGCCGTACCCTCGTCCCAGCGCCGGTTCCGAGTCCATGATGTAGAACGCATCATTGAACAGCACCACCAGAAACGCCGTCTTCACCACCAGCTCGTTGCTCCAGCGCAAGTCGCGGTTGTCGAAGACCTTGAAATAGGTCCGTTCGAGCAGGTCGCAGAGGGGGCCAAGGTCGCCGCTGGCGTAGAACCGTTCGACCACCGCCTGCCGTTGTTCCTGATCTTCGTAGCGTGGCAGGAGTTGTTCCTGTAAGCGCTCGACGTAGAGCTTGCGGATCACCTGATTGGGAATGGCGAGTTGCAGTTTGCCCAGGGCGTCCCGTCCGGCCAGGGTGAGAACGCCAAAGTAATACAACAGGGTGACGAGAAAATCGGGGTTGCGCGGCGCGGTGAGCATGTCCCGCACCCCGAAGCGGTTGACCAGTTGCGCGACGGCGAGCGGTTTGGCGTCGTTCAGTGCCTGATTCACCAGCGTTTCACCGTGCGGCAATCGGGCCACGTACTGAATCCGGTTGCGGTCCATCGCCAGGTTGTCGTCGAGCATCTGGCGCGGGTAGCGGCCGTAGCGATCGAAGTAGTCCAGGAAATACAACGCCAGGGTCGGATTGTAGAGCAGCGGGTTGTCCCCTTCGCCAAACCGGTAGCCGTTGTAGAAGCGTTGCAGCAGCTCCAGGATGCCGGGAGCTTGCTCGGCGGGAATCCCACGCTCGGCCAGCACCCCGCCCAGGGCGTCCGCCAACTCCCCAGCGGTGAATCCGCACAAATCGTGATACTCGTCCAGGTGCGTCAAGTCCTTGGCGACGTTATAGCCGCTGGTCATGTCGCTCAACACCACCGGCGACACGCCGGTCAGGAATACCCGGTCGATCCCCTGCCCTTCCGCTCCGGCTTTGACCGCCTTGAAAAAGGTCTTGATCGTTCCCTCGCTTTCCACCAGTTCCTGGTAGCGATTCGTGCCCTGCAATGGGCTGATCATGACTTCGTTGGCGAAATTGTCGTATTCGTCGATCAGCAGATACAGCCGGTGGGGTGTTTCGCTGACTGTCGCTAGCAGATTCCGCAAGGAAGACAGGGCGTTTTCTTCGTGAAGCTTGACCGGTTGCGGCAGATGCGCCCGGTAGCGCTGATCGAAGGCGTTGATTTCGTCATTGAGATGCTGGTGTAAAGCCCGATGAATCGCGGTATGGTCCCCCTTGGGGTCCACCATGGAAAAGTTGAGTTTGAGGATGAAATAGCGATTGCGCAGCGGTGTCGGATTCTGGCCGATCTTCAGTCCGCCGAACAGTCGCTCGAAATCGTCCGCCCGCGCCAGGTCGTAGTAGTTTTCCAGCGTGGATAGCCACAGGCTTTTACCGAAGCGGCGCGGGCGCAGAAACAACAGTTGTTTGCCGGCATTCTCAAGCAGGGGAATCCGGTCGGTGCGATCGACGTAGAAATACGCTTCGTCGATGAGCGCGGCAAAGTCGGCGATGCCGTAGGGAAAACGCATGGCGATCTCCTTTGGAGAATAACTCGACACTGAAAGAAGCCACGGAGCCTTCGGCCATCCTTCGGCCCCGCGCCCGATCATCCCTGACAACGCTATTCGGCGCTTCCGTCCGTGCGAGTCCTGGAAGCGGACTCATGATCACCCGCGCCTCGCGCCCGCCGCATCCGTGGACACAGGTATGCCTGGCGATCTCGATGCAGGTTCGGAGAGGTGGTTATTCAATCGCCGCCAGGCGATGCAAGGTATCTGGAAAACGCGCCGCCAGTTTCAAAAGCCGCCGGGCCGCGCCGGTGGGCTCCACTCGGCCCTGTTCCCAGTTTTCCAGGGTGCGCTTGGAAACGCCCAGTGCTTGGGCGAAATCCGCTTGCGAGAGTCCCGAGTGAGCGCGGGCCGCCATCAGTTCCCAACGCGGACCGGTCAACCGCTCTTCTTTTTCCACCGTACCGTCTGGTCGTTCGATGCGTCGGCAGACCACGCCTTCCGGTAGCACCGTGAAGGTCGTCTTCCGCGCCCAGCGTCCCGCTTTCACGTCGCGCACCGCCTGCAACAGTTCCGCGCCCAGATCGCGCCCGGCGTCGCGGGCCAGGAGTTCCTGTTCAGTCATCGGCATGTTCCATTTCCTCACGCAAGGATTTGAGTACGTGCCCAGGAATCGAGTCACGGGCGCTTTTGGCGTAAATCACCAACATCAGGATTTGCCCGGCGCGAGTGCGCGCGTAGTAGCACACCCGTACCCCGCCAGACTTGCCGATTCCGGCCCGGCGCCAGCGCACCTTGCGCACGCCACCGGAACCGCGCACTACCTCGCCGGCCTCTGGGTCATCGCACAGATATTCCTGAAGCTCGGCATATTCGTCGTCGGTCAGATAGTCCGACAGGTACGACGAGAATATCGGAGACTCGATGAACTCGTAGCGCATGGATTAAATATACGCGCCCTGCGTATATGAAACAAGCCGGCTTGGAACCAGCGGCAATAAATACCGTAGCTTGTTCCAGCGGACGATGAGCGTGATTAAGGCGATGTTTTTGCCATCCAGGGCATTTTGGTGCTGAACGCTTTTATCAACTGTGATCAGAACGTCAAATATATTTTCAGCCCGTTGCAACAGTTCCCCATTTCCGATGCCAGCCCAGCCCATTTCTCCCACGGTCGCCACGATCAAGCCGGGAAAAGCCTGTTTCAGTTTTCTGGGCACGTTTTCATCCAATAAAATTCGCATGGTTTTATGCCACCAGCGCCTGTTTGGAATACTCAAGCGCCATTTCGACCAATTGCTTTGAAACCGTCGGAAAATCATCCAAAAACTCGTCGATGCTATCGCCAGTGGCCAGATAATCAAATAAGGTTTCTATCGGGATACGGGTTCCTTTGAAGACAGGAATGCCGTGCATGATGTCTGCATCCGTAGTGACGAAATCATGTGGGTTCATCTCGCCAGCCCTGTAAAGGTGTGGTATTTTCATTAAGAAAGAAGCCTTGCTGTTGAAAC